>CAZGWH010000021.1:1608-31684 GCA_964529325.1 uncultured bacterium | reverse complement strand
AAAACAAAGAAGCCCAGTTAAGAAACTGAGCTTCAAGGGTGCGGGATGGACGAGAATCGAACTCGCAACTTCCGGCGTGACAGGCCGGTGCTCTAACCAAGTTGAACTACCACCCCTAAATTTTATCTGAATTATTTCCAGATTTATACATAATTGATATTGGTATAATAACGCAATATCCAAAAACTAATACAACCGGAGATAATTTTACAGTCTGAAAACTTGTTGTATCTCCTGTCCACATTAAATAATACCCAAGTAAAATAGTTAGTACTCCCATACCAAAAATCATATAATTCACGGTTGAAAAATCCCATGAATCAAATAATTTTGTGTACTTTTTACTCCGTTGCATGAGCATATAATTTAAAGGACTTTTGAAATTCAAACCAAACAAATCAATTAAAAATTAAAAATTATTTTTAACCTTCTGCATTGGTTAGACTTTTACTTTCAATTTAAATTCTGACCCTTGACAATGGAAAAAAACACCAGTTACAAAAATTTAAAACTTACAATTGGAATCCTTTTATTCGGAATGATTATTGGGGGATTAATTACAATCAATATTGTCCTATCCTGGAAAATAGAATGTGATAATCTTGATGCACAATTTGTAATTCCCAAAGGAGCAAGTGTTAAACAAGTAATTGACTCTCTTCAAACCAAATCATGCAATTTTAATGAAACAGCTTTTAAAGCTGGATTATATTTAGTTGGGAAAACAAAATCACTTTTTCCGGGAAAGTATCAATTAAAAGGAATTAGAGATATTAATGATTTAATAAATCGAATTACCGCCCCATCTGGTGAAAAAATAAAAGTCACAATTATAGAAGGATGGGAATTATATAGAATAATTGAAGAAATTGATTCTAAAATGAATATTGATTCTTATAAATTCACACAATTATGTAATGATCATAATTATATTTCTACTTTAGATATTCATGCACCATCCTTAGAAGGGTTTTTATTTCCAGATACATATTATTTTTTATCTTCAAATTTAGAAGAAGATATTATTGAAACTATGGTTAATATGTTTAAACATCACTTTTCTAAATCACTACATTTTATGGCAAAACGAAGAGAAATGACGATGTTAGAAGTCGTTACAATGGCATCAATAATTCAAGGTGAAGCTATGTATAATAGTGAGATGAAAAAAATATCTTCTGTATATCATAACCGAATTAAAAAAAATATGCTTCTTCAAGCAGACCCAACAGTGCAGTATATTGTACCCGGAAAAAATATAAAACTTTATTATAAACACCTTCGAATTGATAATCCTTATAATACCTATAAATATAAAGGATTACCTCCTGGACCAATTAATAGCCCAGGACTTGAAGCGTTAAAGTCTGCAGTAACCCCATTAAATACGGACTATATTTATTTTGTTGCGAATGGTACGGGTTATCATACTTTTACAAAAACAATTAAAGAACATAATAAAGCAAAAAATGAATTAAAACGAAAGAAAAAGAAATCAAAATGACTTTATCTCAATTAAATCCCGACCAAAAAAAAGCAGTTGAATATATTGGTGGTCCAATTCTCATATTTGCTGGTGCAGGAAGTGGGAAAACGCGTGTACTCACTCATAAAATTGCACATCTAATCGAAAATGTTGGTTTACCTCCTCAACATATTTTAGCTGTTACTTTTACAAATAAAGCGGCTAAAGAAATGAGAGAACGAATTGGAAATCTACTCCCCCATATTCCATCAAATTTAATTAAAATGGGGACATTTCACTCCCTATGTGCACGAATATTAAGAAAAGAAATTTATAGATTAGGTTATACAGCTGGATTTACTATCTATGATCAACAAGATGCACGCACATTAATAAAAAAAATAATAAAAGAATTAAATTATAATACGCAACAATTCAATCCAAATTCTATAAATGGGTTTATAAGTAAATTAAAAAATAATCTAATTTTAGTAAATGAATATCAATCTTCTGCGTCGGGTTTTTGGGAGGAAAAAGTATCAACGATTTATACAGAATATCAAAATCAATTAAAGAAAAATAATGCGGTAGATTTCGATGATTTAATATTGCTCACAATTGAAATATTTCAAAAATTCTCTGAAGTCCTAGAACAATACCAAGATGAACACCAATATATTTTAGTCGATGAATATCAAGATACAAATGCTCCTCAGTTTACTTTTATCAAACTATTAGCAGAAAATAATAATGAAATTTGTGTGGTTGGAGATGATGACCAATCAATTTATGGTTGGCGAGGAGCTGATGTTCAAAATATACTTGATTTTGAAAATATATTTAATTCCTCAAAAATTTATAAATTGGAGCAAAATTATCGCTCTACTCAAGTAATTTTAGATGCTGCTCATGCGGTAGTTAAAAATAATAAAACCCGCTCACCCAAAAAACTTTGGACAGAAAATAAAGGTGGAAGTTTAATTACATTAAATGAATATAATGATGAAAGAGATGAAGCAAAAAAAATTATAACCAATATTCAAAAACAGTTTAAAGATGGAAGAGCATTTAATGATTTAGTTATTCTATATAGAACTAACGCCCAAAGTAGAGCAATTGAAGATGAATTACGGAAGCAAGGTATTCCATATAAAATTATTGGTGGAGTTAAGTTTTATGACCGGAAAGAAATTAAAGATTTACTCGCATACCTTCGGTTAATTGTAAACCCTCGGGATGATTTAAGTTTTGAACGAATTGTAAATTTTCCACCAAGAGGTTTGGGGAAAACAACGATTGATAAACTAAAAGATCAAGCAAAAATACAAAATTTATCGATGCTGGAATTAATAAATAAGCAATTTTCGGCAGGATCAAAACAAACAAAGTCAATTTTAGCATTTAGCGAATTAATTAACATTTTAGAAAAAAATAGCACAAATAACTCACCCTTAGAGGTAATTAAATTATTAATTGAAAATATTAGATTAGAAAATTATTATCTCGATCAAAATTCGGAAGAAGCTGATGATAGGTGGAATAATGTTGAAGAACTTGTTTCAACATTAGCGGAATATTCAGAATTGAACCCAAAATTGTTATTAACTGATTTCCTTGAAGAAGTTTCTTTACTTACTGATATTGATAGATGGAATGATGAAAACTCAGCAGTTACACTCATGACACTTCATACAGCAAAGGGTCTTGAATTTCCCGTTGTATTTATTTGTGGACTAGAAGAAGGATTATTTCCATTGGCCGGCGCACTTGAGGAGGAAAATGAACTTGAAGAAGAACGCCGGCTATTTTATGTAGGTTTAACACGAGCAATGGAAAAAGTATTTTTAACACACACCCAAACTCGTCGCCGATTTGGAGGCACTCCAACTTATATGCGACCATCTCGTTTTTTAAATGAAATCCCACACCATTTGATTGAACAAATTAAACAGAAGTCTTATTCAAAAAACATTCAATCAACACATTTTAAATTTGAACCATCACCACCTATCCGTACAAGCCAATATGACCTACGGATAGGTAGTAAAGTTAACCATAAATTATTTGGTCAAGGAGTAATCCAAAACATAGAAGGATCTGGTGATGAAGCCAAATTAACTATTCGGTTTACGGGAAATCAAATTAAAAAATTAATTCGTAAATATGCGAATCTATCCTTTAATTAATCTCTTATTTAATGATTTCTATTTCGAATAAAAGTTGGTATATCTAAATCATCACTAAATACGGGTGTTTTTTCTTGCTCTTTTATAATTTCAGATGATTCTCCCACATTCTCCATTTGCTTACGCTTATACATTGGAGTAATATCATTAAATGGTTCTTTTTCTTCAATTGTTGGTTTTGGTTGGTTATAATCTAATTCAATTAAAGGTCTTTCACCAAAAATTTGTACAGATTGTGAATCGGTATTTTCCTGATTTAAACCAGTCGCAATAACAGTAATTCTTATTTCATCATCCAAAGATTTATCAATTACGCAACCTGGAATAATATTCGCATCTTCACCTGCTTCTTCATAGATAATTTGTGAAGCATCATTAATTTCATGAATTGTTAAATCTTCTGGTCCCGTAATATTAATTAAAATACCCTGTGCACCTCTAATACCAACATCTTGAAGAAGTGGAGAATTAATTGCTTGTTGAGCAGCCAAAATTGCTCTTTCTTCACCCTTTGCAACTCCAGTTCCAAGTAAAGCATCACCCATATTTTGCATTATTGTTCTCACATCCGCAAAATCTAAATTTATCAAACCAGGAATATTTATTAAATCTGATATTCCACGAGTTGCTTGATGCAAAATACTATCAGCTAATTTTAAAGAATCTTTAAATGTTGTTTTAATATCAGTGATTGATAATAAAATTTCATTTGGTATGACTAAAAGTGTATCACTATTTTTCTTTAATTCAGAAATTCCATCCTTTGCACGCTCTGTTCTTTTCGGCCCTTCAAATTTAAATGGCTTTGTTACAATCGAAACGGTTAAGGCACCAGATTCTCTCGCAATCCGAGCAATTTCAGGTGCTGCTCCTGTACCTGTTCCACCACCCATACCTGCTGTGATAAATACCATATCAGCACCAGCTATCGTTTTTGTAAGCACATCATAGTTTTCTTCCACCGCTTTTCTACCGACTTCAGAATTTGCACCAGCTCCTAATCCTTTTGTTAATTCTTTACCAATTTGAATTTTAGTTTGAGAATTATTCCCCTCAAGATCTTGAGCATCTGTATTTATAGCAATAAATTCAACACCTGTCAAATCATCAACTATCATTCTATTTAAAGCATTACCACCAGCTCCCCCAACTCCTACAACGAGTATTCGAGCTTTTTGGTCTATTGATTCACATGGTTCAAATAACATGTTTTCTCCTCTTATTGGTTATTGTTAGTTAATATTATATTAAATTTTTAAATACATTTTTTACTTTACCTATTACAGTATCTATTCCTGGTATTTTTTCAAAAAATGATTCTTCTTCAATTACTGAATCTTTATTATTCATTTCATATTGAATTAATCCTAAAACCGTTGCTGATTCTGGATTTTCAAGTATATCACCAAACCCACCTGTTATTATAGGGTTAGCAATTTTAATAGGCTGTTGAAAAACATCAATTGCAAGGTCACTCGTATTATGTAACAAACTACCTCCACCTGTTAAAATAACACCAAAAGTTAAAAACCTTGAATTATCTTTCTTCTTTATTTCAGCAGAAGCCATGGCAAGAATTTCAACTAATCTAGGTTCAATTAATTGAGCTAATTCTTTTTGAGAAATAAGCCGTCCATCACGACCTCCTATTCCTTCAACCTTAATGTTTTTTTCATCACTTGCTAATGCTGACTTTGCACAACCATAATTTTTCTTTAATTCTTCGGCTTGTTCAAATGTAGTTTGTAAACCATGAGCAATATCAGATGTAATATTATTTGACCCAATCGGTACAATACCTGTATGTCTAACGCCATTATTATGATATACAATTACATCTGTAGTTCCACCACCAATATCAACTACGGCAGCTCCTAAATTCTTTTCATTGGGGTCTAATGTAGATTCAGCAGATGCTAATGGATTTAATACAAATTGCTTAATATCTAATCCTGCATTTCGTAAACAAGTTCGAATATTCTTTTCATTCCTAACATCACTTGTCACTAAATGAACACTTGCTTCCAAGCGGTGTCCAATCATACCTAATGGATCTTTTATCCCCTTATGGTCATCTACATTAAATTCTTGCGGTAAAACATGAAGAATACTTCTATCTGCAGGTAATGTGACTGCTTTTGTATGTTCTAAAACACGATTAATGTCTGATTGAGTAATTTCTCTCTCATTCATTAATTCTGTTCCTGGAGAATTAACTGTAATCACACCAGTATTATTTATTCCTCTAATTTGATGTCCTGTTATTCCAACTATTATATTTTCAACTTCTACACCAGCCTGTTGCTCAGCAATTTCAATCGCCTTTTCAACCGACTCTGCTGACTTGGTAACACTTTCAACTATTCCTTTTTTCAAACCTTTATTTTGAGTAATACCAAAACCTAATACTTTAAATTCAGCATTATTTAATACTTCAGCAATGAGAACTCTTGTCATTGTTGTCCCAATATCTACACCGGTAATTATTTGTTGGCGTTCTGTATTCATGATTTTATATTTTTATTTTCGGTTACAATTAGTTGATTATTTACTCTTAAATCTAAAATTGAATAATTATCAAATGTATATTTAATTTCTTTAAATTCTTCTATAATTTTAAAATGAAGATTTAAATTATTTTCTTTTGCAATAATTTGTGTATTATTTGAAAAATTCATAAATACATCACCATCACCCTTAAAATCAAAAAAGGTAATACTACCAAAAATTGTTGGATAATTATTTCTTAATTGATATAATTTATTTCCGAATTTTGAAGCAAATTCCATTGAATTTATTTTACTTATAAAAATTTTATCATTCAATATCAATTTAGGTAGAAAAAAATATCTTATTGCAGATTCTTTTACAGGTAATTTTTCACCATTAATATCCAAAATATATTCATTTTCATTATATACTAAATGTACAACAGGATCATTTTCAATAATTTCTACAATTATTGTAGAAGGGAACACCCGACTAATTCGACAATATTTAATAAAGTCTATTCCCATTATTTTATTTTGAATTTTACTTATATTAATATTTAAAAGATCATCATTATCATCAATATTAATTTGGCTTTTTATTTCGTCCGTTTTAATAAATTGATTTCCAATAATATTAATTTTTTTTATTTTAGTAAGTCCTATTAAATCAGAATATTTATAAACTGATAAAATAAAAAAGACACTAATTCCAACAAATGAAAATAGCTTAATATTCTTAATTAATTTTTGTGAATTAACCAATTCCATTCCCTACAAGCTCACTCATTGTTTTTTCATTAAATCCCAATAATTTAATTTCTAATTGTAATTCAATATTAAATTGCTTTTTAACATGTGATTTTGCCTTATTAATCAATTTTATTACATCTGATGCTTTTGCAGACCCTCTGTTAATTATAAAATTTGCATGTTTTTCAGAAATTTCAGCATTACCTGACAAACTTCCTTTTAAATTTGATTTATCAATTAAATATCCAGCAGCCATCATTTCGGAAGGATTTTTAAAAATACTTCCCGCAGACCTAAATTTTAAAGGTTGACTCAATTTTCGTCTTTCAGATGCTTCTAATTTTTCAGAACTAATTTCTTTTTGATTTACTTTTTCCCCTTTAAATTCAGCTTCTAATAAAATTTCATTTTTAGGAAATGTTGAGTAACGATACGAAAAATTTATTTCACTTCGTTGATAGGTTTTTTCAACGCCTGCCATTGTTAAAACAGTTGCTGATTGTAATAAATTTGAAATTTCCTTCCCATATGCACCTGCATTCATTACTAATGCACCGCCAACGGTTCCAGGAACACCGACAAGCCCTTCCATACCACCAATACTTCTTTTACTCACTTCTTTAACTAAATGCCCCAACATCACCCCACTTTCGCAAGAAAATGAATTAGATTTCCGAAATACTAATTTCTTTAGAGATTTTGCAAAAGAAACAACAATCCCATCAAACCCTTTATCTGATACTAATAAATTTGATCCTCCCCCCATAAAAAAAATAGGGATAGAATAATCATTTGCAATTTTCAGAATCTGTCTCAGATGTTCTCGTTCGGGATAAATAAAACAAGAAGCTGGACCACCAATGCCAAAAGTTGTATGTTTACTCATCGGTTCATTTAAAAAAACTCTTTGAGGTGCAATGCTTTCAATTTTATTTAACAATATTTTTTTCAATTTGAAATCTCCTCAGAAATTTTTTCTACTTGTCTCCAAATATCACCTGCACCCATAGTTATTATTAAATCGTTAGGTTTATGTATTTGGTTAATCTTTTTAGGGATATCATTTTTATCAGAAACTAATAATATATTTGTGTGACCAATTCTAGCTAATTCATCGGTAATTAATTTAGTACTTACTCCATTAATTGGTTTCTCTCTTGCGGGATAAATATCAGTAAAAATTGCAATATCTGACTGTGTAAATGCATTTGCAAAATCTTTATAGAAATCTCTTGTTCTTGAATATAAATGAGGTTGAAATATAGAAATTAAGCGATTATCCCACCCATTTTTTATTGACGATAAAGTTGCTCTTACTTCTGCGGGATGGTGTGCATAATCATCAACTAAGATTGTTCCATCCATTAATTTTTCAACAATTTCAAACCTTCTACGCACTCCATTGTATTTAGCTAATCCAGACTTAATCTTTTCAATTGGTATATTTATTTCATCTGCAATCGCAATCGCACCTAGAGCATTCTGAATATTATGTACTCCTGGTGTGTTTAAAATAATTTTTTCAATAAATTGACCATTAATAGTTAAATCAAATTGAGTTATAAGTTTATTAAATGATATATTTCCTGCTCTGTAATTTGCATTTTCATGTATTCCAAAAGTAGAAACAGGTCTTTTAATCTTAGAAATAATTTCACGAGTATTTTCATAATCAATACAAACAGCAACTTTACCATAAAATGGAACTGAATTTGCAAATTTAATAAATGAATCTTGTAATTCTTCTAAATTTTCATAACAATCTAAATGTTCTAAATCTAAATTATTAATTATTGAATATGTTGGGGATAATTGTAAAAATGTTTTATCAAATTCATCAGCTTCCACAACAATAATATCACCAGAACCTGAAATAGCATTTGAATTAAATTTATTTACAATGCCACCAATTACCAATGTGGGTTTAACTTTTGCCTCTAATAAAATATTTCCTAATAAAGATGATGTTGTCGTTTTCCCATGTGTGCCTGAAACACCAATGCTTATTTTCTTTAATTTCATTAATTCACCCAACATTTCAGCTCGACGAATAACAGGGATTCCTAAATCTTTTGCGTATTTCACTTCAGGGTTTTCATAATTTACCGCCGAAGAATAAACAAGTACATCACAATCATTTATATTATTAGAATGATGACCAATAAAAATAGATAGACCTAATTTTGTTAAATGTCTAGTTCGCTCAGAATCTCTCATATCTGAACCGGAAATTGAAAAACCTAGGCAATGTAATAATTCAGCCATCCCACTCATTCCTATTCCACCAATTCCCACAAAATGTATTTTTTTTATTTTTCCAAACATTATACTGCAATTTCCAATATTTGAGTTACAATGTCATCTGTTGCATTTAATTTTGCAATTTTTAATGCATTTTTTTCTAAATCAATAATTTGAGATGGGTTATTTTTTAATTCTAAAATAATATCCTCTAACTCACCAGTTAGTAGGTTTTCTTGTAATACCACCTTTGCTGAATTTTCTACTTCTAATGCGTGTGCATTATGTAATTGATGGTTTCCTGCAGATTGTGGAAATGGAATTAACACCATCGCTTTTCCACATACAGTGAGTTCGGATATTGAAATTGCACCAGATCGGCAAATAACTAAAGTTGCAGATGAATACGCCATTCCCATATCATCAATAAATGCTGTTAAATAAATACTAGGATGAGATATTTTAACTTTTAATTCCTCAATTGAATGCTTACCACATTGCCATAAAATTTGACAATCAGCATCTAAATATTTATTATAATTTTTAATTAAATAATCATTTATCGGTTTAGATCCTTGACTACCACCCATGAAGAAAATTGTAAATTTATTGGGATCTAAATTCATTTTCTTTTTTGCAATCGAACTATCAATCTTTTTAATTGAATCTCTAATTGGATTACCCGTCAAAATCAAATTATTAGATTGAATAAACTCCTTAGAATTTTCGTATGCTATGCAAACTTTTGTTGCCTTTTTTGAAAAATATCGTGTTGTAATTCCGGGATATGAATTTTGTTCGTGAATTAATGTAGGTATATTTAATATAGATGCACATAATAAGGGAATTCCTGATGAATAACCTCCTGTTCCAATCACAACCCTCGGTTTTCTTTTTTTAATTATAATAAGTGCAATAATAAATGATAAAATAAAACGAAATGGAAATAATATATTTTTTCCTATAGACTTAAAATCTAACCCTCGTTGAATTCCTCTAATATTTAATAATTTGTAATCCAAATTATTATTTTTAAAAATATCTGACTCAATCCCAAATTTTGAGCCAAAGTATAATACTTTACTACCCATTAATGATAATTTTTCACCAATTGCCATCGCTGGAAATAAATGACCACCCGTACCTCCACCTGCAATTAATATACATTCATTTTTTATTATTGATTTAAAAGCCATGTTTTTTAATTTCTTTTGAAACATTAAATAATAAACCTACCATAATAAAACTAACCACTGTATGTGAGCCTCCGTAACTAATAAATGGTAAAGCAAGTCCCGTAGTTGGAAGCAATTTCACAACATAACCAATATTTATTATTGTATAAATAATAAAATTTATTGATATTCCTAATACTAAAAACATAGAAAATGGTGATGGTGCTTTTTGTGCAAGTTGTACCCCTCTAATAAACAAAAAAATAAATGCAAATAAAACAGCCATTTCGCTTAAAAAACCTAATTCTTCACCAATTACAGAAAATATAAAATCCGATTGAATTTCGGGAATGAATCCTTTTTTTATTAATCCATCTCCAAGCCCTTTTCCAAAAAACCCAGCACTCCCCATCGCCATTATTGCTCTTTCTACTTGTTCATTATTACTACCCATTAACCTTTCAATAATATATTGAGTATTGTAAATCTTATATATCGCTAATGGAATAGTCGATAAAACTATTCCACCAATATATTTAATATTTAATCCACCGATAAAAAGCATACTCAAAAGTATAATACCAAATACAACTGTTGTCGAAAAATCAGGTTGTCTCAATACAGATAAAAACAATATGCCAACTGTACATAAAAATGGAATAAGCACACCTTTTAATTCATTTATATTTTTACGATATTTATCCAAAAACCATGAAATATAAATTATTAATGCTAATCGACCAAAATCCGAAGTTGTAATTTGTTTAGCACCATTACTATAAATTAACCACCGAGATGAATCTTTTGTTGGGTTTAATAATATGCCCATTATAATAATTAATATACCTAATAATAATATTATTTTTGAATACTTTTTAATTAAAGAAATTGGAGTCACAAAAGAAATATAAGCAAAAACTAAACCTGTTGTAATCCAAATTAAATGACGAAATAAAAAAAATGTTGTTGGTTGAAGACTATTTTTAGACATTAAGGTACTTGCACTGTACATTAAAACTGTACCAAATGCAATTAGTATAGTTAAAACAATAAATAAATCTCTTTCAATTTTAAATATATTATATTTTTTATTTATCATATTTGATTTTGAAATTCATTTAATATATTTTTAAATGTATCGCCTCGTTCTGCATAGTTATTAAACTGATCAAAACTTGCACAACCTGGTGATAATAACAACACA
The DNA here is from genome assembly GCA_964529325.1 of uncultured bacterium. Classification (GTDB taxonomy): domain Bacteria; phylum Fidelibacterota; class Marinisomatia; order SCGC-AAA003-L08. The sequence goes on along the minus strand of CAZGWH010000021.1, from coordinate 20,171 downwards.
TCGTTTTCATTTGCTAAATCAAATGCGGATTTTACTGCTTTTTCAAAGTGAGAAATAACCAATTTATTGCTAAAACTATCTAATTGATTATATATATATTGAGCAGACTCACCATAACAAATAATTTGCTTCACCTTAGAATTTAGATTTAAATTTTTAAAATTAGTATCTCCTTTATCTTTGCCACCCAAAATTAGAATAATGGGATTTTTAAAACTGCTAACCGCCGTATTAACAGCATCCAAATTAGTTGCCTTAGAATCATTATAGCAATTTATTCCATTAATTTGACCTATAAATTCAATTCTATGTGGAACAGGATTAAATTTTAAAATAGCTTCCCTTATTGATTCTTCATTTATCCCAAAACATTTTGCCATTGTTGCTGATGCTAAAATATTTTGAATATTATGATTACCAATTAATTTGCATTCGTTAAAAAAATAAAGAGGAATATGTTTATCTTTTTCAGAATAATATACTTTTGTATTATTTAAATGGAATGGAGCCCGAGTTTCCATATTCAAGGAGAAAGGAATATAATATTCAAATGAATTACTATAATTTTTTAAAAGTATTTCATCATCTGAATTATATACGAAAAAATCGGACTCCTTTAAATTTTTAGTAATATTCAATTTTGCATTTATGTAACCTTGATAATTACTATAGCGATCTAAATGATCTGGCTTAATATTTAATATTGAAGAAACTTTTGGTGAAAAATGATATATATGCTCTAATTGAAAACTACTAACCTCAACAACAAATACATCTGGTTTAATTTCTCCTAATAACTCATTCACAACAATTTGTGAAAATGGAGTACCTATATTCCCAACAATTTGAGAATTTAAATTGGCACAAATACACATTTCATGCAATAACATAGTAGTCGTTGTTTTTCCATTTGATCCTGTTATGGCCATAATAGGCGTTTCTGTAAACCATGATGCCAATTCAATTTCACTAACAATAGGAATATTAAAATATTTAGCTTTTTGAATAATTTCAATTTTATCTGAAATTCCGGGTGAAATTATAATTAACTCACAATCAAGAGCCTTTTTAGAATGCCCACCAATTTCATAATTACAATATATATCATTAATGTTAACGAATTCATTGATATCTGTCAAAAAAGGAATAGCACCAATATATAATAATAAATTAACAGATGCAATGCCACTTTTCCCTGCACCGAAAACAGTTACTTTTTTACCTGATAAATTAATATTTAATTTATTTTCTATGTTCATTATTGAACTTTAAATGTTGTTAAACTAAGTAAAGCGAGTAAAATACCAATTATCCAAAATCTTACAACCACTTGGTTTTCATGCCACCCACTTAATTCAAAATGATGATGAATTGGAGTCATTTTAAAAACTTTTCGTCCAATTCCATATTTTCGTTTAGTATATTTAAAATATGAAACCTGAAGAATGACAGATAATGATTCTATAACAAATACACCTCCAATAATTATTAATAAAAATTCTTTTTTTAATAGTGTTGCTAAGGTCCCTAATGCTGTTCCCAATGCGAGAGAACCTGTATCGCCCATAAAAACCATTGCGGGATGAGTATTATACCATAAAAATCCAATACACGCACCAACCATTGCCAAGCAGAAAACAAACAATTCACCTGTTCCAGGTAAATACATAATATTTAAATAATTACTAAAATCAAATCGACCCGTTGCATATGCTATTGCACCAAAAACTAATGTACTAATCGCAACCAAACCAGTAGCCAAACCATCTAATCCATCTGTCAAATTAACTGCATTTGAAGTTCCTAAAATTACTAATACAATCAATGGAATATAAAATAATCCTAAATCTATAACACCATTTGCAATAAAAGGTAATGAGGTAGTAGTTCTAATTTGAGCACTTTCTGGAAAATAATATAATGAAAATGCAACCATCAACCCTGCAACTAACTGTCCTAATAATTTATATCTTGCTATTAATCCTTCAGGGTAATTTTTAATAACTTTTAAATAATCGTCTATAAATCCAATAATTCCCATCCATAATGTAGCAGTTAAAATTATCATTATATATTTATCATCTAATTTAGCCCAAAGAAGCGTAGGTACAATTAAAGAGACAAGGATAATTATTCCACCCATCGTAGGTGTACCTTGCTTTTTTTTATGTGATTTGGGACCTGCTTCACGTATAACTTCACCAATTTGTTTTGTCTGAAGCATTTTAATTATCATCGGCCCAATTAAAAAACTAATAATTAATGCTGTAATCGCAGCTCCAACAGCTCTAAACGAAATATACTTAAACACATTAAAACCAAAGAAAAATTCATGTAATGGATATAAAAGATGATAAAACATTAATTTATACCTTCTATTATTTTTTCCATTTTCATACCTCTCGAACCTTTCACATAAACTAAATCACCTTTTTTAATTATATTATTTAAAAAATTAATTAATTTATTATTCGATTCAAACCAAAATGAATTTGAATTTTCTTTTAAAATAGACTGTACATTTTTCATACACTTACCAATTAAAATTATCATATCAATTTGTTCATTTAATAAAAATTTCGCAATTTTTTCATGGGATTCTTTTTCAATATTTCCAAGTTCAAACATGTCGCCTAAAATAGCAATTTTTCTATTAGACTCACTTTGAATTAGTCTATTTAATCCAGTAATCATTGAAGTAGGATTTGCATTATAAGAATCATCAATAATCTTAATACCATGTCTATTTATTATCTGACCTCGCCCTGTAGGTAGTTTAAAACTTTCTATTCTTTTAATAATTTTATTAATTGGAATTCCAATTATTGTTGATAATGCAAAAACTGCTAACGAATTTTGAGCCATTGAAAACCCTGAATAAGGTAAACGAATTAAATACCCATTAATCAATAATTTATTATCTTCAATAATTTCTCCAAAAAAATCAGGTGTTCCATTAAATCCATAAGTGATTTGTTTTGCATTAGTGATCATATCAGAAATAAAATGATCATCACTATTTACAATTGCAATACCATCGCTTGGTAAACAATTGAATAATTGGCTTTTTTCAATTGCTATATTTTTTAATGAATTAAATTTTTCTGTATGTGCATTTGAAATATTTGTAACTAGCCCAATATTTGGCTGTAAAACATCACAAATTGATTTGATTTCACCTGGTTGATTAGTCCCCATTTCAATTAATGCTACTTTTTGGCTCTTAGTAATGGATAAAAAAGAAAGAGGACTACTCAACACAGTATTATAATTTTTTTCAGTTTTAAAACAATTTTTTGAAGGTGAAATAACATGAAAAGCTAAATCTTTTGTTGTAGTTTTTCCATTTGACCCTGTAATTCCAACTAATTTTAAATTAAATTTATTTCGCCATATTTTTGCTATATTCCTTATAAACTCACGATTATTTTTTACATTTAATACAGGCTTAAAATTTATTTTTTTCTCTGATACAATGAGAGATGGCTTATTATTTGAAATTTGAGGGATAAAATCATATCCATCAAAATTTTCACCAACTAACGGGATATATATATCACCAGATTTATGCAAACGCGAATCTATTGTAATTCCAATAGGCGGAATAATTAATTGTTTATTGTAATTTTGTTCAATCAATTTTTTAAATAATTCTGATTCATTTATATCAATTCTCATCCGAAATGAGACTTTATAATTCCAATATCACTATGAGGTAGTTTTTCATTACCAATTTCTTCATAATCATCTCTACCTTTTCCTAAAACCAATAAAATAGAATTTTCATCCATTAAATTAATTGCAGAAATAATAGCTTTTTCACGATTTAATTCTATCTCATAATTTTCTTTAAAAAATCCTGATGAAATTTGAGCACAAATGTCTTCTACTTTTTCATTTCGAGGATTATCTGAAGTAATAAAAACTTTATTAGAATATTCCCCTGCAATTTTACCCATTAATGGTCGTTTCTCTTTATCTCGCTTCCCTCCACATCCAAATACTGTAATTATTTTAGAATTTTTGGAAGATAAATTTTTAATAGTTTTAAATATTTGAGAATATGCATCTGGAGTATGTGCATAATCCACAAATACTAACCCTTTTCCTAAACATTCATATTTCTCCATTCTACCGGGGATATTAATTTGAGAATTAATTGCAGATTTTATTTGTTCTACCGAAATCCCAGAAACTAAACTTGTAGCAATTACTGCTAAAATATTTTCTAAATTATAATGACCAATTAAATTTGAATTTATTTCAAAAGATTGCCCATTCCACATTAAATTAATTGCAGTTGATTTTAAAGTTAATTTATAATCATATGCACATAAATCAGCATTTGGATGTACACCATAGGTAATTACATTACAATCTATAACTTCACAAATCCTGCGACCATAGCTATTATCAATATTTATAACTGCCGTTGATGAATTTGGTAATCGTTTAAATAATTTTAATTTTGCTAAATAATAATTTTCCATATCCCCATGAAAATCTAAATGGTCTTGGCTTAAATTTGAAAATACTGCAATATTCACATCTACATCATCAACTCTATTCATTTCAAGTGCATGTGATGAAATTTCCATAACTGCATTTTCTACACCACCACATTTCATCATTTTCAATAGATGTTGTACTTCTACAGATTCTGGAGTCGTAAATCCAGTTGTCGACATACCGCTGGGAGTTGCAAATCCTAAAGTCCCCAGCGAACCTGTTGTTAGACCACTTTTATTAAATACTTCAAAAATTAATTGAGTTATTGAAGTTTTTCCATTTGTACCCGTAACACCAATAATATTTAATTCTCTTGAAGGATGTTCATAAAAATTTGCAGATATTTGAGACATACATTCCCTAGGATTATTTACTTTCACAACGGGAATTGGTAAATTATCTAAAGAACGACCATTTGAAACAATTGCTGATGCACCATTTTTTATAGCATCTAAAATATAATCATGACCATCAGTTTCAAATCCTTTAATTGCTATAAAAAGGGAACCTTCTCTTACTTTTCTTGAGTCATGAATTATGGACTTTATGTCACAATCATCAGGAGTTCCATTAAAATTTAACCCATTAATTAATTTTGATAATTTCATATTTTTGTATTTCCAACATAGGATTTTGGTGAATAAGGTGTAATATCATCTAATTCGGTAATAATTTTTTTAAAAATATTTTTAACTGTTGGTGCTGCAGAAACACCTCCATAATGCATTGCATTTGCAGTAGTAGGATTTATTATGGAAATAATACAAACATATTCAGGGTTATCACTTGGAAAAATTCCGGCAAAACTAGAAATATAATTTTTTTTGGATAATTTACCATCTATAAAAGTTTCAGAAGTTCCTGTTTTCCCCGCTAATTTATATCCATCAATTTGTGCAGTTGTTGCAGAACCATTTTCAACAACATTTTCTAACATTGCAATCATTCGCATTGAAGTATTTTCTGAAATAACTTTTCTAATAACAATAGGTTCATTTTCAAACAATATTTCATTACTTGTTGTAATATTTTTTAATATTTGAGGTTTAATTAAATATCCACCATTTGCAATTGCAGAATATGCCATAGCTGTTTGAAGAATAGTACTATTTATTTCTTGTCCAATAGAAATATAAGCATTTGAAACTAATGACCAATTTGAAATAGGATTTAAAATACCTGCAGATTCCCCCGGTAATTGAATTCCTGTTTTACTACCAAAACCAAATTTTTGAGCATATTTTAAAATTAATTTAGAATTATATTTCTCTACTATTTTTGCAATTCCAATATTACTTGAATGCATTAAAATTTCATTAACAGTTAAATATTCATGTGGTTCATGATCAGTTAATACTAAATCATGTATTTGATATTTCCCATTATGACAGTAATAAGTATCATTTTCGTTAATAATTCCTTCTTCTAATCCTGCAGCTAAGGCAATAATTTTAAAAGTAGAGCCTGGCTCATAGGGGTCAACGATAGATGCGTTTCGGTGATTACCAATTGGATAATCAGAATATTTATTTAAATCTAATGTTGGAACAGTACCCATTGCAAGAATTTCTCCTGAAAAAGGATTAACAATAATTCCATTTACCATTTCAGCATTAGATTTATTACAAATTTTTAATATTTCTTCCTGTAGTATACATTGCAATTTCATATCTAAAGTTAATGTAACATCAAATCCTTCTTGGGGTAAAAAGCTATCTTTATAAAGTGATTCATAAATATACCCATTCCATTTTACAAAAGTTTTTTCACCTTTACCACCCTCTAAAGAAGAATTAAAAACACTTTCAATTCCTGTTATACCAATATTTTCATCATTAGAATACCCTATTACTTGAGCAGCTAATTCTTTATATGGATAATTCCGAATCGTTTTATAATTTCTTGTAAGTCCAGCAAAAGTAGAATCTAAAATAGTTTTGCATTCATAAGAAGGAACATTTTGTTCTAATATAATTCCATTACTTTTTTTATCTAATTTTAATTGATAATAAGATTTAGATCTATTAAATGTTTCTGAAAATAACTTTACAATTTTTTCTCGATCATATTTTTTCTCAGTATCAACAATAAATGTATATGCTCTTACATTCCGAGCTATATAACTTCCATTTCTATCAAAAATCAATCCCCTTTCACCATTTAATTTTTGATTTTTAATTAATAGTGTATTGACTTTATTTATATAATAATCATTACAAATAATATGTATATAAAATAATCTACTGCAAACAAATGCGATTAAAATTATAAAAGTAAAAAATACAATTCGAACACGATTTCGATATTCTTGATAAAAAATTGTCATTCGTCGTTTAATACAATATCAATAGGTTCTAAAATAGATGGTACCATATTTAATTTTTCTCTTGCGAATTTTTGAATTTTATCTCCTCTACTAAGATCTGTTATTTTATTTTGAACATTTGTGTACTCATTTCGAAGATGAGATAATTCTCTATTTAAACTACCAATTTCAACATTTAAAGAATTGCAAGTTGAATTTAGAGTAATTGTGAATACACCTATTAAAGTACAAAAAATAATACCGATAATAAATTGAATTAAATTAAATGATGATTTCTTATTAGCCATTCTAAATCCTTTCTGCTACTCTTAATTTTGCACTTCGTGCTCTTGAATTATCTACAATATCACTTTTTGAAGGTATAATTGCCTTAGATGTTATTTTTTTTAATTTTGGAGTTACATTGCAACAACAAATTGGTAATTGGGTTGGACAAATACATTTAATAGATTTATTATTAATAAAAGATTTTACCATTTTATCTTCTAAGGAATGGTAGCTGATAATCACTAAACGCCCCCCCGGATTTAAAAATTCTATTGCTAATTTCATTGTTCTCTTTAAAATATTTATTTCATCATTAATTTTAATTCGTATAGCTTGAAACACCCTTGAAAGAGCTTTTACTTGAAACCTTTCTGGAATAACGTTACAAATTGCATTTCGAAGATCAAAAGTTGTATTCATTTTATTTTGATTTACACATTGGACGATTTCATTTGCTATTTTTCTTGCATTCGGTTCTTCGCCATATTTTCTAAGTGTAAAAATTAAATTTTCTACACTAACATTTTGTAAATAATCCTTTGCAGAAAAAGAACCATTCCTATCAAATTGCATATCTAGAGGTCCATTATTTCTATAAGAGAAACCATATTCTGGCTCATCAATCAATGCAGATGATAAACCTAAATCTAAAAAGAAACCCTGTATTTTTCGAATTTTGCTATCAAATAATACTTTAGAAAAAGATTTAAAATTTGATAAGTGAAGACTGTAATTAGTTGAAATCGTGGACAAACGATTTTCTGCAAAACTTATTGCATTTGGATTCAAATCCAAACCAATCAGCATTCCTTCTGGTTCCAACCTCTGTAAAATTGATGTTGAATGTCCTGCATACCCAAGAGTCCCATCAATATATATTCCATTTAAATCTGTTATTAAAGATGAAACAGACTCCTTCAACAATACCGGAACATGAGGAGCTTCTATCTTCATATAAATTAAAAACTAATGTCATTTGCAAGGTCTTCAAATTCATCTCCGTCGTAGGATTGCTCATCCAGTTCTTCCAATTTTTCAGGGTTCCAAATCTCAAGTTTAGTCCCAAATCCGATAATTTCGACTTCTTTTTTAATTCCTGCATAGGCTAATAAATTTTCTGAAATTTGAACTCTACCCTGTCGATCAAACTTTACATGAGTTGTAAATCTCAAAATAGAACGAATGAAATTTCGATTTTTTTCTTTTATAAGATTTAATGACATTAGCTCTGATTGTACTCTATTCCACTCTGTTGCAGGATATACATACAAACAAGAATCAAATCCTTTTGTAATTACAAAAGTATTATCATTCTTAGGACCTAATTCCTTGCGAAATTTTGCAGGAATATTTAACCTATTTTTTTGATCAATTATATAACTAAATGATCCGCTAAATGAATATTGTTCTTGTTCCACCTTGAATTGATTTTTATTTTATTATTAAGGGATTTATCCCCACACCTACCCATAATTATATTCCATTTACCCATTTTGGTGCAAGGGAAATGTTTAATAATTAAAAAAATATTAAATTTAATGTAAAAAATATCAAATCTTATCAATTGAAACTCTTTTGCCATAAACAATAATCGCTTTAATTTCTATGGACGGTTCTCGTCAAAATTTAACTTAAAGAAATTAATAAAACGGATTATGAATATTTCAAAAAAATTATATATTAAGATTTTAACATTTATCTTATTTTATTCAAGTATAATACTTGGATCACCACAAAAAATTGCAATTGGCGGTTTAAAAACGACTGGAATAACAAACGTTGAAAGCATTGAATTAAAAGAAGAAATTGATAATATAATTGAAAATACTGATGGGTTTACTTTAATCAGTTCAAAAACTATTAATAAAAAAATAAATCTTTCATCAAAAGACTTATTAGACTGTATTTCAGATGCTTGCTCTCATGAAATTTCACATATTTTTGAATTAAATGCCGTCGTTTCTGGAGAAATAAAATTCCATCAAAATGGAGTTAATATTAAAGTGAATTTATTTTCTCATCGCAATGAAAAAACAATTGCTACAATTAATGAAGAACATGCACCCCTAAAATTAACTGCTGTAATTGAATTACTTACAGAGACATATATACCTGAGCTATTAGAATCCTATTCAAAAATAGTAAAACCAAATATTCAAATAATTGAGCCCGCTAAATTTTATTCAATTCCAGAAAATAATAATTTAAGAATATTATTAAATTTATCTGATAATAATGGCTTACAAAATTATTCTGTTAAATATTCTAATAATGGAGGGAATTCATTTCAAGAGGTGCTAAATGGAAAACTAAATAATGAATTAACAAAATCAAATTTTACAGTATTAATCCCATTGACGCATGGTATAACAAAGAGTGGAATGATTCAGGTTGCAGTTACTGATATTGATGGCAATAAACGGGTTAAAAATAGTGAACTATTTACAGTTGAAGATAATACTCCTCCAAGTATTTCATTTATTAATCCAAGCAAATCTGAAATAATAAAAGGATCAAACGATTATAATATTTCTTGGGAAGGTAAGGATAATCTGGGAATCCAATCTTATGAAATACTAATATCAACAGACAATAGCCATTCTTTTAATTCATTAATTAAATTAGATGGAGCAACAAATCATTATGTTTGGACAGTTCCAGATTTACTCACAAACACATGCTACATTAAGTTAATTGCAACAGATTTTACACAATTAATTTCAGAAAAAATTATTGGTCCATTATCTGTAATGGATGGGGCGTCACCTAAATTCACAATACTCACTTCATTAAAAGGAAAATCATTTCCAGAGAAATCAGAAATAGAAATAAATCTTAATTTAAGAGATAATACAGGAGTAAAAGTTGTTGAAGCATATTATACGAAAAACAAAGTAGATTTTGAATTATTACATCAATCAATTTTTAATAAATTAATTAAAAATGAGAATGAAAAATTCACATTTAATCTACCAAATGGAATTACATCTGATGCACAAATTAAATGGGTTGTAAAAGATCTTTTTGAGAATGAAACTTCATTATATACACCAACATTTACAATTTCAGATAATACCCCTCCAATAAATGACATAGTTTATCCTGTATCAGGGGTAATTTTAAAAGGGTTAGAAAAAGGAAAAATTATATGGTCATCATCAGATAATACATTTATTCATTCTCACGAAATTTATTTTTCATTAAACAATGGAAAATCATGGCAGTTTATTGGAAAAGCAGGAGGTGATAAAAATAATATTATTTGGAATATACCTGATGTACATTCTAATACTGTTAAAATTAAAATATTAACAAAAGATAGTGTTGGACTTACAACCGAAGCTATCTCCGATGTATTTGAGATTAATGATGTTATTACCCCTAATATTGAATTAATTACTCCAAAATCTTTGGCTCATTTTAAGGAAAGAGATACGGTAAAGTTTAAAATAAAAATTACAGATAATATTGGAATAAATTCATCTCAAGTATATTTAAAAATTGGTTCTCAATCTCATAATATCAATAGTAAAACATATTCATCAAACACAAAATCAACTATAATTGAATTTGAGAAAGTTTTAAGAGCATTACCTGATATTAATTTAAACCTATTTATAATCGTAATTGATAATGCAGGAAATCAAACTAATTATAAATCTAATGAATTTCAATTAAAAGACAATACCCCACCTTCTATTTCTTTTTTAACACAACTTTCTGGTGAAACTATTGATGGAATTTCAAACTTTAAAATAGACTGGAATGCAAGAGATAATGCAGGAATAAAATCAATTTCATTACAATTTACTTCAAATGGAGGTAATTCTTGGAATGAATTAGTGAATTTTAATTCCAAAATAGAATCATATTTATGGCAAGTTCCTAACCTTCATTCAAATAAATGTAAATTAAAATTAAGCATTGAAGATATAAATGGATTTAAAAATGAAGTTGCAAGTTCAATGTTTTCTATAAGAGATATAGCAGGTCCATTTTTAACTGTAATATCACCTCTAAGCGGAGAAATCTATAAAGAGTATGAAATTATCGAAGTCGCTACAATTGCACAAGATGAATACGGTTTAGGATTAGTTGAATTATATTATAGTGCAGATGGAAAGGAATTTAAATATTTATCGAATGAAGCATTTTCAAATGATATAACTGAAGATACTGTAAAGTTCACTATTAAAATTCCTGAAGGAATATCTGAGAATACTGTATTTAAATTTGTTGGTGTAGATAGGTTTAATAATGAAAATGAAGTTACATCAAATACAATTAAAATAATTGATAATACTCCGCCAATTGTTCATTTTTCTATGAATTTACCAAGCAAAGAAGTTGGTACTGGCAAAGCAATAATGATCAATTGGAATGGTAGTGATAATTTAAAATTAAAAAGCTCACTTTTGGAATATTCTATAGATCAAGGGAATACCTGGATTGAATTATATAAAAAACAATTAAAAATTAAAGATTACTCAGATAGTTTTTCCTGGTTAGTTCCTGTTGAACTGAATAATAATTGTCAAATTAAAATTACACTTGAAGATCAAATGGGCTTAACTTCAACAGAAATTTATTCAGATTTAATAATTGTTGATCAAACAATTCCAAGTTTATCATTTAAATCTGAACCAAATAATTCTGTGAATGAAACTCAAAAATATAACTTAGATTTAATTCTAAAAGATAATCATTCAATAAATTCAATTGATTTTTATTATGCTCAAGATAGTCAAAATTATATTTTTTTAAATTCATCTTCAGAATTACAAGGGACTTTTTTAGAATATAATTATGACCTTGAAATTCCAAAAGGATATTCAAAATCAGCATTAATTAAAATGGTACTTACAGATGATTCAGGAAATTCAAATGAGTTGACAACTTCACCATTTAAAGTTATTGATTTTACAAATCCTGAAATTTCAATTAATTTAAATTTTCCAAATATAATGAAAAATGGAGAAAATCAAGAAATAAATTGGGTATCAAGTGATAATGAAGCTCTTAACTCTCATTTAATTCAATTCTCATTAAATAATGGGAAGAAATGGGAAGAATTAATAACTCTGCCAGGTTCACAACAAAATTGGAATTGGAGTGTACCTAACCATATCATTACAAATGAAGCCCAAATTAGAATTATTGTAATTGACCATGTTGATTTAAAAGATACTTCAACCACACACCTATTTTCTATTATTGATGAAATAAATCCAAATTTATTTATTCCACTTTCAAAATATAGAATTGAGGTAAAGGAAAACGACACTTTAAACCAATCATTTCAAATAAGTGATAATGTGCAAATTTCAAATTTAATTATTGAATATTCAAATATTCCTCGAAAATTTAATCTTATAAAAGAAATTGATTTTTTATCAGAAAATATTTCTTCTAAATCAATAAATTTACAAATTCCAATTCTACCCGGGCCAACAAAAAATGCTAAACTGAAAGCGACCTTGACAGATATTTCAGGAAATTCAACGACTCAAACCGTTAAAGGAATCCGAATAATTGATAATACACCACCAAATGTTAAATTTTTAGAACCAATAGTTTCAACACCTGATTCATCAATTCTAGTCGTTGGAGATACTTTATGGTTTCAATGGGATAGCAATGATAATACAGGGATTCGATCAAATAGAATTAGCTATCGTTTAGATGGAAGTTATTGGAAACCAATTCTTACAACAAATGGTGATGCTTCAAATCTTTCATGGGAAATTCCAGAGAAAGCATTGGGGCAATGTGAATTTCAAATAATTACGACAGATAAAGTTGGGCTTCAAAATGAAGATATTGTTGGCCCATTTAAAATACAAGATATATTAAATGAAACAAGATCAGAATTTTTAAGGAAATATGGTACTCTATCAATAAATTCTAATCCTGCAGGTGCAATGGTATTAATAGATAATATTGAAAAAGGTTATACTCCAATTCAAATTGAAAATTTAACAGATGGGAATCATCGTTTAGTATTATATAAAAGAAATTACAAACATATATCTAATATTGTAAGTATACAACCAGATAGTATATTATCAATAAATGAAAAACTTGAGGAAAAATAATAATGGATGAACAACAACAAATTATTGAGTTAGATCGAAAAATAACTGCACTTGAAGAAAGGCTATCATCAGCTATAATTTTTGATAAATCATTAATAAAAAGAGCTTTAGGAGTTTTGGGTTACAACTTACTTGCTCAACTTATTATATTTATACCAATGATGTTTATTTTTATGATTTTTGCAAGCATGTTCACATCTTTATTTTTCCCTGGCGGGATTGATCAAGGCTGGTAAATTCTATTTCCTAAAATATCAAATCGAAGCAATTTAGTTTTTGCTTCTCCAAATTCAAAGATCTGATTAGATTTAAGTACTCCATTTTCATGGTATGTTTCTTTTATTCCATGTAAATCCCCATAAAAATATTCTATTTTTGATGCAATATTTCCATTTTTAAAATATGAGAATGAAAACCCATTCAACTTGCCATTTTCATAATTAGCTGAAGATATTAATTTACTTTCATCATCCCAATATTTTACATATCCATCAGGAATACCATCTCTCATTTCAGCTTCATATTCTAAAATGCCATTTAAATAAAATGATTGATGTAATTCAATTTCATTCGTGGGAACGGTTTTAATTTTTAAAATTTTTCCATTGGAATCCGTTTTTTCAACAATTGTTACTATTTTCCTACTACACGAAAAAATAACAAATGTGATAAATATCAAATTTAAAAACTTTAAATAGTTAATTGTGATATGTCTCAAATAATTATTGATTAAACCTTATTAATATTCTCTCAGGATATAGGAAAATACCTCAATTTACTCTCCAACGAAAAGAAGCCTTCAGTTTACTGCAGGCTTCTTCCTTTCTACTTAAATTATTTTAATACCATAAACTTTTTATTAACTTGATGAACTTCATTTCCCACTTTAAAATAATAAAAACCAGATGGGATATTTTCTAATGAAACCGATAAAGAATTTTTTCCGTAAAAATTATTATTATAGAATTTTTTATAAAGTTTACCGTCAAGTCCAAAAATTGCGAATGTTAAATTTTGCTTTAATTTTGCTTCATACTCAATTTGAATAATTGGATTTGCAGGATTTGGATAAAGCTTAGTAATTGAAAAATCATTAACTTCAATACCATTATGAAATGAATTTGTCGTTAATTCTTGGTCTATTGATATTTCAGAAATTGCTGTATAAAAACTTGAAACAAAATATGCATTCTGCCCATCAAATGTTGAAAATAAAGTCGAATATTCAATTTGATTTTGAGGATCAAAAATCCGAATAATAATTTCATTATTCTCAATAAACCCAGCTTGCTGTTCTCCTCCAATTTCACAAAAATCAATTGATCCAACCGCAGAAAAATCTAATTGATTACCCATCCAAACACCCGATGCAACTAAGATATCACCATATTCGGTATAGCAATTACCATCATTAAGGATTCCATTAGTATCAAAAATACCTATTTCCCATCCATTTCCAATACCTGAAATTGATTCCTGTAATACAACTAAATGGGATTGCCCCGTCGGAATTATATTTAGATTATAATATTGAGTAAAAGCAAAAGTACAAAAAAGAAGGAATCTTATTATTTGTTTCATAATTATTTACCAATTAAAGTTGTTAAATAATCCCTTCCCCAACCAGTTACTTTTCCTTTAGAAATAACAACGGGTGTTAACTTATCTTCACCAATTTCATCAATATTTACCAATTCAGTATAATAGTATAAAACCTCGACCGTTGTACCCTCAGCATTGATTACGGCTTCTGTTTTATATGGATTACTTAAAATTCGTCCGTTTTTCATTTTCGCTTTAGCATTACTATCCATTGCCTTTAAAACATCATCCTTGGACATTCCTAAAGTAATATATTGTAAGCGAGCACGATTGTGATAACTGAAATTTTCAAGACCAGTTTGAATTGGTGAAATTGCACATGATGTAAAAATAAAATTAATTAAAATTATAAATAATGTTCTATTAGCCATTTTCTTCTTAAACTATTTGGCTGAATTTAGAGTAAACAATTTACACAAGGCAACAATTCCATGAAAAAAAATAAGAAAAAATTTAATTTAATAAAATTATTATTAATGATTTGCTTTTTCATTAGTTGTTCTAATGAAAAAAAATCAATTGAAGAACAGATTAATACACATAAACAAGAAATTTATTTACTAGGAGATTCATTAAATATTATGGATATAAAAATTGACTCTCTTGTCAAAATTTATTCCAAAAAATAATCTATTTTATCTAAATGTTGGCTGTTTTAAAATAAAAAAAGTTCCCGAAAGACCAAGAATTATTATTAATGCAATTATCATTTGCGGGATTGAATTATAACCAAATAAAATTCCAATAGCAATAAATAACCACATTGATATTAGGGAAGTCTTTTTCCCTGTTGGGGTAATACCTTTTCCTGTTAAAAAATTATAAACATGAGCCCCAAATAATTTATGATTTATTATATATTTATAAAATTTATTTGAGGAATGAAAATAAAAATACCCTGCAATAATCATAAATATTGTAGTTGGTAATCCTGGAATAATTATTCCAATAATACCCGTAAAAAATGCAAGTGTTCCTAAAATAAAGAATACACTTCTTTTTAATTTATTATTTGTTATTACTGCTGTTTTAGATATTTGCATAAATTTATTATTTCCATTTATATAAATTTATAAATTTTATTGTATTAAATAAAATAATTAATTTAAATTTAGAATACTGATTTGAAAAACAAAATGAATAATTTAAATATGAAATTTTTAATAATTATCTCTTCGATTATTACCTTGAGTTTTACTCAAGCATGCCAAGAAGGTTTAATTTGTGATGATAGCTCTTGTTGGTATCCATATTGTTATGATATGTCAACTCATACATTCTTTGGTTGCTATTATCTTGATGATGATGTAGTCATTCCAATAGGGGGTGTAACTGAAATTGAATGTATTTCACAAGATTATACATGGAATGGTTTAGATGAACAAACATGTTTAGAAAATAATTACTTGTGGATAAATATTAATAATATAGCCGAATTATGGATGTTTGATCCAACATGGAATAATTGTATTGATCCTACAACTTTAAATTTAAAATCAATTGAACCATCCTATTTTTCAATAGATATATCACCTAATCCATTTAATCCTGTTACAAATATTCATTATACTGTCCCTGAATTTAATAATTATAAAATTAGTATATTTAATATTAATGGCTCATTAATTAACACAATTTTCGAAGGAATACGATCCAAAAATATAGAATATTCTATTAACTGGTCACCAGATAATATTCCATCGGGATTATATATCGTACTGATTTCCTCCGAAAAATATTTTGTAACTCAAAAAATATCTTATTTAAAATAATTGAAACACCTAATAAATTGGATTATTTTTATTATAATAATAATTCATCCTAAATCATTATTTTCTAAACAATTATTTTTAAATGGTATATTACTGGATAAAAACACAAATAATCCGATTCAGGATGCAAATATTTATTGTAATGAAATTGGAACTGAATCAAATCTGGACGGGTATTTTAATTTAAAGATACCACAATCAAATTGTAATATAATTATTAGCCATATTAATTATGAAAAATTAGAAATTTCAAAAAGCTCAATAATTAATAATTCAACATTTCCTCTTAAAATATTTTTAAAACAAAAGGTGCATCAATTTAAAGAAATAAACATTTATAATGTAAAATCATTTGATATGCATAAAAACTCACCTGTCATTTCAGAAAATATAACAATGGATGAGATTAAAGATTCACCTTTCACAAATTTAGGAAATTTTTTAGAATCAAAAGCCTATATCCATACTTCCTTTTTTATTGATGGCGGTTCAGGAACATTAATTAATGGTATTGATGCGAAAAACTTTCTAATTTTAATTGATGGTCAACAAGTAAGTGGGAAATTTAATAATCGATTTTCTTTTGATCAAATTCCTATGGATAATATTAAATCAATAGAAATTATTAAAGGTCCTGGAAGTAGTTTATATGGTAGTGAGGCAATGGGTGGTGTTATTAACATAAAACTTATAAACCCTTCAAATAAAAAATCAATCAAAATAAATTATAATCATCAAAATTATGGTGAACTTAATATTAATGGGAAAAATAGTATTCATTTAAATAGTAACTTTCCATTTAAAAAATTATTTTTTTCATCCTCTATTTATTTTGATTTTTTAAATACTGATATTGATCTAAAATATTTAAAAATAAATCAATATTTCAATTTAAATTCTATACTTAAAGTTTCTAAATTAATTCCAAAACATTCATTTCAACTGTATTTAAATAATTTTTACAACAAAGAAATTGGAGAATCAAGACTTGATTTAAATAAAACTAAAATCTTTAGAAATGGAATTAGATTAAACCATACTTTTAATCCAAGAGGAAAAAGAAAAATATCCCAAACTTTATTATTCGAGAAATATTTACGAAATTATAAACTCATTTCAACTGACACTGATATTATCTTTAATGATGATTACACTCAAGAAATACTAAGCAAATATGATGTTTCGTCAACATATGAATATGGTATTTCAGTAGCAAATGCTGGGTTTGAATTCACATATATAAACACTTGGGGCGATAGATTTAAATCAAAAAAATTAAATTCCTATGGTTTTGGTAGTTATTTTCAATATGATATGGATTTTAATAATAAATTCAATATTTATTTAGGTGGAAGATATGATTATTTTATTAATGAAGAATCTGCATTTAGCCCTCGACTTGGTTATACTTATAAATTTTCGAAAAATACCACATTAAAAATAAATTATGGAGGTGGATTTAGAAGGCCTTCATTTATTGAGAAATATACAGATTGGATTCATGAAGATATGGGGTATAAAGTCATTGGTAACCCCGAATTAAAACCTGAAATATCAAAGGGGTTCTCTACTCGACTTGACCATATATTAAATTCTAAAACAAAACTTTCAATAGAATATTTAAATACTTATTTTAAAAACTATATTGACTGGTATGATATTGGCGAAATTAATGAAACAGTTTATAGTTATCAAAACATCAAAAATACATTATATCAATCCCTCGCTTATTCACAGAATATTAATTTCAATTTTAATTTAAATTGGAGTTTCAATGCTGTTTTTAATTACAATACTGATTTAAATAGAGAAAATATATTATGTAAGGAGGATAATATTTTATTAAATATGGCATGTCGTTCATTACCAAATACAAGACCGCTATCAATTCAAAATATGACGACCTATAAAATAAATGAAAAACTTTCTATTTCACATCAATTAAAATGGGTAAACTCATTTTTTGATGGTTATCATGACCCAGAAACAGGG
>CAZGWH010000021.1:0-1508 GCA_964529325.1 uncultured bacterium | reverse complement strand
TCAATTAAAATGGGTAAACTCATTTTTTGATGGTTATCATGACCCAGAAACAGGGACTTATATTAGCAATGAGAATGCAATATCTTCATATTCAGTATCAGATCTTTCGATTCATTCTAATCCAATAAATAAAATTAATTTAGAAATAAGTTTATTAAATATTGGAGACTTCATTGAAACAAAAATTGGACAAAACATTGGAAGGAATTTTAGGATTAATCTATCATGGAAAAACTAATTTTAAATAAATTTTATATTATCATAATTATTTCATTATTTTTTATAAATTGTACTCAACCTGAAAAAGAAGATTCAAATGGTATTGAAATAATATTTACTGAATTATTAAATAAAAATTCATATTATAATTTTAATAACCCAATGGATACAATAATATGGCATTTTGGTTGTATTAAAAAAGAAATTGATTATATTGGAAGTATTTTTTCAATGCCAAGTATTACGATAAATGATTCAATACCTGTTGCAATTTTTGATGAATATTCATTTGAAGAAATTATTACAATTCCAGAAAACTTTGAAAATAATATTGTAACTCCATCATCTCTTGAATACAAAGATGAATGTATCGGTTTAGATGAAGATAATTGTGATTTTGAAAATGAAGTTTTACATTATGATATTACACATCACCGACTTGAAATTTCTAATCCAAAGAGATGTTATATATTCATTTTAGGAGAAAAATCTTATAAACTACAATTTTTAGAATATAGCTCCGTTAATTCAGGTAGTTTATTATTTATTTATTCAGAGATTAATTAGTTAATAATTCACTAATTAATATTTTAAATTCCGCTTTTGACATTGACTTTTTACCATCTCCCATAAATAAAATACTATGAAATATTCCACCAATCCCTTTCATTAATAATTCAGGCTTCACTTTTGGGAATGCCCCCTCTTTGATTCCATCTTTCAGTAATCCTTGTAAAGTAGCATATAATCTATTTTGATAATCCTTCCACTCAGAATTTTGTTCACTAATTGATGGATATGCTTGTGGTGCTTGAAATAAAAAACGATATAAATTTAATTCTTTTAGAACAATTCCAGCAATTTCATATATTGTATCTAAAAACTTTTCTTCAGAGGGTACATCCAAATTAATTATATCTTCAATACCTTCTAAAAGTGTCTTCCAACCTTTTACTAAAATCGCTAAAAAAACATCATCCTTTGACGGAAAATAATAATATAATGTAGCGGTTCCAAATCCCGCAGAATGAGCTATTTCCTCCATTGTCGCCTTTTCAAGACCTTTATCTTTAAAAATTTGAAGAGCTCCATTTAAAATTAAACTTTGTCTGTATTTTCGTTCTTCTTCTTTTCGTTGACTTAACATTTATTATTTTATCCTTATCAATATGAAAAATTTTAATAATTCTAATATGTTAATTTTACTAATTATTAATTAATTGATTTATAAATTTCTTAGATTCAATTAGCAAGTGCAACATTTAATACTTCCTTTTCGTTACCAAAAA
>CAZGWH010000020.1:0-34542 GCA_964529325.1 uncultured bacterium | reverse complement strand
TTCATGCATAAAAATAAAATAATTCTTGTAATTAATTTTAATATTTAATAGATTATTTATGTGAATTATTATAATTAAGTCCAAAATATAAGGAAAATAAAATGCAAAAAAGAAGTGTCAATAAAGTAATATTAGTAGGAAGAGTTGGTCAATCACCCGAAGGTAGATATACTCCTTCAGGTCTTTCAGTTGTCAATTATTCACTTGCAACCAATGAAACAAAATCAAATTCAGATGGGAATAAAACAGACCACACAGAGTGGCATAACATTGTTTCCCTTGGGAAACAGGCTGATTTTGTTACAGAATATGTTAAAAAAGGTCAATTAATATGTATTGAAGGGAAGTTAAGAACTCAAAAATGGGAAGATAAAAATAAAGTCACCCACTATAAAACTGAAATATTAGCTGATTCAGTTACCCCTTTAGAATGGAAACAAGATAATGAAAAGGTGGAAGATAAAGTATCCGAACCGGTTGAAACTGAAGAAGAATTACCCTTTTAATATTTTTTAGGATTATATTATCTCTTATTAGTATATTTTGATAGGAGCATTTAATTAAATATGCTTTGTTTTATTGCAATGGGAGGCAATATGAGAAAATTATCAATAATATTATTAAGTTTATGTTTTGTTTTTGCTGGGAATAAACCTTCAGTAGATACTGTTGTTTTTTCAGGTGATAACTTGATAAAACTAACTTCACAAAAAAATCAATTAGATTTAAAAAGAAAAAGTGAAATAACATCTTTAAAGAAAAAAGATGATATTTCTACTGAAAAACGACGCCATAAAAGAAGGCGAAAAGTAAGACCACCTAAACAAGGCAAATAATTAAAATTAAAGGCATCATTAATTGATGCCTTTTTTTATGTTTCAAAGGAACCTTAATTGAAAATCAAAAACCTTCCATCGTATAAAAATTTAGAAATTGTACCTAATAATCATTCAGATAGAAATTATGAAATAAATATTTCAATACCCGAATTTAATTGTGTTTGCCCTAAAACAGGATTACCCGATTTTGCTATTATTAAAATTTATTACATACCTAACAAAAGTATAGTTGAATTAAAATCTTTAAAGCTATACATAGTTCAATATCGAAATGTAGGAATTTTTCATGAATTTGTTACAAATCAAATTTTAGATGATTTTAAAAAAGCGTGTAACCCAAAAAAAATAACAGTAATTGGAGATTTTCACCCGAGAGGTGGGATTAAAACAGTTATAAAAGCAAAATGGCCAGAAATAGACCAAGAAACCATTGATTCTGGACAATAAATCCTAGTAAAATACCCCCTTAGATTTTAAGAGAAATTTTATGTTTTCAGACCGAATAAATAGAATACAACCATCACTAACTTTACAGATGACAAGTAAAGCAGGTGAACTTCGTTCAAAAGGATTTAATGTAATTAATTTAAGTGTTGGGGAGCCTGATTTTGATACTCCTGAAAATATTCGCAATGCAGGAATTAATGCTATTAACAATGGTAACACTAGATATACACCTGGTGCCGGTATGCCCATTTTACGACAAGCTGCTTGTGAAAAAATGGAGAGAGATAATTCCTTATTTTATAAACCTGAAGAAGTTATTATCTCTTGTGGTGGAAAACATTCTCTATATAATGCATGTCAAGTACTTTTTCAATCAGGGGATGAGGTAATAATTTTTAAACCATATTGGGTTTCATTTCCTGATTTTGTTTCTGTTACTGGCGCAAAACCAGTATTTGTGAATACGAATCCTGAGAGTCAATTTGAACCTGATTTTGAAGATTTAATTAACTCAATTAATCCAAATACAAAAGGTATTATAATAAACTCACCATCAAATCCAACCGGTGGTGTTTGGAGTGATGATGCTGTAAAACAAACATTAGAAATTGCAAAAAAACATAACTTATGGGTGTTTTCCGATGAATGTTATGAGCAATTAACTTATGATGTTGAATTTAAAAGTATTGCAACATTAACAAATGATAATGAAAAGATTTTAACTTTTCAAAGTTGTTCAAAAACCTATGCAATGACAGGCTGGAGAATTGGATACACGGCTGGTAATTCCAAAGTTATAAAAGCAATGAGTAAGCTTCAAGGACAAAGTACTTCCTGCCCAAATTCAATTGCACAAATAGCAGCTGTTGAGGCACTAACAGGAAGCCAGAAAGCCATTCCTAAAATGAGAGAAGTCTTCAAATCAAGGCGAACATTAATAATGGAGCGGTTGAAGTCACTAAATGGAGTAAATTGTGCTATGCCAGGGGGAGCATTTTATGTATTTCCAGATTTTACTCACTTTATTGGAAAATTTTTAGATGGAAAACCTATAAATACTGCCACAGATATTGCAATGTATTTATTAGAAAACAAACAGGTGGTATCCGTCCCTGGAGATGGATTTGGATCACCAAACAATATTAGATTTTCATATGCAGCATCTGATCAAAATATAAATGATGCAATGGATGCACTTGAGAATGTACTAAATAAAATTAATTAAAAGGATAATTATGAAAAAGGGAATACACCCCGAATATAAAATGGGCACTGTTCATTGTGCATGTGGAAGTTCATTCGAAACACGAATGACTGTTGATGGAATTAATGTAGAAATTTGTAATGCATGTCATCCGTTTTTTACTGGAAAACAAAATTTAATTGATACTGCTGGTCGTATTGAAAAATATATGAAAAAATATAATCTTTCTGAGGCAGATCTTAAAAATTAATCTTATATTAATCGAAGCAAATGATTAATAAATTAAATAGTATTGTTCAAAAATATGATGAAATTACTAAAGAGCTAAGTAATCCTAATGTAGTTTCTAATATTGAACGATATAAAGATCTATCTAAAGAACATAGTGATTTAACAGAGCTTCACTCTAATGCAAAGAACTATATTCAAAAACATAACCAATTAATTGAATATGGTGAAATTTTAAATGGAGATGATTTAGAATTAAAAGAACTTGTTCAAGATGAAATCGATGGATTAAAAAAAGAAATTTTTGAAATGGAAGAAATGTTAAAAATAATGTTAATTCCAAAAAATCCTGATGATGATAAAAACACTATTCTTGAAATTAGATCAGGTACTGGCGGTGAAGAGGCTGCTCTTTTTGCAGGAGATCTTTATCGTATGTATATGCGTTATGCTGAACGACAAAATTGGACAATTGAAATTTTAAATTTAAGTGATTCTGAAACAGGTGGATTAAAAGAAGCGGTTGTCGGAATTACAGGCAAGGGTGCATACGGAGAACTTAAATTTGAAAGTGGTGTCCATCGTGTTCAACGCGTTCCAGCAACAGAGTCAAGTGGAAGGCTCCATACTTCAGCTGCGACAGTTGCAGTATTACCCGAAGCAGTAGATGTTGATATTCAAATTAATGATACTGATTTAAGAATTGATACATACCGTGCATCTGGTGCTGGTGGTCAACATGTTAATAAAACCGAATCCGCTATTCGAATTACTCATATTCCATCTGGATTAGTTGTAACTTGTCAAGATGAATCATCTCAACATAAAAATAAAGATAAAGCACTAAAAGTATTAAGAACTCGTCTATATGAAGTAAAACAACAAGAAATTAATTCTATTAGAGCATCTGAAAGAAAATCAATGGTTTCCACAGGTGATAGAAGTGCAAAAATTCGTACCTATAACTTCCCACAAGGACGAGTTACGGACCACCGAATAAATCTTACTCTTTATAAATTAGATGAAATTCTTGATGGTGATTTAACAGAAACTATTGAAGCTCTTAAAATGGAAGAGCGTAAAAGCCAACTCGCTGAAGTCTAATAACTCTCGACCATGACCTCAAAAGCAAAACAGGTCTGGACAATCCTCGATATAATCAATTGGGGAAAAGATTATCTCACAAAACATGGTATAACGAATGCCAAACTTGAATTAGAATGGTTTTTAAGTGACTTATTAAAATGTAATCGGATTGATTTATATGTTCGATTTGAAGAACAATTACATCAATTAGAATTAGACAAAATCAGAAAATTCATTACCAGGCGAAAAACTCATGAACCGTTTCAATATATTTTAGAAAAAGCTCCATTTTATGGAAGAGATTTTATTGTAAATAAATTTGTACTTATTCCAAGACCTGAAACTGAAACATTAATAGAAATTATTAAACAAAAATCAGAAAGTGGTGATTTTTTAGATATTGGAACAGGCTCAGGTTGTATCGCTATTTCTCTTTTAAAAGAAAATATATATAATTCAGGGGTAGCAATTGATATTTCTCGCGAATCATTAATTATTGCACATCAAAATAAACAAAAATTTCAAATTAAAAATTTAGAATTAAAACAAATAGATTTTCTAAATGAAACTATTAATCAAACATTTGACTGTATAGTCTCTAACCCCCCATATATATCACCTGATGAAATGAAATCTCTCAAGGATGGTGTAGTAAAATTTGAGCCTGAAATAGCACTCACCGATTTTTCAGATGGGCTCTCTTTTTATAGAAAAATTGCAATTGATGGAAAAAAATTATTAAATCCAAATGGCTTTATTCTTTTAGAAACTGGTGGTAAAAACCAAATTATACAAGTTAAGCAGATTTTTTTAGATCAAAATTATGTAGTTATTATTCATAATGACCAAAATGGAGACAATAGATTCTTAGAAATAACTCCAAAATGAATATTTCAATGATGAAAATGGCTCGACCTATTAATGTTTTGCTCTCCATTATTACGGTCATAATTTCTGCATTTATTTTAAAACAGGAGCTAAATTCTTATGATGTCATTATAACATGCCTAACCGTTTCTGGATTTACAATTTTCTCAAATGTTTTAAATGATATTTTTGATATTCAAACTGACAAATTAAACTGCCCTCAAAAGCCATTAATTACAGGTGGAATTTCAGTAAATAAAGCATTTATTTTTGCGGTTATAGTTTTATTTATTTCAATATGTTTAACTTCACAACTCAATGTTATTAGCTCACGATTAGTTTATTTTATTATTTTACCCATCATAATTACTTACACACCAATTTTTAAATCGATACCATTAATTGGAAATATTTTAATTGGAATTACTCTTGGGCTTGTTTTTTTATTTACAGAAGCATCACTAACACATAAAATTGAATTACTTTGGATTCCAGCATTACTCGCTACTCATTTAACAATTTTAAGAGAATTAATAAAAGATATTGAAGATTACACCGGTGATTATAAATTTAAAATCTATACTTTCCCAGTTTATTTTGGGATTAAAAAAAGTAAAATATTATTTTTAATTTTGACACTTTTATTATTAGGGTGGGCAGGGTTTATACCTTTATTTATAGAATTGAATCCATATTATATTGTTTTATTTTGGGGACTATTTACTCCTCTAATATTCTATATTCTGTATTTATTATTTAGGGTTAAATCAAATGATTATTCAACAATTTCTACATTATTAAAAATTGCAACCATAATTGGATTGGGAGTAATTATTACTTTTGGATTTTAAAATTATAATATTAATAATCATTTAATATTGTTAATTTTAATCTTCTGCAATTAATAAAAAGTAAATAAAAATAGGACAATTAATTGAAATCACTAAACTATAATGATGTTTTCCTTATACCAACGTATTCTATACTTGAAAGCCGAAGTAATGTAAACTTATCTGTAGAACTTTTTAAACACCCTAAATTTCATACAATTAAAATGCCTGTAATTGCTGCAAATATGAAAACAGTAACGGGTGCTGAAATGGCATCAACATTATATAAACTTGGTGCAATGGGAATTTTACATCGGTTCCAACAATCCCTAAAGGAGTTCAATAATGATTGTCAATTTATATTATCAAACAATTGCCCAATTGATATTTCTATTGGTGTAAATAATCTTGATCAATTGAAAAATTTTGAACATGGTGAATTAAAACCTTTTCTAAGAAGTATAACAATTGATATTGCTCATGGGCATCATATTAAAATGAAAAATCAAATTATTCATGTAAAAAATTGGTTAAAAAAATATAAACTAAATAATCAAGTGGACATTATTGCTGGAAATGTTTGCACATCAGAAGCAGTGAAAGAATTGTCTGAATGGGGAGCAAATATATTAAAAGTAGGAATTGGCCCTGGTTCAGCTTGTACAACTCGAATTATGACAGGATATGGTATTCCACAGTTTTCAGCAGTCCTAAATTGTGCAGAAAAAAAAGATAAGAATAATGTGAAAATAATTGCTGATGGTGGTATTTCAACTGTGGGAGATATTGCAAAGGCATTAGCTGGAGGTGCTGATGCAATTATGACAGGCAGTTTATTTGCTGGAACAAAAGAAAGTCCAGGACCAAAATTACGAAGAGGAAATTATCCAAATGAAACCTTCTATAAAAGCTATATGGGCAGTGCTTCTTTTGAATCTAAACTAAACACCGGAAATATTGGTAATCATACAGAAGGGGTAAGTATGGAAATACCATATAAAGGAGCTGTTAAATATGCAATTAAGGATATTCATGATGGCATTTGTAGTGCTTTTAGTTATGCTGGAGCAAAAAATTTAGAAGAGTATCATAAAAAAGTTAAATGGACAACATAATCAATAAACGAACGAAATTAATTCCTTTTAATTAATTTTCTATTAATTGTTTCCATACCTATTAAAGTTAAATTAGGTTCAACATGGTGTGTAAATGAAATACCTGACGAAATAATAGTACTAAAACCGCCCGTTAAAATAACATCACATGCTACCCATTTCATTTCATTTTTAATTCGCTTTATCATACCCTCAACTTCATCAACAGCACCAAACATAATTCCAGATTGAAGATTTGTTTCAGTATTTTTACCTACAGCAAATTCCGGAAATTGAAAGGCAGTGTCTCTAAGTAATGCAGCTTTTTGATATAAATAATTAGCTGATACATCTATTCCTGGAGCAATTGCACCACCAATAAATGCTCCTCTCTCATCCACTACATCATAAGTCGTTGCGGTTCCAAAATCAACAATTATACAAGGTGAGTTAAAATGTTTGTTTGCACCAATTACATTACAAATACGGTCAGCCCCAACGGAATTAGGTTCATCTACTTCTAAAATTAAACCATCAATATTATCGTGTTTAATAATAAAGGGAGTGATATTATATAAGTTTTTACTCTGCTTTGTATAATCTTCAGTTTGTTTTGGAACAACAGAACTAATTATAATATCGGTAACATGTTTTAATTCTAAATTTGAAAGCCCAAAATTTGCAGAAGTATTTGATTCAATTCTATATATAGATCGTAAATTTTCCGTCTTAAAACAACCAATCGTTACATTTGTATTTCCAATATCTATTGCAATTAGCATTAAAGTATTAATTCTCCTCCTGGAAAAATTTTAATTTTTCCATTATATTCAATTTTAGCATATCCATTTGAACTAATACCTAAGAATTTTCCTGTTATTATTTTACCACCAAAGTTAAATGAAACAATTGAATTGATATGCGTACAAGAATTCATCCATTTTTTACAGATATTATCTAAATCGTTCAAATATAAATTCTCAATTGAATTTAAAATAGATGCTAAAAGTAGTTCTCTCTGAATAAGTTGATGGGTTTCAATTAATAAGGATGTTGAGGAATTCCTGACCTCAGTTGGAAAATATATTAAATCATCATTCACATTTATTCCAATCCCAATACAAACATAAATCTTATTAATTATTTCTTTAGTTTCAATTAAAATACCACCCACTTTTTTATTCTTTATTAGAATATCATTCGGCCATTTTAATTTACATTCAATTCCGCAAGATTGTTCTATACCCTCGCATATACCAACTCCAGAAAGAAGTGATAGTAAACCTAATTTACCGCTTTTTATATTAGGTAGGAGCAAAAATGAAAATGATAAATTATTATTCGGTGAAGAAAGCCATTTATTTTCTCGCCGTCCTTTACCTTTTAGTTGATTATCTGTAATTACAAGAAAGCCATTATTCGCTTTATCTTTAGATACTTTTTCCCAAATGTCTTCATTTGTTGAATTGGAGTTGGAATAATATTCTATTTCTCTTCCAATAAATTGAGTTTTTAAATTTGAATTAATTAATTGGGTAAAAATCAATTAGGCATGAATACCAAATTCAGTTCGTAATACATCGCTTATTTCACCCAAAGTTGCATAATTTTTAACAGCATCAATAATACCTTCCATTAAATTTCCATTTCCTTTTGAAATAGTTTTTAATTCATCCAATGATACTTGAACTGCATTTGAGTCCCGGGTTTGTTTAATTTTTTTGAGTCGAAACAATTGAGATTGGACTGCTTCTTCATTAATTTTTAATATTTCAGGTGCGGGTTCTTTTTCATCTTTAAACTTATTTACCCCTACAATTATATTAGACTGATCATCTATTTTTTTTTGATATTGATAAGCAGATTGACCAATTTCATTTTGCTGAAATTCCATTTCAATGGCAGGAACAGCACCACCCAAATCATCAATTTTTTGAATTAATTTTAATACTTGAGATTCTATTTCATCCGTCAATGATTCCATAAAATGAGAACCTGAAAATGGATCAACTACATCGGGAATACCTGATTCATGTGCAATGACTTGCTGAGTTCTCAATGCAAGCCTTGCTGATGTCTCTGTTGGCAACGCTAAGGCTTCATCAAACGCATTTGTGTGTAATGATTGAGTTCCACCTAAAACAGCCGAGACAGCCTGTATCGTTGTCCTCACTACATTATTATCTATTTGTTGTGCCGTTAATGTAGAACCCGCAGTTTGTGTATGAAATCGGCACATCATCGCTTTAGGTTCTGTTGCACTAAATCGTTCCTTCATAATTTTTGCCCATATTCGACGCCCTGCTCTAAATTTAGCAATTTCTTCATAAAAATGATTATGTGCATTGAAAAAGAAACTTAATCTTTTTCCAAACTGATTTACATCCATTCCAGCATTTAATGCAGATTCAACATAGGCAATACCATTAGCAAATGTAAATGCTAATTCCTGCACTGCGGTTGCACCCGCTTCTCTAATATGATACCCTGAAATTGAAATTGTATTCCAATTGGGAATATTTATTCCACACCATTTAAACATATCTGTAATAATTCGCATACTTTGTTTAGGAGGATAAATAAAAGTACCACGCGCAATGTATTCTTTTAATATATCATTTTGAACAGTACCCCTTAAATGTTCTTTTGATATTCCTTGCTTTTCTGCCGTTACAACTAAAAATGCAAGCAAAATACTTGCTGTTGAATTAATGGTCATTGAAATGGATACTTTATCCAATGGAATCCCCTCCATTAAAACTTCCATATCTGCTAATGAAGAAATAGGAACACCAACTCGTCCAACCTCTCCTTGAGAAAGAGCATGGTTAGAATCATATCCTGTTTGAGTAGGTAAATCAAAGGCTACAGATAAACCCATTACCCCTTGATTTAATAAATATTTATATCGTTTATTACTTTCTTCGGCAGATCCAAATCCAGCATATTGCCTCATTGTCCAATGGCGACCTAAATACATATTCGGGTAAATTCCATGAGTAAAGGGAAACTCTCCCGGTTCTTCATTTATTGATGAACCATAAAAAGATTTAAGATTAATATCTGAATTTGTTGATTTCATAGTTATTTATAATTACAAATTAATATTGTAAAATTAGTTAAATTATTTCCTATTTAAAGATTTAATAAAAACTCAAAATCATCTGTTTAACTATTTTTGATAAGGAATCAAATAAATTTATAGGAATAATTTTAACTTTATATCTTTCCAATTATTCATAAGTACAATTAACTATTAATTAATAATACATAAAATAAATTAGTAATTATTTCATCATAATCATTTTTTTAGTAATTGTGACTTTATTATTTTTTAATACATAGATATATAAACTTGCCGAAACATGTAAGCTATCTTGATCTGTGCCATCCCAATCGACTTGATAATAGCCGGCATTTATTTTTTTATCAACTATTGTTTTTACCAATCGACCCATAATATCGTAAACAGATAAATTCACATACGAATCTTCAGGGATTGCAAATTCAATGGTCGTATTTGGGTTAAATGGATTAGGAAAATTTTGACCTAACAAATATTTTTGTGGAATTGCATCCATTTCAAAAATTTCAATAGAACCAGAAGATAATGGATCTATTCCAAAATAAGGTGATTCTAAATTATAATCTACTCTTAATTCTTGATTTAGTTTATTATTCCATATTCTCAGCTCAATTTCATCACCAATTTCATATCCGTCTATATCAACACCATATCTTTCAAAACCTCCCGATGTAACTAGAACAATTGGCATATTATTATCTATTATTTTAACACCACCCACAAATTGCCCCTGTGCATAAGCTGAAATTTCATCACCGATATTATAATTTCCACTAATTGATTCAATAATAATTGGGTGGGAAATTCCTGTATTAATTTGCGGATAATAGTTTGTCTGCTGATTTTCATATTTATCTTCATAATTATTCATATCAATATAAGATGATAATGAAGATAATGGATAAGAAAAATCAATCACTTCATCACCGGTCAAATAAACTTGATATGCTTCGCCAAAATACATATGTGTTAATGACATTTCACCAATTGATGGAATATAATATTGACCTTGATCATTTTTCACCAATAGTATATCATCTTCCATTCCATTAAATATTTCAGGAATAGTCATTGAAACAAATGAAAAATATGGCAATAAATTAATTTTATTCGGTTCTAAAACTAAATTTATACTTGGGTCTATTGGTTGACCAGACATGTGAATTGATTGTGGTTCATTTCCAGAAATCACCATTCGATATCCTTCAACCTGTCCAATATCATTAATTTGATTTACCGAAAATTGAGGTACAAACCACTGGCTATTATCATTTGAAACAACTAATACATCAATACCTGATAAAACCGATTCAATGCTGTTCTCATCTGGAATTACTCCAAGAGAAATTAAATTTTGAGCCATTGGGTTTACATCAATATCTACAGAAACAATAGTAGTAACAACAATCTCACTTGAAAATGTCATCACTGGAATTGGGTTTTCATCTGGATCTGAAAATACAACATCAAAAATATCTAATTCAGTCGTTCCAGAACTAACACCTTGGAAAGTTAATGATAATATCGAACCACTCCCTGGTTGAATAACATCACCAAATCCAACTAAAATTAAATCATTATCAACTTCATCTCCATTTACAATAAACCCTTCAGTTCTTTCGGTAGTTTCTACATTTATAAATCCAATTAAATCAGGCGTATCCTTAATATAAATTTGAAAACTTCCAACCGCTGTTTCATTTTCCAGAGAGACTTCAACTACAATTTCTTCTCCAGTATTTAATTCCCCACCTGACAGTGATAAATCTATAGCCCCTTCAGGAACAATAGTAATAGATCCAGAATTAGCAAATAATGGAATCTCAAGTCCACTTGTATTTCCGATATATACATCCTGGAAAACTAAACTTACTTCTTGTGGACTTAATACAAAATCAGAGGTACATGAAATTTCAAGAATAGGCCCCTCTCCTTCTAACAATGGTGTATTTGCAATATCAAAAGCAATTATTATATAAGAACCATCATCCTGTAAATTTGCTTCTAACATAAAGTTTTCAGTTCGCTCTGTTAATTCTACTGAAGTAAATTCTATAATATTGGGAACAGGCATTAATGAAAACTGAAATCCTGCAACGGATTCTAAATTATGCAAATCTATTGTAAATGTTAACTCACCATCTCCCATCATATTTGTAATTGGTGCATTTAATACTGAATAGCCTGCTGGATCTGGAACAGTTCCACACACTGTAGATGTTGGATTTGATTCACCTTCAGAGTATAAGGCTTTTACTTTATAGCAATATTCTTGGTTAAAATCTATATCTTGATCAATATAAAATATTTCAACTGTATGGAATAAAAATTCATTATCTCTATATATATTAAACCCTTCCAATCTATCTCTCATGTCAAATGGTTCAAATCCTGAATTATCTATAGATGTTTTTTCAGCCCCGCCTATACCATCACCTTCACAATCGCCATCATCCCAATCCCATTCTTCACATAAGAAATCGATACCAAAATTACCATCATCACACCATCCATCATCAATCCAAGAAATATATTCTCTATTGAAGCAAAAACCAACACAATCCATTACACCTTGCTGATTATCTGTTGTAATGCAATCTGATCCAATACCGCTACTTTCAAAATTTTCACCTTCACCAGAAACAATAAATGCCCCTAAACAATTTCCATCGGGTGCGTTCCACGACAAACCAACATAATCTTGCCCAACTTCAGCATTTACAGTTAAACCCTCAGGAGGACACATTGGTCCAGCATCTGGAGCATCACATGCTTCAGCAGTTGGCTGTGATGGACCTTCGTCATAATTTGCAACAATAAAATAACAATATTCAGTACCATTTTCTAAGCCACTATCTATATAACTAGAAATATCACTATCAACATTTGTAATCAAATTACCATCTCTAAAAATATCAAAGCCTAATAAATTTCGATTAAGATTCATGTCGAATAATGGTGGACTATTAATTTCATTAATTGTAGTAATTATTTCAAGTTCATTTATATTTTCAGGAACTCCTCCCTTTTCACCAATAACAGGTAAATTATAAATAGAGTTACTAATAGTCATTACAGTACCATTTGGACCAAAAGAAACACTCTCTTCTGTTCCAAACTCACCCCCACTTGCAAATACATTACCGAAAAGAGATAAGTTATAATAACCTTCACCATATCCACAGCAAATGCCATCACCAAATGTATCAAATATTGTAAAAGTATAATCATCTGGAACTAATTCAATTTCCCAATTATAAACTGTAAAATCAGTTGGAGCATCAGAAACCATTGGAACAGAAAATACAATTTCACCATTTGAATTTGTGATTTGCCATGAAGTTTCAGTTGCCCAATCATCAGTCATAATTTCAATACCTAGCAGCATAACAGATCCTGGTTGATTCCAGCTTAATTCAATAAACCCATTTCCTGCATTTGTTGATAATCCAACAGGTGCACCAAGTTCCCACATTGCACAGGCTTCATTGGATGGCAAAGATTCTCCTGATGGATAAGTAGCTGTAACTATATAACAATATTCAACATCATGTTCAGCAGTATCATCAAAAAATTCAGCTGTATTTGAATTTGAAATTAAACTTCCATTTCTAATAATATTATATTCAATTGCACCTGCACCACCAACCCAACTTAAATGAACACTACCTGCTTCCCCTATTGCAACTAAACTCGTAGGTGCTATTCCAGTAATTGGAGTTGAACAGGTTTCATTAGATGCTTCTGAATCCCCTTCATCATAAACAGCAAAAACGGTATAACAATATTCTAAATTATTTTCTAACTCTGTATCTGTATAGGTTAAAATATCAGCCTCTGTATTGCCTACATCTTGACCATCTCGATTAATTCGATAGCCCAATAATGAACGATTCATTAATGATGTATTTTCAGTTGAAGCATTCCAAACTTCACTACTATTTTCAATATTTAATTTATGTAATTCATAAGCATGATTTTCTCTAAATGACTCAATTAATTGATGATTAAACCCTTCACCTATCATTGGTGGTTGATTTACTAAATTTGATTGTGTAATATTTAATTCATAATTCCCAATACCACCGCCAAATCCATCAACGACAATAAAATATTCTCCTGGTTCTAAAAATATTCCATTAATAGTAGATTGTAATGAAGAAAACTCACACGTTGCATCATCAATATAATGTCCCGTGGTCGTTTCTATACATTCAAAATCAGCTGTAAAAATTTCTAATTTAGTATCGAAATCTGTCAGTGCACTGCAAAGAGTTACATCAATGGTTGTTGGTGTAGAGACATTAAATAAATAAGATTGATCAGCACCTTGCGAACCTTGAACAAGCCAATCATCTGTTGCATCAACATTTGAGCCTATATGATTATAGGGTAAATTGCCTATACTAAAATCGGCACATTGAGATTGAGCAGTTGGTTCATCCCAATTTATAGTTACTTGCCCATCGCCAGCATTCGATGTTACAGATAGTGGTGCATCTAATTCCCAATGAGCACAAG
Source organism: uncultured bacterium (assembly GCA_964529325.1). Lineage (GTDB taxonomy): Bacteria > Fidelibacterota > Marinisomatia > SCGC-AAA003-L08. Next base: position 20,341 of record CAZGWH010000020.1, on the reverse strand, counting down.
CATCATTTGTTGGAATTGATTCTCCTGAAGCATATAATGCCGTAACATAATAACAATAATCTTGATATACAGTTGAAGAATTGTCAAAATAACTATTTTCTGAAACTGATGTTAAAAATTCATTATCTCTATAAATTCGATATTCAATAATAAGATTTGATCCTGCATCCCAACTTAAATCAATTCCACCATTTGTTCCTAAGGCATATAAATTTTCAGGGGCAATTCCTGTAATTGGTGTTGAGCATGATATATTAGAATGTCCTGACTCACCTTCTTCGTATAATGCGGTAATAGAATAACAATATTCAATATTATTTGTTAACCCAATATCATCATATTCAAATATATCTGCATTTACAGAGGCAATAAATTCATTTTCTCTATAAATATTATAATTAGTGATATTTCGAGAGGAATTATTCCCATTCATTGCAATATTCCACTCATTATATTCAATATCTTCACCCGATTTTCTTATCTCATGGGCAATATTATCTCTAATAGATGGTGGTGAAATTGGTTCAGAAAATGTAGAGGGTGTGATATTGATTTCATAATTTCCTTCCTGCCCACTATATCCATCCACAACAATATAATATGTTCCAGGAGTTAACTGAATACCAAACAGAGAAGAATGTAATCCATTTATACCACATGTATTATCATCATTATAATTTCCTGTTGTAGTTTCAATACAATTTGCATCAGCAGTAAAAATTTCAAGCTTTGTATCATAATCTGTTAATTCACTACACAAAGTTATATCAAGCATTGTCGTACTACTTAATGTTAACATATATGTATAATCTGCACCTTGTGTACCTTGAACTAACCAATCATCTCCCATTTCAATGTTTGTACCCACATTTGTGAATGGTAATTCACTAATAATAGCTTCTGCACATAAATTTGTACCTGGTTCATCCCATTCTAAGTGTACTGAAGCATCACCTGCATCAGAAGTCAATCCAACTGGTGTCATTAAATTCCATTGGGAACAAGTAATATTAGATTGATCAGATTCACCTAAATCATAAACAGCAGTTACCGTATAACAATATTCAGTATCATGTTCAACTTCAACATCCATAAATTCAGTTCCTGTTACTGTTGTTAATAATTCACCTTCCTTATATATATTAAATTCATTTTGAGCATTATCTGGGTGAGGTTCCCAACTTAAATTTAAATAACCAGGACCAGGCACCGCAATTAAATTCTGTGGTGAACTTAGAGCGGTTTCTATACAAGCTGTATTTGAAAGACCAGAAGTTCCTTCATCATATACTGCTGTTACATTATAACAATATGATTCTAAATATTCTAATCCTGAATTATCTATATAGTTTGTTGATTCTGTATAATTCATTAATACATTATTTCGATAAACTTCATAACCTAAAAGCTCTTCCCTTGTTTGGGTTGCTGTAAAAGTTACTTCATAAAATTCTTTATCAATATCTGAAATGGGATCTTCATTCCCATAATAATAATAATCATCTTCGACACAATCACCAGTATTAGGGTCTATACAATCACCACCATCACATTCAAAATTATCACAATTTAAATAAATACCCCAGCCACCTGCATCACAAATCCCATCACCTGTCCATGCTTGGACTGTACCAGCAGAAACACATTGTAAATTACAATCAAATACACAGCCATTGTAATCAGTACAACCATCTTCACATTCTTGGCCTACATTTAGAAAACCTTCTGGTACTTCCCAATCTAATGATGCAACTAATCCATCAACAGTAGCAGTTAAATTTTGTGGAACTTCAAAAAATTGGTCAACCGTAGTGGCACATGCTTCTTCAGATTGTTCAGATTCTACTAAATCATCAAATGCACTTATCGTGAAACAATATTCCACTAATGTTTCTAATCCTGTTACTGTAAAATTAGGCAAATCTGATTCACCCACAAATAGACCACTTTGAAAAATACGATATCCATTAACACTTTCCTGATCAGGATGTGCCCAAGATAAGTTTACACTTTGGAAACCACCTACAGCAGATAAATCAGTAGGAGGGAATAATGGTGGTGGTTCTTCACCTAAAACTTCAACAGTTCCCTCATTTGCAACAACTGTTAGCTCTGCTCCTAGTAAATCAGAGACAAAATAATCAGAAAAACTTAAATTTATATTATTAGTATAAGTAGATGTCGATTCAAATGTGACTTCAAGAATTGGTCCTGTACCTTCAGCTAGTCCAACCCCAGACATATCAAAACATATTACTACATTTGTGCTCGCTTCAAAATTTACTAACATATGCTCAGTTCTTTCTGTCGCAACAACATTAAGTAAATTTAATTGATTTGGAAAATCATTAACTACAAATTGAAAACCACCGACAACATCATCAATGTTTTCCATATAAATATTAATTGTAAAGGATTCTCCCGCATTAATATTTGCATTATCAACAGATAATATAACTTCAGCAGTTAGAATGCTTAATAATACGCCTGTAATAATAAATATATTTTTAACTTTTGTCATCATCGTCTCCTTTTATTTTAAGAGAATTCATAATTAATTATGAAATTGTAAGTATTATTTTAATTTCTTTTGTGAAGGTTTTATTTGAATTGGCTTATAGGGTATTACTGTAGTTTCAATTTTCTCTCCACCTCGCCCAGCCATTATTGAATTAAATGAAATAATTGTATTTTTATCTATTTTATTAAGAGGATTTAATGATAATGTGAAAAGAATATTATCTTCTATTTTATTTGATTTTGATGGCTCAATAACAGCTCCTGAAAAAGAAAATCCAAGCATTGTGCCCTTTTTTCCAGCACTCATATTAAATCCTGCCTTTTCACCTTTTCCACCATAAATAGTTTGAACCTCGAATAAACCTTTTGGTAATATATCAAGTTGAAACCCCGCTAATGGTTTTTGGTTTACCATATAAATATCTACTAAATATGTACCATCATCTTGTTTTTCAAATGATTCAATACCCAACTCAACCGAAAATGATATGGATGAGAAAATAAAAATTGTGAGTAAATTGAAAAATTGTTTATAAAATATAGTCATAATGTATAAATCCTATTCTAAATTGTATTAAATATTAGTAATATTAGCCTGAAATTTACAAAACCAACTTAATTAAAACATACGATTGATACAAAATGGAAAAAATAATTATTGGAATTTTTTATTAAAAATAATTCTATTTTCATGGGACAACAAATAGAAAAATTATTTAACAACAAAATGAAATGTTATTTGTGATAATTGTAATTATAAATATGATAAAAAAAATTACCCTCTATTATTTTACAAGCATCACTTTTTCTATAAAGTTATTTCCATTTGAAGTCATGCGTATTAAATATAACCCTGTTGAATGTTCTTGTGCATTCCATTTAACTATATGGGTACCAGCATATTGCATACCTGAAAATAATACTTCAACTTGTTTCCCTAAAACATCAAATACCTCAATTGTAACATTAGCATATTCAGGAATATCATATTGAATCGTAGCTAGAGGATTAAATGGATTAGGATATACAGGGTGTAATTGATATTGATTAGGTAATATATTTTCATTTATTGAAAGTATTGGATTAATAAATACATCATTTTGCCCAAATACAGGCAATGGTACTTCAAGTTCCATTATATATTCTATTTGCAGGGATTCTCGCCAAACTTTAATTATTATATTTCCACCTGGAGTAAAACCTAATTCTGCAGGATCATCAGGAGAAAATGGTGAACAAGGTGTTGCTCGAATCGCATCAATTGTTAGAACATCTCCTGTATAATATCCACTTCCAACAAGAAGTGTATCAAACTGAGTTGGGCAATCTGCCGAAGCGACACCATTAAAATCAAATATGCCAATATTATCCCCAACTTCTAATCCTGGTAAATTCTCATTAAAAATTATTGATTGTGAATTACCTGTTTCTTCAATTTCTAACTCATAATATAGTGGTATATTTAATTGTTCAATTGTAATACTATTTCCACCAAAATTATGCCCTTGCTCTGAGATACTATACACCATTTCAAATTGTTCAGATTCTCGCCATACTTTTACAATTATCTCATGATTTGGTACAAATCCCAAACTTGCTGGATCCTCAAAGGGGAAAATACAAGGCGTTGCTCTAATAGCATCAATTGTTAAATTCTCATTATTAAAAAATCCCTCTCCAACAAGAAGTTCACCATACTCCACAGGACATTCTTCTGATATAATTCCACTACCATCAAAAATACCAATATGATCACCAACTTCCAATTGTTCAATGTCAGATAAAAATAATATAGACTGGCTATTTCCAGTTGGTTCTATATCTAAAATATAATAAGGTAATAAACATGAACCATCATTTACCGTTGCTTCATAATTAAAGTTAAAAGCAGTTGGTTCAGTGCAACCAAAAGTTTCACAGTCTGGTAATTGAACTATAAATCCATCTGAAAATAAAACATCATACACTGGATGGAAAGCTCCACTATCTATACAGAAAAAATCTGTTGAATCGGGTGTGAAATATAAATCTCCTAAATTTAATAACCCTGAAGGTAAAAAATTTGTTGTTCCTGTACTAGGGTATATTTTTATACTATTACTATCAAGATCTACATTATATCCTTGATTATTTAAGGAAAAAATACCTTCTTTTAATGAATCAACTGACACACTTTCGTTGATAAGAAAAAAAACAGTATCTAAATCATGAGACATATCTAAACTTACATTTACAATTCCAATATCATTATTAAATTGAAAATCTTCTAATATCAAATTCCCAAAATAATCAATTTGGTCACATTTTAATGGTGATGGATTTGAAATATCACCTTCCGCTGTAAATGCTTCCATCCAATAGCAATATTCATTTGGAAATTCAACTTCTTCATCAATGAATTGCAATTCACCAATAGGTAAAGAGTCAATTAAAACTTCTTCATTTTTATAAATTTTATAATAATCATAGTTATTGATTTGTGACCAGTTTAATACTATTCCTGGTATATTCATATCTGTTACAACTGTAAAATCATATACACATGAATTATTCCAATTTTCTTCCTCTGAACATTCTTCTGTCTCACAAATCACACATTCGCCACAGTCATCGGAAATCGCATTTATTTCATCACTTAATCCACTTTCATTTACATCACCCATACAATCAACAACACAATTATTTTCAAATGCTGATTCCCAATCAGGGCAATTAGAAACCCAATTATTTTCAATATCAAAATATCCATCATAACATGGGCTGATTATATCATCGCCATTTGAGTCTTCATAAATAGCTGAAACATCCATAGTACAAATCCCACAATCATCGGCACCATCATTCCATTGTCCATCATCATTAGAATCTATAAAGTCTTCACCTAAATCATAAAAACCATTATCATTTAAGTCTGTAAATGATTCAGTTAAGTTAAATAATTCATCACATTCTTCTAAATTATCCTCATTACATTCAGGCCCTATTCTACAAGTACCACAAATATCTTGTTGACCATTATAAGCATGATGACATAATTCTGTTTGTGGGTTACAAACCATACCCCATAACTCACAGTCACTATTGCTTCCACAAATAAGTGATGTATTAGGTTCTTCAACAATCAACCCATTATAATCAAAACTACCAGCATTTCCTAATGTACAAGCTCCACAGTCATCAATAACTGCACCAAAATTTGATTCATTGAAACAAGTACATGCACAATCAATTTTAGTAGGGTCACCTGTACACATTCCAACTTCTTCATCAAAAATATTTGAAATTATTCCAGTACTACCACCCGAACATACATTACATAAATCTTCAAAAGCAAGGCCATTAAAAATATTAGCACAATCATATTTAGTTAATTCACAATTAGGGTCAATTTCATCAATACAAATTTCATCATGATTATCATCATAGGCAATATTGTAACTCGCAGGAGTACCATAATTATAACCACCTCCAGCTTCCCATTCACCATCTTCCGTTGCCATATATGGACTTGAAAAATATTCACTAGCAGTTTTCCAATTTGAAGATAAATTTCTAGATTTATAAGGTTCTATCAATTCAACAGAATGCCCAATAAATGGTGCACCAACCGCCCAATAAGATTCATCAGAATAGGATAGAAAATCCATAGTTCCATAATTATCTTCGAGGTGGATTTCACCAGTATTCATTCCTAAATTAATATTTAACATAATGCTATTAGGTATATTAGAACATGTATTAGATAGTTCATTACAATTTCCAGGAAATAGCATCTCCCCTGATTCATTATAAAAAGGTGAACCCGTTGAAATTAAAAAATGTCTCCCAGCTAATATAATTGGATCATACCCAATTAGCGTATCTGATATTGAAATATCATTTAATTGCCATTCGTTCATATTAATATTAAACGGTGTCATATTTAATAATTCAATATAATCAGGAACAGCAGTACCTTGCACGGGTGAAAAGAAAAATTCATTTATAACAATGCCACGAGAACAACTACCATCATCATTTACAGATTCTGGTGAATAATTTAAATATTTATAACCCCATCTATTGAATCCTTCCATAGATAAGTCGATATCGACTAACAATGAATCTTCAAGAATATCCCATTCACCATTTTGATTAATATCATCAAAAATATCTGCACATAACCCTGTTTGCTCAACGGGTAATAAACCATTTTTACAATTTCCATTTATATCAGGATATAATCCATCGCTATCATCAATACAGCCACAGAATCCAAATTGATCATTAGCATTTGGTGTACTCGCACCACAATATCCATTGCAATCAATGTCAGAGCCTATAAATTGACCATTTAATTCAATATTATTTCCACCGCAAATACCACATAAATCAAATCCATTTTCATCTGCTATTGGGCTTAGAGATTCAAGACCAATATATAATTCACATTCATCATTTAATGGATTATAACCAAATTGTGAATCATCACATAGTATTATAGAAGTAGAGTCATAAACTTCAACTTCAATAATTTCCAATATATCCAATGGCATGCAGGTGCCTTGACAATCTTGAGTATCATTTGGTATCAATTGAGTATTACCTCCTGTACACAAACCACATTGATCAATAACCGCAGAGCCACTTAATTCATCATTGCAATCTATAATTCCTTCATTTGGATTGGCTATTTCAAAAGAAAACAATGAATTTTCACCTAAAATATTTAAAAATGAATATTCATCCACATCAAATTGAGTTACTGAAATATCCAAGACACCAGGTTGAAGTGCATAAAATTGTATTGATGCAAATGGGAAATCGGTTGTTTCACTAAAAAAAGTATAATTATCATTTGAATTAGAGTAAGCAGATATATTCACTTGATTTTCGTTCAAATTATATACCATTTCATAATTTGCTGAAACATTATTAGGAATTTGAGAATTTATCAAATTTTCAACACCAACTATATTAATCATTTCAGAATTATAATCAATCATTAGATCTAAACCTTCTAAATCTTCAGTTTGATTTATTTTAATTAAAATACTTGCTGGTTCATCATCATAATTCCATGGATCTCCACTTGTACTCATAACCATTGTAGGAACTAATGGATCAACCAAAATTTCAAATTCGGCTGTAGCACATCCATAAGCAGTTTCAATATTTAAAACTGCAGTTTTAGGGATTGTATCAAACCCAGAAATACTATATGTAAAATGACTAGTAGAGCTTCCATTTAATGATCCCTGTTCATCAATTTCACTATCATTATTAAAATCCCATGAATAATTTTGGTTTAAACCGTTTCCTAATAACTGATAACCTGCTGAGTCACAAATTTCAAATGGATTTTGGGGTCCCTCACATTCTGTAATAATATCGAAATATAGTTTAGTACCACTATATATAATATTATTTGAATTTGAAACTATTTCATCATATTCATTTTTAATAACAAACCCCGCAAATGGTGTTATTTTATCTCCTGAAATTGTTACTTTTCCATTTAAAGAATCTAAATTACTATTTGCACCAAAAGATTTTTCATTAATATCAAAACGACTAATAAAAACTTTCCCTGTTTCATTATGAAATCCTGTAAGTGGAATATTTAACTCTGCAAAACTAGAAGAATTATTTAACAAACTATTCAATGTGTAATCATTTGAAGAATAAATTGTTAATGCTAATTTACCTGACTCTAAATCATTAATTTGGACATCAATATTATTATTTAATTCTGGTAAGTTTATTGAAATAGAATCTCCAATAACGGGAGGAAAACTTGACATACTTGAACAATCTATATCATCAGGTATTCCAATTTCATTAATATTCCAACTAAATTCTAAATCAAGCGAATATATCGGTACATCTAATAACTCTATAAATCTAAATGGCATTGTTGAAAATTCACCTTGGTTTCCAGAAATATTATTCAATTCTACTCGTGGGTTAATTGATTTAATAGCTAATGAAGAAAATCCGATTGCCCCCTTGCTATCTGTGATTTTAAGGTCAATAATAACATCAGTATCTTCAAAAGTTTGTGGCATTTTTAATGTTGTTGTCGCATTGAAATTATCTAGTAATTCTGGTTCAATAATAGATACTAATTCTGGTTCAAATATACCATTACTATTAATATCATTATATGGCTCAGAAATATCAAATTCACCATTATTATTAATATCAATAAATGTTTCATGCCTTATTATTGATTTTACTGACCAAAAATAAGAATTAATATCATCATCTATATCAGTTGACAAATCTGAAAATAATTCAATTTCTTGTCCTGCAACTCCTGACATCTCTAAAGAAGTTATTTCGGGATTAGGAGCAGAATTGGGATAAACAGCAATGCTATAATTTTGTGAATCAGATAGGCTTGTTTGATCTGTAGCTAAAAAATTAAACTCAATATTTGTTAATAAATTTGCAGGTAATAATGAATCTAAACTAAACTCAATATAATATAGATTGTTTTCAAAATTAACATCATCTATATTTATTGTAAAATTATTATCATCAACTAAAATATCATTAAATGTAAAATTATTTACATTTAATAAAGGTGAGTCAACATCCTGTACAAGAAGCATATCAGAATAAAATGTGTCTCCAAAGCCTGGTAAATTTTCATTTTGATTCGTTATAATAATAGGAGCATCATTTACTCCGCTAATAGATAGATATATTATTGAAATATTACTTAGTGAATCTTGACTATCTGAAATAGTATAGGTAAAATTTATTTGAGTAGATTCACCATCTAATAAATATTGAAAATCATTTTGTGGGTTATAAATAAATGACCCATCATTATTAAATATTAAATCACCACTCGAAACATCATTTACTAAAGTAAATCCATTTAAATTTATTCCATCAGAATCAATATCTGTTGGAACTGGTACACTACCTTCTACTTCAGAATCTTCATCAATTTCAACTAAAGAACTGAATGATATTGGTGAGTCATTTAAACCATTAATTGTAATTACAACTATAGAAGTATCACTTAGTTCACCATGCATATCTGAAGCGGTAAATGTAAAACTTACATCAATTGATTCATCTGCTGATAAATATTGAAAATCTTCAAGTGGATTAAATACAAATGAACCATCAGTATTAAACTGCAAAAGTCCATTTTGAACATTTTCAACCAAATTATACCCTGTGAAATTTATCCCATCAGAATCAACATCTGTTGCAGTTGTAACACTCCCAATAATTTCAGTATCTTCATCCATTTCAATCGATAAATTATATGAAACAGGTAAATCATTTATCCCATTTATTGTAATTGTGACTGTAGAGATTTCACTGATTAACCCTGATAAATCTGAGGCTGTATATGTAAATATTTCTTCAATAAATTCACCTTCAGATAAACTTTGAAAATTATTTAATGGGTCAAAAATAAATGAACCATCTGGATTAAATAATAAACTACCATTTAAGACACTGTCAACTAAAGTATAACCATTTAAGTCAATACCATCAAAATCATCATCCGTTGCACTTGGTACATACCCTGTAAATTCAGAATCTTCATCAGTAGAAACTATTAGATCATAAGAAATTGGAAAATCTTCTACAGACTCAATATGAATTATAAATTCAAGTGTATCACTTAATTCATTTTCATTATTTAAAACAATAAGTGTAAATAATGTATCATCTAGATTTTCATCATCTGGTCGTCCAAAAAAATTAATCCAATATTCACCATCTACCCCAAAAACATTTGAATTAACAGAAATCCAAGATGTATCTAAACCTGAAAATTCAAATTCAAATTCAGAATTAATAGTAGAATCACTATCTGTAAAATTTATTTTATGATTACTTAATTCACCCTCAGTATATTGAAAAATAGAATCAACATACGTAAATACAGGCCCCTGTCCAAATCCAATTATAAAAAAAGGCAAAAACATGCACATTATTCTTATAACCGATTTCAAATTAAATTTTTCTAATTTCATGAAGTAAATCCTATCGGTTATTTCAATAATATCATTTTATGGGTTTCGTGGTATACATCTGTAACTAATCTATAAAAATAAATACCACCAGGACTATTTGATGCATCCCAATTTATTTTATGATGTCCTGCGGATAAATTACTATCAATTAATGTCTCGATTTTTTCACCTTTAATATCGTAAATTTCAATTGACACTTGAGATGCTATTGGTATATCAAATCTAATTTCAGTTATGGGATTAAATGGGTTAGGTATATTTTGATAAAGTTGAAATTTCTGTGGTAATAATGCATTATCAATTTCTAATATATTTGAACTGATAATTATATGATTAGTAATTACTGAATTTTCAAATTCATCCATAATTTCAAAACCTGATTCACTTTCAATCTCATTAAATAAAAATTCTGTAATTTGGATTTCACCAAAAGTAAATTCAGAATCGATAATTGAAAAATCTAATTTAATAAATTCTTCAATATTTAACAAATTCATCATCGCATAAGAAGAAATAGTAATATTTCCATCCTCTTCATGATATAACAAATTATAGCCTAAATCTGATAATTCATTTTGTAAAAATGTAATATTTTCAAGTTGAAATAACTCATTATTAAATTGAATTGAAATATCAATTCCTTCCATTTCTTCTGAATCTAAAATTCTAATGGGTAAAGAAAACTCATTATCTGTTATTTCAATTTCAATCGGATCCATTTCCCTATTTGACGACATAGATAATACTGAACTTGGATTCCAATTTCCAGTAACATCGCCTAATCGTATTGATAAGAAAAATGGACATTCTGGACTATTCACCATTAAATCACTACATGTTTCACCAACTAATTGACCACCTGAACACACATTTCCTAATGTATTAGGATCATAAACACAATCAGCACTTATCGTAGAATCTCCAGCATTAATTGCATTTATCATTAAATCAGCAATATCCAAATCTTCTGGATAAAAAATCCAATGCGTATTAGATTCATTTAAAGCATCGATTTCACCAATATTATATCTCGCAACCTTAGACGCATCTAAACCACTTATATTCCCATTTAATGTTACATCAGCAGCTAATTGTTGATATGCTGATAATTCAATTAATCCAACAGAACCTCTTGCAATCTGCGAAGCATCCATTGAACTGATTTCACTTCCTAAGTCAAGTATTATATTTTTAGTCGGAGTTACTAAATAAGAACCAGGCAATATTCCTAAAAATTCAAAAAAACCATTTGAATCAGTTTCAGAATCATCGGTATATAATTGTGATAAGGTTGTTTCACCATTTAAAGTTAACTCTACATTTGCAGTTTTTTGTCCATTTGAATAATATTCTACAGAACCTAATAAATTAACATAGAAATCACTAATCATTATTTGGCCATTATAAGATAGATATTCAAGAATTGATGAGTTTCCTGTTGTTGTAATATTTGAAAATACAAATTCACCAAATTCATTATCTCCGTTTCCAGAAAATCCTGTTATTTCAATAACATCTTCATCTTGTATAATTAAATCAGAACCGAGTGAAGCTAAATCAATATGAATATTTTGTGTATTTATATCAATTTCATATTCTAAGAGATAATTTTCATCTGAAAATGAATTAATACCAACAACTTCAAATGGAGTAAACAATTCTATTGGGTAATTAATATCTATAGTTACTTCATTAATAGGTATATCATGAAACCCTTCGAGATGTATAAAAACACTCATTCCCATATTGGGTGGAATATTTATTTCCTCAGAAAATGAATACACATAATGTGGCATTTCATTTCCATTACATTCTCCGGCAAAATTATTACCAAATTCATCTAAAAAACCTGTATTCCCAATAAATGCATCCTCACTTGAACAACTGCCTAAACAATCAAGATATTCATCACCATTACAAACACCATCACAATCTATTCCTTCTTCATTTAAAAACCCTGTATTCCCAATAAATGTTGTTCCATCAGGGCAATTTCCTAAACAATCTTTTACTTCCTCACTACAAAAACAAGGATCATTATTTGTATTTCCACCTACACATGTACCGCAATCATCTATATTTGCAATACCATCACAGTCATTATTACAGTCAAATCCATTTTCATCTAATATATCTGTATTACCAATATATCCAGATTCGGTAGAACAATTACTTAAACAATCTTCAACAGCTGAACCATCGCATACTCCATCACAGTCATGCCAATTTGAATAACAATCATCATCTTCATCTGTATCGTTTAATACCCAGCCATCTCCTTCAAAATGATATGCACTACAATCATTGGATGGATACCCAGCACCTAAACCGTCATTATCAATGTCTTCGAAATAATCTTGTTCGATTGCATCACCAAAACATGTACCCGTACAATCAACATCAGGTCCAAATAAAACCCCATTATTATCTAAATTATTTCCACCTTCACAGACACCACAACCATCTGAAACTAATCCACTATTACATAAACCATCACATCCTATATCTCCACTAAAACAACACCCATCACTATCATCATTAATATTTTCACCACCACATAATCCAGAACAATCAATTAAGGATGATTCACAGCAAGTTTCAAAATTATCTACAGAATTAAAACCAATAGGCTGACAACCTTCAGTACAATCAATTACATTATTACCATTACATTCACTGTTACAATCATACCCAATCACAATCCCATCTTCACCTAAATACCACTCTGTTCCAAATAATATTGTTAGTGAATCATTATCCAAAACAAGATTACCATCTTCATCAGTAATCAAATAATTTGAAATTAGTTCACCCAATGAACTATATTGATATTCATTTAAATTACCTAAATAAGTTGTTCCTGGACAATTACCTGCACAGTCTTTTTCATAATCTTCGCATGTACATTCTTCCAATGAAGTTTCACCCCCAACGCAAAACCCGCATAAATCAATATATGCTAATCCTGCACAATCACCATTACAATCAGTATCATTTGATGCACAGTTTGGCTCAACATCACATCCATCTGCAATACCATCACCATCAGCATCTACATTATCATCATAGCCATCACATATATCTACATCACCACATATACCGTCATTATCTGAATCATTAAATTCATCAATTGGGCATAAATCACACCCATCAGCTAAACCATCATTATCACTATCAACATTATCATCAAAGCCATCACATAAATCACACCCATCAGCAACACCATCACTATCAGCATCTACATTATCATCAAAGCCATCACATAAATCTACATCACCACAAATACCATCACTATCAGCATCATTATCAAAATCATTTGGACATAAATCACATCCATCAGCTAAACCATCACTATCACTATCAAAATTATCATCAAAGCCATCACATAAATCTATATCACCACAAACACCGTCATTATCTGAGTCATTGAATTCGTCATTTGGGCAGTTATCACATTCATCTGGTAAACCATCATTATCAAAATCAATATTATCATCAAAGCCATCACATAAATCTATATCACCACAAACACCGTCATTATCTGAGTCATTAAATTCATCATTTGGACATAAATCACAACCATCAGCTAAACCATCATTATCAAAATCAATATTATCATCAAACCCTTCACATAAATCTAAATCACCACAAACACCATCATTATCTGAATCATTTAATTCATCATTTGGGCAATTATCACAATCATCTGGTAAACCATCACTATCATTATCAATGTTATCATCAAACCCTTCACAAATATCATCATTATTACAAATCCCATCATTGTCACTATCATCATCTACAACAACACCTGTCCCATCTATTTCACCTGAACACGCTTCACATTCACCAGGATAAATACATGAACCGTCATCTGTATATGCAGATTGGCTATAATTACATGCTTGAGAATCTATACAACCCAATACATCTTCAAATTTAAAAGTCAAACTTGAGATATTGCTAAAACCCATATTTGCCCATGCACAATCTGAAACTTCATTACTCAAATCAAAACATTCAGTAAATTCAGCATCATAATGTATATCTCTTAATGCATCATAAATCTTAAAAGTTGGAATATCTGCAGGTAAAACTATAGGAAAAGATAGTCCCTCAAAACAATATTCTTCAGTTCCTGGAGTAACTCCATCTGGCCCCATTGCAACTACTGTAGCTGTGCCATCACCTTCATTTCGCCATTGAGAAGACCCCACAACAATATTATTTTCACCACACATTGCACCAATTACAAAATATGAACTTGAATCTCCATAAGACAATTCAACAGGAATTGGATCGACACAGGATTCAGATTCTAATCCTACATCTGAACAAGGTTGCCCCAATAATTCATTTATTACATAAAATGATTGTGTTGTTGATTGTGTCCATTCAAATGGATCATATAAACATCCATCACTCATTAATGAATTTGGATTATAATTAAGTGCACTTTCATCCATACAATCATCTTGTGCAAATAATTGAATCGAAAAAATACAAGTAAATAAAATTAATTTAAATAATTGTAATTTATTTTTATACGGTTTCATATTCTCATTTCCCATAAAATTTTTATTTATTTTATCATCAAATTATAAGTCAATTCTGTATAATTTATTAAAATTTAAAGCGATAAATTATGAAGAATCATTAAAACATCTGTAATGTCAATTAAGCCATTCAAATCTATGTCAGCAATTTCGCGTTGAGCAAGACCAATTTCTATGCCCAAAACGATATTAAACTGAATCAATATTAAATCTTTTATGTCCAATTCACCATTTCCATCAACATCGCCAATCAGCAAATCACTAAAAACAGGTGGATTTATTAGACTATAAACTAATTCACCTAAGTTATCTGAGAACATAAAATTATTATGAACAATATTATTTTCCAACGAATTTAGAGAATTAAATGAAATTGTGAATAATGTACCATTTTTAGGATAATTTAAATTCATATTTTCTTTAAATCCTAAGATATGATATGTTGTTCCATTTACATAATTACTTGTGATATAACTCTCATAATAACCAATAATATTACTCATTTCACTTTCAATATAATCTATTTCCATTTGAAACCCACTAAAAGAAACATCAGAATGATATGGGTATAAAATATCTATATAATTTTCAGATTGAATTAGAATTGGATTAATAATTATTTGAGGTGTAAAAATATGTACATCTGTATTTACTATATTAAATTCTAAATAATCAGATTCATCATTAAATAAATATGAATTACAGAAATCAATACTTGTAACTGTATCAATTTCACCTACAGACATAAATTCAATTTCTAAAATTGGTCCATTTCCAGGTAAAATATGAGATGCCCCTAAGCTTGCTATTTGAATTTCATTATTTGATCCTTGGCCAAATTGCCCAACCCACCAATCTGTAGGAATTCTTTCTGTTGGTTCTGCTCTAACAAATAAAATTTCATTCGATTCAAATTGTAAACAAAATTGTAAACCTGCAATTTCAATTTCATTATTTAATTTTATCTCAAAAATATTTGATTCACCTAAAATAATTGAATTATTTTCAGAAAAATAAATTTGAGGTAAATCCATATTAAATGTTATTTCACCGTTATTTGAAGATATCGGTAATTCATTATATGCAGAATCTAAAACAATCGTTTCTAAAAACTGAAGGGCTATTTTCCCTAACGCCCCTTCATTAGATATTGCATCAATTATTGCAATTGGACCTTCTCCAGAATCAATTAATTCAGAGTTTAATTCAGAAATTATTTTGATATTTCCAAAAGGAAGGTTTATAATTTCCCAATTCATATTCATTGATCGCTCTGTTGGATGAATAGAAAACTGATTCAAATAATTATTTTCAATATTAATAACTAGATTTAATTCCAAAATACTTTGGAGATTCTCCATACTTAAATTAAATGAAAGAGAATCATTATTATTAGCTTCAATGCTTTCTAATTCAATTATTACATTTTCTCTATTTATATTTTCAAATATATAGTCGATATAATTTTGCCTATCACTTACTTCAATTTCCTCTAACCAAAATCCATTAATTATTAATCGATTATTATTTATTTTAGAAATGGAGGAGATGGAATTTTCTTCATATTGTGAAATTATTTCTCCATAATTATTAATTAATTGTAATTCTATTTTATCAATCTCACTATTAAAATATAATGTATCATTATTAACGATTAACTTTTCAGAAATTGTATTTCTTAAAAAAGTTCCACCAAACATATCAATAAAAAAAGCAGAATCATCATAAATTGATTTTCCAAATAATATAACTGAGCCACCTAAGTATTTAAATTCTGTTAATTTTTCTTTCTCATTCATTGTAAATAAATTATCTTTTTCCCAGAATATAATATCATTTCCAGAGAGTGTTTCAAGTGTATCATTAATATTACAGCTTTCACAAAAAATGACAGAAATATTATCTTCGTAAGTTTCCAAATATGGAATAAAATCATTTAGTGGATGTTCCATTGAATCACTAATTAATACAACCCTTGAAAACATAAAGGAGAATAACAATAAAAATAGATTAATTTTGCTCATAAAATCGATTTTATACAAAAACGGGACTCTGAAAGAGCCCCGTTAAATTTATTAAATTAATCATTAATTATTTCATTAACACCATTTTTCGAGTAAGTACTTGTTGGTTAGTTTGTAAACTATAAAAATATATACCAGCAGGTACTAACATTCCATTTTCATCTATTGCATTCCATTCAATTGAATGGTTACCAGATTGAATATTTCCATTTAATAATGAGTTAATTAAATTACCTTTAATATCAAAAATATTCAATTCAACTTCTTGGTCTTCCATAATAGTAAATGAAATTAATGTTGTTGGATTAAACGGGTTAGGAAAA
Organism: uncultured bacterium; assembly: GCA_964529325.1. Lineage (GTDB taxonomy): Bacteria > Fidelibacterota > Marinisomatia > SCGC-AAA003-L08. Next base: position 2,930 of record CAZGWH010000020.1, on the reverse strand, counting down.
TTTTGCTCAAGTGAAAATGTAATTGGCATCTCTAATTGCTCTAATATTTCGATTTTCCCTAATGAAAACACAGCTTCACCATATTTTGAATTATCAAAACTTTCAATTATATTTAGTTCTTTATTTTTATTAGAACTCCATAACCTTAGTTCAATGTCATCTCCAATATCAAATCCATCAGAATCTACTCCAATATTATTTAAATTACCCCAAGCCGTAACAACAATTGAAGAATTTAATTCTGATATTCGAGTTGCACCGACAACTTCACCGTTTGCATAAGCAACAACTTCATCTCCAACTTCAATATTTCCATACATCTCTGTAATTAAAATTGGATATGAATTACCCGTTTCAACAATATCATATTGATTAGATCTTCGAGCTTCTATTGAAATAATATCTGTAAGAATTGTTTCTCTTGCCAACCCACTAGGATATGTAAATTCAATAATTTCGTCATTTCCATGATATACCATATATCCTTGGCCAGGCTTCATTCCACCACTTTCATCAATAGAATTAATACCCAATGCAGGAACAAAATAATTACCAAATTGATCAGCCACAATAAATACTGGAATATCAGTAAATACTTCCTCAACTGAAATTTCGGATTGAGGAGTAAAACCGATATAATTAACTGAATATGGGTCTAAAGAAATTATTGTTTCTAAAGATGCTGGCATACCTGTTAAACTCATTGTTTGATTTTCATTTCCATTAAAATATACAAGATATCCATCTGAATTATTCATTTCACCAATTGAGTTTACATTTAATGATGGCATGAAATAATCTCCATGGTCATTTGAAGCAATCAATAAATTTATACCAGAAAATACATCCTCGGGGTTCATATTGTCTAAATTAACATTTAGAGAAATATTATTTAAGAACCCTGGGATTAAAGTAATATCTTGAGTAACAACAAAATAACATGAACCATCATCAATATTTGCATACATATTATAATTCATAGCTTCAGAATCAGTACAACCATATATATTACCATCAAGCATATCTACATAGGAAATTAAATTACCCCAATTCCCACTACCAATAGAAAATGTAACTTCATTTGCAATATATTCATAGTCCATTGAATGGCTCCAAATTTTAAATACAATTTGATTGCCATTAATAAACCCAGGATGTTGTGCACCCCCAGCATCACAATAATCTAATGAACCAACAGATACTATTTCTAATTGTTCTCCAGTATAAACTCCAGTTCCAACTAATAACTCACCTGTTTCATTAGAACAAGAGCCATCACTTATTAATGCATTTGAATCAAATAAACCAATTTCATCACCTGGATTTAATCCCAAAATATTTGAAAGAACAACTAAATTAGTCACTCCTGTTTGTGCAGGAAGATTTGTAAAATATTGTGGCTCAGTTGGGCAATTTGAAATTTCACATGTTTCAGAGCCATCCCAACACATCATTTCTCCAATTCCATCGCAAACACCACATTCATCAACTTCGGCAACTCCACCACATTCACCATTACAATCTTCATAATAAATACAACTATTATCACTTGTGTTAGCAAGAATATCAAAATTACAAGCCCCTAAATCTATACAGCCAAAGATTGGTTCAATGTAACCACCTTCAATAACCAAGGTATTACAATTAGAAACTTCTACATTTAATCCACCAGCATTACCATCTGTACCTGAAATTATCACCGCATGTAAACAACCGCCTTGTTGACCATTCTCTGTTTCTAAAAAGGTTAATAATCCATTACCTGATGGAATAGTAGATCCATCAAAACTAAATCCTAATACAGTGGTGCTACTTGTCGATACCGTAAACCCTGAGGATTCTGCAACTCCACCGGAGGCTCCAAGAATAGTAACTCCTTCTACATTAAATTGAAAGCCAGCAATTGCTTCTGGACTTGAATAATATACAGGCATTCCACACTCATCTGCATTTGCAACATCTCCGCCACATACACCACAAGCATCTTCTACATTGCCTACACAATCACATGCTCCATCTGCAATTGGCTCATTACAACCACATTCTAATTCTTCTGCGTCTCCACCACATACACCTAAACAATCTTCAATGGCTAATCCACCGCAATCACCATTACAATCTTCACCGATTACACATTCACCGGCACAATTAAATCCGTCTGCTGGATATTCACAAGTTCCATTATCGGTATTGGCTAATTCATCATAGTTACAGGCATTAGCGTCTATACAACCATAAATTGGATCTGGTAATACACAAGCCCCTGTAGTTGTCTCGATTTGACTATTTCCTGTCTGATCTGATACAACCGCATTTGTAAAACATATTTCACTACCATCACCACTTACGGTTAATTCTGTTAATACACCTGAACCTGCTGGAATAGTTACATTACTAAATGAAAAACCTATCCAAGTATTTACAGAACTACTTACAGTCCATCCTGCTTCTGATGAAGCTCCACCTTCAGCACCTGTAATCTCTGCTCCACTTATACTAAACTGAACTCCACCCATTGCTTCTGATGAAGCATAAAGTACTTGTACTGTATTTCCAGTCATTCCACCAAAACTAAGAATAGCACCTTCAACACAACTTGAAGCATTACATGCTAAACTTCCATCAAAACATTCATATGATGCACCGCCACCATTACATACTCCACATTCATCAAATGAAGCATCTCCATTACATACACCTTCACAATCAACTTCGGCTAATCCACCACATTCACCATTACAATCTTCACCGATTACACATTCACCGGCACAATTAAATCCGTCTGCTGGATATTCACAAGTTCCATTATCGGTATTGGCTAATTCATCATAGTTACAGGCTTCAACATTTGTACAGCCATATATAGGGTCTATTAAACCACCTTCAATAACCAAGGTATTACAATTAGAAACTTCTACATTTAATCCACC
>CAZGWH010000019.1:0-34704 GCA_964529325.1 uncultured bacterium | reverse complement strand
ATATATTATAAGGAAATAACGGGATTAATCATATACATTGCAATTGCTGATATGATTAATGAGGGTGCAAATGGCATGCGGTCATTTTGATTTATTTTTTGTAGAAATAATAAAATTAGCCATGCAATAACGGTAAGAAGAGCTGAAAGAAATATTGTTAATAAAATAGAGATGGGGCCTAACCAAATACCCAAAAGAAGCACGAGGATTAAATCTCCAAAGCCCGCAGGTTGTTTTTTAAACAATACCCATGTTACCATGAAAACTGTCCCTAAATAACCTATCCCTGCTAAAGCACCAAATAGACTATGGTAGTAATTATTATTATAAAAAGTAAAGATTATTTCTATCACTAAAACCAATAACATTAAAATAATTGGGATTTCCATTTGGTCAAAATCAATCATTGCGATGCAAGTTAAAACACCTGTAATTAAAATAAAATAGAACGCTTGTGAAATATCATATTGGTTAAAACTCCAAAACCAAAAAATTCCAGTAATTAATTCAATAAATAGATATTGTAATGAAATTTTACCCTTACATTGATGACATCTTCCAATTTGTAAAATATAAGTTATTAGTGGAATATTTCGATAAAAAGGAATATTTTTTTTACAATATGGACAATGAGAACCAGGGAATACAATAGACTGGTCCCGAGGTAGGCGATAAATAATTACATTATAAAAACTGCCAAATATACACCCCAAAATAAAGGTGAAAATTCCAACAATAAGCATTTTAGTTTCCTATTGCTTCACCAAAGTGGAATATAGGTAAGTAAGTTACAAAAATAATAACACCGATTACACCGCCAACTAAAACAACTAATAATGGCTCAATAATTGCAGTAAGCCTATCTACTGTTGCATTTACTTGTTTTGTATAGAATTCAGATGCCTTTAATGAAAGTGTATCAATTTCACCCGTTTCTTCACCTGTTGTTAATAATTGAATTAGAATTGGAGGGAATTTATCAGTTGCTTTTAATGCTCTTGAAATACCAATCCCATTCTCAATGTCTTTACTTGCTTGAGCAACTGCAAGCTCATAAACTCTATTATCAACAACTTTTTGTAATAAACTCATAGAATCTAAAACAGATACACCTGCACTTAGTAATAAACCAAAAGTTTTACTAAATTTTGCAAGTGTAGATTGTTCAATTAACTTACCAAAAATAGGTAAACGAAGCATAATTCTATCTTTAATTAAAGCACCCGTATCAGTGAGTGTTAAAAACCAAACGGTTAAAAAAGAAAGTAATCCTGTTCCTAAAACCGAGAAAATATTAGATTGAAGCCATTCACCAATATTTACCATTAATATTGTATAAAATGGTAGCTCTGACCCCAATTGGTCATATACAGATTTAAAATTAGGAATAATAAATGTAAATGTTAAGAATAACATTCCAAAAAGAAAAATAAGGATAAACACAGGATAATACATTGCTGATTTTACTTTTCGCTGTGTATCTTCAACGGTTTCAAGATAAATGGATAATTCATCTAAGGTTTCAGAGAGTTTACCACTTACTTCACCAGCACGAACTAAGGCAATATATAGATTTGAAAAAACTCCAGGATGTCGTTCTAAAGCATCAGAAAGGAGTAACCCTTTTTGGATATTATTTCCGAGATTTTCAACGACCTTTTTAAATTTTTTATTTTTTTCTTCTAAAGAAAGGAAATGTATCGATTTTTCAATAGTTAATCCAGCAGAGAACATAGTTGCTAATTGACGCGTAAAAAAGACTTGAACATCTAAGGGGATTTTGTTCTTTATTTTTTCAATAGCTAAATTAAATCGGTCTAAAAATGGTCCTAAAAAGTCAAACGAAGTATCTCTTTCAGTTAATTTTACTACAGTCATACCATCAGCAAGAAGTTCCTCCATTGCAGAATTATAGTTACTAGACTCTAAATAACCTTCTTTTCGAATACCATCTTTAGTTCTAACAATATATGAAAAATCAGCCAAAATTAACCTTCCACCGTTGCTCTAAGAACTTCTTCAATTGTTGATTGACCATTTAGTACTTTTTTTATTCCTGCCTGTCTTAATGAAACCATGCCTTTTTTAATAGCAAGATCATGAATTTCATTTTGGTTTGCATTTTCATAAATTAATTTTTTCATATCTGAATCGACTTCAATAATTTCATGAATAGCTGTTCTACCTTTATAACCTGTATTATGATTAGATTGATTTTTTATACCTTTATAAAATTTAGTATCATGCACTTCATTTTTCTTTAATCCTACGAGATTTAATTCTTCCTTATTTGGAACATACTCTTCTTTTGCATTTTTATCAATAGTTCGGACAAGTCGTTGTGCCATTATTAAATTTAATGAACTCCCTAAAAGGAATGGGGGAATTCCCAGATCTAATAATCTCATAATTGTAGAAGGTGCATCATTTGCGTGTACAGTACTAAATACTAAATGACCTGTCATTGCAAATTTAACTGCAATACTTGCAGTTTCTTCATCCCTTATTTCACCAATAAGTAATACATCTGGATCTTGTCGCAAAATTGATCTTAATGATGCTGAAAAATTTAGCCCAATTTCGTCGTGCATTTGAACTTGGTTAATTCCTGGGATTTGATATTCAACAGGATCTTCACATGTTGTAATATTAATTCCTTCACCATGTATTTCTTGCAATGCAGCATATAATGTTGTTGATTTACCACTTCCTGTTGGTCCTGAAATAATAACCATACCATAAGGTTGATTTATCCATCGCCTAAAAATCATTAGCTTATCTTCTGGAAAACCAAGATTTGTAAGTGTAAGTGTCTTATTTCCACTACCTAATAGACGAAGTACTACTTTTTCTCCATGAACAGTTGGTAAAATAGATACACGAACATCAATATCTCGGTCTTTTGTTTTAATTTTCATTCGACCATCTTGAGGTAGTCGATGTTCTGCAATATTTAATTTAGATAAAATCTTAATTCGTGCCACTATACCACTTAATGAACTCATCGGTGGTGACATAATTTTTAATAGCACACCATCAATACGAATTCGAACAGAAACTTCTTCTCGTCCTGGTTCTACATGTATATCAGAAGAATCTTCTTTAATGGCTTCATTTAAAATTAAATTTACTAATTTAACAAATGGAGCATCTTCTGCTGAAACATCTTCAGTCGCTAGGTCTAGTTCATCACCATCAATTTCATCAACAGCAACAATACTAATATTTGAAACAGCTTCTTGGATTTGCGAACTTTTATTTACTTTTCCGTATAGGTTCTCAATACAATTTACTATTGTCGATTTTCCTGCAACTACAACTTCAGGATTAAGTTGAGTAATCTTTTTAATGGAATCTAAAGCCATTAAATCTTCAGGGTCTTCCATTGCGACAATTATTGTATTACCTTGTTTCCCAACAGCAATAACATTATGTTCACGCGCAAAATCTTCAGGAATTAAACTAACTATATCCTCTGTAGTTTTTATGATATTTTCTTCACTGGCGTGTTTATGACCTAATTGTAGTGAATATGCTTTTACAAGATCATCTTCAGAAATAAATCCTTTAGATACTAAAATATGACCTATTTTATCCGAAGATGTATTTTGGATTGATAATGCTTCTTGTAATTGAGAAGCATCCAAAACTTTTTCATAGACAAGAATATCGCCTATTTTCTCAAATTGAGGATTGAAATTTTGCATTTATTTACTTTTAATTATTCATCAATTGATGAGTTAGCAAGTGTAATATCTAATGGATCACTTGAAATTTGTTGTGGATCTAATAACTGTACAGAAATTGATGAAATGAAATCAGCATAAGTAATTGGTGGAGTATTTGTTTCTGCAACGCAAAGTGCTTTATTATATGCAATTGTCCACTGTACAATACCTTGAGCATTTGAAAGTGATGGATTTTCAAACTCTGGGTCCGCTCCTGCAAATCCATTAAATGATGCTCCAGGTGCATTTAATTGTAGGTTACCATTATCAATTGGATATCCATAATAATCAGTTATCATTGCTTGAATTGTAATTGGATCTGTAAACCCACCAGTATCACCATTTACATCTGGGTTAAAATCCCAAAATTGAATTGATGCTGAAACAATTATTTGCCCTGGTTGAAATGGTAAAACTGTTGCTTCACCATCATGATTATCCCGACTATCTAGAATAAGATATTGATTTTCATTATTTTCTACACCATTTGTAAATGTTTGAGCTTTAATTACTATTCGTGAAAATGTAGTAGCAGAGCTATAATATATATTTGACCAAGCTATGCCTGGGTATGCATCGCCAGATGCATTTAGTCCACCTGTTTTGGTTGTTCCGTCTGCAAAACCAGGTTGTTGCATTCGTTCCCAATATTCTTCATTTGTTGGTAAAATAATTTCATCAGCATTGTTATGGTCTTGAAGACATACATACGCTAATGAATCAAATTCTGTCGTTCCCCATTTTATAATATCTGGTTCACCTGTATCAGGATTAATTGCAAAATATTCGGCCGTATCATCCCAGGGTGGAGCATTTTCTTCAATCCAAACATAAACTCCTGTAGAATCACCAACTGGATTTGAATGGATATCCCATAGTGAAATTGAAATTGGAAGTTCATACATCCCTCCATTTATAGGAGTAATGTCAACAGGGCTAAAATTTATCTCACCAAATTCAGGCGCACCTGTTGCGATTGTTACGGGTTCCCATTCTGCAGTCGCAATAAGTTGTTCACTTGAATAATTTCCGGCTAAAATTTCTTCTTCGGTTACATCATCAGAAAATAGAGTACAGTGGATTTTTACACTGCCTGGTCTTGTACCTGCGTTAATTGTAACAGCTGATTGTCCCACTGTAGAGGATTGTATTGCTTGAGTAACTCCGTCTATTCCATTTAGGTGAACACCCTCTGGCATTGGTGCTTCAATTTGAAAAAACAACTTATATGGGTCTGTAACTAAATTACCATTACCATCTTTTATCTCAACTGCTGCCTCTGTTGCTTCTTGCCCTCCACCACCTGTTACCGTTATTTCACTTGGGTATGAAGGTATAATTTCAATATATGATGCATTTGTAGAATTAATGACAATATAGGCAGTATCGGATAATCCATTTGAATTACCAATAATAGTAGCTAACCCGGCATCATTTCCCATATTAAAAGTTACCGATGCTTCACCATTTCCATCAAAATATGCATAAGGTTCAATATGACCAAATTCTATCCATTCCCCTTCATCATCTTCAGTAATACTTTCAAATTCAATTAGAGTACCTTCTTCTGGTGGATTACCTAACGAATCAACCATAAAGGCTGTAATAATAGATTGTTCTATAGAAGGATCTCCGTAAGGCAAAGTATTTGGACTTGTAGTCAACGATAGTTGTGCTTCACAATCACTACAAATTGGTAAGTTATTCATTAAATTTAATGATATTAATTGTGGTGTTAAATCTTCTCTTCCTGGAATAGTAATTGCAATTGAAACAGGGTGATCAATATCATCAAAACTATTAAAAATATTTGGATAAGTTCTAAATGAAGTTTGAGCTAAACCTGAAGAATCTGCAAGAACAGAGCTTGAAGCTAGTGAACCCCATTGGATATCTTCTGCACCAATTGAAAAATTAAATAGGACACCACCTAATCTACTTCCATATCCATCTAATGCTTCAGCAAAAAGAGTATCAGAATAGGTTTCTTCATTGTCATCTATACTTAATTCAGAAGTTTGTGACCAAACATGTATATATTGTATTTCAGCTAAATTTATATCTTCTTGATTTATTGAATACAATTTAAGCGTATCGGACTTTAATACTTCATCTGTATTTGGGTCCTTCACCATTGCAATTAAAATATCATATTCACCATTAATATGTCCATTTATATTTGTATATTTTAATGATGAAATTCCTGATTCAGCAACGGCTGTTGAATCACTTGTTACTTCTCCAGATTCTCCACCTTCCTCTCCAGTTGAATTATCTTCACAAGATTCTGAGACTGCTTTGTTAATTTCCCCTGCTGAAAGTGTTGATGTACTACTTTCTAGTTTGAAAAATACAGGAACATTACAAATACCAACACCTGCACTATTTTTTGAAATAACAGCTATCTCTTCTTCAGAACCAATTACATGGACAGTGCTTTCAACATTAGGATAAAAACCAAATCCTTCAACATTTAATTCAGGATATTTCCAACTTTCATGGATTTCAAATTCTAAATTTACTGTTTCTGATTTTTCTGCACTTGGAATTGAAATTTCAATATCGGTTTCAATTAAAGTTACTCCAGAAGGGATTTCACCGGGTTCAATAGAATAAACACTAATGGCTTTTCCTGTAGAATCTGTGGTTACATTTGTAGTACTTAATGAGCCAAAGGAATTGGAATTACCTATTTTAAAGCTAACATTTATATTTTTTATTGGTCCACCATTCCCATCTAAAACTTGAGCATTAATTGTATCTTTAGGTATTGCATTAATCCCATCTAAAACAACATAACCTGAGTTAACCCATACATCTAATGAACTAACATCTCCTGCACCTGGCAAGTTTGTTGTATTCGTCGGATTTCGCGTGTCACATGCCATAAAAACCAATCCAACAATCATAAAAAGGTAAACTAATTTTTTTAAATTAAAATTACTCATATTATTTTCCTTGTTCTTCATATTATTTTCCTTGTTCTTCATTAATTTCATTGATTGTGCTATTGTCTTCAATATTTTGATGAATTTTATTTTTGATAATTCCTGAATCAATATTACCATTTGCACTATAATTATCTCTAATTATACGAGGTGTAATTTGAATTATTAAATCAGTTTTCTTTTCTTTTTCAACTGTATGAGTAAAGAATTTTTCACCTAAATAAGGTATCCTCCAAAGTAGTGGAACCTTATCTTCAGCATAAGATCTATCTGAGGATAATAAACCTGCAATAATTATCGATTCATTATCTTTAACTCGAATGGTTGTAGTCGATTCTCTTTTCTTCACCCATGGAATTGTTCTATCTGGGCCAATAAAATCATAAATTGAGCTAACTTCAGGTACAACTTTTGTTGTTATATATCCATCTGTATTTACCGTAGGTTGTATTTGTAATTTAATTCCAATCTCTTCTCGTTGTACTTGAACTTGACCACCAACTCCACCACTTGATAGAACATAAGGAAATATATCAACCATTTTAATTTGAGCATCTTTACCATTTAAAGTAACCACCTGAGAATTTGCAAGTATTTCAGCTTGATTATTTTTTAACATCATGTCCAAAGTAACATCAAATGCTGTTAATTTTCGACTGAAACCAGGTAACCCCTTCCCAAATGGATCTACTCTTTCAAATGGCATTGTTGGCATTCCATCACTCCCATAAGATGTTCCTGTTTCTTCATAAATATCGCCATTTGAATCTGTACCATAGTTATATCCTGGGTAAATAGCACCTGTTGCCTTTCCACTTGGTAAAGTAATCGGTAATGCATTCTCAGCAATCACTGTGGAAATTTGGGCTAATTTAGCCCAATCTATCCCAATATTTGTATCTTTAGAAATTGTAACTTCTATTAGTTTTGCTTCTAACATAATTTGAAGTGCAGGAATATCTACTCTTGTAATTATTTCAGCAATTTCAGATAATTTTTTTGGACTTGCATTTACTAAAAGTTTATTCCCTGTTTTATCAACTGTAATTTGGTCTGTTAAATTAACAAGAAGATCTGCAACTTCTTGTGCATTTGCATATTGAAGGTCATAAACTTGTGAAGTAACGCCTACATCAGCTTTTAACTTACTTGCCTCAGCAACTAAAATTGATTTTCCAACAATTTCATAGCCTAATCCTGATGCTCTTATTATAAGATTAATTGCTTGTTCAATATCAACATTATCCAAATGGATTGAAATCATATCTTCTTTACCAACATTTGGTCCAGTCACAATGTTATATCCACTTTCTTCTGCAAGAATAGATAATACAGTAGATAATCTACTATTTTCTGCATGAAGCGTTATTTTTGGTTGGCCACTTGCCAGTATAAAGTTTATAATTACTACCATCCCTAAAATGGTATTTTTGAGTGTTTTACTCATCAACAAATCGTTCTCCTGTTTATCTATATTATTCTAAAATTTCTGTTTCAAGTCCTTTGTAAAAAACGAACTCTTTTCCACTTTTTTCAAAATGGACTTCTTTGGTCGTAATGTCTGTAATTAAACCACCTGCAACGGAATCACCCTTCATTACCGTAAATTCATCTTCTCGATAAAGCACAATTGCCCAATTCATATTTGACCGAGAAGAGCCAATTATTGCCGTAACATATATATGTTTTGAATTTCGATTAAATCGAGGATCAAATCCATCAAATTGTACTACATTTGTTAAATCAGTCGGTGAATCTTCAATAATAAATTTAAATCCATCTCTTTTCTTTAAATTAGTTTCTAATTTTTCAATATTTTTTTGAAGAATTTTATCTGTTCCAATTTCTTCGTTTTCAAAATTTAATTCCAATTCACTAATTTCTTCTTGTAAATTAAATAATTGAAAGCCTGAAAATAATAAAATTAAAACAGAAATCCCAATGCTTAAATTCCAAATTGCTTTTACTCTTGCATTCATTATTTTTTACCTTTTACTTTATTCAGAGTAATCGTTGAAATTTTAAGTGTAATATCTTGAGCTTTAAGTTGTTGTTCTCTGTTTGTCGAACGAATTCGCTCTAAACCATTATCTAAATTAAATTCTTCAATTTCTATTAATCGCTCATTACTTTCCAACTCTGTAATTAGTTTTCCAAATTTCTCAAATGAACAATTAATGACAAGTTCATAGGGAATAAGTGTATTTTTTCCTTTTTTATCTTTAGCTTTTGGTTTAATAAAAATGGTTTTGATTTCTAATTTTGCCAATAATGCAGTTAAATCAGATAAAAACGGAATTGAAGATTCTTGATTTTCAGATTTATTAATTTGAGAAGATAAATTAATTTGGAATAATCTATATACTTTATTCAAACTACTTGATAAAATTTGAGCTGTAATAAATTTTTCATTCGCAATTTCAGTATCACCTTCTAAATCAACTATTTGTATTGGTTTATCTGCAATGATAAACGAATTACCCACTTGAAAAAATATAAAAAAGACAAATACGATGGAAAGTAAAATTATATTTCGTTTCATTATTTTTTAACCTTTATTTTAATAAAATTATTTTTTGTGTTGCAGAATAATTTAATGTATTCATTTGTATTAAATAAATACCCGAAGATACATCTTTTGCATTCCATTGGGTTGTATGATGACCAGGTTGTTTTATTTCACTTACCAAATTTTCAATAGTTTGTCCAATTAAATTTATGATAGTTAAATTAACATTTGTTTCATGAGCAATTTCATAATTTATTGTTGTTGTTGGGTTAAATGGATTTGGGTAAGCCTTTTTCAAATTAAATTTAAATGGAAAATAAGTTTTTTCTGATTTATTTTTTGACATAGTAATACTTGTGTCATCAACTGAGTATTTTAATAAAAACTTGGGATTATTTGCTAATTCAAAATTGGATAATGAAAAAGTTAAGCTATCTAAATTATTATTTCGTTCTTTATTTTCATAATTTATTTTTAATATTTTCCCAGAACTGCCCTGGTTAATTTCATTTTCTATACCAAAAATAATAAAAGATACTTTTGTGCTATCTCTAGAAATAATAAAATTTAATTCTAAATTTTCAGATAAAATTTCCTTTTCAATTCTTACCGGAACTATATTTGAACTTAAATAAACATCACCTTTTAAAACTCGAATAGGATGTTGTGTATCTATATTTAATGTTATTTCTGAATTTATAATATCAGTATCTAAGGAAAAAATTATTTCATCATGATTTGCATAATTTATTTCAAAAGTAACATTTAATATTATTTGAATAAGTGCTACAATATCACCAATATTAATAATACCGTCAAGATTTGCATCCCCACCTATTTCAAATGGTGCATTTGAAAATATCAATTCAACTATTATTAAAATATCTGAAATATTTAAAAGCCCATCATGATTTATATCACCTGCAGTACTTTTTAACTTTGTCCATTCAGTCCCATAGCCACCTCGTTGAACTTTTGGTGTTAAATCTTCCCAAGGTTCAGGATTTAAATCTGGAATAAAATTATTATGTTCTTCAAGGTATTCTGGGTCGGTTATGTCATGATGATGTGGAGAACCATATTGGTTTCCCGTATTTGAAATGCCCCAAACATCTATCCAATTAAATTCATACGCATATTCTATAACTCCCTCACATCGTATATCTGTTATTTCATTTGGTTGAATATAATAATGCGATTCATCACTATCATTATATACTAATGAATTAAGCATGGTATAAGTAATTTCTGGTTCATTATCAAGAACTTCTAAAATATATGAAATTTCGTTTTTATTATAATTAGACATATCATCTGTAGTAAAAGAACCAAGATAATCTCTATCGTCTAAAAAACTCTCCCATGAACTTTTTTCAATATAATTCCAATATCCTTTTATTTCATATACTTCATTTCCATCGTAAATTCCAGCATGGTCTTGATTATTTAGCAATCCTCCCTCTCTATAAACTGCGTCCATAAAATCAAGTGAATAAATAAATTGTAAACTTAAAATACTAATAAGTAAATTATTCATTTATATAATCTTCCCAATATTGTACTACTTTACCTTTTGGAATAACATATAATAATTTGGGGTTCTTTTTAAATTTTTCATTTTTCATGGTTTGTTTATCATTCATATATTTTTTAATTTCAGTTGTATTAATATATTCAATTGCATCTTTTGCCATAATTTTTAAATCACTATCTACTGAATCATTAATTAAAATTTTCTCTAGTAAGGGTAATGATTCGTCAATTAAAACATATTCACTCATAAGAATTCCGACTTTTATATCAGCTGGATTTTCACTTTGTAATAATAACATTATAGGATATTGATATGGCCGCATTTTTTTACCAAAATTCAACCTTGCATTTAGTTTTGGTGGTAAATACTTACTAAATGCTTTAAACTCCATTTCATTTAGAAATTCATGAAATAGCAAATCAAAATGTTTAAATGATTCTCTTGTACTCATCCAAATTAGACTTCGTAAACATTGCCAAACAATTGAATTATATTCTGTTTGTTGCATTCCAATATCGTAAAATTCTTTTATATGTTTTCTTGATCGTTTTGTGTTTGAAAATCTTTTTAAAATTGTTTGTACTACTTTATCCGGAAAACTTTTAGGATTGTTTAAAACATCAAATACTGCTTTTATAAAAAAAGGATCTTCACCTAAATACATCGTTTTAACAGCAAGTAAACGAGTTCGTTCTGTTTCATTTTCATTCAAAAATATTTTATATTCATTACTTGGTTGGTTGAAATTTTCATTAAATTTAATAGGCTTAAAGTGGTAGAGTTGAGAAACTAAATATTCCTTTAATCTTGAATCTGTTGAAGTTGAATTTACAATCAGAAGCAACGAATTATAAAGTTTAATTTTATCATTTTCAGTCAGAACAACACCCTTGCCAATTATATCAATAAGAAATGAAATAAACATGGGATGTAATTGTGATTCAAGAATTAAGTTTGAATATTCATCAGCATTAAAGGAAAACTTCCATTGTTTCATCAGATGAGAAATAATTACGATACCTTCAGTGGTAAGCATGTCTTCTTTTGCAAGTTCATGTGCAAACTCGAGAAGTTCTTGTTCTGAATATGTCGAAAATAATTCATTTATTTTTTTATTTTTTTGAATATCATCTGTTATATTTTTAATACTATTCAGGAGTTTTTGATTATGAGTTGATGAATTACTTATTTTATAAACATCTAAAGTATTACCCAAAAGAATACTAAATAAAAATATCATCATCATTATTGTGATATTTTTCATTATCTCCGTTTCCTTTTTTTCCGTTTGGATTTTTTATCTAATTGGGCTTCAATTGTAAATTTAAATATTTCTTGTCCTCGAGATATATCTCGTTCAGAGCCTTTAAATTTGATAGTTTTAAAATCTTTAGAAAATCTCTCGTTTTCTTTTAAGGTATTAATAAAGTCTTCTACGATTAAAAATTCTTTCTCATCTGGATGAACTTTTGAAATCCCTTTTATGATAAAATTAAGATTTCTAAATTCTAAGCCAGTAATAGCCATATCTAAAGGTGTAGTTTCAGAAATTATTTTCAATTTCTCACTCCAAATAATTCGGCCACCTTCCGTTTTAATTAAATTATCAATATCTTTCTTGGATAAATTAATTTGACCTTCCATTTTCAATCGATCAGTATCATCAATTAACTTCTCAATCGTTATGTTTCGGTTTTCAATAATTGAGTTTGCTTGCATATTTATTGAAATGAACCATCCCGCCAATGATACAAATACAAAGGCAATGAAACCAAAAATAATCCATCTATTTCGATCTTGTTGCATCTCTTGTAATTGAGCATGGCTAATCGTTTTATTTAAATCAATTAGTATAAATTTTTTATCCACGATTATCTTGCTCCAATCCACGGATTGCTAATCCCGTTGCAACAGCAAATTGAGAAACATTTTCAACAGACTGAGTAATATCCATATTTTCAAATGGATTTAATTCCATTAAGTTGATATTTAATGCATCTCCAATAAATTCTTTTAATCCTGGAATTCGGGAAGAACCCCCACATATATAAAACTTATTAAAAAATGCTTGATTATTATTTTTCATATAATATCGAAGTGTTTTTCTTAAATCATCTACCAGTTGGTCGTATATTGTTTTTTCAGCTACTTGTATAAATGCTGAAGATTCCTCTGTAGAATTATCTGATGCTGGAGGTGAATAATTTGTCCCTTGCTCAATCATAATTTTCTGAGCACTTTCAAAGTTTATTTTTTCTTTATCAGCAATATATTTTGAAAAATGATAGCCTGATACTTCAATTTCACGGAAAAAAAATGGGTGAGTTTTTCCCCAAATAATCATTTGAGTTGTACTGCTACCAATATTTAAAATGACATCCACTCCTGTTTGTGGTAATTCATTATTATTTAAATAGCAATTTAACAACGCAATTGAATCCGTATCATATTTCCCTAATTTGAAACCAGAATCTTTCATGATATCATTATGTTTTTCAACAATATTTTTCGTTGTAGCCAATAATAATACATTTATTTTATCTAATTCAGTTGCACTCGGTCCAATAATATGAAAGTCTAATATTGGGTCAGAGCCATCTAATGGAATATGTTTTTTTGCTTCTAATTCAAGCGTTAATTCCAATTCATCATTGCTCATTTCAAGTGTAGTTACCTGTCTTGCACTCACATGATGCCCTGAGATATTTGAAATTACAATTTTAGATTTTTTTGTTTGAATATTTAATTCCTTGCATAAATCTTGAATTGCAGAAACCCACTGAGATTTCCCAATTTTTTCAGGATTATATTTTGCAAGGTCTGCTGTTAATGGACGAATACCTATTTTTTCAACTTTGTAATTCGTTCCAGATTTGGATAACTCAACAATTTTAACATTGGAGTAACCAAAGTCAATACCTATACTCATTTAGTTTAGAATTCCCTGTAGCTTGCTATTTTTAAATTAATTTGATTTTCACCTTCTGTAGCTTCTCCACCACAGCTTTCATCATTACAAAACACACTTTCTGGATATAATGGTGGATCAAAACACTTTAGATTGTTGTCATAATGATAGCTTTTATCCATACCAATTCCAGGAGATATATTATATGGACCCGGTTGATTTCTTTTCATATAGCCTCTATATTTTTGAACCACTCCACCCCATAAATTAACGGTGCCTCTTAAATCACTTTGACCACTAAAATTTCCTCCAAATCTATCACCATTGCAGTCTCCATATCCTGCACCCCAAACAGATCCATTTGCACACCCATAAGGTGATTGGGTTCTATTTTGCCAATAATGCATTGAAAAAGATTCATTAAATGCAATGATATGTGCATGAATTACAATACTACTTCCATAAGAGCTTCCCCTAGCTCCATTTGCTTTTGTATTTGCGATAAATACATTTGCTCCAGAAACAATTCCCATTACATTACTTGACCCACCTGTGCAATCTTCATCTGGTTGAACTGAATATAGGTTTCCATTTGAAGAACCATCTACATTTCGAATATCATCGACCAACCAAATATTACACCACATAGTGTCTATGGGGGATGAAAAATTTGGTGACCATGCGTGCCTCCTGTAAGGAGTATATTCATCTGTAATAATTGTATATTTACCTTTATATCGACCATGTACTAATACTTGTCCACCCTTAACATAAATAGCCGTTGGGTGGTTATAAGGATAAAACTCTTCAGATACTACATTCGCTGACCCCGTTGAAAACGCTGAATTTGGGTTGCTTGGGTCAAATTGATATACATGTGTATCATAGTGATGGAAACCATGAGTACTTTGAATATCATCGTCAATCAAAGATTCATTTCCTTCGGAATCAATTTCTTTAACATGGTAATTTATTAGTGCCTCTCCATAAGCAGTACATGTCCTTAAGTCTGCTGGGTTTATACATTGAAAATCCGCATTTGTCACACCATCTAAGTCTGATCCTTGAGGTGCAGAAGCTTGAACTAATGATATTCCTGCTTTAAGATGGGGAGGCATTAAATACCACCATCGACGAGCATAAAAACCACCGTCTTCTACAAATTCTATTTCGGTCATAATTAATGTATCTTTTAATCCAAACGGTGACCATTTTAATAATTCGGTTGCATCTAATTTGACATCAGCATATGCTTTTTTTGAATCAAAAGATGGAGGAGGTAAGCATACAGGTGGTAATGTATCGAGAGGTGGACTTCCTTGAAAAACAGAATTTTCATTACAAAACCCCATATCAGGGTAATTGACTTCAGTATCAAATGTACCATCAGGGTTTTGAACACATTCTTCTGTTATTGTAACCGTTGTATTAAAAACAGGGCATCCAAAATCACTCATAACTAATTGACCATTTGTTTGAATATCTCCAGCATTTAAATTATCACCAGAACCAAAATTAACTTCCCGTCTAACTCCATTTTCCATTGTTTGTGGCGCACCACCCGCTTTTTCACTACCTGTAAGATATAAATATGTGGCTAATGTTTTTTGAGGTTCTGTGATTAAGCTCACAGAATCTTCTAATGTAAAGGAGCCATTACCCCAAAAAGTTTGAACAGTAGAATATCCTTTTGCTTTCGCAACTCGAATTAATTGTCCACCTTTATTTTTTCTAATACGAATAGATACAGAATCAAATTTACCCATGTTATCTACAATCTCACCATCATATCGTCGAATTGTATCTGAATTATTTATCATCACTTCCTCCATGAAGAAATCTTCATAGGTTTTGATTGCTAATCCTGTACCTGCGTTATATTTTGCTTTTGTTTTAGCAATTTTAAGAGAAACACGGTGATGTTCAGCCATTGCTTTTTGAAAATAAGCAAACACAACTCCTGCACCAACCATTGTCATTACAATCGTGGTTGGTAAAATAAATCCTGCGGTTATTTTTTGTTTAATTGTCATCAATTATGAATTTCGATATTTGATAAAAGCCGTTGGAGAAAATGTTTCTTTTTTAAATGATAGTGTTTCAATAATTATATCTTCATCCCAACCCATAATTAAATCTACATACATTTCTACAATTAAAGTTGCTTTTCGAACATCTGAATTTTCATTTGTTGTTGTACCATCAACATTTGGTTTAGAATAAATATCCCAATCTCTAATTTTGTATCGAGTAAATTGATTTTTTTCAATTGAAGTATATCTAATTACATGATTTCTAACAAAACGAGTTGGGTTATTTGGATCTCGAGTTGTTGAATTATGTATGGGGTCACCATTTTTTAATATTCCATCATCACTTGATAATGAAAAGGAATTTCGTCCATAATAATTACCATCTGTAATCAATTGTATATTTTGATCATAAATATTAAATGAAATATCTTCAGCCATTTTAATGTAATTTGCCATTTCATCAAGTGCATAATTACAATATGTTTTTACTTCTGACCGAGCTAAATCGCCTTCTAATTTTTTTGATACATCACCATAAATATAAAACATTCCTAGGAAAGATACTGAACTGACGAGTATAATTGTCATCATTTCAACAAGAGTAAACCCACGCGTTTTATATTTTAATAATTTCATCACTAAAGTTGAAGCCTAATTTGGGCCGTATTAAATTCAATTGTATCTTTAAAGTTTTCATTTATATCCCATACAATATATGTGTCCAATGAATAAACTTCACCTAAACTATTTGGATCACTTAATTTTCTAATTGGATGATAGTTAACAGTTGCGATATAAACAGGTTCATCTTGATCATTTTCAAATAAAATTACTTCATCACCATTTTGAGAGGGAGAACCAATCGTACTTCCTCCTTCTGCCATAATTCGTGCTTTTAGAAAATCAGTATAATCTCGTAATGCCTCGTATGCTTTTTCTTTTACTCTAACTTTTTTTAAAGATTGATTTACAGTGCTTACTCCCATCATTATTGCAGATGCTGCTAACGTTGTAATTAAAACTCCAATCATTGCTTCAATAAGTGTAAATCCCTTTAATGTTTTTAGGGTAGAGCTCAATTAAAAAATACCTCTTTCAAAAACTTCAGGATTTTCAGCTACTTGAATTGCATCAGCACGGTCAATTACACCTTGGTGCAATAATCGTTGAAGATCAGCATCTAAACTTTGCATTCCTTCTTTTGCACCTGATTGTATTAATGTTGGTATTTGATATATTTTATCTTCTCTGATAAGGTTTCTTATTGCAGAAGATGCAACCATTATTTCACTTGCCGGTACTCGTCCTGTCTTTGCTTTATTTGGCAATAATTTTTGAGCAATTACAGCTAATAAGCTTTCAGATAGCATCGATCTAATTTGAGATTTTTGCCCTGCAGGAAAAACATCTATAATTCTATCAATTGTTTTAACTGCACTAGAAGTATGGAGTGTGCTTAACACTAAGTGCCCCGTTTCCGCTGCAGTTAATGCAAGTTGAATTGTTTCTAAATCTCTCATTTCACCAACAAGGATAACATCTGGATCTTCTCGTAAAGCAGACTTTAATGCATTCGCAAAAGAGTGAGTAGATTGTCCTAATTCTCGTTGATTGATTAAACAGTTATTTGATTCATGATAATATTCTACTGGATCTTCAACTGTAATAATGTGATGTTGTTTATGTTCATTTATATGTTGAATCATTGCTGCAAGTGTAGTTGACTTTCCACTACCTGTAGGTCCTGTTAAAAGGATTAACCCTTTTTCTTTGAGTGCTAATTGGTTCAAAATTGGAGGAATCATCAATTCTTCAGTCGATTTAACTGCTGAAGGAATTGTTCTGAATACAGCAGAATATCCATTTATTTGGTTGAAGAAGTTTACACGAAAACGACCTTTTTTCTCAAGTTTTTTAGAAAAATCAATTTCTAATTTTTCTTCAAATCGTTTTAATTGATGTTCATTTAGAACATCTTTTTTAATTGATTCCATTGTGTCCTGAGTCATTACAGGTAATTGTAACTTTTTCATTATTCCATGAATTCTCACCATTGGAACAGAACCAACACTTAAATGTAGATCAGAGGCACCACTTTTTAATGCATAATCAAGTAAGTCATGAATTTTTACATTCATTTACTGTTCTCTTTTTTGTCCGTATCCAACATATTCACCTTCTTCAATTAGGTAAATAATTTGCTTTCCTTCTCCACCTTTCATTCCGGGTAGACTAGAAGCAGTAATTTGGCCAGAAGTACCATATTCATCATCTTCTAATTGTAAATCAAATTCCCATTTATTAAGAACAGACTTTTTCATTCCTAAAACACCTTCATCAAGCATTGTTTGAACATCTACAGGCCATTCACCTGATTCTTGTCGATAAATTTCAGCATTTTCTAAGATGTTTTTAATTTGAACTTTTGCATCAGAAGCATAACCTCTTTCAACATATTTCATATAGGTTGGAATAGCTACTGAAGCTAAAATTCCGATAATTACAACTACGATAAGGATTTCTACAAGTGTAAACCCTTCTGTTATTTTTTTCTTGATATTATTAAATTGAATCAAGTGTCTCTCCTTTGTTGATTTTCATTGTTTGAATTTGCTATAAGCTACACAGCCTAGTAAATTACACAACATAAATATTATGTGACAATTTGTTTGATTTGATTTCTCGTCTATCTATTAAATTATAGACTTGTTTAAATGTATAATAAATGAATTTTAGCCTAATCAAATTACAAATTGATACATATCAAAAACTATCATATATATTGATTGCTGTATATTTATTATAGATGTTTTTTTAAGATATCATCAATTTAATAATTCAAATTAAAAAGAAAGAGAAAATGCAAAAATTATTAACAATTATTTTATTTATCAGTGGCATATTCGCTACCACAAATTCAACAATTAGTCATTTCCAATATGAAAGTCAGTCAGATGGTAGTGGAACCCTAAATTTAAATATAGGCGAAATTGAATTTGATTCACACGAAGAATTTCAGAAAATTAAAATTGACCATACGGGACAATTATTAGAAGTGGGAATGCCCGATTTACCAACATTTTCGTCATTATATATGGTTGATAAAAATGTTCAATATAATGTTCAATATGAAATTATAGATTCCTACACAATTGAAGATATCAATTTATTACCATATATAGAAGATGATGAGCATAAACAAATTTATTCTCGAAGTTTATTAATAAATAATTCTTTTTCTCAAATTTCAAGTTATCCTCTAAATAATTTAAATATATCAAGTCCACAAACAATGAGAGAAATTGATATTATTTCAATAGAATTTGTACCATTTACATATTATCCATCAGAAAAAAGATTAGTTGTTTACAATAATGTCGATATTAATATCACTCCTTTAACATCATCTCCCATTACAGAAACAATTCAATATTCAAGACCTTTTGTAAAAATGTATGAAAGTTTAATTCCTAATTTTACTCGTACTGAAGATATGGAATTTCAACAGCCCGCAATTTTAGTTATTGGGGGTGGAAACTCATTAACAAATATTAATATAGAAAACTTATTAGAATGGAGACATAAAAGAGGATATACAGTTTATACTGCTTCGACTTCACAGACAGGAACAAGCACGAGTTCAATAAAAAATTATATTCAAAATGCGTATGAAGATTTTGATCCCAAACCAGAATTTGTTACTTTAATTGGTGATGTAAGTGGTTCATATAGTATTCCTGCATTTACGGAAAATTGGTCTGGTTATAGTGGTAAAGGAGATAATCCGTATGGTTTACTAAGTGGTGATGATTTATATGCTGATGTTGTAGTTGGTAGAATGTCAGTTGAAAATTCAAGTGATATTGCAACAGTTGTAAATAAAATAATCCATTATGAAAAAGCATCATATATTGCTCAAACAGGTACAGACTGGTATGAAAGTGCTGCACTTGCGGGCGACCCGTCTAATTCGGGTGTTTCAACAATAATTACAAATATGTTTATTAATGATATGTTAGATGAATATGGATTTGAAAATGTAGATACTCAATATAATAATGGGTGGTCAAGTTTTATGAGCAATAAGCTAAATAGTGGTGTATTATTTTTAAATTATCGAGGGTATATTGGTGTTAGTGGGTTTGGTAGTGGTAATATTAATAATCTAAATAATGGTTTTATGCTTCCATTTGCAACGGTATTAACTTGTGATACAGGAAGTTTTGGAAGCTCATGGGGTGGTGAAGCACTATCTGAATCATTTTTTAGAGCAGGTTCAGAAAATATTCCAAAAGGTGCAATTGCGTCAGTTGGTACTGCAACTTCGGGTACTCACACAATGTATAATAATATTGTAGATATGGGTATTTATTGGGGATTATTTCCTGGAGGAGCTCAAACAGCAGGTGAAGCCTTAGTTCATGGTAAATTACATTTAATAAAAACATACCCCGGAAATTCAGGTAATATGGTAAGTATTTTTACACATTGGAATAATTTAATGGGTGACCCTGCAACACATTTATGGACAGATACACCAAGAGAATTATCTGTAAATTATAATTCTAATTTATCATTAGGTTCAAATTTTATTGAAGTTGCAGTTAATGATGAAAATAATAATCCACTGAAAGGTGCGTTAGTTACATTATTAATGGGGAATGATGTTATATTTGCAAATAGATTAACTGATAATTTAGGAAATGCATTTTTTCATATTGAAGATATTCCAGAGGGAAGTATAAGTGTAACTGTAACAATGAAGAATAAAATACCACACGAAGGAACAATTTCAGTTACAGATGCAGTGCTTCCTGTAAATGTAGTAGCGGAAAATATTTCAATTTATGATGATGGTATGGCTTGGCCATTGACTGGAAATAATGATGGTTTTTTTAATCCGGGTGAAACAGTTTCTTTAGCTATTCCAATAAAAAACTTTGGTAATTCAACACAGAATAATTTAACTGTAGAATTAACATCAAATTCTGATTTAGTAACATTTTTAGATGGAAATTCAACGGAGACAATTTCAAATATTGAGGTAAATGAAGAAATTATACTTTCATATTTAATATCATTAAACGAAAGTGCAATGGATGGTGAAGAGCTTGGATTAAGAATTAGAATATCTGATGCAAATATTAATGAAGCCAATGGGTATTTACCTGTAAATGTTATAGGTGGAAGATTAATTGTAAATAATTATTCATTTATTTCTGGGGGTACAATTAATCCAGGTGAAACAAAAAATGTACAAATTGAATTAAAAAATATTGGAAATATTGGTGTAGATAATATTAGTGGAGAATTAATTATTCCAGGAAGCACATTTACAGTGGCTGAAAATAATATTTCATGGAATTTAATAAATGCAAACAGTTCAGTACTATCATCTAGTTCAATTGAAATTACAGCAAATGAAAATATTATTAATGGAACGGTTATTCCTGTTCAATTAAGTTTAACTAGTTCAAATGGATATAATCATAGTGAGCCATTGCATATTCAAGTGGGGACTGCTACAATTACAGATCCTCTTGGTCCTGACCAGCATGGTTATTATATATATGATTCAGGTGATTTAGGATATAACTTAGCAGGTATTTATGATTGGATTGAAATTGACCCTGATTATGGTGGTACAGGAACAAATTTAAATTTAAATGATAGTGGAGATGGTAACCCCAGTTTACAACAAACTACAACTGTAAACTTACCATTTGATTTTTCATTTTATGGTATTGAATATAGCCAAGTCACTATTTGTACAAATGGATGGATAACTTTTGGCGATTCTGAAATGACATCTTTTAGAAATTACCCTGTTCCAGGTGCAGGTGGACCCTCACCCATGGTTGCTGCATTTTGGGATGATTTAAAAACATCTAACAATGGAGATGTTTACACTTATTATAACCAAAGTATGGATGCATTTATTATTGAATGGTCTGATATGAGAAATAATGGTGGAAATGATGATCAAGATTTTCAAATTATTTTATATGATACATTAACACCAACAGGTGATGGTGAAATTAAAATTCAATATAAAAATGTAAATAATACATCAAATAGTGGTGGCGGTTGGGCTCCATTTCATGGATCTTATGCTACTGTTGGAATTGAAGACCATACAAGCACAGATGGTTTACAATATTCATTTAATAATCAATACCCAGAAACTGCATTAGCTTTAACAGATGAGTCTGCATTATTTATTACAACTCGTCCAAGTACACCATTAACAATGGGAGATGTAAATCAGGATACAGTTATTAATATTGTTGATGTTATATTGATTGTAAATCAAATATTAAATCCAACATCAAATTCATTAGATTCAATTGAATTGTATATTGCAGATATTAATGGTGATGGTGTTTTAAATGTTTTTGATATTATCATCATTATTAATATTATTTTAGGTTAAGTAAGACAGCATAAAATTTAACTTTAATGACTGTATTTGCGTTAGGGGCATTAATATTTGTCCTCATATTGGTTGGAATTTGGGAATATCAATTACATCAATCGGTTCTTGCAAAATTACCGAATAGGATTCATGTAAATGGTTCGCGTGGAAAATCATCTGTTGTAAGATTAATTGCAGGAGGATTAAGGGCTGGCGGATTTAAAACCCTTGCAAAGGTAACAGGTACTTCCCCAAGGGTAATAGATGAAAATGGAATAGATCGAATTATTCATCGATTACGGTCACCATCAATCGGTGAACAACTTCGATTATTACGCACTTTTTCTAAACAAAACCCAGAATATATTGTGATAGAGTGTATGGCGGTTATGCCAGAATATCAATGGGTTTCTGAACATAAAATGATAAAGTCAGATGTTGGTGTAATTACAAATATTAGAATGGATCATGTTGATGAAATGGGTTATACTATGGAAGAAATAACAAAATCACTTTCAAACTCTGTCCCTGAAAATGGGATTATGATTACAACAAAATGCCCTACTTCAAACATCATTAAAGATAAATCAATTGAGAATAATTCTACTTTTGTAGAAGTTGCAGGAGAGCAAATTGATTCAGAAGTAATGAAGGGATTTTCATATCTTGAACATAATGAAAATGTTGCAATTGCATTAGAGGTGTGCAAACTAGCTGGAATAGATAAAAAAACAGCTCTCTCTGGAATGTATAATGCAACCCCCGATCCAGGTGCTTTACAGATTTTAAAAATAAAAGGGAAATCTGAAACAAATAATTTTATTAATGCATTTGCGGCGAATGATCCTCAATCAACCTATCAGATATTTGAATTATTAAGAGAACAGACAGACCAATCTCATATCGCAATATTTTTAAATGCGAGATCTGATCGTCGATTTAGGACTACTCAAATGATCGAATTGGTATTAAATAAAATTCAACCTCATTTGTTTATAATAAGAGGTGATAATTTACCCAATTTAAAATTATATAATCATTCAGGAAATTGTGAGATTCTAACTTTTCCAAAAGTATCAACTTCTGATGATTTATTAAATTATTTTTATAATTTATCAGGTGAATATATTATGGGAATTGGAAATATGGTCGGTTGGGGAGAAGAATTTATTTCAAAAATGAAACAGGCAAAAATTAATGACTGAAATCGCGGTAGGTTTAGGAATAGTAATTAGCTTATTCCTTACAGAAACATTAGGAGTAATGGCTGGCGGTGTAATTGTTCCGGGATATATTGCTTTATATCTCCATGATCCATTACGGGTTATTGGAACATTTATTGCAAGTCTAATTGCATTTGGAATTGTAAAGTTATTATCAAACTTTATATTTATTTATGGGAAAAGAAGATTAGTACTTAGTCTATTATTAGGATTTTTACTTGGATATTTATCAAAAATATATTTTTTAGGAGAAGAAGAAGCAAATCTTGCAGTAATTGGTAATATTATTCCGGGGTTGATTGCAAGTTGGATGGATAGACAGGGAGTAGTTAGAACAATTAGTGTAATTTTAATGACAGGAGCAACTGTCCAATTATTATTGATATTAATTAGTGGAGGTCAAATTCATGTTTAGACCTGTGATACAAAAAACAAGAATTTTAGTTACGATGGCTGTTATTAATTTATTATTAGTTTTTGGGGTGTTTAATTCAACAGTTGTAGAAAAGTCTGTTAATTATGATGAAAAGATTACAGCATCTAAAACGATGAAAAAAGCATTAAAAGCATTGAAATCTTTTGTTGAAGAATCAAATATGCAGATTTTTAAAAGTATTGATCCCAACTTAACTGGATTGATTTTTAAGGAAGAAAGTTTAATTCGTTCAAGTAATGGTAGTTTGGCTGATAAACAAGCAACATTAAAGCCTAATTTTGCTGGATTTATGGTTGATAAATTAATGGAAGTAGGTGTTGAAAAAGGAGATACAATTGCAGTGTGTTTAACTGGTTCAAACCCAGGTGCAAACATTGCCCTATTTAGTGCAGTAAACTCATTGGAAGTTTACCCTGTAATAATTACATCTGTCTCATCTTCTACATGGGGTGCAACAGATCCTAACTTTACATGGTTAGATATGGAATCGGTTTTATTAGATAAAGGTATTTTTAATTATCAATCAACATTGGCATCTCTTGGTGGCAAGGGAGATTGTTTAAAAAGAATTGGTAATTTTGGGGGAACAGAATCTCGAAATTTAATTAAATCTTCAATTAAACGAAATAATATTGATTTTATCCCTTATTTTGTAGAAAAAGATTCGTCAAATTTATTGAGAAGTATTAATTATCGTTTAGACAAGTATGAATCTTATATTCCATTAAATAGATATTCTGCATTTATAAATATTGGTGGTGGTGTTTCGGCGATTGGAATTGGTGGTGTTTCTAAATTAAAAAATAAACCTGTTTTCACTTCTGATGAAATAATGAAAAAAGAAATGAATCCGAGCGTGGTAAAGTCATTTGCTGAAAATAATGTTCCAGTGGTGAGTATTATTAAAGTGAATAAGGTAATAGATGGAATTTTGCCTCAAGGTCCAACAAAGAAAAAAATCGGAAAAGGTGTCCTTTATTTTACTGAAAAATATAATTTATTAATTACCTGGATATGCACAATTATTAGTTTGGGTATGATTTTGGGAATTGGGTTATATAGTCATAAACAAGTGAATGATAGATTAAAATCATTTAATCCAGATTCTACAATATAAATGAAACCAGTAATTTATTTAATAATTTTAATTGCATTATCATTTGGTAAATTATTGCACCCAATAAATAATATTGAAATTGAGACATTATTAATAAATAAAAAAGCTATTGATTATTATATTTTAAAAAGTGAAGAATGTATTTATGAAATAGAAGGTCCTAAATTAATAAATTTATATTTTAGAAAACCTGTACCAAAGAAAATTAATATTCCCATTGATATTTCATTTAATTTAAAATTGGATAATACAGAAACTCTTGAAATTACAGAAACACTTTCAATTTCTGATAATACAAGGTCAAAAAAACATCCGGCACATTCATTTTCCAAATCAGGTAAAATTCAAATAAATATACCAAAAGGGAGTCATCAATTAATAATAAAATCTAAAGAAATACCTGTATTAGTCCGATTAACTCATCAATTAAAACCAAAAAGAAGAAAGTCTTTCATTTCTGAAATAGATTATAATGATAATCAAATATTAAATGTAATTACAGGAAAAAAATTAATTTCATATTCAATGTTGGAAATAGGTGATAATGCATTATTTAGTTTTTCAGAAGATTTAGAAGGTGATTTCTGGTTGTATTCACGAGGTATTTATAATAATGAAAGTGGTCTCTATCAACCTTATATTTTAAATTTTATTGAAAATAATAAAGTCGTAACATCAATTTTTTATTCTTCTTCTTCAACTCAGAGCAAAATTGAAAATAGTGAAAATTTCCCTGGAAAGTTAAGAACTTCTCATTTTTCAATTAATAGTAAGGATACAGAAATACTGATTATAAACAAGACTATAGATAGAAATGTATTAATCCGAGGAGAGTTTATTCCTAAATAATGAGATTTTTATTAATTATATTATTGAGCCAATTTCTTATAGGACAAAATTTTATTGACCGATTAGTTGTACCAATTTACTATCAATTTAATTTTACAACGGGGTATGATTCCAATATTTTCTCTTTTTCTAAAAGTGATTTGAAAACGAATACATTAGGTAGTAATTCTCTTGGCGAAATAAAATATTACGATAGTGATTATTATAAACCACAAATAAAAATAATATATTCACCTGTATTATTAGACCAATATGAAACTAATTTTATAATTCAATTACGAAGTAAAATTGTGAGATCATTTATTCAAAAAAATACAATTACTACTTCAGGGAAATTTGAAATTAAATTTGGCTCTTATCATTGGTTGAAAACAGGATATTCTTTCACACCAGAAAATTATTTAAAACGCTATCAAGATGCAGATGTTTTTTCAAATCAATATTTTGATTGTACCTATTCCAAAGCAAGTGGATTTATTTCATATTCAGTACCTATAACTAAAAAGAATTGGACGCGTATATCATGGGAGATTTCAAGTGAATACTATAATTCTAATTTTACAGAATTTGACACTGAAATTCATAATTTCTCGTGGTATTTATCCCATAAATTAAACTCTAAACTAAGTTATGGATTGAAAATTGGAATTGGTGATGGAAATAATATTTCATATTATTCTGGATTAAATTCAACTTTTCAAGATAGATCTTATCGAACTGCTAGTATAAAAATTAGTCGTTCATTAAAACATATTAAATTTTTAAAGTCAGATAAATTCTATTTATCTTACTCGTTAGACAATAGAAAATATTTAAACGAATTAATTGATTACCCATTACATTCTGGGCGAATTCATTTTGATCACCAAATTTATACATCATTAACAAAAAAAATAAACTACAATTTCAAAATAAATGGTTATATTAAAATGAGATATCGCCAAACATTATCACAATATCAGTGGGTTGAAGATATTAAATCATTCTATAAAACAGAATTTGGGATAAAGTTAACTTGGAATGGTGTTTATGATATTTACCGATAGGATTATTTATGTTTAAAAAATTATTAACAGTGACTGGGATTATTTTAATTATCCAATTTTGCCATTCCCCTCTAAATCCAATTACAGAGGGAAATCTACAATATTCAGAAGTTTATGCATTCGCAACAAATGGTTATGCTTTAGATGTGGATATTAGTGACAATTTAATTGCTCTATCCGCAAATTATGATGGTACATATTTATTTGATTTAAATTTGAATGAAGAAAATGAAGTTGAAAGTATAACTGAAAGAAACCATCTAATTGATTGGGAAGCAAATTTAGGTGAAGAAAAATCAAACAAAGTTGTTATTTCAGAATCACATGATTTAGTTTTTATTTTAGATATGAATGATCGAATTTATTTATATAATCTAAATGGGGAACAATATTTAACAAATTATTTAACGGGTTGTTTTGGTGATAATTGGCGTGATTTTGTAATTGATGATTCTCAATTAGATTCTATTTTTATTTACCCGTTGTTAAAACATGATGGGGCGGAAGGGGCTGCAGAATATGATGCTGGTTCAACTTCAATTGTAAATGGAATAATTTCATTTAGTGAATTAACAGGTGAATTTGAATTAGAATGTACTTATGGAGTCAATAAATCATATTTTGGTGAATTTGTATCTTTTTCAGATAGTTTGATTGCTTTTAGTGAAGGAGAGCTGGGTCTTTCTATATTTAAACAAAATTCAAATGCAAAATTAAATAATGAAATTTGGGATGAAGGCGAAGAATATGTAGACTCAAATGAAAATGGAATTTATGATACCATTGAACCATTTGAAGATTTAAATAATAATGGAACTCAAGATTCTGCTGAAGACTTTGTAGATTCAAATGAAAATGGAATTTGGGATGAAGGTGAAGATTTTTTTGATTGTGGTGAATATGATTGGCAACCGGGTGTAATATTTTGTTCAATTGATAACCCTGTAGGGAATGGTGTTTGGGATGCCGAAGAAAATTATATCGATATTAATGGAAATGGTGTTTGGGATTCAGCTGAAGAATTTTCAGATGTTGTTACTCCTGCTTCACAATTTGATTTACCGGGTGAGATTTTGACAATAGAAAGTTTTAACAATACGGTTTTTACGGGGCATTCATATAATAAAGGTTGTTACATGTCTTCTCTTGACCAAGATGGTAGTTTTGTAAATAATATATCCTTCGCTGAAGGTCATAATATTAGAGGTATTGATACTGATGGAGATATTATTGTATTATCTGCAGGGTATGATGGTGTTTTAGTTTATGAGTGGATTGATAATTCCACAGTAAAATTATTAGGTAATATCGAGAGTGGTTATGCTAACGCTGTTAGAATAAAAAATAACAATGTGTTTGTTGCAACTCGAGATGGATTAGAAATTTATAAAATAGAAAGATAAAAATAATGAGATCAATTTTTTGGATAATATTAATAAGTACAATTTTTGCACAATCTCCTTTTGATTGGCAAGATAATGGAGTACCACTAAGGCAGGGAACACATATTGAATGGTGGAAAGCAATTGAAATTGGAAATGAAGGTGAATTAATTATTGTATGGTCAGATTGTCGTTTTGGAATTCGAGATATTTTTGCTCAGAAAGTAACAACTGAAGGTGAATTATTATGGGGTACTGATGGTGAACTTGTAGCTCTAGAAGATGGATTAAAAGATGGAATACCGATAGCCCAAGCAGATGGTCGGCAAGAAGACCCAATTATCATTACGGATGATGCCGGTGGTTTTTATATGATTTGGATGGATTATCGAAATGAACCTGCAAAAGGTGATATTTATGGACAGCATGTATTTGCCGATGGTTCATTACAATTTAGTTTAGAAGGAACTCCAATTACAAATGTAACTGGAAAACAATCAGCCCCCAATATGTGTAAGGATAATTTAGGTGGCGTATTTGCAATTTGGGTTGATGAATCAGATGGTGTTGCAGTTGTAAAAGGAACACATATTTCATTTGATGGAACTATTTTAAATCCAGGAACAGGTATTACGCTAAATAATTCTTCATTTTCACGAAGCGGTGTGAGTTTAGAAGTGATTGGTGATGGACTTGCTGGAATGACTTGGTCAAGGTCAATCCCTGTTGGAGCAGGTGAAGATGAAAATAAAGATATATATATTCAAATTATGGATATTAACTGTAATACAATATTATCTGAATCGTCTGATGGCGGAGTTCCAATTTGTGAAGCACCATTTGTTCAGACATCTCCTAAAGTTACTTATGTTAATGGTGAGCAATTTGTAGTTGCATGGCAAGATCATCGTTCTGTTGAAAACTTTGGTGATATTTATATGCAATATATCGATTTAGAAGGAAATATTCTTTTAGAACAAGATGGAATAGGTATTGCAATTGCAGATGGAAAGCAGATCAAACCACGAGTGAAAGGTGATGATTCAGGAACCTATTTAGTTTGGCAAGATTATCGTCATAATCCTGATTACCCTGATATTTATGCTCATAAAATAGATTTAGATGGTAATCCTATTTTAGTTGAAAATGGTTTACGAATAACAGCCTTTGAAGAACAAAATCAAATAAACCCTCGATTGACTAGTGATGGTAATGGGGGAGCATATTTTGTTTGGGAAGATTTTAGAAATGGTGCGTTTCCAGAAGTTGATGTATTTGTTCAACACTTAAATTCAGATAATGAACTTACATTTGAAGATAATGGAGTTTTAGTTAATGCTGAAAATTCTTTATCTCCCGTATTAAAAAATGATGGAATTGGTGGCGTTTTTGCAGCTTGGGATGATTATAGAATTGGTTCAAATAGTATATATTTACAACGAATAACTCCTGAATCAGGAACTCAATTTGAAGAAAATGGAATGAAAGTATTTGCAGGAATTACAGGAAATGTCGGCGATCCTGATACAGACTCTCATATTAATTCTATTTATGTTGAAGATGGTAAAACATTAATTTATTGGATTGATAATCGATGGGCTCCAGAATTACAGGAAGTTACTTTTGGAATGATAATTGACAGTAATTATGATGAGTCTATAAATTGGACAAATGGTGTGCCTCTATGTCTAAACCCAAGTCAAGGTGACCCTCAGATTGCATATTTAAATGGTAAATTTTTACTTACTTTTATGGTTGAGAGTGCATATACTTCAATTTATTATCAATTATTAGATGAAAATTTAAATATGGTTGGAGGAGAAATGGGGACTCCAATTATTGAAAATGCAAGTTGGAGTATGGAATCACCTAAAATAATAAGTGGGGAGGATAATTCATTTTATATTGCCTATTCTGCAAAGAAACATGGACCACAATCTATTTTTCTACAAAAGTTTACCGACCAAGGCATACCATTATGGGATGAAAATGGAATCGAAGTATCAGATTATACCAATGCAATTTTAGATCAACATTTAACAGATGTTCAGCAATATCCGAATGGAGGGATTATTATCTCTTGGCAAGCAGAATCTTGGTTGACAGGGTATAATATATTTGTTAAAGCCATTGACTCTGATGGTAATACAATTAATGGTTGGGGTGAATGGGGAACTTCTTTAGTTAATGATACGAATATAAAAAATAATCCAGTAATGGAAATGATTGGGAATGATATTTATTTTGGCTGGGAAGACTTGCGAAATGGGTATGAGAATGGAATAGATATTTTTGGACAGATAATTTCACTTGATGGTCAATTAATGGGACCAGAAAATGGTTTCCCTATTGTAACTGAATTTGGCGGTCAAGAAGGATTATCGGTTGCATTTAATCCAACAACAAATGAGGTATATAATTGTTGGGAAGATTATAGGAATGGATTGAATTATAATATTTATTGTAATACGCTTAATTTAGAAAATTTAACTTCTGAAAGTGAGGTATTAATTTCAGATGATATTGGTGACCAAATTTCTCCAGATGTTATTTTAGGAAGCGAAGAGTCTTTTATTTTAGTGTGGGAGGATGAACGAAATACCCCATCAGGTGAAGATGTTGCTTTGGAGAAGGATGTGTATTTTCAGCATGTAATTAATGGTATTCCTGAATTTGAAGGAAATGGTTTCCCTCTTTGTAATGAATTATATAAACAGTCAAAACCCGTAATTTTTTCACAAACACCTGAGCAAAATTCATTTTATATGGTTTGGATGGATTTAAGAAGTACAGGGAAAGAAGATTTAAAAAATATTTACGCTCAATCGATTTCAATAACAGAAGAGGGTAATTCAATTTCAGCAAATATTCCTTTTGAATTTAAAATTAATAGTGTTTATCCAAATCCATTTAACCCTAAAACTTTTATAAGCTATTCAATTCCTGAACATGCAAATATTAAAATTGAAATTATTAATATTTTAGGTCAATCAATTGAAGTTATTTTTGATGAATTTGTTTCTGCGGGAAATCATCAATTAAAATGGCAACCGACTGAATTAGGTAGTGGTTCATATTTTATAAAAGTAAATTATAATGATGAATTTAGTCAAATTCAAAAAGTTTCATTCATTAAATAAATGAGAAATTTATATATAATAATTTGTTTAATAATTGCTAATTCATTGGTGGGACAGAACCGATTAAATGATCGTTATCATACCTATGATGAAATTAGAGATTCATTATTTGCTTGGGATGAACAATTTGGAAACAACTCAAATCCGAGCGATCAATATCCTGGAAGTGGAATTATTTATCATTTAGAAGAAATTGGAACTTCTACACATGATGGATTACCATTTTGGGGTGTTCGTCTTTCTTATAATGCAGATATTAAAGAAGATGAACCCCGTACATTATTTTTAGGTCAATGTCATGCGGAAGAAATTTTAGGTGTGGAAATTACAATGGATATCATTTCAAAATTCCTTCACCCTGAAGACAATCCCGATTGGGCATATAATATGGGTGCATTATTATATTTTTCCGAAATTTGGGTGGTACCTACACATAACCCCGAAGGATTAAGAGTTGTGCATGGATATGAAGAAAACGGGAATTGGCTACAGGATGAAAGTTACCGAAAAAATAAAAGAGATGTTGATTTTGACGGTGTATTTGATTTCTTAGTTGGAATTGGTAATGATTCAGATGGAGTAGATTTAAATAGAAATTATGATTTTAATTGGAACTTTGGTGATGGTCCGTATGAATATGATAATGGAAGTGGTAGTTATCAATCTCATTTTGATTATTATAAAGGAGAAGCACCATTTTCTGAATTAGAAATGCAAGCAATACGAGATTTTGCATTTAGAGAAGATTTTCTTTTATCGATTGCATATCATAGTTCTCGCTCTGGAAGTGTATCAGAAAAAGTAATTTATTCATGGTTTTGGGAAGATGCAAAACCTGCTCCTGATTTAGAAGTAATTAACCCAATTGGTATTGAAATCGCTGAAAAAATTATTAGAGAAGACGGTGGTGGTGGATACTTACCCGTTGCACATGGATCTCGGAAAGGGAATGCACACGACTGGTTTTATTCTCAAGTGGGTACCATTCAATTTTTAATAGAAGTTGGTACACAAAACATGCAACCAGATGATTTAGAATTAATTGAAAATACAATTGATCGGAATTTAAATGGTGCTTTTTATATGATGAATCGTGCAATTGGATTTATTAATGGTGCTCTTGGTGCACCTGCAAATCAAGTAACAGGAATAGTTACAGATAGTAATTCAGGTGCAATTATTGAGAATGCTCAGGTTAGAATATTAGAATTAGATGGTGGAATGTTAAAACCGAGATTAACGGATGAATTTGGGCGATATAGACGATTATTATCTAATGGAACATTTACAATTGAAGTAAAAGCCGAAGGATTTAATCCCCATTTAGAAACAGTTACTTCTTCAAGTGGTTTTATTAGTGAAAAGAATTTTAACCTTATTCCAAAATCATTGGTTAATTTGAATATAAATTTAAATACACCTATTGAATATGAAAATGAAATTAATGTTGAATTTATTTCAGAATTGAATACATATACATTCATTTTAACAAGTGGAAATAATACCATCCCATTATTTTCAGATAATTATGAAGTCAAGTTTTCTGGACAAGAACTATTTTCACGATTCATTTCATTAGAATTAGATGGTAATACTACCATCCAAGTGAATATGAAATATGCGAATATGGTTATTGATGAAAGTTTTGATAATTTACAAAATTGGATAATATTGAATGGTTCATGGGTGAATGAATCAGCTAAATTAAAATCTCAATCCGACTATTTATATGATTTTGGGTATAGTATAATTAAATATAACTCTGAATTAAATATATCTGAAAACTTAGATTATAATTTAATTATTGACTTAAAAAAAGAATTTGAATGGGACCATGATTTTGGGTTTATTGATTTTGATTCTACAAATAATACTCCTGAATATTTAATTAAAGACCATCATTGGGAAATACATCAAATTGAAATTCCGATGTTCCAAGATATGAATCAATTATTAATTGGTTTTTCAGCAGATTCAACTGTCCAGTATAGAGGATTAGAAATTAATCATTTAAAATTAGTTTCTGAACAAAATCAATCCTGTGATGTTGGAGATATAAATCAGGATGATGTTTTTGATATTAGAGATGTATTATTTATTATTAACCATATTACAGAATATCAACTATTAAGCGATTATCAATTTTGTTCTGCTGATTGGAACGCAGATAACCAAATTGATATTTATGATATTATTGCAATACGAAATGAACTATTAGGAAATTAATTTATGAAAAAGATTTTATTTATTTTATTATTGAGTGCTTTTATTTTTCCATCATCAAATGTGATTCCACTTTCACAGCGAGGAATGAATCGAAATGTAGAAAATCATTATGGACGAGGAATATTTTTAATTGTAGTTCCACAAGATGAATTAATCGACCGATTATCAAATGACCCTGCGGGTGATTTTATTCATTTTAAAAAGACACAGGGATTTGATGTAGAAGTAATGTCTATTGAGGGTTTAGGGTTGGATGCAGAGGGATTAAGAGACCAAATAGAATCCTTTAAATTAAATAATCCTATGTTAGAATATGTGCTACTCATTGGAGATGTGAATTGGAATTATGAAATTCCTACATTTACAATTCCATCTATAAATGAAGAAGATATTGATGTTACAGATTATAAATATACTTTTTTTGTAGATGATGAAAATAGTAATGAATATGATGCTTTTACGCCTGAAATCTTTGTGGGACGATGGAGTATTCAAACCAATGCAGATTTATCAAATCTAATTTCTCGAAGTATTAAATATGTTACTTTAGAATATATCAAAAACACGCCATTTATTGATTATTTAGATAGAGCATTACTTGTTGCAGGAAGTTATGCAACTTATGATGGTAATCCAGTTCCACCAGTTCAATGGCCGGTTACTCCTGTTTGGACTTCAATGTGGTTATTTGATGAATTGGAAGAATATGGTTATAATCAAATTGATACTGCTTTTTATCATGCAGGGAATTATCAAAATGGAGAAAGTAATCCTCTCGTAGCAAGTAGTTGGAATAGTGGTGTCGGAATTATTAATTACCGTGGATGGGGTGATGCAAATGGATGGCATAAACCATACTTTCATAGAGAAAATGTAAATAATTTAACAAATGGGTGGATGTTGCCAATTGTCATGAGTTTTGTATGTAATACGGGTGATTTTGGAAATGATTATTCGGGAAGTGGTTTAGATAAATGCTATGGTGAAGCAATGGTTACTTATGGGTCATTAAATATTCCAAAAGGTGCAGCAGCAATGGTTGGACCTTCAGATTTAGATACAGATACTCGATTTAATAATGTAATTTGTGGTGCAATGTGGGATGCTTTATTAGAAGATGGTGTACATGAATTAGCTCCTGCATTACATGCGGGTAAACAATCACTTATTACTGAATTTCCGGATCAAATTGGACAATTAGATCCAAATG
>CAZGWH010000018.1:28795-35146 GCA_964529325.1 uncultured bacterium | reverse complement strand
GTCTTAAAAGTTGATAACTCAATAGAATTAAATTCATCTAAATTTATAACTTTTATACTTTTATCAAGCCCTCTTTTGTATATAATGGTTGGGGAATATTCTTCAACTAAGAATAATGTTGACTTTGGGTATTTATTTGCATAACAAATAATCAATTCTGTTTTACCAGAACCCGGTCGCCCAGATAATAATATTAATTTCTCATTCATAATAATTTCCTTTTTTTAAGGACGCTGATAAGAGCTGATTTTATTTTTTTTAGCATGCCAATCTGCGTTATCTGCGTCCTATTTTCTTTTTAGAGACGCTGATTTTCATGATAAAACTGATTGTTTTTCTTTTGTAACATGGTTTTCTGAATCCTATTTATTTTCATTGTCAAATGCTTTTCGTTTAATTTCAGGTTCTGGTCCATAATTCAGAAGTAATCCAACTTCAAATTTTGTAGCTTTTAAATAATTAAGAAGTTGTGCTTCATCTTTATCTATTAATATTTTTTTTGCTTTCAACTCTATAATCACTTTGTTGTCAATAACAATATCTGCAAAATATTCTCCTATAATTTTATCATTATATTTAACATTTATTGATGATTGAGCTTTTGCCTGTAAACCTATTTTATTTAATTCAATCATCATTGCATTTTCATACACTTTTTCTAAGAAGCCATATCCTAAATTATTATACACTGTATAAAATGATTGGATTATTTTTTCTGTTAAAAAACTATGTTTATACTTCATTTTACCTTTCTTGTTGGGATACCGCTTTTTTTACTTTTTGTAATCATATCAATCTGTGTTATCTGCGTCCTATTTTCTTTTAAGGGACGCTGATTTACCTGATAAGAGCTGATATTTTTGCTTTTTAAAATAATGTTTAACCATCCTAATTTTCAGATTATTTAACCTCTAATTCATTCAATTTATTTTTTAAATCTGAATGGGTACACCAGGATCGTTTTCCTTCTTTGTTAAAATATTCCCAGCCATCGAGTGTTATATTATATTTAGTCACTATATGAGTAATCTTTGTTAATGCAAAGAACCGCTTTAGGTCAAATTCGGTGGTTTCTGCTTCAAGTGAAAAACTACTCTTCCCATTTTGAAAACTAATTACATCGCCATGTTTATTAAATTTTAATTTTGTCATATTCTTTCCTTTGTTGTGACGCTGATTCTACATGATAAAACCTGTTTTATTTTGCTTTTGCTTTTTGTAATCATTTTAATCTGCGTTATCTGCGTCCTATTTTCTTTTTAGAGACGCTGATTTTCATGATAAAAACTGATAATTTTTCTTTTATTTCCTGGTTTTCTGCGTCCTATATTTTCTATATCCTATTTTAAACTTTTCCAATGTTCATAAATCATTACCATTGCAAGTGTATCTAATTCACAGTATTGAAGCAATGCAGAAACAATAGCATTTCGTTCAGTATCAGTCATTTCTGTAAATTGCATTTTCCCGAACGCCATCATTGCTGAACCTCCTTCTTGAATTTCGCCATCCTCCAAAAATAATTCGTCTTTTGATAGATCAAATTCTTCATATTTATTAGGTAACAATTTATATGGATCAAAAGGAAAACCAGAATTTTGGTTTTCCTGCCATAATATTAAATCTTTTAAATTCTCACCAAACCCAACAGGTTTTGAATATTTATTTTTGATAAATTCACTTGATGAAAAAATAGATGGCAATACTGCTTTAATTGAATTAGAACCTTTCATCAACGGATGGTAATAATATTGTTTTACCAATTTTAATAAGTCCACCATATTTCTTATACCTTCACGAGATTCATTGGCTTCATCTTTCCATTCGGAAATTTCATCAATCCAATTTATTAATTCTTTATAGTCATCGCTATTGGGTTCAGATTCCATTTGACTTTGAATTTGCCTGAGAACGGTATTTTCATGTGGCGAATATTTAAAAATAGTTCCCTCATCTTTATCTAAAACACCTTTCAATGCGTTTACAAATTTATAATTAGGGAATTCACCTCTATTTTTAGAAATCCATTCAGAATGTTTAATTTCGCCGTTTTCATAAAGTGTATGACACGAAAACTGAAAAGCAATTTGCTCATAAGGTTTCCTATTTTTCAAAAATGGAATTGCCATCATTGATGTTTCAAAATCAATAAAATGAAGGGGGAAAGTCCATTTATCCATTTCTTCGAATAATTCAGGTTTTATATCTTCTTCAATATTTTTTGTAACTGTTTTTTCTACTTGTAAAAATTGACGAGGATTCAATGATTTAATTAAATCGCTGTCAGAATAAAGATCTTTTTGATAAATCACACCTTTGTTAATTAATTCAGGCGATTTTCTAAAATTCCAAATACCAAAAATATGATCTTCTTCAATATCAAAATTAGGATATTTCGATTTCCAACATTCATCAAATCCATTTTTTAGCATTGGTTGATTATCATTTTTAAATTCACAATTTTTACATTTTAATCCCAATGATACCGGGAATTTTTTATTCTGGTTATAATATGTAGCATATTCTTCAGCTCTTGATAAAAACTCTTTTTCATCCTCAATCGTTTTCTTTTTAGGATCAATATCTCGTCCTTCCCAAATTTGCTGAACAATATCACTTACTTCAATTGCTGTTAATATCTTATCGCACAATAAATTCGGGGTAATGTTATTATTCGTCTTAACAGATTTATATCCATTTTTATTTTTTTCAACAATAAATAATTGGTTTAGACCATCTACCGATGTTTTCTTATTTTTATCTGCCAACATTAAATAAGGAGTTATATTCCAATTTGGATTTGCTTTTTGAGCAACCATTGTCTGAAAAGCAACATCATATAAATAAGGTCGCCACGATTTATCAATATATCCACCTCGTTTCGCAAAAAAATCATCCTTAGATGTAAATGATTTTGCCTTAACCTCAATTAAATCAATTTTATTCCCTTTTTTAACAAGAATATCCACTCTAATAACAAAATTATTATATTGAATTGCGGGTTCATAAATAATCACATTTTCTTGTTTTAATAATTTATTTGTCTCATGTAATGCCTGTTGAAAATTAATGGTTTTAATATCATGACCACCAGGATAATAATATTTAGCAAGTTCTCCAACCTGAAATCCACCTTCAGCTAAAGCCATAAGAAATTGATCTTGGCTTTTTTTATTAGCATACTCATCTTTGCCGGTGTAATATAACTTTGTTGGACATTCAAGTGATAATTTATATCGTGATTTTGATAATGTTCGTGAATTTATATTCATTTATTTTACTTTCATTTTAAATGATTTATTTAATTAAACTTCAATAGTTGCATGACTTTCAATAATATGTTGAGCATCTTTAATTAAATTGCCTTTTGTATCAAAAGTATATTTTTTATTTCTATTTTGGTGATAAATATAAGAATCAATTTTACCCCACATATCTAATTTTCCGTTATTATTTTTATAATGCGATTTAATAAATGACGATATAATACTTAATTTTTTCTCCGTTGATTTAAAAATAAGCTTTTCTTTTGTAGGCAAAATTAATCTTTTTTGTTCCATAAATGCTAATGCAATAATTGGCTGTGTAGTTCTCCTAAAATTAGTATTAACAAAAATATAGGCATCTTTTAATTTTCTTAATTCCAATATCGTTTGTTTGTGAAGTATTATTTCATCTTTTATATCATCAGGGTTTACTTTCAATATTACACTTAATTTAACAATGAATTGTTCTGCAGTATATAAAAAATCATAAAATCCACTTTCTAACCAATGATATATACTTCTTTTTTCAATAAATAAATCAATCGCATTTTGACCTTTTTCTAAAGAATGATAACCCATTAATTTTATAATATTTTCAACAGGAGAGATTCTTAATTTTTCTTTTAATTCATTAAAAATATTCATTTTATTATTATCTTTTTCTTTCATATCACCTTCCTATAATTGGATATAGATAAACATTGATTAATTAAATAAAAATATATGCTATTTTATTAATTATTTTTATCATCAAAAACTGTAATATCTCCATCTTCATCAACTACATAACATGGTTTTGTTTTAAGTAATGTTTTTTCTCTGCTTACTTTAATAAATTTCTCAGAACTGTCTTTTCTAAAAATTGATTTATCTTTATAGATTTTTTTATTCATTCTAAATGGTTTAAAGGCTGTTTTATCATCTACATCTAACTCTAATTTTTCAAGATTATAAGTAATTATACCATCTTCATATACATCAACATCTTCAATTTTCACCATTGAATTTGCGGGAATATGTTCAATTGCATAAAATGGACAACTTGAATGAATAATATCATCGCCAAAAAACTGAATAGATTTAGTTGAATACACGAGGCTATTTATTTCATTATCATGAGGATTCGTAATAAATATCTCACCTTCGTATGTTAAAATAAATGTTTCTTTACTTTTCAAATATAACTCCTTCAATTATTATTAATTAACTTTTCCTAACAGGAGTAATATAAAACTTTAAAAAGTCATTCTATGTCGTATGGTGTATTTTATTTGAAATTAATTGATTTTAATTTTAGAAAGTTATAACGAGGTCTTATAAAACCACTAATAATTTGTGGTATTTAGTATTGAGAAATTATATTGATTTATTTTTTACTTTTAAATCGGTCAAAAGCACTTTTATGTTGTGAACATAAATTTTTTGGTTTATAATCCTTTAAAAAAATTTCTTTTGTAAGTGGGCAATATCGAGTTGGTTTATCATAAGTTTCAGAACAAATTTCTAATTCGGTAACACCATCTGGCATTTCCCAATCTTCAATAGGCCATTCTTTTTTATTATAAATTTCTTTTATTGTATTTGCAAAAATAGGAAGAGCCGCAGAGGACCCATATTGCTTTTGACCTAAAGATACTCCAGGGTCATCAAGTCCAACCCAAACACCTATTGCTATTTGAGGTGTATATCCCACGAACCATGCATCTGTTTTACCATTTGTTGTTCCTGTTTTACCAGCAAGCGGTCTACTAAATTTATATTTCCATCGAATTGAACCGCCTGTACCTTCATCAATCACAGAGCGCATCATATCTCTAATAATATAAATTACATCTTCATTTTTTACTTCTTTTGAATCAGGATAAAACTCTCTTAAAACTTGACCATATCTATTTTCAATACTATTAATGAATAGAGGTTTATTTAAAACTCCATTATTACCAATTGCTGCATAAGCTGAAGTTATTTCAATAGGATAAACTTCTGAAACACCTAATGCAATTGAATTAACAGCACGAATATTCGTTGTTAATCCAAACAATTCTGCATTCTCTTTTATCTGCCATGGAGTTACTAATTCTTTTACGATTCTCACAGAGATTAAGTTTAATGACTTTTTTATTCCATATCGCATTGTTTCTAGCATACTTGTAGAGCCATCATGGTTTTGAGGATTCCACCGAACAGTATCATCAATAAATACAACTAAAGGTTGATTTAAAATTTGCTTAGTTGGAGGAATTCCTTTTTCTAATGCAGTCATATAAATAAATGGTTTGAATACTGAGCCAGGTTGGCGCTTTGCTTGTGTCGCTCGATTAAAATGATCACGGTATTCTTTTTCATTTCGCCCACCAACCATTGCTAATACTTTACCATTTTTTACATCAATCACAACGGCTGCCCCTTGTACTAAAAATTGATTTTTTAATTCTTGGGGTATCGGTCTATTATCTTTAAAGATAGCTAAAATAGAATCTTTAGGAAATCCCGTTTTTGATAGTGCTTTTATTAATTTTTTTGGACTATTAATAAACTCTCTTTGAAGCACTTTTTGATTTCTTTCCATTCCTTCATCAAATGCTTTTTCTAAGATTGATTGAATTTCCATATCTAAAGTTGTATGAATAATTAACCCATCTTCATAGAGATTAATTTCTAATTCTTCATCTATTTTTTCAAGCTCTCGTCGTACATGTTCTGAAAAATAGGGTGCTAATCCTGAATTAATAGTACCCGTTTCAGGAATAACATTTTCAGCAAGAGCAATTTCATTTTGTTTATCAGTTATATAACCAACTTGATTCATACTTCTCAGAACAATTTTTTTTCTTAATTTTGCTTTCTCAGGGTGCTTAATTGGAGAGTAATATGCAGGTGCAGGTAACAAACCTATGATTGTAGCAGCTTCAGCTAAAGATAAATCTTTTGCTTCACATCCGAAATAAAATAGCGAAGAAGATTGTACACCATATCGACCATGACCAAAATAAACAGAATTTAAATAAAGTTCCATAATTTCAGATTTTGTAAATGTTTTTTCAATTTGAATTGCTGTGAGGAGTTCTTTTAATTTTCGGGTAAT
>CAZGWH010000018.1:1593-28695 GCA_964529325.1 uncultured bacterium | reverse complement strand
ATTTTTGAAATTGTTTCAGGATTAAATTTACGAAGTTCTTCAAGAGATGGTAAATCTCTAGATAGAACGATTAAAAATATTACACCACCAATAAAAGCAGTAAAAAGAATGAGGAAGGTATTTATAAATACCTTTTTAAAAGGTGTTGATTTTCCCCTTTTAGGCAAATTTATGAATTAGGTTTGGTCATTGACTGTGGGTCTAACAATTTATTTAACTCATCCTCTGAAAGAATTTGATCTTCTAAAGCTATTTCTCTAACTGTTTTACCTGACTCAAATGCTTTATGTGCAATACCAGCAGCTTTATCATATCCAATAACAGGTGCAAGAGAAGTACACATTGCCAAACTTCCTTCAATATAATTATTACATTTTTTCTCATCAGCAATTAGACCATCAACTAATTTCTCAGTAAACATTATCGATGCATTACTTAAAATTTGAATCGATTGTAATAAATTATGTGCAATTAATGGTAACATTAAATTTAATTCAAAAAAACCACCTTGACCGCCTAATGTAATTGCGAGATCATTACCAATTACTTGAGCACATGTTTGTATCATTGCCTCACAAATAACAGGATTTACCTTTCCAGGCATAATTGAAGACCCCGGTTGAACAGCAGGTAATATTAATTCACCTAACCCTGCTCTTGGGCCTGAGCCCAACCAGCGAATATCATTTGCAATTTTAGATAATGAAACAGCGATTGTTTTTAATGCACCCGATAATTCAACCGATGCATCTTGAGATGCTTGAGCCTCAAAATGATTTTCAGCTTCTTTAAATTTAACGCCTGAATAAAGTGTAATTTCTTCAGCAATTCGTTTTCCAAAATCTTTATGTGTATTAATTCCAGTACCAACCGCAGTT
Organism: uncultured bacterium; assembly: GCA_964529325.1. Classification (GTDB taxonomy): domain Bacteria; phylum Fidelibacterota; class Marinisomatia; order SCGC-AAA003-L08. Next base: position 27,817 of record CAZGWH010000018.1, on the reverse strand, counting down.
CCACCCTGTGCTAATTCTGATAATAATAGTTGTGCATTTTTTAATCTAACGATGCCATTTTTCACCATTTGTGCATAACCAGAAAATTCTTGGCCTAAACGAATTGGAGTTGCATCTTGTAAATGAGTTCGCCCAATTTTCATTATGGAGTCAAATTCAATTGCTTTATTTTCTAATGATTTTTGTAATTTTTCCAAGGAAGGTATTAATGTATTTTGAACCTCAATATTTGCTGAAACATGAATAGCCGTTGGAAATACATCATTTGATGATTGTCCATAATTCACATGGTCATTGGGGTGAACAGGAAATCGTTCACCAATTTTTCCTCCCATTATTTCAGAAGCACGATTCGCAATTGTTTCATTTGTATTCATATTGCTTGATGTACCAGATCCTGTTTGGAAAATATCCACAATAAATTGATCATTAAATTTGCCTGCAATTACCTCATCTGAAGCAGATATAATTGCTTTTTTAATATCATTTTGAATAAATCCTAAACTATGGTTCACAATCGAAGCAGATCGTTTAATAATTCCCAATGCTTTTATCATTGGAATAGGTAATTTTAAATCGCTAACAGGGAAATTTTCAAATGCTCTTTGTGTTTGGGCTCCATAATATGCATTATCAGGTACTTGCATATCACCCATTGAATCACGCTCAATCCTCATATTCTAAGTCCTTAATTATTAAAGGTGAGTTAACCGCCTTCGCGAGCTGTTTCACCTCTTGTCGGTTTTGGCGGTAAATTAACTATTTCATCAAAAAAGAATTCACCTAAATGGTTAATTATACTTTGCATGCTCAATACACCCAAAGGAACTTTGTTTTCATCAATTAATGGTACATGCCTAAATCCACCAGATACCATTTTATTTAAAGCATAAGCAATCGGGTCATCTATCCTTAAACACTCTGGATTGCGAGTCATAAATTTAGAAACTTTTTCAGTCTCTAAATTCAATCTTTTCCCTAACACTTTTAACATTGCATCTCGTTCAGTAAAAATACCACTAATTACATGGTTATCATTTTCAAGTAAAACACATCCTAAACTTTGATTTTGAAGCTTATTTATAACATCAATTAACGATGTATTATCAGACATTAATGCAAATTTATTTTCAGGGAGAACACTAATTGGATCGTGTAAAGTAAATGCAACATTTAACTTTTGTTGCTTATCATGCTTACCTTCACTAAACATTTGTTCTAATTCATCATCAAAAATATCAAACATATTTTACTCCCTTATTTATTATTTAATCTCCCAAGTATGGCTTGATCTTATTAAATCATCAAAATTTGCTTTTGGCATATTTACTTTTGCATTATCAATCTGATTAATTAATAATTCTTCATAAGTAGGTTTTAATTCTTCATAGAAAACACCTAATGGCTTTGGAAATTCTAGTTGATATGTTAAGTCACTTAACAATAATGCCAAATTCTTATCTTTTTTATTATGAATTAGAATATCATCCTTAGAAAATTGACTCCCAATATCAATAATTTCAAATTTGCTACCATTTAATCTTAAGCCTTTATTCTTATCTTTTCCAAATATCATTGGTTGCCCGTGGTCTAACTGTAATTGTGTTTCCATTTTAGTTTCTCTTTCAGTCAAATCTGAAAAAGCTCCATTGTTAAATATATTACAATTTTGATAGATTTCAACATAAGATGTCCCCTTATGTTCATAGGCTTTTTGTAAAACACTATGTAAATGTTTTTGTTCCCTATCTAGCGATCGTGCAACAAATGTAGCTCCTGCTCCTAATGCTAACGCTGGTGGGTTAAAAGGGTAATCTAATGAACCCATTGGAGAGGATTTTGTCTTTTTCCCTGGTTCAGATGTAGGTGAGTATTGCCCTTTTGTTAATCCATATATTCGATTATTAAACATTAAAATATTAATATCAAAATTTCGACGTAGTAAATGAATAAAATGGTTACCACCAATTGCCATTGCATCACCATCACCCGTTACCACCCAAACTGATAAATCAGGATTTGTAATTTTAGCGCCAGATGCAAGCGCAGGTGCCCGACCATGAATACTGTGAAACCCATAGGTATTCATATAATATGGAAATCGGCTCGAGCAACCTATCCCAGAAACTACAAGAATATTTTCTTTTTTAACTCCAAGCCCTGGGAATAATTTTTGTACTTGTGATAAAATTGCATAGTCACCACACCCAGGACACCATCTTACTTCTTGATCTGATACAAAGTCTTTTTTTGTTAAAGGTATGCTCATAATTAACCCTCCACCAATTCTGTTATTTTATTATAAATCTCATGCAATGTAAATGGTTTACCTTGAATTTTATTAAATGAAATTGCATCTACTAAATATTTAGATCTTATCAACATTGATAATTGCCCCATATTTAATTCAGGGATAATAACCTTTTGATATTTCAAAAGTACATCCCCTAAATTAGCAGGAAATGGATTAATATGTCTTAAATGTAAATGAGATACAGATAATCCTTCTTCAATAGCAAGTTCAACTGCGGACCTAATTGCACCATAAGTTGAACCCCAACCAAGAATAAGTAATTGACCAGAATCATCACCATAAGGCACCGCTGATTCTATATCATTAGCAATTATTTCAACCTTATCATGTCTTAATCGTGTCATTTGATCATGATTCATTGGGTCATAACATACATTTCCATCACCATCAGATTTTTCTAATCCACCTACACGATGTTCCATTCCTTCAGTTCCAGGAACAGCCCAATTTCTAGCAAGAGTATCTTTATCATGTAAATATGGCTGATAACCATCTGGATTCGTAACTTTTCGGTTTGAGATTTCAGGCATATCGCTTAATGAAGGGATTAACCATGGTTCAGAACCGTTTGCTAAATACCCATCTGTTAATAAAAATACAGGCATCATATATTTTAATGCAATTCTACATGCTTCAAATGCTGCATAATAACAGTCTCCAGGAGAATATGGTGCAATAATTGGATTTGGGGCATCACCATTACGACTAAACATTGCCTGTAATAAATCTGATTGTTCTGTTTTTGTTGGTAAGCCTGTTGAAGGTCCACCCCGTTGTACATTAATAATAACAAGTGGTAATTCAGTAATCGTTGCAAGACCAATAGCTTCTGTTTTTAAGGCTATACCTGGTCCACTTGTTGCTGTAATTGCTAAATCTCCAGCAAAAGAAGCACCAATTGTACTCATAATTCCTGCAATTTCATCTTCGGCTTGAAATGTTTTGACACCAAAATGTTTATAAGCAGATAAATAATGCAACACATCACTGGCAGGTGTGATTGGATAACCACCATAAAATACTTCTAATCCTGATTTTTGTGCGGCTGCTAATACACCATAAGCAGTTGCTTGATTCCCCATAATATTTCGGTATAAACCTTTTTTGAGAGTAGCCTTTGGTACCCTAAAAGTAGTTCGAATTATCTCAACCGTTTCACCATAATTAATTCCAGCTTTTAATGCTCGCGTATTTACTTCAACAATTTCCGGTTTTTTTGCAAATTTTTCTTTTAAAAATTTAATCGTTGAATCTGGTTCTCTTTCATATAACCAAAATAAAATTCCAAGAGCAAACATATTTGTACTTCGGTTTACTATTTTAGGTTTTAAATCAATTCCCTCAGCAACAGTAGTAACCAAGTTATTCATATCCACTTGGATGAGGCGATATGCTTTTAATGAATCATCTTCTAATGGATTTTGATCATAACCTGCTAATTTTAAATTTTTGGGAGTATAATTAGCCGTATTTACTAATAACATTCCATTTTCTTTTAAATCTTGGAGATGCACTTTTAATGCGGCTGGATTCATAGCGACCAACACATCTAAAATATCTCCAGGTGTATGAATATCTTTACTTGAAAATTGAAGTTGAAAAGAACTTACTCCTGCGAGTGATCCGGCAGGGGCTCGAATTTCAGCAGGGAAATCTGGAAATGTTGAAATATCATTCCCAAAAATTGCAGAATTTTCGGTAAATTGATTTCCAGTTAATTGCATACCATCACCTGAATCACCGGCAAATCGTATCGTAACTAAATCTAATTCTTCTGATTGCTTTTTAACTTGTGTCATAAGTAAAATTGAATTCCTTTTTTCTTTAGGAAATGAATAAATACATGTAGAAAATACGAGTATAAATTTAACTGTTTATCACATATTCAATAAAAGTAAAAGAATAATTTATTAATGTGCAATCCACCTAAATATTATTTACAATTTTAATTGAATCAACCTCGTAGGGTCAAGGCATACCTTGATCATTTCATCAAGGTAAAACAAAAAACATTAGGACGCTGATTTTCGAAGATTGAACAAACAAAAATAATTAAAAATTAAGAATTATCAATTAAATATTATTTTAAAGAAGATGCGAAATATTTAATAAAATGTTAATCTTCATTTATTCAATATTTTTATATTCATTTGCAAAATCAATATAATGTTGAGCTCTTTCAAAAATTTCAGATTTTTCAGTTTCATTAATTTGTCTAACAACTTTTGCAGGCAATCCTACAACTAGCGAATTAGGTGGAATTTTCATATTCGGAGGAACAACTGCCCCAGCCCCAATTAAAGAATTCTCACCAATTATTGCATTGTCCATAATTATACTTCCCATACCAATTAAACAATTATCTTCAATTGTACACCCATGGATAATTGCATTATGACCAATTGTTACTCCATTTCCAATTATTGTTGGAGCAATACCTGTAGTCACATGAACTGTTGAATTATCTTGAATATTTGTTCGAGAACCAATTTTAATATAATTCATATCTCCTCTGATTACAGTCCCAAACCAAATATTCACTTCTTCACCCAATTCAACTTCTCCAATAATATCTACCGATTCAGAAATATAACAGGAATTCGGAATAATTGGAGAATTATCTCTAAATTTTTTAATCATCTTTTTCTTTCGTATTAAAATTAAATATATTTAAAAACTCTAATTTTATTAAAGTTTGTTCTCGAGCAGTTTGAATGCATAAAAATATTCCGAGCGTTCCCAATACCATATTCGGTAACCACATTGCAATAAATGGCGATAATTGACCTCTATCCGCAAACTCTTCTCCCGCAATTAAAAACGCCCAATAAAAAACAAAAAAACCTAAACTAAGTGCAACACTCATTGCAAATCCACCTTTCCGAGTAATTATTCCAAGAGATGCACCAATTAAAATAAAAACCATACTCGCAAATGGAATAGAATATTTTTTATAATATTCAACTTTATATTTTGAAATATATCGATTATATGTAGCAATTAATTTATAATCACTTCTTACACCATGTCTTAAATTTTTCAATCTACGCTTCGTACGAATATATTTTGGGCTTTTCTCACCGAGCGAATCTCTTAATGAACCACTATATTTTATTATTTGAGCTTCAATATAAGGTTGATTTACTATTTCTATCGTATCAGGTAATTCTTTTACTAATCGGTTTTGTATGCGTTGATAAATCCCTTCAATTTTTTCATTATAATTTTGAATTTTATTTTTTATCATAATTCCTGTCATTTCTCGATCACTTCTAATTTTACTATCTCGACGAGTGAGGCTCAAATTATCTACAGGAATAAATACATCATATTTTTCAAATTGGATTTCTCGATAATCTTCTTGGTCTGAGGATAATTCATGGATAACACCACTATTCAAATGCATTATTACCCCATTATAAACTGTTTCAATATCACCCGAATTTGCAATAATAGTTCGTTGTGTTCCTTCTTTTTGGTAATTAAAAATCAATATATCTTTAAAAATATTCTTTTCTCTCCCACCTAATAGAATTCGATATTCGGGCAATGCATCAATAAAATATCCAACTTCAAATTCTAAATCAGGGCGTTTTCGTGTAATATCTCCAGAGAGTAGCCTTGCCTTATGATTTGTTTCTGGAAGAATTGTATTATTAAACCATGTCATACCTATCGTAATGAATGCACCGAAAACTAAGGCGGGAAAAAGTAACCGCATATAGCTAACGCCAGAAGTTCGTAAAGCTGTTATTTCATTATCGCCAGACATTCGACCAAATGCCATTAATGAAGCAATCAAAACAGCCATTGGAACAGCCAAAGCCAAAATCCATGCTAAATTAAAAAATACATACTCCACTAAAATTCCCATAGATAAATCCTTACCTAAAAATTTATCTATGGCCTTCAATAAAAAATTTGTTAACAATACAAAAATTAAAACGATTAAAGAAATAATAAACGGATATATATGTTCTTTAAGAGTGTATCTAAATAATAGTGACATGATATAATTTAGGTGTAATTATAAATTTATTTTTAGATTTCATCAGAGGTATAATTAATACTTCAATTTATTATTTTAACTCAACAACAGTAATGCCTGCACCACCGGAATCAGGATGAGCAAATTGAAAATCACTTACAAAGGATTGAGTTTTTAAATAGTCTTGGACAGCTATTTGCATTGCTCCTGTTCCTTTTCCATGTAAAATATTCACAGATTGTAATCCTGAGACAAGTGCACCATCCAAAAACTGAGTTAATTTTTCAATTCCATCTTCAACTCTTTTTCCTCTTAAATCTAATTGCATACTTGCAGGTTTTGAATATTCAATTGTAGTAATTTTCTCATCTTCAAATTCTTTTTCTTCCTGAATTATTGGAATAACTTGGTCTTGATTAATTCGAAGCCTTTTTCCATTAAATTCAACTGTTATCTGCCCCTTACTATTTGGCTTTTGAATTATTACACCTTCAGCATCAAACAATGGAATTTCAATTTTTAATCCTTCTACTAATTTTATTGGTTGAGATAATTTTATTTTTTTCTGTTTATGTTTTTGAGATGGAACTAAAGTTTCTGTCTTTTTCTTTTTAGAAACATTTCGCCTTTTTGCAACCGTTCTCAATTTTTCATCTAATTTTTGACGCGCTTTTTTGATTGTTTGTTCATCCGCTTGTTGAGATTTTATTTGATGGATTAATTTTTCAGTATCTTTTCGTGTTTCTAAAATAAGTTGATGGACATCATCTAAGGCATCTTGTTCCGCTGTATTATATTGTTTTTCAGCACTTTCTTCTAATCGATGTATTCGTTCTTCAGCTTCCTGAATATATTTTCGTTGAAAATTCATTCTCGATTTTATTTTGTCAACTTCTCTTCGCTCTCGTTCTAATTCTGTTAATAAGAATTCAACTCTTAATGATTTATCTCCTAAAAGTTCTTTAGCACGATCAATTATTTTTTGGTTTACCTTCATCCGTTTTGCGATTTCTAATGCAAAGCTTGAACCCGGTTTACCCATTTTTATTTCATAAGTTGGCATTAGTTTTTCTTGATCAAAAACCATTCGGCTATTTAAAATACCTTTGGTTTCCTGTGCCCATAATTTTAATCTACCTAAATGAGTGGTTGCCATTAACCATGAATTTTGCTTCAAAATATGTTCCATAGCTGACTGTGCTAATGACGCTCCTGCATCGGGGTCAGTACCTGTTCCAAGTTCATCCATTAAAATCAATGAATTTGAGTCACAATTTTTTATAATATGAGAAATTTCATTTAAATGGGCCGAATAAGTAGATAAATCATTTTCAATTGACTGTCTGTCTCCAATATCCGTAAATATTTTTGAAAATAATGGTAATACAACCTCTTTTGCAGGTAATGGAAATCCTGTTTGAGCCATTAATACGAATAATCCGAATGTTTTTAATACAACCGTTTTACCACCGGCATTTGGCCCCGTAATTAATACAAGTCTATTCTTTTGGTCAATTTCTAAATTTAATGGTATAATCGCTTTTTGCTGAATCAATAGCGACGGATTCATTCCTTCACGAATAATTAAATCATCATTTTTTTCACAAAATGTAGGAAAAATACAATTAAGTTTATTTCCAATTTGGGCAATACAACTATAAACATCAATATTCACCAACGCTTCATAGCCTCTTAGTATAGAATCTAAATCACTTCTAAAGGTATCTGTTATTGCAAGTAAAATTTTAAATATTTCAGTTTTTTTTGAAGATTCCAATCCAATTAAATCATTTCTTAATTCTACCACTTCAATTGGCTCAATATATGCAACTTGCCCTGTTGATGACTGACCAAAAGTAATTCCTGCAATTTTTCGTTTATGGCTTACTTTTAAAGGTAATACTTTCCGCTCATCTAATAGCTGTATATTTTCACCATGTAACCAATCATTCTTTTTTGCCTTGATAAATAGGCTATTCATTTTTTTATCAATAGATGACTCTGTATGTTGAATTGCTTTATAAATTTTATTTAATTGAGGGCTCGCATTAGGAGAAACTTGCCATGTCTCATCAAAAATTTTCTTAATTCTATTTTGACCAGAAGGATTAATATAAAGTGAAGATGATTCACTTTGAAGGGCAGAAAATTGTTCTTTCTTTAAATATGTTTGAAGATTATGAGATATATCTAATATCATGAACAAATCCCTAAACATCAATTCATTTAATGGATTATTTTCTATTTGAAGCGTTAAAAATATTTCATTAATATCAGGGAAAATTTCAATTGGAATAGACTCTCCTATTTGAAGCGAAGAAAGTAAGCAATCTGCTTTCTTTTGCCTCACCAAAATATCTGACTTATTAGAGTTTGCAGAGAGCCCAAGAACTTTTTCTTTGGTTTTAACTGAATGTGAGAATTTTGCACACTCAGTTAAAATTTGATTAAAATTTAAATCAGCGAGGACAGATATTGAGAATTTCATTTAGATAACTAACTTCTAGTATGGTCTAATAATTCTTGGATATAGTTTTCGTCTGTTTTTTCTTTTAATTCTTGTTGATATTTATAAATTAATTCTTCATTAGATAAAGTTTGAATTGTCCAATCTTTTAAATTATCACAAATCCCAAATAAAATAGATTCTGTTGATAACCGTTCTCGTAATTCTAAGGATTGGGGAAATGCTTCCAATGTGAAAATAATTAAACTTGTAATAAACAGTCCTTTTAATGCACCTAATAAAATACCCAATAAACGGTTAAACCACCCTAGAAGTATAAAACTAAATAATTGATGAATCATTTTTGCAATCATTTGAACCAGAAATGCGACTAGAAGAAATATTGCAATATATGCAACCACATTCCGAATTGAGGGATTATTGATATACGGAATTAAATATTCATTTGCCTGTAAATGAAACATATTTGCACAGATATACCCTGCAATAATACTTGTAATTTGAGCAAGTTGTAAAATAAACCCCGTTTTATATCCTCTATAAATAAAATATATCCAAACCAATGCAATAAAAATATCTATCGGATTTAAATTCATCCTAGTAAAACTTCTTTAACTATATTAGAAGCAAGCTTACCATCACCTTTTCCTGCAATTCTTGGCATTAATAAAGGCATAACACTTTTCATATCTGCCATTGAAGTTGCTCCACTTTCAGCAATAACTTCTTTAACAATTACTCTTAATTCATCTTCAGATAATTGAGTTGGTAAATATTTTTTTATAATCTCTAATTCAAGTTGTTCTTTTTCTGCTAAATCTTCTCTATGACCATTTATATATTGTTCAATTGAGTCTTTTATTTTTTTAGCCATTCCTTGAATTAATTTTATAATTTCATCATCAGATAAAGTTTTTCCTGAATCAATTTGCTTTGCTTTTACAGTTGAAATCATATTTCGTAAAGTTAATAAACGATCTTTTTCTTTATTTTTCATAGCGTCTTTCATATCCGCCATTAATTTTGATAGCATATTCTTGCCCATCCTTATAAATTTTATTAAATACAGAGAATTAATTTTACATCTAATTAACATAAATATCTTATAAATTCTATGCGTTGGAAACATTCAATTTTTTATAATTAAAAATAATAATTAAGAAACGAAATATGAGCAAACCTAATTTACCAAATAAAACAGAATTTAACTTTTTCATTGAATTAAATACACGGTGGGCTGACATGGATTGTATTGGACATGTCAATAATGCAACTTTTTTAACTTATGTAGAATCAGCACGAATTAAATTAATTGAAAAACTAGGATTTTTAAATGTACCCATTATAATGGCTTCTATTAAAATAGATTATTTAAACCAATTATCCTATCCATCAACAATGGAAATTGGCCAAAAAATATCACGAATTGGAAATTCAAGTTTTGATATTTTAACCGGAATATTTAAAAAAAATGAAGAAAAACTTATTACACTATCAACAACAACCTTAGTATGTTTTGATTATAAAACTCAAAAATCTATTCCTGTACCCAATGAAATTAGAAATAATATGTTATGAAAAATAATTTCCTATAGAGATAGACCTGCTTAACTGCCCTAAATTATAAGTTAAACACGAATATAATAATAAAAATCATTCAATGGATTGATATATCTTTCCTTCTAAACAGGATTGAATATCAAAAATTAAACTAATTGAATTTAGTGATAAATTAACATTACCCAAATTCATTCGGTAAGCATCATCAATTGCTTCTAAAATTGAATGGAAATCTGCATTTTTATTATCATTAATTACTTCAATATATTTTTCTTTTAAATGGGAAAAAACAATGTATGTGGAATCTTTATCTTGTTTTAATAAAATTATATCCCGAACTAATTGAATTTGTAATTGAAAAAAATTATCAAATAATTCTTTATTTCCTATTCGATTTAAATCTTGTAACCTATTTTGAAATTGCTGGATAAATACAGGGTCACCATTAAAAAATGATTCAAAAATTATTTTAATGTCTTTAGGAATGGACTCATAATGATTATTTAAATTCATCGCTAAACTAATATCCCCTTGGCACATTTTTGAAATAATTTTACATCTTTTAGTTTCGAGACCTCTATTTATTAAAATTGTTTCAATTTGTCGACCAGTTGGTGATGAAAAATAAAAACTTTGCGACCTTGATTTAATTGTATCTAATAATTGATTGGGTGAAGATGTTACCAACATAAATAGTGATTTTTTAGGGGGCTCTTCTAATATTTTAAGTAATGCATTTGCAGAGGCCTGTGTTCCTGTGCAAAGTTTTTCAGCTTCAAAAATCATTACAATTCGCCAACCACTCTCAATTGATGACATATATAAATCTTTTCGTAATTCTCTCACAATTGCAATGGGTATTGTAGATGCCTTTAAACCAATTTTAAAATATGGGTCTTTTCCTTTTTCTTCTAGTGCCTGTTGATATGTTTTTAATTGTGTAGATGACAATGAATGAATACTACCTGCTTCAATACTCGTAGATTTGCTTGATGCTGGCATTGGCGAAATTAATTTCACATTCCCATGTTGAAATAATTTAATTCGTAAACACTGAGAACATTCACCACATGCACGGTTATTTATAATATTTTTACAATTCAATAATGCAGAAAACTCAATTGCATGTGCTTCTTTTCCAACGCCATTTGCACCATGAAAAATTAAGGCATGTGGTAATCGGTTTTGCTTCCAGGCGTTAGTTAATATTGAAAATATTTTTTCATTTAAAATTAAATCTTTGTAAATCATTTCAACCAATCTTCTGGATTTAATTGCTTAGAATTTCCCCACACTTCAAAATGCAATGATGAATCCATTTCTATTTGTTCTGCAATAATTGCTAATTTCATTGACTCATCCACATATTCATTTTCAGTTACTGCAATGTTTTTTAAATTACCATAAACAGAATAATAATTACCACCATGATCAATAATTATTATATTACCATATCCTCTTAAAAATGTGATTGTTGTAATTAAACCGTCTAATACGGGATAAATAGTTGTACCACCATCTGCTTTAATATCGATACCTGGATTCTCAGACCATGTTTTTGTTTTTTCATTATAATTTGGTCCAAATTTTGAAATTATTTTACCACTAACAGGCCAATCTAATTTTCCCTTCATAGATGCGAAATATTTCTCGCCTAATTGAGACTTATTTTTCCGCCGTTTAACTAATTCTTTTTCGCGTTGTTTTGCTTTTTCTTTATCAGAGATTAAAATTTGAATTAGTTTTTCTACTTGTTCTGCTAATTGTTTTTGTTCGTCTAATTTATCAGTTAAGTTTTCGGTATCCTTCTTTACTTTTTTTAGATATTTACTTCTTAATTTCTTATCATCTGCTAAATTATTTATTTCTTTCTCTTTCTCATTTCTTATATTTTTTTTCCGAGAAAGATTTTCATTCATTTCTTCTTTTTGGGCTTCAAGATTATAAATTATGGTATCAATTTGAGTTGAAATATTTTGTTGATGTCGAGTGATTACATCTAAATATTTTCGTTTATAATAAAATGAATTTAAATCCTGTGTTGTTAATAAATCTTCAATGGGTTTCGTTCTACCATGTTTATACAAATATTGAACTTGATGAGTTAAATTATCTCTCAGCGTATATAGTTTGCCTCTATTTATTTTAATATTTTCCGTTGCTTCTAAAATTCGTGCAGATAAAATATATTCTTCATTATTTAAGGACCTAATTAGTTTTTCAGTTAATCTTATTTTTGAATCTAATTGTCGAAGCATATCTTTAATATCTTCAGCTTCATTTTTTTGAGAGGAAATCCTTTTTTCTATTTCTTCAATTTGTTGTCTTAGTTTATTTAATTCTTGGCTTTGATCATCAATGCTACTTTGTATCTCTGTTGTAGATTTTTGCTCTGAAAAAAGTAATGAAACAGAGATAACAAAAAGAATAAAAAATTGATGAGCGATACTATTCAATAATATATTTATTATAAATATGTTTATTTTCAGGATCTAAATATTGAAATTCTTTTAATTCATCATTTAATTTAAATGATGAAAAGTTTTTTGCAATTTCATCCGCATAGGCTTTGAAGAAATTTTGTATATATTTAAATTCCATTTCATAATCAGGAATTTCCATTGAGATGTTATAAAAATCAGTTAAGGCATTTAATTGCTTTTTATATTCTCCATCTTCCATATAAATTTCATCCAGTGATTTAAAAAATGTAAATTTTGAATTTCTGAATTCTTTAAATAAAATTACATCTTCAATATATTGTTTTCGCCCTTCCCAGCCATCACTTAAATTCGCATCTTGCCCCATATTGGCAATATCGTCTGAGAGCATAAAATATATTTCACCTCCATACTGACTCCAAATATCCATTTCACTACCAATAAATAATAATCCATAAAAATCTAATATTGAACGCAAACTTTGAAAATTAGTAGAATATGATAAATTAACACCTAAAGAATAATTAAACTTTACCGATCGTGCAAAGTAAGTCTGATCTATATAATTTGTAAATAAAATTTGAGTGGTTATGACTCTTTCATTTCCATTTCGAGGAACATTTTCAGGTATAATTTTAATAAGTAATTCTAAATCTAAGTCTTCCACATCTGAGTTATAAACAACATTTTCGTAATAGGATTTTATATCTTCGGGAAGCGATTTCAAAAACTGTTTTTCAGAGTCTCTAATTTGGGTTAAATCCATTTCTACTTCTACTAAACCAAATTGAGAGAACAAAGTAGAAAATATCACGAGCAGTATTAAATTAATTTTTAGTTTTTTCATGGGTAAATTTTACGAAGATTTGGAGTGTAATAAAAAGAAAAAGGGGCCAGATTTTCTGACCCCATTACTTTGCAAGGAGGAGGAAAAAGAATAAATACTTATCCCATGTATCAAAGTTATCAGTATTTCCACATTCCAACCTAAAATTGTGTTGTAAGAATTCGTAAAGATAATATTATAAATTGTAAACATAAATTGCATAAATTGATGAATAAATTTACAGTATTTTTAGTTAACTAAATAACGGGTAAAAACCTCAAGGATACATTGAAAAGAAATATAAAACAATGATAGACATTCAAACATTACTAAGATATCCAAAAAGATTAATTTCTATTTTGCTGATAATGACAGTATTTTTTTCATTTGGAATCAATTGGCTTTACATCGATGACGATATGATGAAAATGCTTCCCGAGGAAATATCTTCTCGAGTATCATGGGAAGAAATTCAAGATGAATTTGGGAATGTTGATTTAATGTTTGTAACCGTTGGAATTGAAAATAAATCAATATTCACTCAAAAATCATTAGAAACTATTTGGGATATTACAAATGCATTAAACAAAATTGAAATAGTTGATGAAGTGATGTCAATCTCAACATTACAAAAGATTGAGAGTTCTAATGGATTTATGGATGTTTCTGATTTGCAATCAGAAAGGTCAATTACTGATAATGAATTGAAATTAATTCAACAATACATAAATAAAAATCCAAAAATATTAAACCAATTTTTCGATAGAAATTTCTTTTATACCAATATAATTATTCGTCCAATTGTAAATGTTAATAACAATGAGCTAGTCAATGCTATTTTACCAATTACACAACCATTTTCATCTCAATTAGAAGTACATTACTCAGGGCAACCATATTTAACAGGATATGTCCCTGAATTAATTCAAAAAGATGTATCTATTTTAATGCGGATTGGGATTGGAATTATGATATTGATTCTCCTCGCTAACTTAAAATCATTTAAAGCTGTCGGTATGGTTTTATCTGTTATTTTACTTTCATTAATTGCTATGATGGGATTTATGGGCTGGATGTTAAAATTGACAGGTTCAAATATATTTTATTTCACACTGGTTAATTCTTCAATGCCAATTATTCTTTTAACAATTGCAAACTCAGACGGAGTACATGTAATTGCAAAATTCTTTAAAGAGTTTAGAAATAGAAAAAATAAAAGGAAGGCATTGGAAGAAACAGTAAAACAATTAAATTTACCCATATTTTTAACTAGTTTTACAACAATAATTGCTTTCCTTACGCTGATAAGTGCACCGATCAATCCTCTTATAGGCTATGGAATTACACTTGGTTTTGGTATTTTTTGGGCATGGATTTTATCGACATTATTTTTACCTGCTATTATTTATTTAACTCATTGGGATATTCATTCAAAAAGTATGTCTGAAGAAAGTTTTATTGAGAAATTTGTTCATTTTCTAAATAAAATAATATTTAACTCACCTAAATTAATTTTAACCTTTTGCTTAATTGTTGGAATTACAGCTGGGTATTTTTCTAATAAAGTAAGGGTAGATGTTGATTTTAAAAGTTTCTTTGGTAAAGGAACTATTATCCGTGATGGCATGGATTTTATGGATGAAAAGATGGGTGGATATTTAAATATGGTAGTTAAAATTGAAGATGATATAAAATCACCTGAAATTTTACAAAACATTGAATTGCTTCAAACTGAAATTGAAAAAAATGATGACATTAGTTTGAGTTTTTCAATTGCTGATGTGGTAAAGCAAATGCATCGTTCAATTGAAGATGATAATCCTAATTTTGAAACTATTCCTGATTCAGTTGATAAAGTGAATAATCTATTTTTTGTGTATTCTATGTCTGGTGATGACGATGATTTTTCAACAATTGTAAATGAAGATTACTCAGAAGGATTAATAAATGTAAGATTAAAATCAGTAAGTACAGAAGTCGCAAATGGCATCGTAAAAAATACGGAAATAAAAATTTCACAGCTATTTAATGAATCTTCAAAAGTTACAATTACCGGTATTTTAGTTGTCATTAGAGATATGGCTATTTTATTAGTAAAATCATCTTTACTAAATATATTTAGTGCAATAATATTTATTTATTTTATTTCATGGTATTTTTTTAAATCTGCAATTTGGGGATTTTTAGCAGTACTTCCATTAAGTTTTGCTGTATTATTAAATTATGGTATAATGGGGTTTTTGGATATTAAACTTAGCCATGTAACTGCGATATTATCATCAATTATAATTGGTGTTGGAGTTGATTTTGCAATTCATTTTATTGCTCAATATAGAGAACAATTAAATAATGGTGTAGTAAAAAATATTTCACAAAATGTAATTACAGATGTTGGATTCCCTATATTTTTAGATGCTGGTTCGAACATGGCATTTATTGCACTTATTTTTTCAGCATTTGCTCCGGTAAAATACATTGGAATTTTAATGTTTTTTGCAATGGTTTCTAGCTCCCTTTCCACCATATTAATCTTAGGCCCAGTAACATATTTTTTAAAAAATAAATTAATAGAAAAACAATAAGAAGTTTATAATGAAAACAATAATTCTAATATTTATATCATTTTTATTTAGCCAAACGGGATTAGAAATTGCTACATTAATGAATAATAATCCTAAACCATTGGATGTGAAATCAGATATAACACTAACACTTATAAAAAAGAAATCAAAGTCTCTATCATTTAGATCAATTATGAAAGATAATGGTAAAAAGCAAATTATGTGGTTTACATCTCCTCCTGCAGATAAAGGAATTGCATTTTTAAAGATAGAAAAAGATGAAAAATCAGACGATATGCGAATGTGGTTACCCGCTTTTAAAAAAATTAGACGGATTTCCTCTAAGAAAAAAGGAGACTCTTTTATGGGATCTGATTTAAGTTATGAGGATTTATATACTCGTGAAATCAATGTTTATATATTTAAATTATTGCGTGAAGAAAAATTGAATGAGGAATTATGCTATGTATTAGAATCAATTCCAAATAAAGATTTAAAAAGTGATTATAGCAAACATATTTCATGGATTAGCAAAGAAAAACTTATTCCACTAAAAGAAGAATCGTTTAATAAAAAAGGGGTTTTACAAAAGAAAAAGACTTTTAGCTATAAACAAATATTAAACTATTGGATAGCTGAAAAAATAGTTGTCCTAAATGTAGAAACCAAATATTCAACAATTGTTACTATGGAAAATATTGAAATAAACTCAAATGTACAAGATAACATTTTTCACGAAAAAAACTTAAAAAGATTACCATTTTAAAATGAAAATTATACAAAATAAAACAATTATCACTTTATTATTTTTAAACCTATTTTTAAATGCTTCATTATTAACCCCTCAAAATGGAGAAATAATATTTAAAACGCATATTCTTTTTGAATGGGACCAAATACAATATGCAAATTCATATCAAATTCAAATATGCTCTGATGGTGAATTTAATAATTGTTTTACTAACGCAACCACAACTTCGTTAATCTATATTGAAAAACAAAACATTGAATGGAATAGAAATTATTATTGGCGAGTTCGTCCAGAATTTTCAAATTTATCAACAGGCGATTGGATTGATAACTTTTCATTTCAAACAGGAGAAAAGCTTGGTACAGCTTATTCAATTGAACATGATATTGATGAAACTCAAAGCGGGTTAACTGCATTCGGATCTTTCTTTGATTATTATTCCGCAGTGATAGATGCTTCAGGAAACGAAATTTGGAATAGTGGAAATACTGATTTTGTATTTTATTCATCTAATAAATTTGGACAATTATTTGGTAGTCTAAATAGACCCGAATTAGAGTATAATCTTCCAGGTGTAGAATTACAATTCACAAATGAATTAATTTGGCAAGAACCCAATGACTATTTTCTACACCATGAATTTACTCAATTACCAAATGGGAATTATATGGGAGTTGTGGAAACTTCTCAATTTGGCCCCATTCCATTCGATGGCTGTTATTGTTCTTGGACACCTCTTTTTCAAGCAATTGGATATCAAGCAGACGGAATTACCCCTGAATTTAATTGGGTGGGGGATCGGATTGTAGAGTGGGACGCCCAAACAGGAGAAGAGGTATGGAGTTGGTCTGTATTTGATAATTACAATATGGGAGATTATGATGCAATTGGTGGCACTTGGATGGAAGCATATTCTGCTCAACGGTATGACTGGACTCATGTAAATGCATTTGTATTTAATGAATCTGAAAATGCAATTTATATTAGTTCTAGGCATTTATCTCGTATAACAAAAATTTCATATCCCGATGGGAATATAGTTTGGAATATGGGAATTGAGCATGGAAGTGGTGATATAGATTTTGGGGAAGATTTACATTTTTCATTTCAGCATAGTTTACAAATTTTACCCAATGGAAATATTACAACTCTCGATAATGGGAATTTGAGTCAATTTTTAATAGGTACTGATTATCCAACAACTCGAGCACTTGAAATTGAAATAATTAATAATGCTGATGCACAAATTTTGTGGGAATATACACTCCCACAAGACTTATTTGGTTTTGCATCTGGAAATGTACAAAAACTCGAAAATGAAAATTATTTAATAACGACCGTTGGTAGTGGCGGAACTACATTAGAAATAAATCAACAAAATGAAATCGTTTGGGAAGGTAAATATAATTTAACTCTTCCAGCTGGTGCTGTATATCGAGCACAGCGAATTCCAGGATTACATCCAGGTCATTTTTCATTTATGCTTCCCAAATCAACTGATTTTGAAAATAATGTTATTGAATTAAATAGTGTAAATAATTCTATAGAACTTACAATAATAAATGAATCTGAATATAATGAAAAATATTTATTTCAATTTCAAGGTGATGGATATTGGTATGAAAATCAATCATTCGAATTTGAATTAAATCCAGGTGAAACAAGGATAATTCAACTACAAGGTGATGTAGAATTAGATTCTGAAGAACACACAATTATTGCTACAATCTCACCATTTCATTTTCCAAATCTTTCCAAAGAGCAGTCAATCAATTTAATCTATTCCGAATTAAATAATAATAATTTTACACCAGAATATATCTCATTAAATACATATCCTAATCCATTTAATGGAAGTATTTCAGTTAATTATTTTGTAGAAAGCCCAAGTATTATAGGTGGTGAAATAAGGAATTTAAATGGTAAATTAATTGCAACGCTAAATTTGGGCTTTCAACAAGTTGGTCAATTTCAATTTAGTTGGGATGCATCTCATATTCCATCAGGTACATATTTACTTTCTATTGGAAATAATGAAAGTAAACACACGAAAAAAATAACTTTATTAAAATAGGAATTTATGAATATCAAAACCTTTATTTTAGCAATTACAATACTTAACTTTACTTTTTCACAATGTGAAACAGAATATTCATATTTTGATGAGCTCCCTTTTTCTGTTAGTATTTTATCGGGTGATTCTTGTTTTTATAATCAAGATTTGAATGTTATAAATGAAGTAATTTTATTAAATGAATTAAATTACAATTCTCCATTAGAAGTCGGTACTCAATTATGGTTTGACGGGCGATTAAGAAGCTGGGTTGCAGGAAACTACTTTAGTGGAGTAAATGCTCCACTAGATACATTGCCTCAAAATTTCGGTGATTTAAATGATCTACGAATACTTTATTTAGAAAAAAATAATATTCATTACATGCCCGAATCTTTTGGGAATTTGATAAATTTAATTTCATTATTTATTTCTGATAATGGATTGACAAATATTATTGATAATATTGGAGATTTAACTCAATTATATTTTCTTGATTTAGGATATAATGAAATTACGGTACTACCAAACTCAATTGTAACCTTAGAAAATCTTTATACACTTTATTTATTTAATAATTTAATTGAAGTTATTCCAGAAGGATTTTGTGATTTAAATTTAGATTGGGATGGGTATGACCCATTTGGTACACCTTACTTTGCAATTGGTGGAAATCGACTTTGTGAAGATGTTCCAGATTGTGTTATAAATAGTGCTAATTTTGAAATAAGTTTAGAACCTGCATACTATCTTTTCCCAATAAATATGCCACAAGATTGCACAGAAGAGAATACTTCCCATTTAATCGTAAACAATTTCACCATTAAAGAAGCATTTCCAAATCCATTTAATCCGTCAATTACAATTCCATATTTCTCACCCATTTCTCAGAAATTATCAATTAAAATATTAAATTTAAAAGGGGAATTAATAGACAGTATTATTGAACAAAAATTAATTGATATAGGCTATCATGAAGTAATTTGGAATGCAAAAAACATACCTTCAGGGATTTATTTTATTAATTATCAAACCCAAAATAGTATTCAAACTCAAAAAATAGTTTTAGAAAAATAAATTAAAAAGTAAGAAGTAGAGATGCTGCGGAAAGTCCCGCACCCGTACCAATTAAGAGAACTCTATCACCTCTTTTAATTTTTCCTTTTTCAAAGGAAATTGCCAAGGCTAAAGGCAAAGATGCTGCAACACAATTACCTGTTTCAGCAATTATATCAACAACTTTATTTTTAGGGAAACCTCCATATTTAACATAAGCCTGAACAGCTGAACCTGATGCTTGATGAGGTATAATTAAATCAATATCTTCTTTTTTTAAATTATTTTCTTCGAGGATTGTATTAATTAATCGATATACTTTTTTTCGTGCCATTCGATATACTTTTGGTCCATCCATGTGAAATAAATTATCGTCTAAAGTTATGCGTTTATCCTGTGGATGTAAATGAGTCCCCCCGCCTCTTACTTCTGTTAAATTTGCTCCTTCTGGCCAAGTTTTCATCCACCAATAATCAATACTACTTTTTTTACTTTTATCCAATTCAACAATGACAGACGCTGACGCATCACCTAATAAACTTGCACTTTCGGGTTCATTAAAATTTCTTCCCTTTGTCCCTCGTTCAGTTGATACAATTAAAATCCGTTTATAAATCCCACTATTTAGTAATGCACTTGCATTAATTAATGCGATTAAAAAAGATAAGCAAGTTGCATGTATTGAAAATGATGGAATACCTGTCCATCCTAGTTGTTTTTGAATAAAAACAGAAGTATCAGGTAACACTTGTTTACCTACACCACTGGCATTAATTATTAAATCAGGTTTTTCAAAATCTCCCATAGATTGAATTGAATTTGCTCCCATTTCATCAACATCTATCTTTGAAATATGTCTATTTTTCACACCTGTATGAGAAATAATCCATTTTTCGGATCTATTGATTTTTTCAGATAATTCTAAAGCAGTTTCAATTTTCTCTGGAAGATAATACCCTACATGCGTAATTTTTATATTCATATTTTTCTTAATAAAAAAGTCCTCTTAAAAGCAATTACTCTCAAGAGGACTTTGATTCGTTTTAAATTTGTTTTCTAATTATTTAAAATAAAATTAACAATCATTACAATATCTGTAACATTCACAAGTGTATCTTCATTCATATCGGCTGAGATTAATTGGTCAGCTGATGGTGTTGATACTCCTAAAATAAAATTAATTACTTGAATTACATCTAATACATTAATAATATTATCAAAATTAACATCTCCTAATAAAACATAATTTCCACCTAAATTTGTTAAATCATATTTTGTACACCTTGCAATCATTGCATTATTCCCCGAATATGAATATTGCCAAACGACATTCCCTTCAGGACTTACTTCAATTACAAAAGCATCATCAGCTTCAGTAATAATTGTATTTCCATTGGGTAACCGAAATGCACCACCTTGTACTTCTGTTTGAACACCATTTTGAGCATGATACCATTCTACTGAAATTGGACCAAATGGTTCTCCATCTTCAATATCATAAGTACCATTATCATTTAGAGGAGGGACAAACTCCATTCCTGCAGAGGTATTATTTGTAAATCCATTATTAAAAAGAATTAAATTCCCTTCGCCTGGAAAACCAGAATTAACCCAGTTTACCCCATGTTGAGAATCTAAAATTTGATCTAAATTTGTTCCCCTGCCATAATTTTGAGGATTACCCCAACGATACAAAATATCACCACCCATTCCAGAATTACCTCCTGTATGAGTTGAAGCTTCTTCTGTTGTTGTACTATGATCAATTATATATATTTCATCTTGATGTCGTGATGAAAACACAATTTGATCTAATGCTTCATTATATGCAATTGCGTTAATATGCATCCAATCAGCATTGGGTCCACCAGGGCCACCCATACTTCCTACATTTCCTTGATTAATATTGAATAATTCAGGATGATCTGAAATATTTCCATAAGTCGCATTATATTCTTCACCAATATCTTGAACTAAGTGATCCCATAAATGCCATTCCCAAACTATTTCATCTTGAGTAGGATTATATTCTAAAATTGCTTCACTCCACATTTGATTTAATGGATTATCAATTGAAGTTCTACCCATGGCTTGAGCTTCTGTCCATGAGATATTTTCCCAAGCAATAATAAGAATATTTCCATTCGGTAATGGTTCTACATCGTGATGATGTTGATATGTTGCATCGGAAACGACGAAGTTCCACAATACTTCACCATCCCAAGATAATTGTGCAATACCACCGCCAACACCACCTGAATTCATTGTAGGATTTGATACTCGGTATGGATAAACAATTGAGCTATCTGGCAATAAATATGGCATACTTGCTGCCCCATTTGAAAAACTCCAACTATGGACGATGTTTTCATTATTATCCATTAAATAGGTATTTCCATTTGTTCCACCACCACCCGCAGTTGGAGAAAATAATAACAGACCATCATATACTTCTTGTGAAAATATTTGCACGATTAATAATGTAATTAATATTATTTTATTTTTTATCATCATATTCCTTAAAGTTAAATTTTAATTATTACTGAGTTCCGATAATTATAAGTAAAAAAAGTTAACTATTTTAAAAAGATATTGTCTAAATCTCTTTAATTTAATTGTAATAGATTCTTACAAAAACTATTCATTTGGATTCATTTTTAAACTAAAATCAAAAAAAATTAGAATGCTAAAAATAAACACACCAAAAAGACTATGGGCAACTTATACCACAATTGGGAAAACTTTTGGTCAATGGTTTTCACCACTTTTTACAGGGTTATTTATACCTGGATTTAAATTAAAGGTTATTCTTTATAATTTTTTAGACAAACTATTTTTACCTAACATTGCGACTCAACAATTAAAAACACCCATATTAATTGTGGGAAATCCCCGTTCAGGAACAACTTTTCTACAGCGATTTCTTGCGACACATATTGGTACTGGAAGCGAATTATGGGAATTAATTTTCCCTTCACTTATTTTACAAAAATTTGTCAAACCTTTTTTACCATTATTAGAAAAATTTAGTCCCACAAAACATCATTCAACTGAAGCACATAAAACAAGTTTATCCTCTGTTGAAACAGATGATGCTTCCATATTATTTAGATATAATGATGGTTTTTTCCTATATGGTTTTATTTTAGCATGGGCTGAAGAAGATTTATTTCCATGGTTTGACCCAAAACAACGAAATATGGCAGAAAGAGATTTTAATTGGTTGAGTCGGATGTGGTCAAAAAAATTATATAAATCAAAAAAAGATTATTACTTTGGAAAACTTTTTTCTGTAAGTGCAAATATGCCATCATTTCAACGCTATTTCCCCAACGGGAAAGTGCTATATATGGTCAGAGATCCACTTCAAGTTATACCTTCCGGATTAAGTTTAATTACAGGAGTTTTAGATAAGAAATTTGGATTTTGGAATTTACCAAAAGAAAAAAGAGAGCGATATTTAAATCGAATGTACCTTGCATTAAAAGAATTACTCATTCGGTTCCACGCAGATTGGACTACTAATAAAATTGATAAAACAAAAGTTAAGATAGTTACATTTAATCGATTAATGAATGATTTTGATAATTTAATGTTTGAAATTTTAGAATTTCTTGATATTGATAAAACTACAGAATTAAATGAACTTATTTTAGAGACTGCAAAAACACAAAAAGAATTTCATAGTAATCATCAATATGATTTAGAAAAATTTGGATTAAATGAAGCTCAAATCAAAAAAGACTGTAAAGTAATTTATGATACTTTTTTAAATGGAAAATTCTAATTTGAATATTATTAGGATTATATTTATACTTTTAATTATTTCATCTGCATATTCCATTCAAAAAATAAAATTACCACCAATTAATTATACCGATTGGGCAATTCTAAAATCCGACGATACTTGGGTTGGTTGGACTGAATTAGATGGATTCCCCATTTGTAAGGCAAAAAAAATTATACCTTTTAATATTAAAGCAGTAGCTCATGCAATTGAAGATAAACAAAATTACCCACTTATTTTTGAACGGATTACACAAGTAAATCTCTATGAAGAAGATATTATTCATATATATTTAGATATGCCATTCCCAATTTCAAGTAGAGATTATATCGTACAATATTATTATTCAGAAAAAAATGGAATAATAAGTTATAAATTTTTCTCCGTAAAACACCCAAATACTATTATATACCCTGATGCTATAAGATTACCAAATGCGGGCGGAGAATGGATATTAAAGCCTTTAAATGATAAATCTACAGAAGTTACCTATATTTGGAATGGAGAATTATTAGGTGATTTCCCTGATTGGGCATTAACACGAGCATGGGCAACACAAGGAAGCGAAGTTTTAAATTGGTTAAATGAATTTTTAGAAAGGAATAACTAGTGAAAATAATTAAACAATTTACAATATTTATAATTTTAAACACTCTATTATTATTTGGACAGACACAATTTTCAGGAAATGCAAATTTTTCTTATGCGAATAGAATTTCAAATGGTTCCATATTAAGGTTACCATACAGAATGTTAGAATTGAAATATATTCACGAAAGCGATAATGTAATTTTACATTCAGAATTTGCAATTGAATGGAACCGTAAAAAAGATACTCAATTTCTCACTGATAATAATCCACAGGATTTTATTTTAGATTTAAGAGAACTTTATTTAACATGGTATATTCCAATGGGTGAAATTAATTTAGGTAAACAAATACATAGTTGGGGATTTGTAGATGAAAATAGTCCATTAGATAATTTGAATGCGTTAGATTATTACTATTTATTTGATGGTGGTGCGTCAAGAAAACTAGGAAGTTATTCATTTTCATCAAATTTATATTGGGATGATATCTCTTTAAATTTCGTCTATTCACCTTTTCATAATGCAAGCCGTTTACCGATAGTCGATGGAAAAGCTGATGAAGAATTTCCATTTGGTTTTCCAATGATTCCAACAGAATCAGGAATATTAAAAAATAATTCACTTCCTGAAATGGGTTGGAAATTAGAATTTCCATTATTGAGTACAAATATTGCTATCACAAAGTTTTATGGATATGATCGTATATTTAATTTTTCAGGGATTAATGTATTTACAAATGAATGGCAGAGTTTCCATTATACTGATTTTGTTTTTGGGTATAGAAAAACTGAAGTGACAGGATTAAGCGGTCAATATTTTATTGGAGATTTAAGTTTAAGAGCAGATTTAGGAATTTTTAATACCAAAGATATAAATCATGAAGTAATTCGTGAATCACCACATCTCCCCGATACTTATAACCAGATTGCTTTTTTTGATAGTATTCCTCAAACATATCCAATGGAAGAGAAAGTAAAATATACCCAAATAAATATTCAGGCAGAATATGAATTACCTTTTGAAATTTCATTATTAACCCAATATTTTAATTATAAAATTAACGATTATTTTTCAAATGGTCTTCCAATTGATCAAGATATTGATATTCCAAATTTTGAAATAGATATTGACGAATTAAATCCAGAAAATTTATTTGTACCTGGAATGGGTTCACCATTGGCTGTATTAACAAAAGAATCAATTTTATTAAGTCTAAGTAAACAATTTTTAGATAATCAATTAAAGGTTAATATTGGAAGTTTATTGGATTTAACAAAAAAACCAAATGGTGTTTATGATGAAAATGAAGAATTTTTTGATTTAAATGATAATGATATTTGGGATATTGATGAAGAATTTACAGATCAACCCAATGATGAATTTCAAGTATATGGAAAATTATTAAATCTGGGGTTAGAATATGAAATTACATCACAATTAGAAATAAAATTATTACTTACAAAAATTATTGGCAGTGATTATTATCCTGATAATTCAAAATATCAATTTAATATGATGGAAGAATTTTCTAATTTTAGAATTGATTTAAAATATAGTTATTAATTGGACGCAGATTACCGCCGATTGAAATGATTAAAACTAATTAATTAGTCTATGAAAATTAAAAGTTATCAATAAAATAAAGTTCATCAATAATTAAGACATAGAAAGCTACGTCTCTACCAAGTTAATTAATTGACCTTTTGAATTTGTTTTTTTTACTGGTTTAATTATTAATTCTTAATTATTAATTCTTAATTATTAATTGGTTTTCCCCCCTCACCTTTAATTTCTTTTTGTTTTTAGACGCAGCACGCTTCGTCTCTACT
>CAZGWH010000018.1:0-1493 GCA_964529325.1 uncultured bacterium | reverse complement strand
TTAATTCTTAATTGATTTAACCTTCATATTTAATTTCTTTTTGTTTTTAGACGCAGCACGCTTCGTCTCTACTTGATATTTGTTAATTGTTAATTATTCATTTTTAATTCTTAATTGATTTAACCTTCATATTTAATTTCTTTTTGTTTTTAGACGTAGCACGCTTCGTCTCTACTTGATATTTGTTAATTCTTTATTTTTAATTGCTTTTCCCTCACCTATAATTCCTCTCCCTCTGGAGAGGAGGATGTTGTTGTATTAATTTTAGATAAAAAAAAGCCCCGGTCAATGACCAGGGCTTTTTAAAATTCAGATTAAACTGAAATTTATTTAAGTAACATTACTTTTTGTGTTGAAATATTCTTACCAGCTTCTGTTCTGATAAGATAAACACCACTTGATAAGTTACCTGCATCCCATGTAATGCTATGTGAACCAGCTGTTAAGCTATTGTTAAACACTGCATCAACCATTTGACCTGCAACATTATAAACACTCACATTTACCATATCATCTGATGGTAAACTAATGTTAATAGCTGTTACTGGGTTAAACGGATTTGGATATGCATTACTTACAGAGAATTCAACAGGAATTGCGTTAACGGTAACATCAATTTCATTTGTTGAACTTAAAACAATTGTTTCCTCTATAGTAAACTCACCATTTGGAGTAAACACAAAGTCACTGTTTGGCATAACAACAATCAAAGTTGTTTTATTGTCTGTTGTTGCATAATCAGCAACCCAAGCATCTTGAGTTATTTCAAGGCTAAAGTTACTATCATGTGATAATACCATTTGAATTGCACTAATTTGACCATTAGAAGTTAATGTAACATCACTTCCTAAGTTTAATTGTGCATCAGTAGCTTCTGCATCTGCATTTGCCATTGGATTCAAAATGATTTGAATGATTGCAACAATATCAGTAACTGTTATTGAAGCATCAGCATTCATATCTGCACATTCAACGCCATCAGTTGCTCCACCTAAGTTTAAGATAACATTAACTAAAATAACGATATCAGAAACATTTACAGATAAATCACCATTCGCATCACCTGCAACACAATCAGGTCCACAACCTGCATTTGCACAAACTGTATCAGACCATGGTGATAAATCATTTGATAAATCACTTAATGCTCTTACCTCAGCACATGCACTATTACCTTCATCAAATCCATAAACTAAGAATTCAGAAGTAGCAGATGTATAAGTATTTTCCCATGGTCCACCATCTAAACATGTTTCACAAGAAGCATGAATTTCATAGCTAATTGTTCTGTTTGTTGGTGTTGGGTTTAATAATACATTACCATCAACATCTACAATCGTAGGTTGATTAACTAAATTAAATGGAGATCTACGGTTACTGTATAATTCAGCTCTTTCTTCTTTAACATCATTAAAGAATTCAAGTTTTTCTGAAGCATTTCCGTTACCTTCATTAATAACAACTCCGCCACCACATGCACCTTCTGCAGCACA
>CAZGWH010000017.1:0-35567 GCA_964529325.1 uncultured bacterium | reverse complement strand
TATTCATTGCCGTCGTAGTCTGTAATCATACAAGAAGAGTTATCTCCATCACAAACACCGCAATCGTCAAGTAGTGCTTCTCCTCCACAATTACCCAGACAATCAGTAGTAGCAAAACCATATGGAACTCCAGCACAATCATCACAATCATCACCTAAATTATCAATAGTAACACATCCACAATCACTTTCCCAATTTGTACCACCCCAAATATCAGCACAATCTTGGATACAATCATTAGATATATCACTATCACAAATACCACAGTTGTCTTCTAATGATACTCCATCACACTCACCTGCACAATCATGTACATTTGATAAACAATTATCATCTTCATCATCATTATTCAATACCCAATTATCTTCCACAAATGCATTACAAAATTCTGAAGATTCACCAGATCCTAAACTATCGGCATCTGCATCAAACCAATATGTCAGTATTTCTGAAGTACCAGCACATACATCTGCACAGTCATAGACAGCATTTGTTGTAAATGTCATTAAATTAGATTGGCCTACATTTCCACTTTCATCCTTTGCTTCAACAAGTAATGTATGTTGAGTATTATCATAAGCACATATATCCCATTCAAATTCAAAAGGGGATTGTGAATCTTCAAATACAGTTAATCCATCAATAACAAATGTAACATTTACAATTTCTTCATTATCAGAAGCATTCACTTTAATTGTAGAAATTTCAGTTAATGTAGATTCATTTATAGGAAATGTTATCATTACTGTTGGAGGTGTGGTATCAGGCTCTGTGACATCACAAGAAAAAAAGAGTACAACTGATATAATTATTAAATATTTATTCATTTTATTTTTCCTTTTTAGTAAACTCATTATTTGTATCATGGAATAATTTAACTAATTTTATGGCTTTATTTTTATCAGAAATAAAAAATTCTTTTTCTGGGATTTGTTTTGCATATTTAGACAAATCTGCTCGGTTTAATAATTCTTCAAGTTCAATACAAACTTCATCATTTATAATATTTTTATGTTGAATAAATTCAATAATTTCCATTGTTGTCATTTCAAGAGCTCTAAAATAAAACTCTTCACCTAAATATTCTCTAAATAAATAGGTAAGTTTTAAATAATATTTTTCAGCATTCTCCCAATTTATGGGGAATGGTATTTCTAAATTCTCAAGTGATTTTTGTATTCTTAAATGTATGGGTTCAACAAACTTATATTTTTTTCTTTTTAATATATTTTTAAGTTCTCTTTTCCTCCAAAAATAAACGGCAATTAATGTACCCAAAATAATACATAAAACAATTAACCCCTTTTCAAGAGTAGAAATCATCTCAATATTTTTCATACCTTTAAGGCCTCTAATAGATTCCTCTTGTGAATTTATTAGACTAAATATCTCAATATGTAATGAATCAGTCTCTAAAGTAAGTTTTAATTGATTATTTTCCATTACTTGTATTGGAATTGTAGGAATAATAGCCATTCCTGTTTCCCAAAACGAAAGGTCGTATTCTACAAAATTTTCACCAATTCGCTTTCCATGGACTGTCATAATATCAGAATTCGAATTTATTTCTGAAAAAACAGGAACTTGCCCTGATGAAATTTTTAGCTCAATTACAAAATTTACAATATCGCCAATATAAATACTATCTTGGCGAATAAAATAATTCATACTTATTTGTGAAAATGAAATGGAAAATAATATAAATGATAAAAATAATTTCATTTATCGTCTTGAAATTCGTTTATTAAAAAACTCAACTAAGGGTTCAATATAGCTTTTACTCGTATTAATCATAACATGGTCTATTTTATTTTTTCTAAAAAACTGTGCTTTATTATTTGTTTTCACATCAAAATTTATTTTCATTTCTTTTCTAAATTTTTGATTTGATGAATCAACCCAAAAAGTATCACCCGTTTCAACATCATGCATTTTTATTAGACCCAAATTAGGAATTTCAATTTCGGATGGATCCGTTAATTGAATACAGATTAAATCATGTTTTTGATTTGTTAATTTTAAAGTTGTTTCATAGCCATCATCTAAAAAATCTGAAAGTAAAAATATGACACTTTTTCGTTTAATTGCTTTTAAACTATACTCTAAAGCTTCAGAAATATTTGTTTTTTTATCTTCAGTTTTATAATAAATCATTTCTCTGATAACCCTTAAAACATGAGATTTTCCTTTATTTGGAGGAATAAATTTCTCAATTTGGTCAGAAAATAATATAAGCCCAACTTTATCATTATTTTTGATTGCACTAAAACTTAATATAGAAGCTAATTCAACCATCAAATCACTTTTCAGGTTTTCACCCGAACCAAAATAGCCAGAAGCACTAACATCAACCATTAACATTACGGTTAATTCTCGTTCTTCATCAAACTTTTTGATAAATGGTTTTCCTGTTCTAGCTGTAACATTCCAGTCAATATCGCGTATGTCATCACCCGGTTGATATTCACGCACTTCAGCAAATTCCATTCCCATACCTTTAAATGCAGAATGGTATTCACCACCAAAAATATCATTTACAAGATGTCGGGTTTGAATTTCTAAAAGGCGAACCTTTTTAAGAATTTCTGTAGGAAGCATTTATCTAATTATGGGGTTGGAACAGACTCAAAAATTCGAGTAACAATTTCATCTGAATTTATTTCTTCTGCTTCTGCTTCAAATGATAATACAACTCGATGTCTTAATATTGCCAAACCAACATTTCTAATATCTTCAGGGATTACATATCCCCTTTGATTCATAAAAGCAAGTGCCTTAGATGCTTGAACTAAAAATAAAGAGGCACGAGGAGAAGCTCCAAAATCGATTAATCCTGTTAAATCTTTTAAATTATACCGACTGGGCTCTCGTGTTGCAAATACAAGTGAAACAATATATTTTTGCAAGTTTTCAGCAATATGAATTTGGTCAATTGTTTTTCGAGCATTTAATATTTGTTGTGAATTTACAGCGGGATTAATTTCAACTTGGTCTGTCAAAGAAGACATACTTTGTAGAATTTTAAGTTCTTCAATTTCAGATGGATAATCAACTAAAACTTTAAACATAAATCTATCTACTTGTGCTTCTGGAAGTGGGTATGTTCCTTCTTGCTCAATAGGATTTTGAGTTGCCATAACTAAAAATGGATTTTCTAATTTATAAGTTGAATCTCCAATTGTTACTTGTCTTTCTTGCATCGCTTCTAATAAAGCACTTTGAACTTTTGCAGGCGATCGATTAATCTCATCAGCTAAAATAATGTTTGAAAATATAGGTCCTTTTTTTACTTCAAAGGTTGATTTAGCTTGATTGTATATTAATGTTCCAATGATATCAGCAGGTAATAAATCGGGAGTGAATTGAATTCGTTGAAATTTTGTATCTATTAATTTTGCAAGCGCATTAACAATATATGTTTTTCCTAATCCTGGCACACCTTCCAAAAACACATGTCCATTTGCTAAAATTGCAATTATTAATTTTTCAATCAAATTTTCTTGACCAACAACTAATGATTTTAATTGTAAACTTAACGGTTGAATAAAAGCCGAATCTTCTTTTATTTTATCATTTAAAATATTTAAGTCTAAAGACTCCAAAAACTACTCCTTTTCTACTACTGCATTTAATGAATCAATTATATTCAATAATGGTTTTAAAATTTCTAATTCATATTGAACAGATTGAATTAATTCACTTTGGGGGAATGTTAGAATAAAATTTTGATAATACTCTTGAGCATCACTAAAACTATCTAAATTATTTGCATATATATATCCAATCATAAATAAGGCTTTTTCCGTTTCCTTACTTTTAGGATAATTATCTACAACTTCTTGAAAATATTGAATCGCAAAATCAAAATCTTGAACATCATTTAAATAAATATCGCCAACTTGAAATAATGCTGAAGAAGCCAATACATCTTCAGGGTATTCTTTTAAAATTATTTTGCAGGTTGCAATCGCATCCTTTAAATTCTTTTCTGAGCGGAACACTTTAACTTGTTCCCATAATTTTTCAGGACTTTCTATAGAATTGCATCCTAAAATTATCATAGTAATTAATAAATAAACATATCGAATCATTGAAATTTTCCTTTAAATATAGATATAAAATTTAATGCAATTTTGAAATTGAATACTTGAGGTTTTCTTAATTTTTAAAATGAATACAATAATGATAATGAAGTGTTATATTCTTTTTGTGCATACGGAAATGCAATGTCAATTCGAGCTGGCCCCAGTGGTGTATTAATTGTAAAACCAAAACCCGCATCCCAATAAATATTAGAATAATTAAGCTCTTCTTTCTTTCGCCCTAATATTCCCGAATCAAAAAACACTTCACCACCTAAATTATTATAAATTGGAAATCGAAGTTCAATATTATTTAATATTCGATAAAGTGCATTTTCATTATAATTTAATTCTTCAGCTTTATCCCACCCTCTTAATGATGTGCTTCCACCTAAATTAAAAAAATCAGAAATTGAGTTTTCCTCAGTATTATTAAGTAATTTCAAATATCCTGTTTTTAATCTGAATCCAACGATAAATAAATCAAAAAAGTTCCTAAATTTTTTATATTCAATATCTGTCAATAAATAATGAGTTTCCCCTCCTAAAAATGTTCCTCTTAATGTTGAATAATACCCAATGTAATAACCATTTTTAGGTGAAATTAAATTTTTTAAAGAATGTCGTTGATATGTGATTCTAATTTTTCTTTCAAGCTTTCCATCTGATTCTAATAATTGATCTGTAAAATTAACTGATTCTAAAATTAAACTCCCTAAAAGTTTATTTTTATCATTTTGTCTATATAAAAATGAAGATTCAATTCCTTGACGATGCCTAAAATCATCATCTTCTTCAACATAATAATCAAATATTTTAAAATTTAAGGGTACTCTTAATCCAAATATCCAAGGTGTTCTATAGGATATAGAAAAATTCCTTTTGGGAAATAGCTTATTATTTAATAACGATAAATTTTCATCAATCGTTAAACCTAAATCAATTTTAAATGTAAATTTATTAGATGTATTAAGAAAATACCCAGATTGAATTGTAGAACTTAATTCAATAGAGGAAAGCGGAGGACTATTTTCGCCTAAAGGAGATTCTGTTTGTCCAAAACCAATTTCACCTTTAATATCTCTGTCATTCATTTCTTTTACTTTAATAACTAAATCAACAGTATCTTGAAAATCCCCTCTAATTTGTGGGAAAATTTCTACAGAACTAAATAATAAGGAGGAGAAAATTCGAGTTTGTGTTTTTTCAATTTCAAAAATATTATAAGTTGAACCTGATTTAATTAACGATTCTCTAAAGACTGTTTTAGGTTTTAATTTCTCTAATCCTTCAATTGTTATATTTCCATAATAAAAAGTTTTTTTCTCTGCTATATTAATTCGAATTATAACATTATTCTCTTCTTCTATGAGTTCATCATAAATAGAAATTTTAAATTTACCTTTAGATAAGTAATTTCTAATCAATTTTTTCAATTGTTTTGTAATTTTCAATGGATTAAAAACATCATTTATTTTAACATCTAATACTTTTAATATTTCATTATTTGAGTACAAATGATTTCCAGAAAATTCAATTTTCTTAATATGGTATTGACTCCCTTCAATAATTTTAAAATGAATGGAAATATTTTTTTCAAAATTAATCACCTCTGGGTTGATTATTGCATTTATATACCCCTGAGAACTATAGAAATGTTTTAATTGAATAACTGCTAATTTTAATGAACGCGAATTGTAAATTGATTTATCAAATAAACTCGTTTCTTTAATTGGTAACCATTTTATTAACTCATTTTCTTTAATATGATTATTTCCCGAAAAAGTGATTTCATTTATTAATTTTTTCTGTGAAAAACAAATATGAATCACTAGTCCGAAAATAAATATTATTTTAAAATATTTAATTTTCAATATTTATATTTAAACCGATATGATAAATGATATAATTGTTTTTCATCATACCTACCAATTATTGACATATTACGAGTAAGGCGATAACCAACTTCATATTGAAAAGTACTATTTTCAGTATTCAAATCACTTCTTAAATTCAGATATAGATTAGGGCCAATATTTTTACCTAAATATAAATTTAAATGCGAATTTTCAAAACCAGTTAATAAAGTTCCACCTTGTGTATTAAATTGAAATTTATCTAACAAACTATTTCGAACAATATTCCTTTCCAATGTATTTTCAACATAATTTGTAATTAAATTGCCAACTTGCTCTGTTCCAATAAAATCTCCACTATTCCCAATTGAATCTGGTGTAAAAACCATTAAATATAATAAATCATTTTGAGTTAAATCAGGGTCTGATATTGATTCTAATGATAAATTTGGATTATCCATTTTACCACTTAATGAAATTTCAATATCCTTTCCGGCGACATTTGTAATACCATTAAAATTAATTACAGGTTCAATATCTGTTGGATCTAAAGATATATTCCCAGAAATTTGATCAATGGTATTACCATTAAAGTAAAAGCTTCCATCAACTACATTTACATTCCCACTAATTGTAAATGGTTCATTACCCATTGATGTTAATACAATATCACCGTCAATTAACCCATCCATTTGAGAATTTTCAATTTTCACACCATTTTCCAAAGGAATATGAATATCATATGAAATAATTTTACTATCTTTAATTGACTCTTTAGTAAGCATTTCATTTTCAGAAAACTCCATTAAAAATGTAAATTTATTTGGAGCAGGATTAAATTCACCATTAATAAAAATTGTATCTTTTCCTGTTATTTTGAATTCTGCAGACGCATTTCCTCTAAAACTATTTTCAATTGAGGATATATATATGTTTTCTGAATTAATTAACAAATCAAATCTAGGATTAAAAAATTCAATTAAATCCATATTCCCAATAACTGATAATGTTGATAATTCATCTTCGGATTTCAACCCAATTGAAGATTTAATAAAATTAGTTATGTTATTTAAAAAATTTCGTTGTTGTGTTTTTCCAGTAACTCCATTCAGGAAAATTAAATTTAGTTTATTATCAATAATATTAGCTTTCCCATTAATTCCATATATTATGTTTTCTAATGGCATTAAATTTAATTTGGCATGATTAATATTAACTTGCCCATTCCGAATAGGTTTTTGAAGTGAGCCTGTAATTTCTAAATTCAAACTAATATGTCCAGTAAGTGAGTCAACAATTTCAAAATAAGGGGATAAAAACTCAAATTCAGTTGTTTCTCCAATTATTGAAACATCTAATTTGGGAATATTATAAAAATCCGATTTCCTTCCAAAAATATTTAAATTTAATGGTATATCTCCTCCCACCCTATATGTCCCATTTAATGTTTTTAAAATTATATTTTCTAATCTAGCGATCTCATTGTTATAATAAATTTCACCTGTAATTTGTTTGCCCTGAATTAAATCAAATTTAGGGTTTTGAATTTTACTGTTAAATATAATTTCTGGAGATTCAGGAGTACCGTTAATATTAAATTTTCCAGTCAATTCTCCACCAACATTGAAAGAAATAGGAATATAATTATTTACATTTAATAAATTAAAATTTTGAGCATTTCCATTAATATTAATTTCACCAGTTCGATATATATTTTCAGAATTTTTATTTGGAAAATGTTCTCCAGAAAATAATAAATTTTGATTTTCATAAACTAATTTAATTTCATTATAGTTTATTTTACTTTCATTTGCATCAATATCAATAAATAATGAATCATACATTATTTCATCAATTTGGCCATTTAATAATAATGAATTAATTTTTACTTTATAAGAATTACTAAATTTATTTAATAAAAATTCACCTTTAGCATTTCCTTGTATCCGTTGGGAATATCCCAATAATGAATTAATTGTACTTAAATTTACTCTATTCGATTTGACTTTCATTTTGAAATTTTCAAATGAACTAAAGGACGAGTTTAATAAAATATCTTCATTATTAAATGATAATGGTATATTTTTAAATACCCATTCATTATTCTGTTTTTCACCTCTTAAGTCTAAAGTTGAAATATCAACATCATTATATTTAATAAATAACTTATTTGATGTTATTTCATTATGTTTAATATTTATATCCTTAAAAAATAATATATTTTCTAGTCCATTATATCCATTTAAAAAATCAATTTTTATTTTTTCATCTTCGATGTTAATTGAATATGATAAAGAATCAAATTGAAAATATTTTTTTGATTTTAAATTAATATTTAAAGCATTTCCATTTAAAATAATATTTCGAGAATTTAATATATTATTTTTATTGAAATTTATATCTGTTTCTATATTTCCTATTTCATTTTCATTAATTGTAGAATTTAATAAATGAATTTCACCATCTAAATTTATAAATTCAGATGATAATTCTAACTCTCCAATAAATTCTCCATTAATTTTAGAAATTATGTTTTCATTTAATAAATTATAATTTTTATTAAAATTACTAAGTTTTATTCTTCCATTTGCTTTAAAGAATTCATCCACTATAGAATAAAATACATCATCTAGTTTAAATTCAAAATTATCACTATTACCTTCTATTTTATCTATATTTATAAATTGTTGGTTTTCATATAAAAATTTTCCATTAAAATGGGTAAAATAAAAATTATTAATTTCGGAATTTTCTAAGGCCAAGTTTACAATTATAGAATCTGAATAAATAGATCCCAGTAATTCAATATTACCATTAATATTATTTTTAAATTTATTTGGCAACTCTACATTTAATAAATTAGAGGATAAATTTATTTTTTCATTTAAAACATCATACCAACCATTAATTTTAATTTCACTATTTAAAAACTTAAAATTACTTTTATTTAAATAAATAAACTGATTTACTAAACCTAGATTTGCATTAATATTTTTAAATATTATTTTATCTGTAATCAGTTTACCATTAATTATTGCTATTGTGGAATCAGAATTTATTCGTTCAACCATTATATTTATATTTTCTAATTCTACAGGGTAATTTAATAATTCATTTAAATTTAATTTATGGATATTTATATTTGCAAACGATTTGAATATTTCTTGTTTATCAAATTCTCCAGTTATTTCCACCTTCCCTGATTTTGAAGATATTTCTAAATTTTCTACAATAAACTTATTTTCATTAGAGTTTATTTCACCATTATTTAATTCAAATTCATAAGGCCATTCATTCAATTTACAAATACAACTATAAATTTTTAATTTTTTTCCATTATCAATAGATATATTAACTTTTGCATTTACTTGATATTTCGAATTATTATTAATAATATTTATTTCATTTAATTCTAATAAATTTATTTGAATAAGGTTTTTAGAAATATTTTCACTGGAATTATTAAATAATAAATCAAAGTCAATAAAACCATTATTTAATACAAGTTTATTTAAACTTAAATAATTACTTAATATAGAAGTCAATATTCCAGGATGTACTATTAAGTTATCCAACTTACATATTTTTTTCTTTTTGTGAATTAATATAGGTGAATCTAATTTAAACCCTGTAAAAAAATTACCTGAAAAGTTAGAATAATCTAGGATCATACCAGATTTAGATTGGACTAATGAGGTAATTTTATTTTCTAAATCTTGAATAAAAATAAATGGATTTAATAAAAAGGTCATAAAAATAATCAAAATTCCAGTTATTAATATTCCAAAAATAATTTTAACTAATTTATATATCTTAATTTTAGAGATTGCCATACCTATTAAATTACAACTCGTAATTAAAATAAATATTGTTTAAAACAAAAAACGGGCAGAATAATCTGCCCGTTTACATTTGGTTATTTAGTAATTTATAAATTACTTTTCATCGACAACTTCAAAGTCTGCATCTTCAACATCTCGATCATTTTGTCCGTTATTACTTTGATTTTGCTCAGTAGGTTGTTCAGGATTTGCTTGTTCAGACTGATATATCTTTTGAGATATTTCTGACCAAATTTTATTAAGGTTTTCCATTGAAGCTTTAATTGCATCAATATCATCCCCTTTATTTTTTTCTTTTAAATCCTCAACTAGTTCAGTCAACTTAGTTTTATTAGCTTCATCAATTTTATCACCCATTTCTGAAATTTGTTTTTCAGTTTGATATGCTAATTGATCGGCATTATTATGCGTTTCAACTTCTTCTTTTTTGGCTTTATCATCTGCTTCATGTTCCTGAGCATCTCTTTTCATTTTTTCAATTTCTTCATCATTTAAGCCACTTGAAGCTTCAATTCGAATACTTTGTTCTTTACCAGTTGCTTTATCTTTTGCAGAGACATTTAAAATACCATTTGCATCAACATCAAATGTAACTTCAATTTGCGGTATTCCTCTTGGTGCTGGAGGAATTCCATCTAAGTGAAATTTCCCTAATGACTTATTATCATTTGCCATTTGTCTTTCACCTTGTAGTACATGAATTTCTACAGATGGTTGATTTTCAGCGGCTGTTGAAAAAATTTGACTTTTCTTTGCAGGTATAGTTGTATTTGCTTCAATTAGCGCAGTTGATACACCACCTAAAGTTTCAATTCCTAAAGACAATGGACTAACATCAAGTAATAATATATCATCTACATCGCCCGCAAGAACTCCACCTTGAATAGCTGCACCAATAGCAACAACTTCATCTGGATTAACACCTTTATTTGGTTCTTTACCAAAAATTTCTTTTACAATTTCTTGCACCTTTGGTATACGAATTGAACCACCTACAAGGATAACATCATTAATTTCACTAGCAGAATATCCAGCATCTTTAATTGCTTTATAGCATGGTTTTTTAATTCTTTCTAATAAATCACCAATTAAATTTTCAAACTTAGCACGTGTTAATGGAATATTTAAATGTTTAGGACCACTTGCGTCCGCAGTAATAAATGGTAAATTAATATCAGTTTGCATCGATGATGATAATTCACATTTTGCTTTTTCAGCAGCTTCTCTCAACCGTTGTAAAGCCATTGGATCTTTCCTAAGATTTATTCCATCTGATTTTTCAAATTCAGATGCGAGCCAATTAACTAATGTCTGGTCAAAATCATCACCACCTAAATGAGTATCCCCATTGGTTGATTTTACTTCAAATACGCCATCACCTAATTCTAATATTGAAATATCAAAAGTACCACCACCTAAATCAAATACTGCAATTTTTTCATCTTTATTTTTTTCTAAACCATATGCAAGAGCTGCTGCTGTTGGCTCATTAATTATTCTTCTTACTTTTAAACCTGCAATTGTACCAGCATCTTTAGTTGCCTGTCTTTGTGTATCATTAAAATATGCAGGCACAGTAATTACAGCATCTGTTACTGTTTCACCTAAATATTCTTCTGCAGTTTGTTTAATTTTTTGAAGTACGGTCGCACTTATTTCAGGTGGAGCATATTCATTTGAATTTATTTTAAATTTGACTTCACCTTTTGAACCTTTAACAACCTCGTATGGCATTTCTGAAGTTTCAGTCGTGACTTCATCGTATAAGCTACCAATAAATCTTTTTGCTGAAAATACCGTATTTTGAGGATTTGTAACTGCCTGCCGCTTAGCAGGTTGACCAACTAATCTTTCACCTTCTTTTGTAAAACCTACAACTGATGGTGTTGTTCTTCCACCTTCACTATTTTGAATTACAGCAGGGCTACCACCCTCCATTACTGCAATACATGAATTTGTTGTACCTAAATCAATACCTATTATTTTACCCATTTTTTTCTCCAATTTAATATTTGAATGTTAAATTTAACTAAAAGAGGTCAAATATAATGCCAAATTCAAACATTGTGTCTATTTGGCAGACAAAGTAATAAATAACATTTAAACTAAACAGATTTTAATTTTTTCCTCACCACTTTATCATTGCTCTTAAAAGTAAAAATCAGTTCACCTTTTTTTGCAGAGACAATTATTTTCCCATTTTCTTTAAATTCATTTATTAAATACTTCCCAGCAATCACATTTTCAATTCGATTTTGAATTACCCTTCTTAATGGTCTTGCACCCCATTCACTATGATTTCCTTCTTGAATTAATAATTCTTTTGCAGGTTTTCGAATAGAAATTGTAACATTTTTTTTCTTTAAATTTTCAATAATATCAACTAGTTGTAAATCAATAATTTTAATTAAATCTTCCTTTGTAAGTCGATTAAATATAATAATTTCATCTAAACGATTTAAGAATTCTGGATTAAAGAATTTTTTAATTTCATTAAAAATTATATTTTTGTCTTCTTGGTTTTGCTTTTTATCAGATTCTGATAAAAAACCAAAAGATGTGGACTGCAAATGTTTAGTACCCATATTAGATGTTAAAATAATAATAGTATTTCTAAAATCAACTTTATGGCCTAAACTATCTGTAATCCAACCTTCATCTAAAATTTGAAGTAATATATTAAAAACATCTTTATGAGCTTTTTCTATTTCATCAAATAATACCACTGAAAATGGGTTTCTTCTTACTTTTTCTGTTAACTGACCACCTTCTTCATAACCAACATATCCCGGCGGAGATCCTATTAATCGAGATACATTATAACGCTCCATATATTCAGACATATCAATTTTAATTAATGATTCATCACTTCCAAATAAATAATTTGCAACTACTTTAGTTAGCTCTGTTTTACCTACGCCTGTTGGTCCTAGAAATAAAAATGATCCAATTGGCTTATTCGGATTATTAAATCCAGTACGAGCTCTTAAAATAGATTTAGCTAATTTCTCAATTGGTTCAGATTGACCTATAATTTTATTATTTATTTTACTCTCTAATTCTATTAATCTTTTTTGTTCTGATTCAGCAACTTTTTGTAATGGAATCCCAGTAATCATTGAAACTACATTTGCAACTTCTTCTTCTGATACTGTAGGTAAATTTTCTTGTTCTTTTTCTTCCCAATTTTTCTGAAATTTATCTAAACTATTTAGAACTTTTCGTTCAGCATCTCTAATTTTTG
This sequence comes from uncultured bacterium, assembly GCA_964529325.1. Lineage (GTDB taxonomy): Bacteria > Fidelibacterota > Marinisomatia > SCGC-AAA003-L08. The sequence goes on along the minus strand of CAZGWH010000017.1, from coordinate 22,543 downwards.
CTGCTCTTTCAAATAACTGTTTTTGAATTACTTTTTCTTTTTTCTTTTTTAAAAGAGCAATTTTCTTTTCAAGTGTTAGAATTTCATCAGGAACTTTAACTTTATGAATATGAACCCGAGAGCCGACCTCATCCATAACATCAATTGCTTTATCTGGATGAAATTTCTCAGCAATATACCTACCACTTAATTCAACACATGCAATTATTGCCTTTTCAGAATATATCACCGAATGATGTTTCTCATATTTTTCTTGAATTCCTTTTAAAATTTTAATGGTATCATCAAAAGAAGGAGGGTTGACAATAATCTTTTGAAACCGTCGTTCTAATGCTCCATCTTTTTCAATAAATTTTCTATATTCATCTAATGTTGTAGCACCAATTAATTGAATTTCACCTCGAGCTAAAGCAGGTTTAAACATATTTGCAGCATCTAATGAGCCAGAAGTATTTCCTGCACCAACAAGTGTATGTATTTCATCAATAAAAATGATAATATCTAAGCTATTTTCAAGTTCTCTCATCAAAGATTTCATTCTCTCTTCGAACTGTCCTCTATATTTTGTTCCAGCAATTAATCCTGCAAGATCTAAAGCTAAAACTCGTTGCCCCCATAAAATTCGTGGTACTGATTTTTCATAAATTCTTAAAGCAAGTCCTTCAACAATAGCTGTTTTTCCAACACCAGGTTCACCAATCAGAACAGGATTATTCTTTTTTCTACGAGACAATACTTGTGCAACTCTTTCAATTTCAAGCTCTCGTCCAATTACAGGATCTAATTTCCCGTTTTGTGCAAGTTTTGAAATATCACGGCTGAATAAATCTAAAGTAGGAGTATCAGATTTTCTTTTCTTTTTAATTTCTTTTTTAATTGGAGGGGTTGATGTTTCAATATAGGAATATAATAAATCATAATCTATAGAAAAATTCATTAATACATCACGAGCTAATCCTTCATCTTCTTTGGAAATTGCAAGTAACAAATGGGTATCATCTGCAATATTAAAACCCAGATTTTTTGCTTCAGAATATGTCGTTCTTAATATTCGCTCTGCCCTTCTTGTTAATGGTAAATGCCCCATTGTCATTGATCCCGTTGAAGGTTTAACCATATCTCTTATTAATCCTTGCATTTCCTCAAAATCACAACCTAATGTTGTTAATAATTTAGCCGCTTTACAATTTGAATCATTCAATACACCTAATAATAAATGCTCAGATCCAACATAACTATGACCAAAACGAACAGCTTGTTCTTTAGCTATTTTTAATATATTTTGAATGCTTTTTGAAAAATTTTCTCTCATATTTTATTTCCTTCTAATTTTCTATTAAAATGCCACAATTTAACTTAAAGTTTCGATTTGTATAATTTTTTATAAATTCATCATGTGTGGCAACTACAATAGTTGTTTTATAATTTTCTTTTATTAAATTAAATAACTCTAGCAATTTTACACTATTTTCTTTATCTAAATTTCCTGTAGGTTCATCAGCTAAAATCAATTTTGGTTGATTAACCAAAGCCCTTAAAACTGCAATCCGTTGCCTCTCACCTCCAGAAATTTGAGATGGATATCTATTTTCTAGATCAATTAAATCTAATTTCCCTAATAACTCTTTTGCATTATATATTGCATTATTATTATTTTTTATTAACATTTGAGGAATAATTAAATTCTCTAATACCGTAAACTCATGTAATAAATGATGAAATTGAAATACAAACCCAATATTAAATGCTCTAAATGTAGAATAATCTTCATTATTATTTATTATATTCGAATTAATTTGTAATTCACCTGAATCAAATGAATCCAATGTTCCTAAAATGTTTAATAAGGTTGATTTTCCCGCCCCTGACGCACCCATTATAGAAATAAATTCAGATTCAAATAATTCTAAATTGATTCCACCTAATACATTAACATTTTCATTAGCTACTATATAGCTTTTAATAATATTTTTTGCTGATAAAATCATTTCATTCCAATACTAATTATTGGATCAAATTTTGATGCCTTACTCGCTGGATAAATTGATGCAATAATTATCGCAAAAATAGAACAACAGCTTACTATGAATATTTTATATAAATTAAATTGAATCGGGAATTCTAAAAAAGGATAATCTCCAAATAATAAATGAAAAAATGGATAATTAATTTCAATAATTTTAATAAAATATGCAATAAATATTCCAATAATTACACCAATAACCCCCGATATACAACTAAAATAAAAAAATATTTTTTTTATATTAAAATTATTATAACCAACAGCTTTCAATATACCAATTTGTGAAATTTTCTGCATTACAGAAATACTCATCGTACTGAGTAAACTAAAACAAGATATCAAAATTAATAAAAATCCAAATCCAACATAGGCAAATTTTTCTAACTTCATTGCACCGACCAAACTTTTATGAATTTCATCCCAATTTTCAATTTTTATGCCCTTTATATTTGATATTAATTTAGGAATTTCAACATCATTTATTAAATAATATCCTACATTACCCGATTTTTTAAATAGTTTTTCACCAATTAAATAAGGTATAAAAATAAAATTTAAATCAAAATCCATCAATCGTGTTGAAAATATATTATCCACATATAAAATTTCTTGAGGGATAAATGTTGTTGAAAATTTTAAATCTAATGGAGATATTATTTTCACTGAATCTTGTAACGAAATATTTAGGCGATTTGATAATTCCTCGCCTATAATTAATGACTTATTATTATAATTATATTCAAGATTGTTTGTTATCTTATTTAAAATTAAATTTAAGTTATCAAACGCTCTCATATTTACAATTCTACTTTTATCCTCCATTTGCAAAATTGCTTTGCGTTCTATAAACTTCGAATAATTTAAATTATTAGATTCTAAATATTTTACTATAACATCATTATCTTTAGATGAAATATCATTAATATTTATAATTGAACCACCAGAAAATGATTTTAATGTATCAAAAATATCGTGTTCTAAACCATCCATTATTGCAAATGTTAATAATATTGTTAGCGTGCCAAGTGCAACTCCAGTCATTGGTAAAAATGATGTTATGTTTAATTTATTTGACTGAGACCTTCTTGTGAAAAATTTCCAACTTAACATAAAAATAGACATTAGTCTTCCTTTAATGCAGTTGCAGGATTTATACTTTTAACAATATTTGCAGGTATATTTGATAAAAGTAACGTTGAAATAAAAATGCCACTAATTATAACAATACTTTCTTTTATATTTGGAAGAATAGGTAAGTAATCAAGAAAATAAACATCTGATGAAAGTGAAATAATTTGATATTTATTTTGTAAATAATAAATACTAATTGATAAAACTAAACCAATTATTATCCCAATAGATCCAATAATTATTCCTTTAATTATAAAAATATTTTTTACTTGTTGATTTGAATACCCTATTGCTTTCAAAATACCTACATTCCCTGTTTTATCAATAGAAATCATCCAAAGTGTTGAGCTAATGTTAAATATTGCAAGTAAAGTTATAAATCCCATTACCATTTGGATTGGAATATGATAAATGTTCATCCATTGTAGTAAAACAGAATGACGCTCTTCCCATGTATTAATTATAAATGGAAAATTTATATTTTCTCTAATTACATTTGCTATTTCAGTTGTTTTAATTGAACTTAAATCTAAAATTAATCCTGAAAAATTTGATTTAGCTACATAAAAATTTTGATATATATTTTCAGGGATAAATGAGATTAATTTATCATATTCAGAAAATCCAGTTTCAATAGTTCCTATTAATTTTAAACTCAATCCTTTTATTTGCTTGGAATTAGTCAATAAATCTAAATCAAATAAATTAACTTGGTCTCCAATTTCTAATCCTAAATTTTCAGCAATTTTATATCCTAAGACAATACTATTCCCTGTAAAATCAATTTTTTGTGGATATAGTTTTGAATAAGATGATAATGTGGTGAATAATTTACTTTTTACACCAAATAATAAAGAACCATCTGATTGTTGTCCTGATTGTAACATTGCATGTGTTTGTAAATAAGTATAAAATTGATTGATTTCAGTGATTTCATTTAAAGATTCTTTAATATTGTCAATTTCATTTTTAGATATTAATGTATTTCCATATTTCTCTATTCTAATTTCACCATCAATTGTTGCAAGTTTACTTTGTACCTCATTTGAAAACCCATTAGAAAATGCAGAAATTAATAATAACGATGCTGTTCCAATCGCTAATCCAATAATAGATAAATAAAAAGAAAATGATATTAATCCAGAAGAATGTCTGCCCTTTAAAAACCGCCATGAAATCTGGATTAAATTAATCAAATTACTCAGGTCTCATTGCGGGAAAAAAAATTACATCTTTAATTGAATTTTCACCTGTAAGCAACATAATTAATCTATCTATTCCAATGCCAACACCGCCCGTAGGAGGCATACCTGTTTCAATTGCTTGCAAAAAATTCTCATCAACAATTTGAGCCTCATCATCACCAAGCTCTCTCAGTTTGGCTTGAGATTCAAGTCGTTTTCGTTGTTCAATAGGATCATTTAATTCAGAAAAGGCATTTGCGAATTCCATTCCACCAATAAATAATTCAAACCGTTCAACAATATTTTTATTTCCATCTCTTTTAGATTTTGCAAGAGGAGAAATCGCTTTAGGATAATCAAATACAAATGTAGGTTGGATTAATGTTGGTTCAACTAATTTACTAAATAGTTCATCCAATAATTTCCCATAGTTCATTTTTGGATTTACATCAACATTTTTTGATTTTGCTAAATCGAATAATTCAGACTCATCCATTTCAAGAACATTCAAACCTGTAGCTTTTTTTAATTCTTCAGCCATAGTTGTTCTAACAAAAGGTTTTTTGAAGCTAATATCATTCCCACCGAATAAAACATCTTCTTTATTAATTTTATTTGCTACAAATTTAATTAATTTTTCAGTAAATTCAGCTGTTTGATATACATCTTTATAAGCTTCGTAAATTTCAAGCATCGTAAACTCAGGGTTATGGTTTCTATCCATCCCCTCATTTCTAAAGTTTTTTCCAAGTTCATAAACTTTTTCAATCCCACCAATAATTAACCGTTTTAAATATAATTCAACCGCAATTCTCATAAATAAATTTTGATCTAATGTATTATGAAAAGTTTTAAATGGACGAGCATTAGCTCCACCATAAACAGTTTGTAAAACAGGAGTATCAACTTCTAAAAATTTATTATCATCTAAGAATCTTCGAGTTTCAGATATTATTTTGGAGCGAAGTCTAAAAGTCGAAATAATTTCAGGATTTACAATTAAGTCTAATTCTCTATGGCGGTATCGTAGTTCTTTATCTTCAAATGAATTAAATGCTTTACCATCTTTTTCTTTTAAATTAGGAAGAGGTCTAATATTCTTAGAAAGCATTGTTATTTCTGAAGCCCTAATCGAAATCTCATCTGTTTTTGTTTTAAAAATTTCGCCTGTAACTCCTACAATATCTCCTAAATCAATATTTCGACCAACAATATCATAATTATATTCTGGTAATAAATTATTTTTTAAATAAATTTGGATTTTCCCAGATTCATCTTGAATATTTAAAAATGATGCTTTACCCATTTTTCTTAATGAAACAATTCGACCTGCAGTTTTAACAGATTTACCAATTGATGATTCATTTTTATAAGTTGAAATTTCATTTTTTTTATCAAAAGAATGAGGGTATGGATTTACACCACCATCAATTATTTTATTTAATTTTTCAATGCGATGGTCAATTATTTGCTTTAAACTTTTTTGATCAGTTGACAATCTGTGAATTCTCCATTTTTTTTAATAAGTATCCTCGAATGAAAAAATCAATATTTCCATCCATTACTGTTTGAATATTTCCAGTTTCAATATTAGTTCTATGATCTTTTACCATATTATATGGATGAAAAACATAAGATCTAATTTGAGAACCCCAAGCGTTATCCATTTTTTGCTCTTCTACTGTATTTTTTTCTTTAGCTAATTCATCTTGTTTTTTCTGATATAATTTAGCTTTTAACATTTTCATAACCGTTTTTCTATTTTTTAATTGACTTCTCTCATTTTGACATTGAGCAACAATATTTGTTGGAATATGTGTAATTCTTACAGCAGAATCAGTTTTATTTACATGCTGACCACCAGCTCCACTCGCACGATAGGTTTCAACTCTCAAGTCTTTATCTAATATTTCAATTTCAATATCATCATCCAAAATTGGGTAAACAAATATAGAAGCAAAAGATGTATGCCGTTTACCATTTGTATCAAAAGGAGAAATACGAACTAATCGGTGTACACCAGCTTCTGCAGTAAGATGTCCATAAGCAAATGGTCCACAAACCTCAAATGATACATCCTTTATTCCTGCTTCATCACCAGATTGAAAATTTATTACTTTAATTTTAAAATTATTTTGATCACACCATCTTGTATAAAGACGATAAAGCATTTGAGCCCAATCCTGCGATTCTGTACCACCAGCACCAGGATGAATTGTGACTATTGCATCCCTTGAATCATCGGGTCCATTTAATATTGTTAGAATTTCGGCTAGGTCTAATTCTTTTTTAAATTTATTTAATTCTAAGATTAAAGATTTCTCAGGGGCTTCACCAATATCAATTAACTCGAAATGAAGTTCTAAATTTTCATATAAATCATCTAAAGATTTCCACATTTTTTGCTCATTTTCTAAAATAGAAATTGCCTTTAGAATTTCTTGGGCTAATTTATTATTATCCCAAAATCCAACTTTTGTTGTTTTATCTTGTAAATTAGAAATTTCATTTGAAACCTTTTCATTGTCAAAGATACCCCCTGATTTCATTAAATCTAATTTTCAATTCTTTAAAATTATCTTTTAATTGATCTAAATCCATTAAACTATTTCTAATTTTGAATTTTGAGAATATCTTTGCAGGAATTTTTTTACTTTTATCGATTCTCTAACATCATGTACTCTTATGATATTTGCACCATTTAAAATAGCAATTGTTAATGATGAAATACTATTTGACAATCTACATTCGGGATTATCATTAATTTTCAAAAAAGATTTCCTTGAAGTTCCAATTAAAATTGGACATCCAAATTGTTTAAATGAATTTAAATTTTTTAATATATTATCATTATCATTTATACTTTTCCCAAAACCAATACCTGGGTCTAAAATTAATTGATTTTTTGATAATCCAATATTTTGTGCTTGTATTATTTTATCATTAAAAAATAAATTGATTTCATTAATTATTTTTTCATAAACTGGATTATTTTGCATATCAGTTGGGTTACCAAGCATGTGCATAATAATAATGGGTGCATTATTATCTTTTGCAATTTCAAGCATTTCAATAGATCCACCCAAAATATCATTAATAATATGGAACCCATTTTTTAAAGCATATTCAGCCACTTTGGGTTTGTATGTATCTATTGAAAAAATAGTATTGGGAAATAATTTAATAATTGGAATAATTATTTTTAATCTGTTAATTTCTTCGTTAATTGATATTGGCAATGAACCAGGTCTTGATGATTCACAACCCACATCAATTATATCAATTCCTAATTCAACCCACTTTTCAATTTTAGACTGAATTTCAGATTGTATATACCATTTTCCTCCGTCATAAAATGAATCAGGTGTTAAGTTTAAAATCCCCATAATCGAGATTTTATCATTATACTTAAATGTATCAATCATGCAGGAGAAAGCGCTGGTTTACCTTCAATTTCACTAATTGAATCTTCATTTTCTGGTGATATTTCACTCTTTAATTTAGAATTAGATTCATTAAAAGAATCATCTGATTTTTCTTCAGGTCTATCAATTTTACCACCTTTAATTACCAGTTCCATTTCTTCACCAGAAATAGTTTCAAATTCCAAAAGAGCATTTGCAATATTATGAAGATCATTAATATTTTTATTAATTATTTTATCTGCTATCATTTCAGCATTAAGTACAAAATTTGTTATTTCTTCATCAATAATTTTTATTTTTTCATCACTAATATTTTTACTTTGAGTCATCTCTCTACCAAGGAATACATTACCCTGTTCTTTCCCAAATGCTAATGGTCCTATTTTTTCACTCATTCCCCATTCGGTAACCATTTGTTTTGCGATATCAGTTGCAACAGAAATATCATTCCCAGCTCCAGTTGAAATATCTTTAAAAATAATTTTTTCTGCAACTCTACCACCCATTAATATATTAAGTCGGCCTAATAAATATTTTTTTGAATACCCATGCTTTTCATTTGGTAATTGTGCTGTAACTCCAAGAGCCCTTCCCCTTGGAATAATAGAAATTTTATGAACAGGGTCTGCATTTTTAGTATTATAAGCAACAAGTGCATGACCACTTTCATGATATGCTGTTAATTTTTTCTCTTCATCAGACAATATCATACTTTTTCTTTCAACTCCCATCATTACTTTATCTTTTGCTTCTTCAAAATCAATCATATTTACTACTTTTTGATTTTTTCGTGCAGCAAGCAAAGCAGCCTCATTAACCAAATTTTCTAAGTCAGCTCCCGCCAATCCTGGTGTACCCTTGCCAATTACATTCAATTCAACATTTTCATCTAAAGGAATTTTTTTAGTATGAATTTTTAAAATATCTTCTCGACCTTTTACATCAGGTAAATCTACAACTATCTGCCGGTCAAACCTTCCTGGTCTCAATAATGCCTTATCTAAAACATCTGGTCTATTAGTTGCGGCAATTAAAATGACATTATCATCTGTTCCAAAGCCATCCATTTCGACAAGAATTTGATTTAATGTTTGCTCTCTTTCATCATGCCCACCACCAACACCAGCTCCTCTTTGTCGTCCAACTGCATCAATTTCATCTATAAAAATTATTGCAGGAGAATGTTGTTTTGCTTGTTCAAATAAATCTCTCACTCTACTAGCTCCAACACCTACAAACATTTCTACAAACTCGGCACCGCTAATTGTAAAAAATGGTACTCCAGCTTCTCCAGAAACAGCTTTTGCTAATAAAGTTTTACCTGACCCTGGAGGTCCTAATAATAATGCACCTCTTGGTATTTTGGCTCCAATTGAAGAAAACTTCTTAGGATGCTTTAAAAATTCAACAACCTCTTTTAACTCAACTTTTGCTTCATCACAACCAGCAACATCATCAAATGTTATTTTTGGGTTATCAGGTGATACCATTTTTGCACGACTTTTAGCAAAACTAAATATCCCACCAGCACCACCTCCAGATTGCATTCGACGCATTAAGAATATCCAAACGAAAATAATTAATATCCATGGAGAAAATTGTAACACATAATCCATTAACCCTAATGTTTGATTTTTAAAATCAAATTCTATCCCAGAATTATTCCACTCTTTTAATATATCTGAATCAACAAATGGTAATGTAGTTGTAATTCGATCTATTTGTTTTTCAGTATTTCCAATAAAACTAATTTCAGGTTCTTTTAATGTACCAATAAAATTATTTCCAACAACTTCAGCGGATATAATTTTCTTTTCTTCTATGTACTTTTCTAACTGAGAATAAGTTACTTTTTTAGGTTCAGTACTTCCCGAAATAAATTGAACAACTGTAATTGCAGTAATAAATATTAATGCCCATATTAAAAAATTCCCACCTGTACTTTTCCAGAATTTTTTATTTGGAGAAAAATTGGGCAATGAACTATTTTTACCCTTTTTCATTTCTTTTTTCTTTTTTTCAGTTTGTTTCATTTTATATCTTTCTTTGGAGTCAATTTATAAATAGACGATAATCCTCTAAATTTTTGAGCAAGATCCAATCCATACCCAATTACAAAGGAGTCTTCAATATTAAATCCCACATAATTCACAAGATGATCGACATCAACTTTTGTAGGCTTTTTTAGACAAGTTACAAAACTAATTGAATTTGGCTTTGCTTCCTGTAAACGATTAAATAAAAATTCAATTGATAATCCTGTATCAACAATATCTTCAACAATTATCAAATCTCTTCCTGTAATATCTGCACTAATATCTTTTACTAATCGTACAGTTCCTGAACTTTTTGTAGAATTTCCATAGGATGAAATTTTAATAAAATCTACTTCATAATCAATATTAATATTTCGAACTAAATCTGCCATAAATAAAAAAGAACCATTTAAAACTCCTATTATGATTGGAATTTTACTTTCAAAATCCTTTGAAATTTCAGAACCAATTTTTTCAACTCTTTTTTGGATTCTTTCTTCAGAGATTAACTCTTCAAATTCAAAACCATCTAAATTATAATTTTTTAAATCTATTTTACCTAATTTTGTTGCCATTTGATTACTATATTTTCTTTGTTTTTTATATTATTACAATTACTATGCCGTAAATTAGGAATCCAAATTGGATTATCCTTATAATCTACAACAATTGGATGAATCAATTTATGAAGTTTAGAAAATTTATTCTTTATAAATAATTCACTTATCTTTTTTTTCTTTTTAGATTTATTATCAAAAAGTAAATCACCATGCTTCCAATTCCGAACATAAACCCCTTTACCGTAATAAGTTTTATCTACTAAAAAACACTGATTATTTTCAATTTGATGAACTTCACATTCATCTAAATAAAATTTAGAATTATACCAATTTAAATTATTTTTCATTTTTTTGGAAAGCGAAATAATATTCTCAGGATTAAATATAATGAGATTATCTCTATCTATTAATACTTTCATACTTTCATATAAAATAAATTCTTTCCCAATTTTTCGTTTATCAATAAATTGCCAAAATGTCTCCCAATGCAATTTTGTCATATTTTGTAAATTTATTTTAAATTCATTTAATAAACTCTGAATTATTATCTGTCTGATAACTACATCTAATTTTAAAATTGAATTTATATCAACCATAAAATAAATTGGATTCAAATTTAATATAATTAATTTACTTGAAAATAATTTTGCTTTGGTAAATTCTGCTATTTCAAATAATCTTAATATTTGATCTTTTTTTTGAAATAATTCAGTTATTAATTTTGGATTATTAATTTTTAATTTTGGTATATCTTCAATTCTAATTTTATTTCGTAAATAATTTTTATCGTCATTCGTTGTATCCTCAATCCAATTTAAATTATTTTTTATAGCAAATTCTAATATTTCATTCTTACTAAATTTTAATAATGGTCTCCAAATATTCTTATTTAGTTCTAATACTCCTCTATATGACGTAAGAGGTGCATTTTGAATATATTTCATATATAATGTTTCTAATTGGTCATCCCAATGATGAGCAGTACAAATATATTTTATATTATATTTTTCTATTAATTTTTGAAACACATCATATCTGAACTTCCTTGCTTTTGCTTCAAAATTAGATGAATTATTAATGTCAGCTCTTACAATTTCATACTGAATTAAATTTTTAGTACAATATTTTTTTATTAATGCTTCAGCTGTATTTGAATTATTATGTAACTGATAATTTATATGAGAAACAAATATGGTAAATTTTTCTTTGTTACTCAATTTAAAAAATACATCTAACATTACAATGCTATCTAACCCACCTGAAACAGCAAGTAAAAAAGTAGGTGATGAATTTTTCTCTAAATTTAATTTAGTTAATTCATTAAATATTTTTTTGTTTATTTGAATCAAAAATTAAAATTAAACCTCATCAAAATATAATTTTTTTAGACATTGTATTTTATCATCATACGAATTAGGATGAATAAGCCATAATGCAGCAGATATTGAACTTAATAAAGAATTTCCATCTTGAGGTGTAAAACAAAACCCTGTAATCGATTTTCCATTTGGGCTAATATGTAAGGATGGAACTGAAATCACAGTTTGATTTAATATCCTACCATAATGACCATGATCTCTTCCAAATGAAAATACTTTACATGAATCAATTTTATCTGTTAATGCAATTCTATCGTTCGCTTCTAATTTTTCCATTAAATCATTCATATTGGTTGGCTTTTCAACTCGTAAATGGAAATGTAATATATGCATATATTGAGAATTAACCTTTATTGCAGATGAAAATAGATTTAAATCCATACCCATTGTTTTATATAATCTTGCAGCATCTCTAGCGTGATGAGTACCATACTGAGGATCTTTATGAGTTCCAACTTGGGGGGAAGGAATAAACCCACTTGCTTGGCTCACATCATTTGCTCTTCTAATACAAGTAAACATTCCTTCTCTTAAATTATCAGGACTTTCTCCTTCTAACACCATTGTATCAATCAAACAACACAGATTATGTGTATTACAAGAGACAACTTGAATAAATTTATCCTCACCTTTTATAAGTGTATTATCATTTATTCCCCTAGCATAAGGTTTACCGAAACCTGATTCACTTCCCTGTGCAATAAATCCATCCGTATTATCAAGATATTTATTATAATATTCTATTTTATTTCGATGACCAATACCAGATGGCGTACAATCAATAACCACTGAAGCTCTATCAATCGCTTCTTCAGTAGTAAACTCAGGTTTTAATCCAATATCTTTAAATCCATCAAATGCACCTGCTTTTGTACTTAATCTAGCACCTCTATTAAGTAGACTTTTTACTTTTGATCTATCCGTTGTTAATGGTGTATTTTTATGAAATGTAATTTCATCAATACCTAACCCTGATTTAAAATCACTTAATAAACCAATTAATGGTTCGCCAATTGTACCCGTTCCAACCACATGTATAATTTTTCGTGGCATTTTATTTACTCCTATTATTGATTTTTATTATAGTCAACATTATTAATTAAAAAAGATCTTAACCCATCAAATCCATTATTATTATATATTTCAATTTGTTCTTCTGCTTCAGACTGAAAAGAATCTAATTTTTGAATAAAATTATAAACATGAGAATTTCCAAAATAACTTAAACTCTCTTTTATATAATTAAACATTGTTTTTATCATTTCTTTTTGAGTTTTTATTTTGCCTGTACCAGTATCATAAATTTTACTTTCAAACCCAAAGCGAGTTGATTTCCAAAGCCCATCATTTAAAAATTCAACACTTAAATCTTCATTTAATTTTCCATTCTTATAATCTTTTACTGATTGATGTACTAATGCCTGGCAAATTCCAATAATTAATTCGGTCATATAAATGGATCTTTGTATGTCGCAAATTCTAAATTCAATTGTACCATAATCGAAATGAGGTCTTATTTTCCACCAAATTTGTCGTGTTTTTTCAATTGAATTTAAATCTAAATATGTTTGAACTGTACTTTTATAATCTTCATAATTATCAAATTTATTTGGAATTTGAGTTCTTGGAAATGCACTAAATTGCATTGTTCTTGTAGATTTCATTCCAGTCAACTCTCCCATGAAAAATGGACTATTTGCACTAATAGCTAACAAGGATGGAATCCACCTTCTTAAACCATTGGTCACATGTATTGAAGTTTCTGCATCTTCGACAGCAACATGAACATGTAAAGCAAAAGTATTATTTCTCCTCGCATAAAATTGTAACTGATCTGAAACCCAATTATATCCTGGAGAATCAACAAAAATTTGATCATCTGGAAGTGAGGTTGGATGTGTTCCACTTATTCCAATTTTACATCCTATATTTTCACAAATATCCTTTGCTCTATTTCTTAATTTTAATACTTGATTAATGGCATCATCAACTGAAGAACAAATTGGTGTGTTTGCTTCTATTTCAGATAGAATTAATTCATAAGTGAATCTATCTTTCTCATTTGAATTTAAACTATTCATAAATTCATTTGCTTTAGATATAAGTTCACCCGTTTTAATATCACATAACATATACTCTTCTTCAACTCCAAGAGTATATAATTTATCATGGTTAAAAATATTTTTATTTAGCTGAATCATTTTTCTAATTTATTTATAAGTTGATTAATTCCTTGTTCACTTAAACCATGGCTTCCAATTATATTATTATTTTCCCAGCCATGAAAATCTGAACCTCCTGAATAAGATAAATTATTTTCGCTACAAAATACCAATATACTTTCAGCAAACTTTTTTGAATGATTTGGGTGAAATGCCTCAACACAATCTAAATTTAAATCTAATAATTGACTTAATTTTTTTATTGATTTATAAAGACCTACATGTGCTATACTTGCAATACCATTTGAATTATGAATAATATTTATTACTTCCTCTGCACTCGGTTTCCACTTTTTTAAATACCCTGGTTTACCTTTATCTAACCATTTTTCAAATGCATCATCAATATCATCAGCATACCCACTTTTCACTAATTCATTTGCTAAATGAGGTCTTCCTGGAGAATTTTGATTTTCTAAAATATGTTCATATTTAATATTACATCCCAAGTTATTTAATCTCTTACCCATTTTTTGAATTACATCAATTCGCTCTTGATTAATTTTACAAAATAATTCAATTAGATTATCAGAGTTTTCATCAATTCCATAACCTAAAATATGAACAGAAGATCCATTAAATTCACACGAAAATTCTGTCCCAGGTATAAATTCAATATCTAAATTATTCACATTTATATATTGCCTTATTTCAGAAAAATGCTTCACCGTATCATGGTCAGAAACACAAAAATAAGATAATTTTTCTTTAATACAATTTTCAATAAGATAATCTATATTAAATTTTCCATCAGAAAATGTTGAATGCATATGCAAATCTGCTACTATTTCCATTAAATAACAGCTGTCTCCTGCCATTCACCAAACTCAATTTTTAACACATCTACAATTTCACCCATAGTTGCATATGCTTTTGCTGCTTCAATAATTGGTGGTAATAAATTTTTACCATTTATTGCTGTTAATTTTATTTTTTCTAAACAATTACCTACAAGAACATTATCTCTTTCTGACTTTAGTTTTTTTATTTTATCAACTTGATTTAATTCTGTTTTAGGATCAATTTTAAGTATTGGAATATCAATTTCTTCATTTTCTTTTATAAAATCTGTCACACCGACAACTATTCTTTGCTTACTTTCAACTTTTCTTTGGTAATCCATAGATGCCTCAGCAATTTCTCTTTGGAAAAATCCCATTTCAATTGCAGGAATTACTCCACCTAAATCTTCAATTTTATCGAAATATTCCATTACTTCATTTTCCATTTTATCCGTAAGACTTTCAACAAACCATGAACCACCCAATGGATCAACAACATTTGTAATACCCGTTTCATAAGCAATTAATTGTTGAGTTCTTAATGCAATTTCTGCAGCTTTTTCAGAAGGAAGTGCAAGTGTTTCATCCATCGAATTTGTATGTAATGATTGAGTTCCACCTAAAACTGCTGCCATTGCTTGGAACCCTGTTCGAGCAATATTATTTTCAGGTTGTTGTGCTGTTAAACTAAAACCAGCTGTTTGAGTATGAAATCGAAGTTTCCACGATTTTGGATTTTTAGCACCATATTTTTCTTTCATTAATTTTGCCCATATTCTTCGACCAGCTCTAAACTTTGCAATTTCTTCAAAAAAGTCTAAATGAGAATTAAAAAAGAATGATAATCGTGGTGCAAATTGATCTATATCTAACCCTGCTTCAACAGCATGTTCAACATAACAAAAACCATCAGCCAAAGTAAATGCGAGCTCCTGAACTGCTGTTGAACCCGCTTCACGGATATGATATCCACTTACAGAAATTGTATTATATTGAGGAATATTATCTGCACAATATTTAATCATATCAGTAATAATTCTCATTGATTCTTTGGGTGGATAAATCCATTCTTTTTGTGCAATATATTCTTTTAAAATATCATTTTGAAGCGTACCCTGCAATTTTTGAATATCAACACCTTGCTTTTCAGCAACAGCAATATAAAATGCAAATAAAATTACAGCAGGTCCATTAATTGTTTGAGAAACACTTATTTTACTTAAATCAATTCCATTAAATAAAACTTCCATATCTTTTAATGAAGAAATACTAACACCACATTTGCCAACTTCTCCCAAAGAAATTGGGTGATCAGAATCATATCCCATTAATGTTGGCATATCGAATGCAACAGAAAGCCCTGTTTGGCCTTGTTTAAGTAAAAATTTAAACCTTTTATTTGTTTCTTCTGGGCTTCCAAACCCAGCAAACTGCCTCATCGTCCATAATTTGCCACGATATAAATTTGCATGCACACCACGGGTAAAAGGGTATTGTCCTGGGAAGCCTAATTCATTTAAATAAGATTCACTACCATTTTCAGGTAAATATAATTCTTCTACTGGAATACCAGAAACGGTATCAAAATTATAATTTCTCTTATGTGCCTTATTTTTTTCAATTTCCCACTGTTTTTTAGCATCATTATATTTATTATTCATTTTTTAAATTTGCCTTAATTAATTGAATTAATCCATTTGGAGAAAGACCTAATTCTTCTAATAATTCACTTCTTGATGCATGTTCTACAAATTTGTCAGGTATTCCCATTCTCATTACATTATTATTTAAATTATTATCAGAATAATATTCTAATACTGCTGACCCGAATCCACCATTTAAAGCTCCTTCTTCCATTGTAATAATTAAATTATATTTTTCACTTATTTTATTAAGTAATTTACAATCTAAAGGCTTTATGAACCGTGCATTTATCAATGTAGGAGAAAACCCTAAACGATTACAAATTTCTTTATAATTTTCCTTTACCACTCCTACCATACTGCCAACTGCTAATATGGCTACATCTTCACCTTTAATCAATTCCTCCCATGAACCAATTTCTAAAATTTCAGGAGTAGTATTTTCATCATAGTAATAAGATGTATCTTTAGGATATCTAATTGACATTGATTTCTTATCTAAAGTTAAACCAGTTGCAAGGAGGTTTTTTAATTCATTACCATCTTTGGGAGCAGTAATAATTAAATTAGGTAAATTTCTTAATAGTGAAATATCATAAACACCGTGATGCGTCGGTCCATCAGGCCCAACAACACCAGCTCTATCCATACAAAAAATGACAGGTAAATCCTGTAATAAAACATCATGAAATATATTATCGTATGCTCTTTGTATAAATGTAGAATAAAAAGGAATAATTGGTTTAAATCCACCTGTTGCTATTCCACAAGAATAAGTTACAGCATGTCCCTCAGCAATACCCACATCAATATATCTATTGGGATATTTTTTTACATAATCAGACATTCCTGTACCAATTTCCATTGCTGCAGTTATACAAAATACTTTAGAATCAGTTTCTGCTAATTGAGTAATTGTTTTACCGAATACAGTTGAATAAGAGGGTGCTGAAAAATTTAATTTTACCTTTGGTTTATTTCCAGAAAGACTATAATATTTCACAGGTTCCTTCTCTGCTTTTTTACTTCGCTTTCCTTTATCAGAATATATATGCACAAGTGTCGGATTTGGAAACTCTTTAATTGCATTAAAGGTTCTAACGAGTTCATCCATATCATGCCCTGGTATTGGACCAATATATCGCAATCCAAGCTCTTCAAAAAATATTCCTGGTGTTAAGAATCCTTTTATACCTTCTTCTGTTTTACGAAGTGATTTTCGTACAAATTTAGAAAGACTATCAGGAATTTTTCCAGTTAAATTCCAAAGCTCATTTCTTACTTTATTATAAGTAGGATTTGTAACGACTCGAGTCAAATAATGGGATAATGCACCCACACTTGGAGAAATTGACATTGAATTATCATTCAAAATAATAGTAAGTTGAGTTTTATGATATCCTAAATTATTTAACCCTTCATAAGCCAATCCTCCAGTCATTCCACCATCGCCAATTATTGCAACTACTTTATCATTCGTTCCAGCCATATCTCGTGCATGAGCAACACCCAATGCAGATGATATTGAAGTACTAGAATGCCCAGCACCTATAATATCGTGTGGACTTTCTGATCTTTTTAAAAAACCACTTATACCATCTTTTTGGCGAAGTGTATGGAAAGAATCCCTTCTGCCAGTCAATATTTTATGTGGGTAAGATTGATGACCTATATCCCAAATTATTTTATCTTTTGGAGAATTATAAACATGATGTAATGCAACAGATAAATCAACAACTCCTAAAGGTGATGAATAATGTCCACCATGCTCTTGAATTATATTATCCATAAAATCAGCTAATTCATCTGATAATAAACTGAGTTCTGAAATTGATAAGTTATTTAAATCATCAGGACCATCAACTTTTGATAATATTTTATAATTACTCATGCTGCAATACTTTCAATAAATAGTTTATGGATTGTTATATCTTCTGTCAATTCAGGGTGAAAAGTTGCACCAAAATGAATACCTTGTTTTACAAATACAGGTTCGCCATTAATTTCAGCTAAAACCTCAACTTTTCCACCAATATTAAAAATTTTAGGTGCTCTTATAAATATAGCTTCAATTTCACAATTTAGATTATGCCCTATTTTAATCATTTGAGAAAATGAGGATATTTGCCGTCCCCATCCATTTCTGTTAGTTTCAACATCTATAATATTCAAATTTTCAACTCTATAATCATTCGAGTTTCTGCTCATTAAAATTAATCCAGCACATGTTCCAAAAATTGGTTTTGTTATAGCAAATTCTTTAATTGGATCAATTAAATTATATTTTATTAACAATTTAGAAATAGTTGTTGACTCACCTCCGGGTATTATTAATCCATCACAATCGTTTAATTGATTTTCATATTTAATTTCGATGGGATTAACATTTAATTTTAGAAGAGAATTTTCATGTTTAGAAAAACCACCTTGAATTGCTAACACTCCAATTTGCAATTACCATCCTCTTTCTGCAAGTCGTTGATCAGCAGGTATAGATGAAATTTCCATCCCTTTCATTGCTTCACTTAAACCTGTTGAAGCTTGTACTAATTTTTTTGCATCCTTATAAAATGTAACAGAGTCAACAATTGCTTTAGCCATTCTTATTGGGTCCTCAGCTTTAAATATACCAGATCCTACAAAAACGGTTTCTGCCCCAAGTTGCATCATTAATGACGCATCAGCTGGAGTTGCAATTCCACCAGCACTAAAATTAGGTACTGGTAATTTTCCCGTTTCTTTTACAATTTTTAATAATGATACAGGTGCACCTAATTCTTTTCCTGCAGACATTAACTGTTCATTTCGTAAACTTTTCACCCAAGACATTTGATCGGTAATAGTTCTCATATGTCGAACGGCCTCAACTACATTTCCTGTTCCGGGCTCGCCTTTTGTTCTTATTAATGCTGCACCTTCACCAATTCGCCTTAGTGCCTCACCTAAATTTGTAGCTCCACAAACAAAAGGAACTTTAAACTCTAATTTATTAATGTGATTTTCTTCATCTGCAGGTGTGAGTACTTCACTCTCATCAATAAAATCAACTTCTAATGATTCTAAAATTTGTGCTTCTGCAAAATGGCCAATTCTACATTTAGCCATAACTGGAATTGAAACGGTATTTTGAATTGATTGAATTAATTCAGGTGCAGACATTCTTGACACACCACCTTCTACTCTAATATCCGCAGGGATTCTTTCTAATGCCATCACAGCTACAGCACCAGAATCCTCAGCAATTCTAGCTTGTTCTTGATTTGTGACATCCATAATTACGCCACCTTTCAGCATTTCAGCTAATCCTATTTTTAACTCTAATGTACCTTTTTTCAATTTACTTCTTCCTTATTAATCATTTTAATTTTTTCTTTTACTTCATTAATCAATTTATCAGGTGTAGATGCTCCTGCTGAAATACCAACCTGCTTGACCCCATTAAACCATATTTTTTTTACATCATCTGCACATGTAACTTGAAATGAATTTTTATTTTTTTCTAATGCAAGTTGTGTTAATCTTTTTGAATTTGCACTCGTGAATGAACCGATAATAATCATAATATCTGAATTTTCAGCAAGAGTTTTAATTTGTGCTTGGTTTCTTTTCGTCGGGAAACATATTGTATTTACAAAATGAAGATCAAAAACTTTAGTCATCAATATATTCATAATTTCTTGTACATTTTCAATCGTTTGAGTAGATTGACTAACCACACCTGCTTTTTTCATTTTTTTTAATTTACTCGCTTCTTCGGGTGATGCTACTATTATTGTCGTTTCAACTTGATTTGCAATTGCAATAACTTCATCGTGACCATGGTCTCCAATTATTATAATTTGTCTTCCATCTAAAGAAAGTTTTTTTACTTCTCTATGAATTTCATAAACTAAAGGGCATGTCGCATCAATGACCTGTACATTCTTATCAGAGGATTCATCCCATAATTTATTAAGTGTACCATGAGCACGAAATAATACAGGGCTATCATCAGGTATATCATCTAATGTTTCAACAACTTTTGCACCTGCTTTTTCTAAATCTTTTACAACCCTTTCATTATGAACAATATCACCTAACATATACACATTTCCATGTTTTTCTGTAGCGTCATAAGCCATATTAACAGCATCTCTAACACCAAAACAATATCCCGCATCTTTTGCTACTGAAATTTTCAAGACTTTTTTATTCTCGGAAGTGTAATATTAACTTGGCCTTGATATTTACCACTTTTATCTTTATAAGAAACTTCACAATCTTCATCACTCTCAAAAAATAAAACTTGACATAATCCTTCGTTTGAATAAATTTTTGCTGGTAAAGGTGTTGTATTCGATATTTCTAAGGTAACAAACCCTTCCCACTCTGGCTCAAAAGGAGTAACATTTACAATAATTCCACAACGAGCATAAGTAGATTTACCCAAACAAATTGATAGTACATTTCTTGGAATTCTAAAATACTCTACACTTTGAGCGAGAGCAAAGCTATTTGGAGGAACTATACACACATCTCCAGTAAAATCAACAAATGATTTTGCATCAAAGTTTTTAGGATCTACAATACTATTATTTACATTTGTAAAAATTTTAAAATTATCTGCAACTCTAATATCATATCCATAAGAGGAAAGTCCATAAGATATTTTTCCTGCACTTACTTGTTTGTCATTAAATGGCTCGATCATTCCATGCTCATTTGCCATTTTTCTAATCCATTTATCCGACTTAATTGCCATTAATTAACTTTTACTTTCTCTTCAATTAAATTAATAATTTTATTTTCTAATTCTATAATGGACATTGACTCAACTTTTGCACCTGCAGCATAAATATGTCCACCGCCTCCAAATTCTTTTGCTATATCATTAATAATATATCTCCCCTGAGATCTAAAACTTACACGAATGCTTTTATCTTCATTTTCAATTAGGGTAAATGCAATTTCTACATTTTCAATAGACCGTATAAAATCAGCAAAGCCTTCAATATCTTTACTCGAAGCATCACGACTATTAAAATGGTTTTGTGTTAATTTTACCCATGCAACTGAATTACCAAATTTAAATTTTAATCCATTTAATGCATCTCCCAATAATTGAATATGCAATAATTTACGACTTTCAAAAACATTCTTTGTAATTTCTTGAGGTTGTACACCTGAATTAATTAAATGTGAAGCCATAATATGAGATTGTGATGTTGTATTACTATATTTGAATGAACCTGTATCAGTAACGAGAGCAGTGTATAATCCCATTGCAGATAATTTATCAATTGGCTTTACAATATCTCCCATAGTCAAAAGTTCCCATATCATAAACCCTGTCGCAGGAGCTTTAACATCTACCCACGAATATGTAAAAGGTTCATTATCTTTCATTGGATGATGATCAATCGATATAGAAATTTTATCTTTAAAAATATAATTTTTCAACTCACCTACTCGTTTAGAATGGCCAATATCAAATACAATTGCTAAATCAACTTGTTCAATCCAATCTAGATGGTCATGATTGAAAGTTTCAAATTGTTGATCTTCATTTAAAAATTGAAAATTATCAGAAATTTGTGAAATATTTATAATTCTACAATTTTTATTTAATGAATTAATATAATTATACATTGCAATTTGTGACCCTAAACCATCGCCATCAGGGTTTTCATGCGTTGTTAATAATATTTGGTTTGATTCATGAATTAGTTCATGAATTTTATCTTTGCTTATATTCAATATTTTCTCGTTTTCCAAAGCCCTAAATTTACACTTTAAAAAACTTTTTAATCAATCATTAGAAATTTTGAAATATATTTAATTAGGAGGGATATTTATGATAAATTTAAGTCATTTTCAGATTTGACTTTTTACGACCCCAATTACTACCCTGTAAGTGAAGTTATAAAACCAAAATTTCCTCAGTTCGCGTCGATGGAGCTTTTTTTTATTCGATTATTTTTTATTACAAATATATTACTCCTCTGGAGTAAAATAATTAAAAATTAAACCCTGATAATAAAGGCAATTAAGCTTGTCGAAGGGAATTAAACCCTGTGGAATAAAAAACCAGATTCCACGGGTCATGAAATTATGAATTAAAAAAATGTCCCCTTGCTGAAAACCATACTACACCACTTACCACTTTATCGCTACCAATT
>CAZGWH010000016.1:0-37316 GCA_964529325.1 uncultured bacterium | reverse complement strand
AGTCCCTACCTCACACCTTAAGCCCTGTAGAAATACAGGGCTTTTTTGGGTAAAATTTATTTTACTAAAAAATTAATCAATTATAAGTATAATTTATATACCTTAGTTTAACTTTATAAATAAAAAGAAAGAAAATTAAAAATGAAAATAATTAAAAATATACTAATCATAATGGGAATAATTTCAGTTTCAATGACTAGCGTTGGTTGTAATAATGGAGCAAAGAAACCTTCAAATGAACACCCAACAAGCGAACATCCATCCTCACATAATCATTCTAGCGATGATGATTCTTCTCATAACCATGAACATCCTGGAAATAGTGATGACTCAAATGAACATCCATCAAGTGAGCACCCTTCTAGCGAACATCCTTCTGGAAATGAATAAATTAAATTAGAGGTATTCTTAAGTTGAAAATGCGAGTATTTTTTCCCAAATTTTTTGGTATTTGTTTTCTATTATTGGGATGTAGTCCAAATGAAAATGTTTATCACAAAATCCCAAATTTAGTAACTGCAGATATTCAAGCTGGAATTGAACAACATATTGAAAAAATGTCTAAGCTTGGAGATGGTTTTTTTAAACTAAATTTTGAAAATAAAGAATTAAGTTTAAAATTAGTAAAAGTTCATACGGAATACTTAGCCAACCTTGGACCAAATGAACATTTTGCCTGTGTTGATCTTGCAAGTACAGATGGGTTTGTTTATGATGTAGATTTTTTCTTAGAAGGTGAACCAGGAAAAATGAATGTAACTGAAACAACAATTCATAAAACAAATGGTCAACCTCTTTATTTATGGGAGCAAAAAGATGACAAAACTTGGCATCGTGTATCATCAGAAAATGCACCTTCAGAATTATTAGGTGTAATTAATGAGAAAGATTCATTTGAATTTTATTATAAGGCAACATTACCTGTAATTGATGAGCCAGCTAAAATGTGGATTCCATTACCCATTTCAGATCAACATCAAACTATAACGATAAAAAATATAGAATCTCCTGTAGAGCCAATTATATTAGAAGAAGCAGATCATGGTAATAAGATATTTTTTTTAAATCTACTCCCGGAACATAGTGAAAAAGTTATTGAAATTTCATATTATGTAGATCGGCTTGAAAAAAATGTTTATGAAGATAATGAGCAAAATTCAACAAAGTTTCTTCAACCAAGTCAATTAGTGCCAAAGAATAAGTCTTTTAATAAAATTGCACAAGATGTGGTAAAAGGAAAATTAGGAAGTTTAGCAAAAGCACGAGCATTGTATGATCACACTATTGAACATATGAAATATATAAAATATGGTGAAGGCTGGGGTAAGGGAGATGCAGTATATGCATGTGACTCACGCACAGGCAATTGTACGGATTTTCACTCCTATTTTATTGCATTAGCACATGCGGTAGATATTCCTGCTCGGTTTGCTATTGGAGCTTCAATTCCATCAGAACGAAACGAAGGAGGTATTGGAGGTTATCATTGTTGGGCGGAATTTTATTCGGATGGGATGTGGTGGCCTATTGATATTAGCGAGGCGGATAAGTGCTCTGCATTATCAACTTATTATTTTGGACATCATCCTGCAAACCGTATAGAATTTAGTAGAGGGAGAGATTTAATTGTTGAACCTAGCCCCGAATCTGGTCCTATTAATTTTCTCGCATACCCTATTTTAGAAATTGGTGGATTAAATGCAAAAGCAAAAGTAAAATTCTCATTTAAACGAATTTTATCAAAAAACTCTGATAAATTAGTTTCATTATAAAAATTTAATCAGAAGAGTTTTTTATTGCAATCCAGTTTTTAAAACAAGTTGAATTTGGAATGAGGTATTGGTATTCATTAGATTGAAGAGTTGTATATCGTAAATCAATATTAATTACTTTTCCAATACACTTTGCAACTTCAATTTCATCACCACATTTAAACGGTTGGTAAAAAAGAATTAGTACCCCTGCGAGTAAATTTGACAATGCATCCTTTAGTGCAAAACCCAATGCAAAACCAGTTAAGCCTAAACCCGCAACCATACCAGACACATCTATACCAAGTGTTCCAAATGCAGATATAAAGCCAAGAATGATTAATCCTGTTTTAATAATTGAACCAAATAATTGAAATATTTTTGATTTTTCAATGGTGGTTTTTAATGCTAATTTATTAAAGATTCTTTTTGCTAAAATTGCACCCAAATAGAATATAATTAAAATGGTGAAAAAAGCAAATATGTCTGGAGATTTTACTTTAATTTGCTGTATAATGATAGAGATAATGTCTTTCATGCTAGCTATAATTTAGTTAAAAAATAAACTATAATTAATATGAAAATTTTGAATAAATATATTTTAAAAAAAGCGATTACGAAACCTTGGGAAATTGCTCCGAAACCAGTAAAAACTGATTACAAATTTATCATTGTAATTCCATCATTAAAAGAAGGTGAAAATATATTCCCTACACTTCAATCAATTTCTTCTCAAAATGGTGAATTACAAAAGCAATTACTGGTAATATTTGTTATTAATAATTCAGAAAATGCAGATAATGAAACTAAAATTGAAAACCAAAAAAGTGAAAATCTTTTAAACATGTTTCAAGGGCTTTTTGAAATCGGAATTATTGATGCCTATTCAAAATATCCACTATCTAAAAAATATGCAGGCGTAGGTTTAGCAAGAAAAATAGGATTTGATTTAGCCTTACCATTTACCAATAAAAATACAATTTTATGTGCATTAGATGCTGATACTACTATTTCACCTGATTACTTAACAATATTAGATTCTTATTTTAGTAAACAAAAAGTGAACTGTTTAGTGCTAGGAATAAAACATCGCTATAACAAAAATCTAAATGAAGAAAAAGCAATTAGAGAATATGAAGATTTTCTTTATTCTACGGCTAATAAATTAAAAAAAATAAATTCTCCTTATGGGTTTGTATCCATGGGTTCTGCTATGTGTTTTTCTCCTGAATGTTATATAAAAGCAGGTGGAATTTCCAAAAAAAAAGCAACAGAGGATTTTTATTTTTTACAAGAAGTTGTTAAAACCTCTTCAGTAAAAAGTATTCCAGAAATATTAGTCCATCCGAGCTCAAGAGTATCTAATCGAGTTTATTTAGGAACAGGGTTTAGAATGGGACAAGCAAAAAAGGGTGATAAATTGATTAATTTAAAATATGATGATGAATCTTTTAAATATTTAGGTGAATGGATAAAATTAGGTGAAAAGAGTTATCAAATTTCTATTCAACAAGTTTTGATAGAAGCTAGGGAAATAGAAATTCGGTTACCTATATTTTTAACTCAAAATAAAATTGAAAAAATTTGGAGCGGTCTAAATTCATCTTCATCAAATAATAATAATTTTAAAGCCCAGTTTCATCGGTGGTTTGATGGATTAAAAACTTATCGATTTCTTAAATATTTTTCAACTGATCATTTCGCATCTGCTCAATAAAAGAATATAAAACGGGTACAACGACTAGTGTAAGAAGAGTTGCTATTAGTAATCCAAAAATTAAACTGACTGCTAATGGTCGCCAATATTCTGCTCCGCCTGCAAAGTCAAAAGTTAATGGAATTAACCCTGCAATTGTAGTTATTGTCGTTAATAATATTGGACGAAGCCTTGTTTTTCCACCTTCTACAATTGAAATAAATAATCCTTTCCCCTCTGTTCTATAATCATTTATTTGACTAATTAATACAATAGCATCATTCACAACAATTCCTGTTAGAGCAACAACGCCAAAAAAGGACATCATACCAAATGGAACGCGTGTAATCATTAATCCTAATATAACTCCTATAAAAGAAAGAGGAATAGTAATTGCAATTATGAATGGTTGTTTTAATGATTTAAATTGACCAGCTAATAATATTAAAATCACAAAAAATGCAACAATCATTGCCTTCCCTAATGTTTTAAAACTTTCAGTTGTTTCATCATTTATTCCACCAAAGTCAGTTAATATTCCAGGTGGAATATCGAGTTTATCAATCTTAGGTTTAATTTTTCTTTTAATATCTAATAAACTATAACCTTCAAGTATATCTGCAGATACAGAAACTGTTCGTTTAAAGTTTTTTCTAAATATACTTGCTTGCCCTGTTTTTAATTCAACATTTGCAACATTGGATAAAATTTCTAATGTATTTCGACTTGTAGGAACCTCTAGTGATTTTATATCTGATAAAATATTTTCTGTTTTTTTAATTTCAACTTTAACGGGAATTTCTTCTAATCCGTCAGAATAAGATGTTGCTTCAAATCCAAAAAGTGCAGATGAAATAGTTTGAGCTATTTTTTGACTATTAATTCCTAATAAAGCAGATCGATCATGATCTACATTTACTTGAATTTCTTTTCTTGTTTTGCCTAAGCTAGAAGAAATATTATAAATCCCTTCTAAGTCATCAAAAATTGTTTTAATCATTTTAGATACTAGTGCAATCTGGTCTATGTTTTCGCCCTGTATGTCAATTACAAGTCCATCCTCAACAGGGGGGCCTTCAGTGATAACCGAAAATTGAAAATCTATTCCAGGCATATTTTGAACTTGAAACTGTAAATCAGCAATGATTTTATCAACCGATTTCTCTCTGTCTTCCTTGTCAATTAAATCTACATTTATTTGAGCAACTTCGCTTCCAATAGCAGAACTTTGATTTAATCTCATATTTTGAACTCCAGATTGACCAACGGTTGAGGCAAATTGGCTGACCTCGGGAGTATCTGCAAGTAGTTGTTCAACTTGAAGAGCGATACTATTTGTTTCATCAAGGTCTGTTCCTGGTTCTGTTTGAATATCAATAATAAAACGAGGTTTCGGTACTTTAGGAAATACTTGAACTTTTATAAGATTAAAATTTGTTGAAGCAGAAATTCCAAGAATTACAATTCCTAGAATAAATGAAGTAAAAATAATGGCTAATGTTTTTTTTCTATTATGAAGAGCCCAATTTATCATTGATTTATAAATTCTAGACCCAATCCAATCTCCTGTCATTACTGTATTTTTATTACTTAATACCATAAATTGTGATGCTAAAATGGGGATAATAATATGATCTGCAATTGTGGCACCAATTAATGAAAAAATTACTATTTTAGGAATATAGCTCATAAATTGTCCCATTATTCCAGTCATAAACATCATTGGAGCAAATGCAGCCATTGTTGTTAAAACAGATGTAATTATTGGTGATCCTACTTTTTGAATTGCTTTTTTAGATGCATTTTTACGATCTAACCCTCCTTCCATTTCCCTAAATGTTGCCTCTGATACAATGATTGCTCCATCAACAATGATTCCTAGAACCATAATAAGGGCGAACATCGTAATTCCTGATTGGCTTATTCCAAAAGCAAATTGAAGTAAATATGCTGTTAATAAACTAAATGGAATTGCAAAAGTAACAATTAATGCATTTCTAAAACCAATTCCAAAATATAATGTTAATATAACAAGTAAAGCCCCAAATATCGCATTTTGACTTAATTGTGATGTCGATCTTTCAGTTTCTTCTGCAAGACGAGAACTAAATTCATATTTTATTCCAATAGGAAAATTTTGAGATAATTGTTTAACTAATTCTTCAATTTGAATTGACGTCTCGACAATATTATGCCCTACATTTTTTCGAATTAAAAGGGTAATTGAATTTTTTTGATTATATCTAGAATAACTTGTTTGGTCCTCAAAAGCATCTTTAATCGTTGCAATATCTTTTAATTTAACAATACTTTCATCGGGAAATTGGAATACAATGAGATTTGAAATTGCTTCAATGGAATTAAATTTTCCAATAGTTCTTACAAGTAGATCTTGACCATTTAATGAAATATTTCCCCCAGGCATATTAAAATTATTAACTTGAAGTGCCTGAATAATTGATTGAATAGGAATATGATGCAACTTTAATAAATCGGGGTTTACGGTGATTTTAATTTCTCGTTCAATATTTCCAAAAGTAGTTACTTCATTCACTCCAGCAAGTGCCTCAATTTCATCTTTTACTATTTCTGATATTGATGAAATTTGATTCATTGGATAATCGCCAAAAATATTTAAAATGAGAATTGGAATATCATCAAAATTCCTTTGTTTTATTTGAGTATTTTCAATTTCATCAATAAAATCTGCTTCTGCATCCGAAACTTTTTCTCTTAAATCTCTTAAGCTAGATTCAATGTCGGCTTCGGGAGTAAAGGATACGACTGTAAATGCAAAACCCTGTAATGCATAAGAAATTGTATAATTTAAATTGTCTAAATCCTTTAATTTTTCTTCTAAAGGTTTTATTATTTCTGTTTCAATTTCTTCTGGACCTGCACCAATATATTGACTTGTAATACTTGCCACGGGTACTTTAATTTCTGGAACCGCTTCAGTAGGTATCAATAAATAAGCTGTCAATCCAAAGAAAAAAAGTAATCCACTTAATAATGTGGAAATAAGAGGTTGGTCAATCGCTTTTTCAGTTAATTTCATTGAATAACTTTCAAGCTAGATCCCTCTTTAACCTGTCTTATACCATCTGTAACTATCATCATTCCTGGATATAATTCACCTTTAATAATAATTTTATGTTCAACTAAATTACCAGTTGAAATATAAATTTTCTTAGCAATAGAATTATCATTCATCCATAAAAAACTTTCACCATTTTCTTCTAAAATATATCGATTTGATATCATATAAACGGAATCTAGTTCTATTTGCTCTATTATATAATTGAACATCATACCCAATTTTAAATCAGAATTAGAGTTTAATATATTTATTTTTACATTATAACTATTACTCATATTTATTGGTATCATACCAACTTCTTCAACAATTCCATTATAAGCAATTGAGCTAGTATTTAATGGAGAGGTAATTTTTACATTTTGGTTTAGATTAATATTGGTAATTTCGGTACTTGAAATTGTTGTTTCTAACTGTAATTGATTTAAATTAGAAATAATTACAGGTGGAAGAGGATATGGTCCAGGGCTAAAAAACTCCCCTTCCTGTAAATTAATATGGGTTATTGTACCATTAAATGGTGCTTTAAGTTCAGTGTTTTCATAGGCATTTTTTGCATTTGTATAATCTGATTTAGATTTTTTATACCCTAATTCTGCTTGTAATAATTGGTCTTCTGAAACCGCATTTTTATTAAATAATTCTGTCACATTTTTTAAATCTCGCTTTGCTTTCTTTAAAGCGGATTCAGCAAGGTCAAATTGAGCTTTATAAATATCACTTTTTAATTTAGCAATTACCTCACCGGTTTTAAAATATTGCCCTGTTTTAGCAATTACCTCAATTATTTTGCCGGGTACCTCAAACATTAAATTGGCCTGCTGGCTTGAAATAACCTTACCCGTTCCAGAATATGTTTTAATATATTTTTCAGGGTTTAATAATTTTGTTCTAACTGGAATTTTGGTTTCTATTTCTTTTTGTTTTTCATCTCCATAGGTTGATGAACAATTTAAAAATAACCCCATTAAAATTATCAATAGAATGGTGTTTTTCATTTAGTATTTCCTCTTGTGTTTTTCCCAATAGCCCTTGAAAGTTTAGCTAATGTAATTTGAAATTCATATTTTGCTTGAAGTAGATTTAATTCAGCTCTATTTAGACTCACCTCTGCACCCAATAATTCAAGCTGAGTTGTCATACCAGTTAAAAATAAGTCATTAGCAATATTATATCCTCTGCTTGCAAGTTCTAGTTTTTTATTCCCTGCATTTATTTTTTCATTGGCTTCTATTAAAGATAAATGGATATTCCTTAATTCTAATAAAAGATTATTTTTTAAATCTTCTGAATGATAATAT
The DNA here is from genome assembly GCA_964529325.1 of uncultured bacterium. Taxonomy (GTDB): domain Bacteria; phylum Fidelibacterota; class Marinisomatia; order SCGC-AAA003-L08. The sequence goes on along the minus strand of CAZGWH010000016.1, from coordinate 29,471 downwards.
GCTTTTTTTGCGTTGGCTTTTGCTCTCATGATCCGAGCAGTAGAGCCAAATCCATTAAATAGAGGAAGGCCTATATTTATTGAAAGTGAACTATTATCTTGAAAGTTTTTCCAAGTAAAGTCATCATTATTTTGAGATTGAAATTTATGAATTGACCCCGTTAATTCTATACTTGGTAAAAATTCTGATATGTAGGAATTTACATCTTCTTTTAAAAGATCATGGTTTGCTTCCAATTGTTTTATTCTAGGTTGTTGAGCCAATAATTGTATAGAGATTTCATTAAATTCTGGGATTATATGTATTGAATCATTAAATGAACCCATAATATTTAAATTTTGAGATAAGTCAAATCCAATTATAAGTTTGAGCTTTTCCATTGCTAAAATTTCGTTTTTCTTTGCATTGGAATAAGTTGTTTCCTGATCTTTCACCATTGATTCAGCTCGAATTAATTCAAGTTCATTTGTTTTTCCTGAATCATAAAGTAATTTGGTATTAAATAAATTATCCTTTGACCTTTTTAATGATTTATGAAAGACTTCTGAAACTTTTTTAGAAAGTAATACGGTGTAAAAAGAAATTTTTGTATTTTCAATAATTCCTTCTACTTGAGAATCATAAGATGCGTTTGTTAAGTTTTTAAATTTATTAGACGCTCTTATTCCAGCAAATACTCTACCATCAAAAATAGTTTGATTTATATTTATTCCATACAAACCTGAATAATCTCTTCCCATTGAAAACATTGTTTCATATGGAATTATTTCTGTCTGCTGTAAATTTGGATTCCATTCTGTTGGGATAGGATCCCCTGTTTCTGGATTTAATACTCCAAACGGAATTGGAAAATCAATGGGTTGCCCTGCAACATTATAATTTTTTGTGGCAGAAGTAATAAATTGGATACTAGGTAAAGCTGAAGATCTCGCTTCAATTGAATGTGAAAGAGAGATTTTCTTATCTTCATTTGCTCTTTTTATTTGGGGACTTTTTTCTAATGCAATATTAATTAGTTCTGATAAGTTATAATTTTCTGCAAAAATTATATTTAAAAATAATATTATAAAATAATATTTCATTATTATGATTTTACTCCATTAAAAAAAACATCAAAAATTTGCTTAGACTTATCACTATTAAAATTAATAAAGCCGACGTTAACTAAAAATACATAATGATGAATTATTCCTAAAAATATTTCTGCATAAGATTGAGCACTTCCATTTTTTAATTCATGTGAATCTATGCCATTTTGAAAAATATTAACAAAATACTGTGACATTTTTTTATGCATTTGTTGCATTCGAATTAAAAATTCATCAGATGCCTGACAGGCCATAACTCGTTTTTCATTAACAAGCATTTGAAAAAAAGCACGATGTTTACTAAATAAATTATCATTATGAAAATATGATATCATTATTTCTAGAACCGATTTTATTTTATCAACTACCTTAATATTTTCTTCTTCAACTTTTTTCATCTCTTCTATTAGTTTATTAATACCCTCTTCAAGAGTTGTTAAAAAAAGATCTTCTTTATTTTCAAAGTAATTATATAAACTTCCTTTGCTGAATTCTGCTAATTGTGCAACCTCGTCAAGTGTTGTTTTTTCATATCCTTTTTCTGCAAATATTTGAGCAGATGCTCTAATAATAAGATCTTTGTGAAGTTTTTGCTCAGTTTCTTTTCGTGTTAATTTTATATTCATATTGAATTGTCAGTTTTTTTATGACTACAGAGTCATAAATTTAACAGGGTAGTTTAAAATGATACAATAAATAAATTGTTCATTATACTATAAAAACCTTATTCTTTAATTACTGACGAATTAAAAATACTTATCACAAAAAATAAAATTAATTATATAGATGGCATTCGGTTGCACCGGGCCATTACTGCTGGAATTCAAAATGTAATCTCAAGACAGGATTATTTGAATAAAATAAATGTTTTTCCTGTACCAGATGGCGATACGGGAACAAATATGGCATTTACATTGACATCTATTTTAGATGGTACTGTAAACCATGTACATTCTCGTGTAGATGATATGCTTGAAAAAGTAGCCGATTCCGCGATCGATGGTGCAAGAGGAAACTCAGGCGCAATATTAGCACAATTCTTTCAAGGGTTTGCTGACGGGTCAAATAATGTAGATAAACATACACCAAATACATTTAGTATTGCTATGAAATCAGGAGCAGAATATGCCAGAGAAGCACTTGCAGAACCTGTTGAAGGCACAATATTAACTGTTTTAACTGATTTTGCAAACTCTTTAAATGAACTTATCGAAAATGGAGCTACGGATTTTCTTTTCTTATTAGAAGAAGGTTTAAAAACAGCGGAAGAATCACTTCAAAATACTCCTAATTTATTGCCCGTATTAAAAAAAGCAGGGGTTGTAGATTCTGGAGCCCAAGGTTTTGTAGATTTATTAAATGGAATTTATTCCTTTATTAAAACAGGTTCTATTCGTGACTTAAAAGTTGAAGTATTTAAACCTTCAGAAACAAGCCAAAGTGAACATGAAGTTTTAACAGATGAGTTAAAATTTTCCTTTTGTACGGAATGTTTAATAAAAGGTGAAAAAATTAATCGTAAAAGATTACGAGAAAAATTAATGAGCCTTGGAGATAGTTTAGTATTAGCAGGTTCTAAATCAAGAGCAAAAATACATATTCACACTAATAATCCCGCAGATATATTTGAAATATGTAGAGAATATGGAACGGTTTCAGATCAAAAAACAGATGATATGAGGCAACAACAAATTTCTGCAAGCGGACATCTTTCTCAAAATATAGCAATTGTAACTGATTCAGGAGCAGATCTTCCACCTGAAGCTGATGAATTAAATATTCATGTTGTACCTGTAAGATATCATTTTGGTAATGTTGGGTATATTGATAAAGTTTCTCAAACACCATCAGAGTTTTATGAAGAACTAAAAACTAATCCTGAACATCCAAAAACCTCCCAACCTACTCCTGGAGATTTTAGAAGACAATATCAGTTTTTATCAACTCATTACAAATCTGTTGTGTCAATTCACTTATCCAAAAAATTAAGTGGTACATTTCAATCTGCAAATACAGCAACTAAACGAGTTCCGGAATCAAGTACAACATTAATTGATTCCATGACTGTTTCTGCTGCACAAGGTTTAATTGTGATGTATGCAGGAGAATTAGCAAAGAAGGGGATTGCTCATGATAAAATTATTAAAAAAATAAATGATATAATTCCCAAAACTACAATTTATGTTGCTATTTATGATTTAATTTACCCTGTTCGCGGAGGAAGATTAAAAAAGTCTGTAAAAATGATTGCGGATTTATTAAGAATTAGACCTGTATTAACAGCAAAAGATGGCTTAATTGACAAAGCTGGAATTTTATTAGGTACAAAAAATTTAGAGCGAAAATTTGCAATGTTTATTCGAAAAAAATTAGATAAAAATAAAGAATATCGAGTTCAAATCGGACATTGTAATAATTTTGACGGAGCGAACTTATTAAAAATGAGTTTGGTTGATTTTGAAAATATAAAGCAAATATTTGTTGTTGAAATGGGTTGTGCTTTAGGGGTTCATGCAGGCCCAGGTTCACTTTCTTTAGGGGTTCAGGAAATTCCAAGTGATTAGTTTAAGTATTAATATTTTAATAAGCTATTTAATTGGTTCGTTATCTGGTAGCTTAATTTTAGGAAAATTACGAGGTGTTGATATTCGTAAAATGGGTAGCGGAAATGCTGGAGGTACAAATGCATTTAGAACTCAAGGGTTTTTATTTGCAATTGGAGTGGTGTTAATAGATGTTTTAAAAGGATTAGTTTCTGCAAAATATATTTCAACTTTAAATTTTGATGGATTAAGCTTTAACATAAATTCTGATTTTAATGAATTGAATATTTTACTTTGCGGACTATCGGCTGTTGTTGGACATGTATATCCTATATATCATGGATTTAAAGGTGGAAAAGGTGCAGGTGCAGGAATAGGAATGATTCTTGCATTAAATTTTCCTTCACTTGGAATTGCAATTTCATTATGGATTATATGTTTAATTTTGACGGGATTTGTTGGTTTAGGAACCATGATTGCAGCAAGTTCAATTCCAATTTATTTATTTATAACCGAAAATCATAAACTGGAGTATTTTCCAATTTTTTCAATTTTCTTGGCGATATTTATTATTTTTACTCATCGGAGCAATATTGTAAGAATGATAAAAGGGGAGGAAAATCAATTTAAAAAAGCAATGTTATTAAAACAGTTATTTAATTAATTATCTTGTCCATCAGAAATATGAATCTGTGGACTATTAGAGTACGGATTAAATCCAAAGTCTAATCCAATTGTACCAACTCCAGACACAAAAAGCCTAAAACCAGCTCCATAGCCAATAATTGGTTTATTTATTATTAATTCATTTTTCCCCTGTGCTCCAAGACCAATATCAATGAACCAAACTTGGTCCAATCCTAATTCCATATTATTAATTGTTTTTTTTTCTAATAAAGTATATTGAATTTCTATAGAATTTGAAATTATTTGTGATGCTCTAATTCTATTTATTACTTTTTCAGGGTTTTGTGATGGATATGGATTATACCCTCTAATAAAATCTTCTCCACCTAAACTTTCAATATTAAAATATGGAATATGGTTTTCATTTTGAGTTAACAATTTTATTTTATTAATTAAAGTTACTTCTCTATAATTTAATAGTTTTGTATATTTTTGAATCCCACATTCAATACTTGAATACGATTTCGTATTATTTAATCCTAAATAGTATTCTAAGGATATATTAAATAAAATTCCACCCGTTGGGTCATTATAAATATTTCGTGTGTCAAAACTATAATTTGAAGCAGTTCCAAAATTTTGATAATAATTAAATTCAGATTCAAAATTAATTTCATCTAAACTAGGATTTAGAGATTTTTCTATTAAACTTATATCAAAATTAAACTTATTATTATTCCCAATATTAAACCCAGATCCAAATTCAATTCCATTTATTTTATATTGATATGGTTCTTCAATATTGTTTTGATAATAAAATGAATTACTTGAAAATTTATATAATCTAATATTTAATGAAATATGATCTCCAGCAATCCAAGGGTCGTGAAATCGTAAAAAGTAAATATTTTGATTTCCAAACATTCCTCCTAATTCTAAATCTCTATTTTTCCCATTTAAATTTAGCACTTTTAATGCTAAACCATAAGAAGTACCATCCTTACCTTTTGATTCATCAAAATCTAATAAGGGTAAGGGGTAATATCTTGGAACTTCAATTACATTGATTTGATAATCATTTTGATATTGTTTAATTTCGACAAAAGAAAAAATACCTAAATTATATAATCGGTTTTGGTCTTCTATGCGAAGTGAGTCTGAGAATTCATGGGAGATAGGATGTTGAATTTCTCTTAAAACTATATGTTCTTGAGTCGCATTATTTCCATTAATTTGAATTTTATCAATAGAAATAGAGAATAGGGAAGAAAATAAGAAAATAATTAAAATATTAGTTTTCATAATTTAATAAAGTAAAAAGCCCTTAAAATAAGGGCTTTTTACTATGATATAGGTTTTTAGAATTATTACCTGCGCGCCATTGGAGATTTTGAAATATCTCCGTCTTTATCAATATAATATAGAAACCCTTTTTCACGAGCAACGCCTGTATTTTTAACAACTTCAGCATTCCCTCCTTTATCACTTCCTCGTGCCATTTTAGATCGAGCTATATCGCCATTTTTATCTAAATAGTAAAGGTATCCTTTTTCTTTTTCTATACCTACTTTTTTTACTTTATCAGCCATTTTACCTCCTCTGTTATCTTTAACTAAAATAAGTGCAAAGTTATCTTACCCTATAAGTCTAAGGTTTTAGTATGCAAAAATACAATGATTATTTTATTTATTTTCATAACATAAAATTAGTCAAATTTAATATTTTTCATATTAATCCTCGGTTTTTCACCAATTTCATTTTCATAATCAATACTGAATTTATTTAAATAAGATTTGGCTTGTGCTCCATGGCCTAATTTTACCATTGATTTGATTTTTGTTTCGTTTGGAAAAACATCTAAATTATCCCATGAAATTTGCTGATTACAATATTTGATAACAACTTCATCGTCCTGTCTATGAATATGAAAATGAATAACTTCTTTTGATATTTTTACTGCCTCTGAATGAAGGGCTTCATAAAATTTATCAAAAATAATATTTGAAAAATCTTTACTTAACCCTTTTCCATATATTTTTAATGCATTTTGATAATGATATATCTTTTGATCTAAATTATTTAATTTCCCCTGTTCTATACCTTTTTCGACTTCACTATAATATTTTACTAAATCTACATATAAATCATTATCGTCCCAACATAAAGTACATTTCCCATCCTTTGTCAATAATATTTTTTGGCCACCTTCACCAATTAATTTTCTAATTCTACTAAAAACAACATACCGTCTATTTAATACTTGGTCTGTTGGAATATTTGGCCAAAAAAAGGTATCAAAGCTTTCACGAGAAACACCACTTTTAAATTTATACCCATTTACTATTAGATAAAATAACATTTCCATTTGAGTATGAGATTTAATTGAAGTTATACCATTTGCGGATTTTTTAAATGCTTTAAATTCATTAAATACATTTATATATGTTTTTGAAATAAATGGATTCACTTTACTATGCATAAAATATTTTTTATATATAATAAATAAAATGAAGCTGATAAATAATATAATAATGAAAAAGTATAATACTTTATATTGAGTTGTCAAATACCAAGGAGGTGGAATTTTGAAATTTAATTCTGTAATAGCTTCAGTAGGAAAAATATTAGCAAAGGTTGGATAGATTTTAAACTTATAATTTTTATAATCTAATCTAGTAAAAAATGAATGGTTTTTATTAGAAAATTGAAGCAGTGAATTTTTATTTTCTAAATGAGAATAAAATCCATGATAACCTAAATTTCTATATTCAGGAGTAAAATATTTTATTATTATCGGTTCATTAAATGGAATTTTATCTGCATCATAATACTTACCATCTTGTAATGAAATAGGATATATATAGGTTGAAATACTTGAAATATTAGTTTTATAATATTGTGTCCTAAAAAGGTTTTTTCCATTAAAGGAATAAAAATAATCATCTCCCCAATAAATATTTTTTGTTATTAAGTTCTGATTAAATTGATATAATTCATATTGATTATCTTTTATTCTTATTAGGTGATTGTAACAATTTAACCACATTGAATTATTTATTGATTTTATTGATTGAATAGGAAAGTTAATAAATGGTTTTATATAATTGTGTTCAAATTGTTTATTTAATAAATTAAAATTAAATATTTTATCTTCTCCAACTAAAATCAAGTTATCATCGAAAATTTCAATTCCTTTTATAAAATGGCTTGGCAGTGCATAGGTTTTAATTGAATTTGTATAATTCACTACAACCAATGAATCATTTTTTATTAAAAAAATATTATCTTTAAATGCTGAAATTAACTTATTTTGAGTATAAAAAAGAGAAATATTATCCCATTTATTTTCATTATAAATAAATAATCCTGAATCGGACTTTGCAATTATTTTGTCATTAATTTTTGATTGAATAATATTATCAATAATTCCTTTTGGCTTTTCAATTTTTTTAATTTCAGTTGTATTTTTGTTTATTGAATACATTTTATTTTTAGGTGTTAATAAAAATTCTATTTCATCATTAATTGAAAAATTCTGATTAAAATAGGGAAGTTTAGATTTTGAAATTTCGGTATTATTTATTTTATAAACTTCATTATAAGCATTGTTTACAGAAAAAATGAATTCATTTTTTAATATAAATCCTGCAACTATATTATTAAAATTTGGTATAAAATGCTTGGGATTAATCTTTACTGTTTCAGGATTGCTAATTAAAGAAATTGTATTAAATTGACCAAGCCAAATAGAGTTTGTATTATCTATAAATATGCTTGAATAAATATTATTACCAATTTTTTGATTAAAATTATTAGAAGTTGAATAAATTTTTTGATTTAATAAATATACAATTTCTGCTGACGGGTGGTAAATACCAACATCAAATTGAATATTATTATTTAATATATTTATTTCACCATTTAAATTTAATTCAATATTTATTTTATTATTTTTTCCATTTAAAATAAAACCTCTGTCAGTTTGAATAACCGTATGGCAATTAAATCCATTAAATTTAATATTTAAGTCATATTCAATAGCTTCAATAATAGATTGAGAATTAATTTTCCAGATACTCTTAGCACAAAAAATCCAAATTTGACCAGCTTTATCTGAATACATTTCTTTTATGTCGGTAAGATGTGTGGGTATAGCAAGGCTATGAAATTTACCATCTTTTAAATAATTTAACTCTTTACCATTTTTTGTTGAGACCCAAATATTATTATTACTAACTGCAAAATGGTTTACATTTTTTATGGGATAAAATTTAATTTTAGGTTGATTTATTAATCCTATATTTTTATAATTGAATAATCCTTTATCTGTTAATACCCAACAATTGTTTTCGGTGGAACAATCTCCTTCAATCGCAAAAGATATATTATATATTTCAGAATATTTCAGATTTAGAAATTCATGTCCATCAAAAATACTTACTCCAAAATCAGTCACTGTCCAAATCCGACCAATCTCATCTTGAAATATTGATTTTACATTTCCACCGATAAATCCATCAATAATTGAAAATTCCCTTTCGATAAATTCTGATTTCAACATAGAAATTAAAAAAAATAGGGTGAATTTTATTATTTTCATGGTTTTAACTTTTTAAATTATAAGTCCAAATCACATCATCAATCCCTGTAGTGATAAGTTTAATTTCAAGTGGGGAATTGTTTAATATTGTTAATTCATTAATCAAATTTGGTTTAAAAAAATCAAAAATCAAAATACCGGGCATATTTTCAAATAGAGTTTTTACTTCAATTTTATTAAACTCATTTTCAGGTTGAAATTGTTTAACTTCCCACATTTTATTAATTAATAGTTTTTTTAAATTTGTTTTATTTTCGATTTCGCTCATAATTATCCATTACTGAAATAAATTCGGATTCCGTTTTACATTGAAAAAAGGGAGAATAAAGTTGGTTTTCAACTAAAGTACATGACTTTGAATATCCATAATTATGTCCAGGGAAAATCATAGTTGTTTTAGGTAAATTAAAAATTTTATTATAAATTGAATCATATAATTGCTCAACGGAACTTCCTGTACTTACTGTTCGCCCTGTTCTTCCTACAAACATTGTGTCGCCAGTAAAAAGACATCCTTTTTCAACATTCCAATAGCACATACTATCAGGATAATGACCAGGAGTATGAATTGCTGTAATTATATTTTTTCCAATATTAATAATTTCTCTATTAGCTAAACCTAAATAATTAGATGGTAGGTTCTTTACAGGTGATTTAAATCCAACTATTTTTAAATTTTGAAAATGAAATAAAAAATCATCTAAAAAAGAAATGTGATCATGATGTGAATGTGTAATTATTATTTTTTCAAGAAGTAAGTTTTTATCTGCAATCATTTCAAATATAGGCAGAGGCTCTACAGATGGATCAATAACTGAGGCTCGCTTCGACTCCTTACACCAAACTAAATAACATAAATTTTTATCATACCCTCCTTGAAAAACTCTAATTTCCATTATAATCCATAAATTGTGTAAAAAATGAAGACATTTTATAAAACTCCTTTAATTTTGAAAAAATTGAATTCCCTCCAGAAATTTCACTATGTTCATAAAGTCCTGAAAGAAAAATTGTAGATTGTGGTAATTCATTATTTAATTTAATTGATTCAGTATATGGAACCATTGAATCGTTTGCACCGTGCATTAAAAACACATGAAAATTAATTTTATCACAGACCTCTGAAGGTGAAAGAGAAAGCATTTCTTTTTTAAATTTTAATTTCATTTTGTCTAATAAATTTTTAATTTCATTCGTTTGATTAGAATTATATATATCATTGAGTATTTTTTTTCCTTTTAAGCATAAGTTTTCAACTAAAAGATCTGATTCAATAATATTATTTGCAACTCTTAATTTTAATATTTTTTGTAAATTTGTAGTATCAAACCCTGCATCAATTCCGGGTAAATAATTATGGAATAAAACTATTAATCCCCAATCATTAGGTTTCACAAAGTCATCGATTTCTTTATATTTAATTCTACCTGTTAATAAAAAATTTATACTCGTTGGCAAACTATAATAAGTCCCGTAAGTTAAAATTGATTTTGGTTGTTTATTTTTTATTTTATCCTGAAGCATCGCCTTTATTAAAAGCCCTCCACCAAAACTAATTCCAGCAGGAATAATTTTTTTATTTGATAATTTAGTAATAAATAAATAAAAATGAGAAATTAAATCAATTGTATCTTTAGTTAATTCTAAATTCATTAATTTAGGAAGCCTGGGCATATAAACTTTAATTCCACTTTTTGCTAATGCAAGTGCAAGGTTTATCATTCCAGGATGTTCTTCTCCATAGGGTGAAGCACCGTGGAATAAAATGACTTCAAAATTTTGTAACTTACTTGAAGGAGTTATTTCTAAAAATGGTATTTTTTCATTCATTAACCCTTTAAAAGAATGTTGAATAATATTATTTAAATTAGGTGGAGATGCACCAAATTTCAATAAACCAAAAATAAATTTAATTGAAGCTATTCTATTTGAAAGACTAATTCTCCACCTCAACTTTTATATTTGTCCCAGCACCAAATTTCCGAACCAATTCGCCACCAAGATAACCTGTATATAAAACCATTAATGTCATTAGTGAAAAAATTGCCTTTCGTAACAATGAAAAACTTTTTGATGGATATTTTAATTTGAAAAAAATTAACAAAAATGAAAAAAATATCCCAGAAATAGTTATCAGGGTTCCTATTGATTCATGAGCTTCGAGTAAATTTTGAATCCCAATTATTTTTCCAGCAGAATATTCAGCAGAATTACCAGTATATGCAGAAGGGATGGATAAAATTGACGCAATTACAAAAATAAATAATGAAATATTTGAATGAACCCAATCTATCTTTTTATGAATTAATTCAATAATTAAAGCAAATAAAAATAAACTAATTGGAAAGTGAATAAAAAAAGGATGTAAGTCCATATTATATTTCCTTGCCTATGCTTATTCCAGTTATTGAACCGTTTTGACCTGAATTTCTAATTCCTATCGAAATATCAATTCCCTTCCTATTGACAATTATTCCTGCACCTAAACCATAAAAGACATCGGAAATTATAGTATCTGCCTGATAATTAAATTTGTCTGAGTTAATTCCAATTGAAGCTGAAATGTTTTCTCTAATATTAATTTCAATCGTAAATATTCCAGACCAATTTGAATTTTTTATTAAATCAATTGCAATTGTCCCTGGGAAATAAAGTGGTTTATAAAAACTTCCCAAAATATATTGAGATTGATTCATTAATTCATCAATTTCATTTTGTTGAAAAAATCGATTATAAACAATTCCTAATCCCAATTTTTTTTCTAATAAATGTGTGCGAAAACCCAATGTCCATTTTAAGGATTGTTGATTCCAAGAATCAATTTTAGAATTTAAATAGTTTACTTTTAATCCGACAGAAATTAAGTTTTTATAAATTGTTTTAGTCGAAATTCCAATAATTATATCTCGGGCAGAAAATTCATTTTCAGTAATAAAGTCCATTAATTGACCAAAATCAATTATTGAAGTGTTCAGTTTTAATAAATTATTATTAAATAATTTTGAAAATTCTAAACTTTGAATATTGATATCTTCAGGAACTTTAAAAGAAGTTAACAAGATATTTGAAGACATTTTAATTGATGCTGGATTTACTTGTTGGTAAGAAGATGTTATTGCAGAGCCACCATTCCACTTTCCTAAATTGATTGGATGTGTTGGAAATTCAAAACTTGTAATTCCAAATGCAATATTCAAACATAATATTATAATTAAATTTTTATTCATCTTCTCCGAATTCTATTTTTTCCTCTTCTTCCCATCTTGCTAAAATTATTTGGTTTTTTCTACGTTTAATTAAATATCCAATCACCAGAATTATTGGTAAACTTATGAATAAAATATTAGAGGATTTTAATAAAAACATCCATTTATAATTTTGTTTTAAATAAGTTTCATATTTATAGGTCAGGGTTAATAGATTTTCATTTGTTGTATTTAAAAATAATAAATCAAAGTTATAATGTTTTGCATTATTTTGGATAATAGATTTTAATATATCCTCTCCATAAAAATAAATTAATGCATTAATTGCTGACGCAGATTGGGCATAAGCCAAATTTGCATGAACCCTATTGAAAGAATTAAAACTTTTTAACCCCTCTAGTGCAAATTCTTTTTTTTCCCAAAGAGCTGATGAAATTAATATTTTTTTTGTAATTGTTAATTCGCCAGCCCAATAACTAGCAAAGCCTTCAATAAACCATTTTGGTAATATATGGTAATTTAAACTTCGCTGAACAAAAACATGGTTTATTTCATGTTTCAAAACTTCATTTAATCGTGAATATGAAATATTTGAAAGTTGTGTTCCTTGAATTACAATTCTATCTGGATTTTGTTGTGCAATTCCTATACCCCATTCAGGAACAGGACCTTTTGTTAATTTCTTAAATTTCGAATGATTATTTGTAATATAGACTTCAAAAGATGAATTCTTGACTTGCCCATAATTTTGTACAAGCGATTCAATATTTGATTGAATTAACTCAATTATTTCCATTTCATATTTTGAATGGTTTTTATCAAAAATTAAATTACATTTTCCAATAGCAGTTTGAAATTCTAATGAAAATAAAAAATTTATTATTATAATACAAAATATGTGAAAATATATTTTCATAATATCGAAACAGGATCAACATCTAATTGGATTTTTACATTATTTATTGGTTTTTCTATCATTGATAAAATTTGGTTATTAATTGATTGATGTAAAATATGGGGTTTCTTAATATCGTATTTAATAAGAATATGATATCGCCAAGAATTTCTTATTTTTTCAATTGGAGAAATTGATGGACCAAGAATTATTAACCCGTCTATTTTTTTTAATAAATAATAAATACTGTAAATTCTTTTTTTAACATCTAATTTATTTATTCCAGAACAAATAAATCGAGATACACGAGAAAATGGTGGATAAAATAATTCATTTCTCTGTGCCATTGTTGTATTATAGAATTGTTTTAAGTTTTGGTGGGCAGCTGTTGAAATACTAACTTCTGTTGGATTAAAAGATTGTATAATTGCTTTCCCTGGTTTTTGATGACGGCCAGACCGACCAACGACTTGATAAATGAGTTGAAAGTTCCTTTCTCCTGCTCTAAAATCAGGCAAAAATACTCCTGTATCAGCATTTATTACTCCAACTAAGGTTACATTTGGAAAATCTAATCCTTTTGCAATCATTTGAGTTCCCAATAAAATATCAGCCTCTTTATTTCCAAATCTTTCTAAAATTGAATGATGTCCATCTTTTTTTGAAACGGTATCAATATCCATTCTTAAAATTTTAACAGTTGGAAAGTTTAATTCTAATTCTTCTTCAATTTTTTGAGTCCCTGAACCTAAAAAATGCATTTCTTCCTGTCCACAATTAGAACATACAGCGTTAATTTTTGAACTATAATCGCAATAATGACAAATTATTTTTTCTACACTTCGATGATAGGTTAAACTTACAGAACAACTATTACAACTTTCAATTTCTCCACAAGCTAAACATTGTTGAACAACAGCATATCCTCTACGGTTTTGCATTAATATTATTTGTTCATTTTTATCTAAACATGTTTGTATTGATTTTTTTAATTCGATACTTAAATAAGAATTAAAGTCATCTGTTTTTTTCATTTCCTCCATCATATCAATTAATTTAATAGATGGAGGGTTTGCATTACCAAATCGATTTTTTAATTTTGTCCAAGTAATTTTATTTTTTATTTTATTATAATACATTTCCATACTTGGTGTTGCACTTCCTAGTACAATTGGAATATCCGCAAATTTAGATCTCATTAATGCTGAATTTCGAGCATGATAAAATGGTGCTACACGATCTTGTTTATAAGAATGATCATGTTCTTCATCAACAATAATTAACCCTAAATTTTTCATTGGTGTAAAAAGAGCACTTCTTGCTCCAATTATAATTTTAAATTCACCATTTTTTATTGCTTTCCATGTCCAAGATTTTTGAGATATTGTTAATTTACTATGCCATAATGCAATTTTATTCCCAAAAAAAGTTTTAAATCGTGCTGAAATTTGTGGGGTTAATGATATTTCTGGTACTAAAATAATAACTGATTTATTATTTTGTATTACCATTTCAGCGAGTTTGATATAAAGTTCTGTTTTCCCAGAACCTGTAACCCCATGAACATAATTAACTGAAAACTTATTTTTAATAAAATTATTTTTCATGGTATTAAAAGCAGTTTGTTGTTCAATATTTAATAATATTGGTTTTGGTATGGCAATAGGTACAATATCAAGCGGATTATAGATTTCATTTTTTTCAGTTATTTTTACATATTGTTTTTCGACTAATTTTTTACAAATTGAAGGAGCTGATAGAGAAATAAATTTTAAAGAAGCAATTCTAACAGGCTCGTTAACCAAGGATAATGATTCTAGAATTTCTTTTTGTATTACCGCATTTTTTTTAATTTGTTGAATTTGATTTAAACCCAGTTTAGTTATTTGTACATATAAAACTTTTTTTGGTTTTAGTTTAGTTTTGAAACTTAATGGAATTGCAGATTTTATTACCTTGCCAATTGGGCAAAAATAATAATATGAAATCCAAATTAATGTTTCCCAAAGATCCTTTGGAATAGAAAGATCTTTTTCAAGGCGCCCCCTTAATTCAAAAACTTTACCTTCATAGTTTGATTTATCACTAATATGAGTTACAAATCCAACTCGTTCATTGTTCCGAATTGGCGCAAGTACACATGCACCAACTTCAATTTTTGAAATTAATGATTGGGGAATTGTATATGTAAATTGCTTAAAACTTGTTAACGGAAATGCAACTTGAGCATATTTAATTTCATTTTCTAGTGTGGACACTTTTTCCCTAAATAAAAATATTTATTTAGATTGATCTAATATACTAGCTAATTCACCTTTTTGGTGAAGTTCTACAATAATATCACAACCTCCAACTAATTCACCATTTACAAATAATTGTGGTATAGTTGGCCAATTAGAATGTTCAGATAATTTTATTCTAATTGATGGGTCTTCCAACACATTTGTAGCCGAAAAATCAGCATTATAATGGTTTAGTACTTGAACAACTGTATTTGAAAAACCACACATTGGCATTTCTTTTGTTCCTTTCATAAATAATTTAATAGGTGTATTTTCTATTTCATGAATAATTTGATTTTTTAATGTGTCCATTTTAATTTAATTCCCTTTTTATTTTAAAGATATTATTAGTTTACATCGTCTTAAATTTAAAGTGTAAAAGAATGCCATTACAAGAAATGACACTTTAATTGAAAATATTTTAGAGAGGGATAGAATGTTGTTAAATTTAACCACTTGGAATCCTATATAATGTATAAAAAACAAATACAAAAATATTTAATACTACTTTCTTTTGTAGGTATAATAATTGCTCAAACAGAGCAGTCTTATGATGAATTACTAACAAATTTTAAATTTGAGAGAGAAATAGGTAATTTAGAAACTGCAGAAAGATATGCTCAAAAGTTAATATCAATTATTGAACTAGATCCTAAACTATCTAAAGAATCATTTGCAAATCAGCTAGAATTTTTTGCTGAATTTTATCTTGAAATAGAAAAAGACTCCATTTCTAATCTATTATTTTATCGTTCCGCCAAAATTTATGAAAATGAAATAATAAAATTTCAAAAATATTTATATAGTCCAATTCAAAAATTAGATGAAATTTATATTTCAAATTCGAATTCATTTTTTCAAAGTCCATATTCTCAAATATTGAATGAGCTAAGTGATTCAACCCGTTTTAACCAAATAGACTCTGTTCATATCTCACCTTTTGTCCTTTGGTTTCCAGAAATTAGATATTTAGATTATCAACCAGACACGATTCAATATATTCAAGAACAAAATAATGAGTCGATTGAATTAGCTAATATAGCAATTAATTATTACAAAAGGGGATTATTTCAAGATGCATTAGAGTTATTATCTCAAGCTGTTATGGGTGATGATCAGTATTTGAATTATAACTTTTTAACAACTAAATTGTTTACTAATTTAGATTCAACAAAGTTATTTTTAGATAACGTTTCTGAAAATACTAATTTGAATTTATTATCTTCAGAAAAAAAATTAATAATTGCACTTGCTTTTATTAAAATTGGTAGAAATGAAAATACATTACCATTTATTTTAGAATTTCAGGAGAAAAACCCAAATGAACTCAGAACTTATTTATTATTAGGTGATGTTTATTTTGAACAGGAAAATTGGTTTGAGTCATTAATAAATTATCATTGGGCAATCCAAAATTCCCCCGATCATATAATTGCAAAAATAGGTGTTTCATTAAGCATGATGCATCGAGGTGATTTTCAAGGTGCTCGTATTGTACTTGAACAACTTATAATAAATGAAATTTTTGATTATAGAGTTTATTTAGCTTTAGGTAAAATTTATTATTTAGAAAATAATTTTGAAATGGCGACTCAACAATATAAGATAGCATTAAAAATAAACCCTAAAAATGCGGAGGTCCATTTTAATTTAGGATTGGCTCAATTAAAGATTGGACGATTAAGCCTGGCATTAGATGCGTTTACAAAAAGTACAATATATGAAAAAGAAAATGGTACATATCATTATTATTTGGGACAAGTATATGAAAAAATATTAAATATTGATGAAGCGATAAAGAACTACAAAATAACTCGAAAGTTTAATCAAGAAATAACAGAAGTAAATAGACGGTTGGGATTATTATTATACCAAAAAGAGTTATATCGAAAAGCTGTTGAACCTCTTCGTGATTATATTATTTTCAACCCAGATTCGACACGAATTTTATCAATATTTAGTAAGGTATTAATTTATGAATCAAGATTTCCTGAGGCCATTGATGCATATACTCGCTTAATTGATAAAGAGCCTGGAAATATTAATTATTATTTACAACTCGCAAAAGCATATAAAGAGCTAAATAGGTTAGAAAATGCAATGATCGTTTATGAAGAAGCCCTTAAATATAATGATGAATTATCAGAATTATTTATTGATTTAGGCCATGTTTCTTATGAATTAGGATATTATGAAAAAACCATTTATTATTTAGAAGAGTCAATGAAATGTATTGAGCCAAATTTTAATACTAATTATTTATTAGGATTAGCTTATGGGAATTTAAATAAAAATATGCAAGCTCTATTGGCATTTAAACAAGCAGAACTATTAGATTCAACAGATATTACAATATCATTTCAAACAGGTGTACTTTATATGGAATTATTACTTTTTGATGAAGCTCTTATGAAATTTGAAATTTATGCATCAAAATATCCAAAAGACCAAGTTACTCAGTTTTTAATTGGGAAATGTTTATATAATTTAGGTGAATATGAATCAGCCATTTCAATGTTTAAATACGCATTAAAATTAAATTCAAATGATTCCGATTCACAGTTTTATATTGGATTATGTTTAAAACAAATCGGTGATTTGGAATCTTCCGCAATTGCATTAAAAAAAGCGACACTTTTAAATCCTGATAATCATTTGTACCATTTTGAAATTGGACAAGTTTATTTAGCTATTGGAAAATTAAGATTAGCCTATAATGAGGCAAATATACTACAATTATTAAATTCTACTTATTTTGATTCATTAAATTCATTAATAAAATTTAATGTTAAGGAAAAAGACAGTACAATTAATATTGAATTAGAGAAAGATTAATCATTTAATAATTCTGACGATTTAGTTATTAATTTTTTTTCTGCTTCCAACACAACACCGTCTGATTTAGCAATTTCTTTTAAGTCTTCTATTAAGCAAGTTTTTTGTTCATTTGAAAATTCTATTCTAAATAAATCCATTATTTTATTATAATTTTCTATTTTTTGATGGGGATTTAATGATGTGATCCAGTTTAATGATTCAGATACAATATCCCAACCATTCAATTTAATTTCTGTATTTTTAATCAAACAATTTTCAATTTTATCAGAAATAGTTAACATTTCATTAGAAGCTAATTGTTGGTCAGTTTCAGAAGCGAAAAATAAATAAACGAATGCTAATTGATGTGCTTTTGTTATATTCTTTGGTGTTTGCATTTCACTCTCCAATCATAAATAATTGATTAATCATTGTAACCTAATTTTACTATTTTTTTATATACAAATAATAGATATCATTTATTTTTAATTTGTTTTTCAAATTTCATAATTTTAGGATTTATAATTAATGAACAATAGGGTTGATTAGAATTATTATTGTAATAATCTTGGTGATATTTTTCAGCGATATAAAATTTCCCTAATTTATTAATTTCAGTAACGATTGAATTTTTATATAATTTTGAATTAATTAAGCAAATTAATGATTGATTAATTATTTCTTTTTGAGAAGTTTTAACATAGAAAATAGTAGATCTATATTGTGTCCCAATATCATTCCCTTGTCTGTTTAATGTTGTTGGGTCATGTGTTTGCCAAAAAATTTCAAGTATTTCTAAAAGTGTTATTTGTTTATTATCAAATTTAATTTTAACCACTTCAGCATGACCTGTTTGTCCAGTACAAATTTCTTTATAAGTTGGGTTTTCTATTTTTCCACCTGTATAACCTGATTCAACGGAAATAACACCAGTAACTCTTTGAAAAATTGCATCTAAACACCAAAAACATCCACCACCAAGAATAATTGTTTCCATTATAATATATTTAAAAAATTATTAACAGCAATTTTATTGCCTGCAACTAATCCTGGAGTAATTAATGTATTCGGGTTATTATATGTAATTTCATTTCCAAGTGTTGTTAATAATTCTCCACCAGATTCATTTATCATACAATGCCCTGCACAAATATCCCATTCATTTTTAGGTTGTAACGAACCAATAAAATCGGCTTGATTTGCTGAAACCATTGCAAGTTTAAGAGCAATACTTCCAAAAGGAATCAATTTCTTGAATTTATTCTTGTAAGGCTCCCATAGTCCTCTTTTTGTTTCTGACCTACTATTTAAAATATTCATTTTTTTTAAATTTGGGTGTTTACATAGAAAAGTAGATTTACCATTAAATTTCATTCCCCCACCTTTATATGCTGTATATAAATCATTTTTTACTGGATTAAGAATTACGCCTAAAACTGGAAGACCATTTTCTACAAGCCCAATACTAATAGCAAAATTAGCAACACCTTCAACAAATTCTTTTGTACCGTCAAGCGGATCAACTACCCAAACCCTCTTCTTATTTAATCGTTCAGGAGTATCTCTTGTTTCTTCTGAAAGCCATCCATAATTTGGAAATGCTTTAGTTAATGTATTTTTTAAAAAAGCATCAGTTTCAATATCAGCTTGTGTAATAGGATTACCAACTCCCTTTTGTTTTACTTCAAATTCCGATTGGTAATAATTCATAATTATTTTACCAGCTTCTTTTATAATATCGATTGTTTGGTTTAAAATTATTTCCATTTAATTTCTAATTTTTCCTTAAAAAAATAATATATAAATTATTTCTATATTTAAGTAGAATCCTCTTAATTTTTATATTTAAAGTATAAAGAAATTTATACTGAATATAAACTATAATTCAAATTTTTAATGATAGAATCTTGAATGTGTTAGATATTGTTCAATTAGTAAATATTATTTTACCCTTGGGTATAACCTCCAATTTTTTTATAGTAAATTTAAATTAATTTTTAATTCGGAATTATTAATTGTTTTTCTACAAACGGTTGTGGGTATTGGTCTGAAATTAAAAAGATTATTTTTTAATTCTCCAAGTAAACACTTTTTCTCTACTTTTTTATGTTTTGCCTGTACATACTTGAACATGTACAGATTTATTATATTAGTTAGTTTGTATTATTGTCAAAAATAATAAAAATAAACTAATTTTTTCAAAATCTACATTATGTGATGAGCCAAATTATGGCTTAAAATTAACACCTTGCATTTAACAATAATCACTTAAAATATGACCGATTTTATACACTTACACAATCATACAGACTTCTCTTTATTAGATGGGGCTCAATCAATTGAGCAAATGTGTTCTACCCTTTCAGATTTAAAAATGGATTCTATTGCTGTAACGGAGCATGGTAATTTATTTTCAATGATACCTTTCTATAAATCTGCTCGAAAAAAAGGGATTAAACCAATATTAGGGTGTGAAATTTATGTATCTGTTGGTAAACATAATGAAAAAAAACAAGTTACCACCGCTTCTGGAAAAAAATGGGGTTATAATCATTTAATACTTCTTTGCCAAAATGAAATTGGTTATAAAAACCTGATGAAACTTGTTTCAATTGGTTATCTTGAAGGTTTTTATTATCGGCCTCGTGTAGATAAAGAACTATTAAAAAAATATAACGAAGGTTTAATAGCAACAACGGCATGTCTTGCAGGAGAAGTTACCCATTATGCCTCGATAGGTGATTATGATAATGCCCGAAAAGCCGCAATAGAATACTCTGAAATCTTTCCTGGGCGATTTTATTTAGAAATGCAAAACCATGAAATAGAAGAGGAAAAAAGTTCTCATGCTGTTCTAAAAAAATTATCTAAAGATTTAAACTTACCATTAATCTGTACAAACGACTGCCATTATGCACAAGAAGATCACTGGGAAGCACATGATGTATTATTTTGCCTTGGAACAGGAAAAGATAGAGATGATCCAAATAGAATGCGTTATGAACCACGGCAATTCTACATTAAATCAACAGATGAAATGTATGCACTATTTAAAGATACTCCAGAAGCCTTAGAAAATACTTTAAAAATTGCAGAACAATGTAGTGTAGATATTCCAATGGGCGATTATCATCTCCCTCGCTTTCCAATTCCTGATAATTCTGGTGCAAGCTCTGCAGATGATTATTTACGAATTTTATGTCAACAAGGGTTAGCGGAAAGATATAAAAACATAACTCCAATTGTTCAAAAAAGACTTGATTATGAACTCAATGTTATAAAAAAAATGGGGTTTGCGGGATATTTTCTTATTACAATGGATTTTGTTAAATATGCTAAAAACCAAACTATTCCTGTTGGTCCAGGAAGAGGGTCGGCTGCAGGTTCAATTGTAGCCTATACTACTGGTATTACAGATGTTGACCCGATTAAATATAATTTACTATTTGAACGGTTTTTAAATCCTGAACGAGTTTCTATGCCCGATATTGATATTGATTTTTGTGTTGAAGGCAGACAGCAAGTAATTGATTATATTAAAGAGCGATATGGTCATGATTCTGTAGCTCAAATTATTACTTTTGGCACAATGAAAGCCAAGTCTGTCGTTCGAGATGTAGGGCGGGTTTTGGGGATGTCTTATGGAGAAGTTGACCGAATTGCAAAGCTAATTCCCACCGATCCTAAAATGACATTAACAAAAGCAATGAAGCTAAATAAGGAACTTTCTTTAATATCATCTCAAGATGAAACTCATCGTGAGTTAATTAAATATTCAAAAATATTAGAGGGACTTCATAGACATTCCTCCACACATGCAGCAGGCGTTGTAATTGCTCCAGGGCCATTAACAGACTATGTTCCTCTTTATAAACCACCAGGAACAAACGATGTTGCTACTCAAGTTGAAATGAATGAACTTGAAGAATTGGGTCTATTAAAAATGGACTTTTTGGGTCTTCGGAATCTAACCGTAATTAATAAAGCAGTTAAAGCAATTGAACGAAATCACAATATTAAAATTGAAATTGATAAATTAAATTTAGAGGATTCTAAAACATTTGATTTATTTGCAAGCGGAAGGTCAATTGGGGTTTTTCAATTTGAATCAGGTGGAATGCGTGAATATTTAAAACAATTAAAACCGACATGTGTTGAAGATTTAATTGCGATGAATGCACTTTATCGTCCTGGTCCAATGCAAAATATTCCAGAGTTTATTGCACGGAAACATGGTAATTCTAAAATTGTATTTTTACATCCATCGTTAGAGCCAATTTTAAAAGAAACTTATGGTATTATTGTTTATCAAGAACAGGTAATGGAAATCAGTCAAAAAATTGGTGGCTTTAGTTTGGCTCAGGGTGATATGATGCGTCGTGCCATGGGTAAGAAAAAAGCTGATTTAATGGCAGCCTTTAAAGTTGACTTTGTGGAAGGTGCTGTAAAACAAAAAATAGATAAAAAACGAGCTGTTGAAATTTTTGATTTATTGGAAAAATTTGCTCAATATGGTTTTAACAAAAGTCATTCTACAGCCTATGCTCTTGTTGCCTACCAAACCGCTTGGTTAAAAACTCATTATCCTGCTGAATTTCTCGCTTCAAATATGAATACTGAAATGAATGACATTGATCGAATTGTAACCTTAATTAGTGAAGCAAAAGAAATGGGTATAGATGTTGAGCCTCCTAATGTCAATATTTCATTTCCCGAATTTAGAGCAATTTCAGGTAAAAAAATTAGTTTTGGGCTTTCAGCAATAAAAAATGTAGGGCTAAAAGCAGTTGGTGGAATTGTTGATATTCGAGAAAAAAAGGGGCTATTTACTACTATTTTTGATATTAGCAAGCAAGTAGAATCCCAATCTGCAAACCGAAAAGTATTAGAAAGTTTAATTGTAGCTGGAGCTTGTGATAGTTTAAAAGGACACAGAGCACAAAAATTTGAAGCTGTGGACTCCAGTGTAAAATTTGGTCAAAAATATATTCAAGATATGAATTCTGACCAAGCAAGTTTATTTGGTGCAAGCATGGCAACAGTAATTCCAGAGCCTGTTTTACCTGATATTGATGAATGGAGCCAAGAAGAAAAACTGATTCGAGAAAAAGAATTGATTGGGTTTTATCTTTCAGGGCACCCTCTTGAAAAATATTTTGATGATATGAAAGAATTTAACAATGTTAATTTGATTGATTTTGATTCAAAAAGACTACCTAAAGAAATTCGAGTTGGTGGGATTATTACAAATGTAAGGCAATTATTTGATAAAAAAAATAGGCCATGGGCAATTGTAACTATTGAGGGAAAAATTGGAAAATGTGAAATCTTTGCATTTGCGGATGTTTACGAAAAACACATGGATTTAATAAAAGTTGATAAAATGGTTTTTCTCATTGCTTCTATTTCTAACCGGTTTGAAGATGGAGAATCTCTTTTATTAAATGCTAATCGATTTATTCCAATAAAAGATGTAAGAAAAATATTAAGTAAACGCATAAATATAAAATTAGAACAACAATTTAAAGACCCTAAACTAATTTCTCAATTATTCAAACTTGCAAAAGATAATAAAGGATATTGTAAGTTAATTTTTTGCCTTGATGATGGAAATTCATTAGAGCGAGTCGTTTCAAATAATTGTCTTGTAAACCCATCTAAAGCATTTATTAAAAACTTACGAGAACTTACATCTGATAACAATGTTTGGATAAGCTAATTTGATTGCTGTTTTACAAAGAGTAAAAAGTTCTAAAGTGGAGGTAGATAATCAAATTATTGGTCAAATTGGGTATGGGCTAAATATTCTTTTAGGCGTGGTAGATTCTGATGGAAAAAGTGATGTCGAATTTCTTACAAAAAAAATCTCAGACTTTCGTATTTTTCCTGATGAGAAAAAGGCGATGAATTTATCAATTCAGGATGTAAATGGTTCAGCTTTAGTAATAAGTCAATTCACATTATGTGCAGATTGGCGAAAAGGAAACCGCCCAGGGTTTTCACACTCAGCAAAACCGGATATAGCAAATGAGCTTTATAAATATTTTATTCAACAATTAAAAAATTATAATATACCTGTGCAAAATGGTTCTTTTGGTGCAACAATGGCTGTTCATATATTAAATGATGGCCCTGTTACTTTTGTATTAAATAGTAAGGAAAAATAAATGAAGCGAAAAATTCGCGTAATTATGGCTAAACCTGGCTTAGATGGGCATGACCGAGGAATAAAAATATTGGCAAGAGCATTTATTGAAGCAGGAATGGAAGTTATTTATCTTGGATTGAGGCAAACCCCCGAAATGATTGTCAGTGCATCCGTTCAAGAAGATGCTGATGTTATTGCACTATCCATTTTAAGTGGTGCTCACATGACTATTTTCCCTCGTGTTTTAGAGTTGATGAAAAAAGAAGGTATCGGAGACCGATTATTAACTGGTGGTGGAATAATTCCAGAGCAAGACATTGAAAGTTTAATGAAAATAGGCGTGGGTAAATTGTTTGGACCAGGGACTTCTCTCCAAACAACTATTGACTATATTGAAGGGTGGGTAAAAGAAAATCGATCATAATTATGATGAATTAAAAAATGTTCTCCATCAAAAACGATTAGAATCTAAAATGGGTGGGGGTGATGCTCGGCTTAAAAAACAACATGAAAAAGGAAAGCTTACCGCAAGAGAACGAATAGAAATTCTTTTAGATAAAAACTCATTTGTGGAGCTTGACCCTTTTGTTGAACATCGTTGTTCAGATTTTGGCCTTGAAGAACAACGCTATTTAACTGATGGGGTAGTAACAGGATATGGACTAATTTACAACCGAAAAGTTTTTGTATTTTCTCAAGATTTTACCATTTTTGGAGGATCGCTTTCAGAAACATTTTCAGAAAAAATATGCAAAATTATGGATCTCGCATTAAAGGTCGGTGCGCCTGTTATAGGATTAAATGATTCTGGAGGTGCAAGAATTCAAGAAGGTGTTGTCAGTTTAGCAGGATATGCTGATATTTTTCTAAAAAACACGCTTGCATCGGGTGTTGTTCCTCAAATTTCTGCAATTCTTGGGCCATGTGCAGGTGGAGCAGTGTATTCTCCTGCAATTACTGATTTTATATTTATGGCTAAAAAAACAAGCCATATGTTTGTTACAGGTCCAAATGTAGTAAAAACTGTAACGCATGAAAATGTTTCAATGGAAGACTTAGGTGGGGCAGAAACTCATTCAGGTCGTTCGGGTGTTTCTCATTTTATGTGTAATAATGAGGTTGAATTATTAGGTGGAATAAGAAAATTAATGTCATATTTACCATTAAATAATATGGAATCTCCTCCTGTAATTATTCAAGAAAACAATGAACCTAATATGGAGGGTATTAATTCAATTATTCCTTCAAATCCTAATAAACCGTATGATATGCATCTTATAATTTCAAAAATTATGGACAAAGATTCATTTTTTGAAGTTCATAAAAATTATGCACCAAATATTTTAGTTGGTTTTGCACGAATGAATGGAAAATCCGTTGGGGTTGTTGCAAACCAACCTGCACATTTAGCAGGTGTTTTAGATATTGATTCCTCTTTAAAAGGTGCTCGATTTGTTCGGTTTTGTGATTCATTTAATATTCCAATTATTACATTTGTAGATGTGCCTGGATTTTTACCTGGAACAGATCAAGAATGGGGTGGAATAATAAAACATGGTGCTAAATTATTATATGCATTTGCAGAAGCAACCGTAGCTAAAATTACTATTATCACTCGAAAAGCTTATGGTGGAGCGTATGATGTAATGTCATCTAAACATATTCGAGCAGATTTTAATTTTGCATGGCCAACAGCAGAAATTGCAGTGATGGGTCCAAGGGGTGCTGTAGAAATTATTTGGAAAAATAAAATTAAAGATGCGGAAAACCCAGAAGAAAAAATGGCCTCATTAATTGAAGAATATCGAGATAAATTTGCAAATCCATTTGTTGCTGCAAAAAGAGGATATATTGATGATGTAATTGAACCATCAGAAACAAGAGTGCGAATTATTAGTGGGCTTGAGCTCCTAAAAACAAAAGTGGATACAAATCCTAAAAAGAAACATGGAAATATTCCGTTATAATGTCAGTATTTGATAAAGAGTGGTTAATTGAACAAGTAAATCAAGACCCAGGATCTGCATTTTTCCCTGTACTTTCTCATATTTATTTAAAAGATAAAGAATTAAAAAAAGCTCTTTCTGTCTGCCAAAAGGGTTTAGGAATTTCCCCTGAGTCAATTGAAGGAAATTTTATTATGGCTCAAATACAAATATTAGAAGCAAATTTACTTGGAGCGGAAAAAACTTTAAAATTTATTGTAAATCGTCATTCAGCTCATATTAACGCATGGAAATTACTATTTCGCATTCAAAGAGATTTAAGTCGAAGTGAAAACACTATCAAAGATACGGTTTTATCACTTCTTAAAGTTAAACCAAATGATAATGAATGTGCAACTTGGCTTAAAAATATTGTTACTAACCCTCAGAAACCTGTTCAAGAAAAAAAATCTGCTCAACCAAAAAAATTGAAAATTGAACCACAACCAATTGAAATTCTTGAAGAAGTTGTTCCAATTAGTATGAGGATGGCAACATTTACACTTGCAGAGGTATATCAAAATCAAGGCTATTTCCATCAAGCATTAGAAGTTTTAAAAATGGTAGAGCAGAAAAGTGGAAATAAACGACGATTAAAAACGATGCGGGTTCAAATAAACGAAGCAATAAAAACACAATTAGAGGCAGATAAAAATTAAAACAACTATATATGATGACCCTATTCGTTATGATGAAGAAAATTGGTGGAAAAAAGATGACCTTGAAATGTGGAAATTTCTATGTAAAAAAGGATGTGGCAATAAAGTTTTAGAATTAGCGTGCGGTACAGGGCGGATTTCAATTCCATTATTAAGAGAGGGTTTTCAAGTAACCGGACTAGAGCTTTCACAGACATTTTGTGAAGCATCAACAGAAAAAGCAATTCCTTTTCAGCCTCATGGAAAATTTATTAAAGGTGATATTTCTAATTTTGATTTAAATGAAAAGTTTGATACTGTTTTTGTTGGTTATAATTCATTTCTTCATTTATTAAAGGATAAGGACGGTGAAGCATGTTTAGAGTCTGTAAAAAAACATTTAAGAAAAGATAGCAGGTTTTATATTGATATTTATATGCCAAGTCCACTTCATTATTATAGACCAAAAAATGTACGATACCCAACGATTGAATATTTTGATTCTCAAATTAATGAAGAAGTTCTAATTGAAGAAACAAATGATTATGATCCCGATAAAGAGGTAAATCAACTCACATGGTATTATTCTTCAAAAACAAGAAAAGATTTTTTAATAAATACTTTTTCTACACGAATGTATTGGCCAGACACAATGAACCGACTATTAATTGATGCAGGGTTTGAAATACTTAATATTTGGGGAGATTATAGTTTGAAACCATTTAGTGAAGAAAGCACAATACAAATATTTGAATTAAAAATTTAATTCACTTTTCCAACGCATCACGCAAGGCCTCACCCACAAGGTTAAACCCAACTACAGCGAGAGCAATTATACACCCCGGCAATATTGATAATGCTGGTGCTATTCTTAAAAAATCTTTTCCTTCACTAATCATTATTCCCCAACTTGGCATAGGTGGTTGAGTGCCTAATCCTAAAAATGATAAACTCGCCTCTGCCATAATTGCTCCTGATATTCCCAGTGTAAATGAAATTAATATAGGCCCCATACAATTTGGTAAAACATGTTTTAGTAAAATTGAAAACTCTGAATATCCCAATGATTTTGCAGCATGAATAAATTCACCTGACTTTATAGATAATACCTGGCTTCGTACTAATCGAGCCATTCCTGGCCAAGAAACAACACCTATTGCAATTACTACTGTTTTTAATCCAGGTTCAAGTGCTGTAGATAAAGCAATTAATAATAATAATGTTGGAAAACCCATAATCATATCAGTAAATCGCATGAGAATTGTATCTACTCTTCCTCCAAAATATCCCGAAATTGAACCGATAGAAATACCTAAAAAAGCAGAAATTAAACTTCCTGAAATTCCTGCAACCATCGAAATTTTAATCCCATAAATAAGCCGTGATAATAAATCTCTCCCAAAATGATCTGTTCCTAAAAGATGATTTATACTGCCAATTTCGAGTAATCGTATTTTTAAATTTTGTTCAAATGGTGAGGGCAAAAAAGATTGAATTAAACTTAATATTAAAAATATTAATAATATCCCTATTCCAATTTGGGCAAAGATATCTACACGAAGTTTATTAAATATTTTATCCATTTATAATTTCATCTCTAATTCGAGGATCAACCCATCCATAAATTAAATCAACGAGTATATTGATAATTACAAAACTTAATGCCATAAATAGAACCGTACCTTGAATTACGGGGAAATCTCTCTGCATAATTGCATTTAATAATAATCTTCCTATTCCTGGTAATCCAAATATGGACTCTGTTAATACAGCTCCAGATAAATAGCTTCCAAAATCTGTGGCAATTATAGTTATTACAGGCACTAATAAATTCTTTAACCCATGTTTGAATAAAATATTAAAATTTGAAAGCCCTTTTGATTTTGCTGTTCTCATATAATCTTTTTTTAATACATCTAACATAAATGCACGCGTATTTCGAGCAATCATTGCTAATGACCGAGACCCTAGTGCAATTACAGGTAAAACATAATAAACCAATCCACCATACCCTGAAGGTGGCAGTAACCGCCACTCAACGCCAATCCAAAAAATAAGCATTAAAGCAACCCAAAAAACAGGTGCGGATATTCCTATCAGTGAAATTAAAATAAAAATTCTATCAAATAACCGATGATAATTAAGAGCAGAAATTAAACCCATAATTATCCCGATAATTGACGCAAATATCGTTGCTAAAATTGAAAGTGTAAATGTAACGGATAGCTTTTCAAAAATAAGATTTAATACAGATGATTTAGTTTGAAATGATAAACCTAAATTTCCTGTTGTAGTATTTTTTATATATGTGAAATATTGAATAATAATAGGTTGGTCTAATCCAAGTTCGTTTCTTAATTGGTCAATTGTTTCTTCATCATAAAAATCCCCGACCAATGCCAATACAGGGTCGCCAGGAATAATATATGAAATGATAAAGGAAATTGTCATTACACCAAAAATAACAGGGATTCCATGAAGCAGTCTTTTAATGAGATATGTTGTCATCTGATATAATAAATTACGGTTTTTTAATTTGTTAATAATACAGATTAATATGTTTTATAATAATAATGGTAGAGTTTTATAGTTTGCCCAAAAATTTAAATGAGTTGTTTAAATAAAACATTAAATACTATTTT
>CAZGWH010000015.1:0-38649 GCA_964529325.1 uncultured bacterium | reverse complement strand
TAAATCAACGACTTTTTAAGCGTTATGGTTACCTTTTATTATGAGGCAACTGGCGGGCAACATTATTTTAAAATAGTGTATTATTAATATCAAATTAAATTTATATCCTTCGGAGTAAACTGAATAAAATAATTGTTGTGGGTAAAAATACAGTAAAAAGGGGTTTTCGTTTATCACTTTTTAACGAATACTTTAAATTGGTAAATTTCATCTTTAGCATGATACAATATTTGTGAATAATGAAATAATAAGAACACTTCTTTTCTGGTTCCAAGAAAAGCGATGGCTGATTATAACCCTAATTATAGGAATAGGGTTATATTGGTTGCCATATCCTGAAACGATATCTCCTCGAGGGTATCGAACACTAATTCTTGGAATTATGGTCATTATGTTAATTATAACTGAACCTGTTCCACTTCCTGCTGTTGCGTTGTTAATAGCAATATTAGAAGTCTCATTTAGAATTTCAAATCCAGCAGAAGTTGCCCAATCGTATATGAGTGATGCTGTGTTTTTTATAATGGGTTCATTAATGATGGGTGTTGCAATTGTTCATCAAGGATTAGATGCCCGATTAGCACTTGCAATTATTCGCTTTACAGGGAATAAAGTACGAAATATTACTTTTGGATTTTTATTTATTTCTGCAATATTATCTTCTTTTATTGGAGAACATACAGTTGTTGCAATGATGTTGCCTGTTGCGATTACACTTATTAAAAATGTTTCTAATCATAGACATATTCCTAATTTAACGGCATTATTATTATTTTCAATTGCGTATGGATGTACAATTGGAGGGATTGGTACTCCTTCAGGCGGTGCCCGAAATGCATTAATGTTAGCATATTTAAAATCTATTCCTGAAAATGGAATTTCGTTATCCTATTTAAATTGGATGTTATTTGCATATCCTATGGTCATTATTCGAATTTTCTTTGCCTCATGGCTATTAAGACTTGCATTTGTTCCTGAAATTAAATTTTTAGATACTCCAATTCGAAGATTAAAAGTCCAAGTTGCCAATAGAGGTAATATTAGTGGAAAAGAAATTTTAGCAATTATAATATTTATGATTATTTTCCTTGGGTGGGTATTTTTAAATGAACGAATTGGAATGGGAATAATAGCAATTTCTGGTGCATTTTTATATATGGCGTCGGGGCTTGTCAGTTGGAATACAATTAGTAAAAATACGAATTGGGGAGTCATTTTATTATTTGCATCTGCAATTTCTCTTGGTATTCAAATGAAAAACCATGGGACAGCAGTGTGGTTAGGAAATTCATTCATTCATTCATTTCAATTTTTATTAGACAGGTTTGAAATGCTCCCATACACAGTATCAATTGTAATTACAACATTAATGTCAAATGTAATTAGTTCAAGTGCGACAGTTGCGGTTTTAGGCCCAATTATGTTAAATATGGGCGGTGATCCTCTGTTGATGGGAATGACAACAGCGGTAGCATCTGCTTTTGGATATTTTTCTGCTGTTGCAGCGCCTGCTTGTATGATTATTTATTCCACAGGAATGATAAAAATGACTGATTTTCTACGGGCAGGATGGCGAGTTGGAATAATGTCAATAATTGTTCTTTTATTTGTGATAAAATTTTATTGGCCATTTTTAATTAATTATTTAGAATTGTAGGGGAGTAAGTAAATGAAATTTTTATTATGTATCCATAATCAATCAGAGGCTACCCGAAATATAATTCGTTTAACGATAAAAGTTGCAGAAGGTTTTGGTGCAGATTTGAATATTATTGTTGTTGGGCGGGAAGCAAGTGGATTTATGGAATCTGAAATGTCAATTACGAATCAATCCTTATCTGAATGGAATTTAAATCAACCCGGTATTGATTTATTACATTGGGCATTTAACCGAATTATTGAATATGGTTATATAAAGGAAGATCCAAATGTATTTCAACCTGAGAATTTTATAGATGAAAATAACCGTATTAGAATAATTTTACCTCATTCGTCTGGTTCTAAAGTAAATTTAATTTTACGACATGGTAAATTATTAAATGAACTCAGAAATGAAACGAAAGAAAATCAATATGAACTTACAATTATTGAGAAACCAAAGAAAAATAAGTTGTCACATCATTTAATACAGTTTTTAAATTCATCAATTTTTATTGTACCTAATTTTGACCCAAATTTTAAATATCCTATTTTATTGGGTGTTAATGATTCAAAATACACAAAAAGAGCTGTGATGTATAGTGCAATTATTTCTAAACAATTTGGAAGTTATGTAAAATCATTAACAGTGAGTAAAACAACAAAGTTTAGGAGTGGATATAAAAATGCATCAAAATGGGCTGATAAATATCTTAAACGATTAAAAGTAGAACATGAATTTAATTTAATTACGGGTTCTGCAGAAGAAAAAATTATTGAAATGGCGGGGGATAATCATATTATTGTAATTGGTCAAGCTGATCGAAATGAAATTAGAAAATATATTTTTGGAAGTAAACCAATTTATATATCTAAAAATGCAAGATGCCCAATATTAATCGTAAAATAATTTCTATTTTTATTTTGTTTAATGTTGATTAAGTCCAATAAATTATTGGTCTATGCTGGCCCGTTCGTCTAGTGGTTAGGACTCAGGGTTTTCATCTCTGCAACAGGAGTTCGATTCTCCTACGGGCTACATTAAAGCCACTGTTTATCAGTGGCTTTTTTTATTTTAAAGTTATTATCATTACCTCTTAACTTTAGACCATGAAAATTGATAAGCATTTTATTTTAACAATAAAATTAGCTATTTTTGTTTCTTCAATCATTTTCCCCCAAAAAATACCATATAACCCACCTTTAACAAAATTAGTTAATCATAATGATGGTGTACTAAATTTAAACCTTCAAATTCAAAATTTTGTGAACACTGATATACCATTAATTAATTCCAATCTTATTCAGAAAAATAATTTAAATTGTTATCAAACTAAATTAAATATAAATGCCCCTCAAGAAATTGAAATAATAATTGAAAACGCTTTTAATTCAAATAATGATTTTTATTATGTCCGATATACTAATGATGGATTTTTAGGTCCATATTATTTTTTAAGTCAAAATCAAAATAATACATTAATAATTAACGGAATTAAACCAACTGAACTTACTATTGAATATTGTACCGAAATAAAGCAATTTGATGAAAACCCTACTTTAACTCTTGTTAGACAATTAGGTAATTTGAATAAAGGGATTTTAGTCCAGTCAAATTCAAATTATTGGAAACGAAATCTTGAGAACCCTACTGTTTTAGTGACTGGTTTTTGGCCACCAACAAATGAGATGATTCGTCATTTTAGTCAAAATAACGATTTAAATCCAAATGGATGGGTGGGAGATGATTGGGAAAATAGAGGTTATGATATTGTAAGTTATTTTCCTGAATTTGAAGAACCCGATTGTAATGATTGTGGAATGGGTTTTGGTGATTTAGAAGTTGATTATCAAGATACTTCTAATGATTTTTGGACTATTGTTGATGAAGTCAAACCGATTGCGATAATTACATTTAGTCGTGGATTTATTGACCATAGTTGGGAATTAGAATTTAATTTCTATAATCGAACAAATTGGTATTCTGATTATTTAGATCCAACGCTTCCAACGCCCAATCCTCCAGATGAAAGTGTAGAAAATTATTTTGAACGGAATTCGTCGTTACCGTTAGAAGAGATTGAAGATGCTGTAGAAGATGCAGAGCTGGGATTAAATGCGTATATTGATTGGCAAGGTGATCCTGGACATTTTGTATCTGAATTTATGGGATATCATGGCGTGTGGTATAGAGATATAAATCAAGATTCGGAAAATAATTGTCATATTGCAGGGCATATTCATGTTGGAGGATTAATCGATTGGGAAATAGCGACTGAAACAACACATATTACTTTACGAAAAGTACTCGACCATCTTGATCAATTTGATTATATTTTGGGCGATTTAAATGAAGATACGCTTATAAATATTCAAGATTTATTATTAATGGTACAATTTATTTTAGGAATTCAAGACCCTACAATTGGTCAATCATTTGCATCTGATATAAACATCGATGGAATAATAAATATTCAAGATATTATTATTTTGATAAATATAATTTTAGGTAATTGATTAATTATTAGTGTATTTTATTATATCAATTTAAAATTGATAAATAATTAAGTATAGTTTAATAAACATAAAAAGAATTTCATGAAAATATCATCAAAAGATAAACAAAAGTTAAAGGGATTTGCTCATTCCATTAAGCATTCAATTATTATTGGAAAAGAGGGGTTATCACAAAATTCAATTAATTCAATTAATAAAATTATTGAAGATAAAGAGCTAATAAAAATAAAATTTAATTCGTTTAAAGAAGAAAAAAAATCATTATCTGAAGAAATTGAAACTTCATGTAATGCATCCATTGTTGGTCAAATTGGGAATATATTAATATTATTTAAACAGAATCCTGAAATTGATAAAAGAAAATATATCATTTAATGAAGTAAACCTCATTTGAGTATATTCTCTAAGTGGTTCTATTTTTTAAATCAATTTTTTGAACTATTTAACTACTTTTGATTGATAAATTTAATTTTATCTATTCCAGATTGTTTTAAAATAGCTGAGAGCGTACCTTCGGGAATATCACCTGGATGGTTTGGAATTGTTGTATATCTATTACTCTTTTCATTTTTTCAAATTTCATTACTACCTGCACCTTGCCTTAAAAAAGTAAACCCAAGTTTTTTTAATTTTTTTATTACTTGTCTATATGAGTAACCGGCAAGCCCACCCACTAGACACCTAATACTAATGGATAATCAAATGATGATGATGTACTTTTCAAAACTATATTATTTTGATCATCTTTTTGAGCTTCAAGAAGTTTTTTAGCGATATCTTTTGCTATTTCAAGGGTTTCAGATATTGTTCTTCCTTGAGCTATTAGCCCTTGAATATCATCTGAAGTTGCTAGGTAAACTCCTTCAGGCAATTTTTCTATATGAATATTTATAATTTTTTCCATTTAATCCATTTAATCAGATAGTTAAAATTACTTCAAACTAATCAGATATTTTTAACAAAATTAAATAAAGTTTAAATAGGAGAATGATAGAGTGAAATTTAGAAAAAACAGGTGATTTTTTATAATTCCTATTTCACAAACATCAATTTCTGTGTTTGAGTAAAATTTTCTGATTTTAGTTTAATAAAGTAAACACCACTTGGATAACTATTGGCATTCCAATCAATTGAATGATGACCAGACTCAATTTGTCCATTAATTAATGTTTCAATTAAATGGCCGTTGATGTTATATATTTGTAGAGTCGTTACGCGTAACGACTCTACTGCAGGAACACCAAATTTAATAGTAGTTACAGGATTAAAAGGGTTTGGATATGCTGGGTGTAATAAAAATTCATTGGGTTTTAACTCATTCGCATTTTTGATTAATTCTATTTCAGAAACTAATAAATTTCTAAACCCCTCTAAATTTGCATCTAAATCTATAATAATCCCTGTAGGTTTTACTAATTTAAGAGAAGGAATATCACTTAATTCTAAAAATCCATCAGTTTGTTCACTTAAGTCTCGTCCCATTAAAGGTAAAACTGTTAATTCATTTTCTATGGCAGTAGATCCAACTAAAATATGATGATGATATGCGAGAAGTAAATCACCAGCTTCGCCATTTTCTATTTCGTTTATTAAATAAAATGCCTGCTCGGTAGATTGGTGTACTTTATATTCTTCTGGTAAATTTGAATTTATATTTGAACTTGTTAATCCTAGATTATTTGGAATATTTTCACAATTATTAAATCCCCAAGTAAAATTATTAATCTCATCATTCGAAACATTTACCCAATATCCTTTACCTTCTTCCAATGAATTTAAATTTCCTGACCACCCATCAATCGTTTTAAATAATCCGACTCCTTGACCAATGATAAAATTAAAGTTTTCAGTTGCAAATTCTAATCCACCTAAAGCATCGATGGTAGAAGACGAACCATCACCCCATTTATATGATAATAAATTATTTCCAAATGTGATGTTAGAATATACTTCACACGCTTCAATTGAACGATTAAATTCAACATCCCAATTATAATTTTCCGAACCACTAATATTTATCCAATATCCAGAATATGCGGATAAACTATTTAAGTTACCTGTCCAACCATCTACGGTATTAAAAAGCCCGACACCTTGCCCAATAATAAAATCAACTTCTTCACCATTTGATGTAATTAAATCCATTTGGTGTAATGTTGAATTATTTTCAAGCTCACCGGGTAAACTAATTAAATTATTTCCAAAACCAAGTTGATGTGACAAATTATAACCAAAACTACACGCACCATTATCATCCGTTGCTTCGATATCATAATTGCTTGCATTTTCATCGGTACAACCTAAAATTTCAAGCTCGTTACATATAGAATCACCATCTGAATCATTTACACAAATCCCATCACAATCATAAATTCCATAATAGAAACAACTCCCATTATTCATGTTTGCTAATTCATTATAATTACATGCATCAGGCATTGTACATCCAAAAACCACAGAATTGGAATTAAATGAATATACAATATACGAACCAAATCCATCTCCATTTCCTGAACAAGTCATAGTCGCATCACCATTATCTGTGCAAATTGCATCTAATCCAATGATTTCACCATTTTCTTGCACGAAACCCAAATCATATTCATTTCGTGTTAATTCGAACGAAATTTCAATATCCAGAGTTGCACCTTCTACTAATTCAATTTCATCTCCATTCTCATCCGTTGCTTCAAATGTACAGCCTTGGAATATTTCAATCCCTGCATCTACAGAACTAGAATAAAATAAAATGTTTTCTATTTCACTTTCAGATGCTTCCATTATTTCTAAATTTACTTGACTCCCTTCAGGAATATCAAAAGCACTCGCTGGAATATCAATATCGACGCTAATCTCATTTAATTCAATTTCTGGTAAATCTATTATCAAATCACTATTATAATTTTCTAAATTTTCATCCTGAATAACGATTGGCAAAAATTCACAATTCCCATCATCTAAAATTGCATTTGAATTATAATTTTCTGCAGAAATGTCTGTACATCCAAAACATTCGGATTGTTCTTCATTACAAATATCAATTGTATTTACTTCTACACTAAGTTCTGATTCATTTCCATGAAAGTCAACGGCTGAAATTTGATAAAAATTATTTAAGCCAATTGATGGTAAATCATCAATAAATATCGGTGTTGTAGAATAGTTTAATAATTGTTCATTTTTATAAATTTTAAAATATTGGAAATCGTCATCACTTGGATTTGACCATAATAATTGGACAATATTATTTTGATAAACTCCATTTACATTTTCAGGTACTTGTGGGTTAATATTATCAATACTTGCACCCGCTCCATTTTCAAAAGAAATAATAACCTCATCTTCAAATGCAGATAAAACTCTAAATGTACTTAATCCATCTGATTCATTTGTTTGATTAATAATGGTTGGAACTTGTACTATATATGAATTCTGTCCATACATTACTGATTGCCCAACGCTTACCCAGCCTATTTCATCTAATCGTTCAATTTGATATACTTCAACTTCTCTATTAACTTCATTTTGTTGGGTTTGAGAATTACTTTGATTATCTAAAAATGATCCTGTGAATGTAATATACACATAAAATCCTTGGTCATTAGGTATATCTGTAATTTCAATATTATAAACACCATAACCATATTGTTCTAAATTTGATACCCCATTATCATCAAAATCACATAAATCATATCCATTACCTGCACATTCACCACATACATCTAATTCTGAATTTCCAAAGCAAACACCTGCACAATCTAAATCAATATTGAAACTAATACCTGTAGAGCCTTCTGTACATACATTACAATCATCAATTATTGCTTCGCCAAAACAAATTCCAGAACAATCCATATCCATATTATTTCCATCGCAAATGCCACAATCATCTTCTATTGCTGAACCTGCACATTCGCCAGCACAATCAACAATACTTCCTTCAGGAAATGCACAACTACAGCCTTCATTTGCAAGCCAGCAACTTCCATCATCAACAGTTGCAATTTCATTAAAATTACATGCTTCTTCATCTGTACAGCCTGGAATTGTAGTCGTTAACGAAGGAATGTTAGAAAAACCAAAACTTAACCAAGCACAATTAGAAGTATTACCTTCAATATCTAAACAAGATTCGAAATATGCATTATAATAAATATCGTTTAAACCATCGTAGACTTTAAATTCAGGAATATCTGCAGGGATTTCAATAGGGGTTGTCATGCCACCATAACAATAATCTTCTGTTCCTTCTGTTAATCCATCAGACCCATATACGGCAATTGTAGTATTTTCACCATTCCATTGGGCTGACCCAACAACAACATCATTGCAAAAAGCACCAACTACAAAATGTGCATAATCATCTGTAATGTAATTACCATCAATAACAAGTTGGTCAATCACATAAAATGATTGCTGTGTAGTTGAAACCCACTCAAATGGGTCATAAATACATCCGACTGAAAATTCTTCAAAATTTACTAATTCATCTGGACTATAATTTAATGCTTCAAAATCTTGACAACCATTAAAAAGACATAGGCTGGCATCATGAATAAATAAAGGGCATTCTGAATTTAGGTCAAAATTAACTGCATCATCATTTCCACAAGTTGAAATTATTGTGCAGGGATCTAAACTATTTCCAATTGCGTCAAAATTATTTGTAAAAGTGCCATCACAATATTCAACATATTCACAACCTAATCCTTCTAAACAAAACTCTGTTTCCCCAAATGCAAACCCATCACTACTACATACATCACCAGTTTCTATTATATTTAATTCATCGACACTTACTAATCCAGAAGAAACAGGGGCAACTGAAGCAACATTATAGTACATTTTCCCTTCACTTGCATCATAAAAATTAAATGTAACAATTGGGTCTAATACGCCAGGAACATAATTTGGATATCCTGCTACAGCCTCAGTATTTGCATCTTTCATTTGAACTGCAATTGTAATTTGGTTATTTATTATTGGTAAATATGACCATCCAACAGTTTGTCCATTATAGATTGCACCTAAGATATCACATTCATTATTTGTACACCCACCTGTTGTTGTTCCATTTTCCACCCCATTTTCCACTGATTCTCCATTTAATAATATTGAATCGAAAATAATATAGGCTTGAGTTGTTGAAACGGCGGTACTCCATTGACATTCAGGACCATAATTTGGAAAATAACCTGGACCACAATCATCACACTGATTTTGAAAACAAACGGTATTTCCATTTTCACATTCAATTGATGGACCATTTCCATTACATATTCCACATTCATCTGCGATTGCGTTTCCACCCCATTCACCTACACAATCTTGATTACAATCATTTGATGGGAAATTATCACATGAACCACAATTATCAATTTCAGCAGAACCACCACATACACCATTGCAATCAATTTCAATTATACAATTCCCATCACAATCATAGTTTTCTTCAGGATAATAACAATCGATATCAATAGTTGCATTTTCATCATAATTACACCCTGTCGGATCCATACATCCTTCAATTTCATTTCCACCGACACAATGATTTATTAATGTGATAGATAATGAATTTCCAGAAGCATCTGACATTACGGGATTTTCTAGGCAAATGTCTTCATCTATATTTGAAAATGAAATTGTAGTTAATACGCCATTACCAGCAGGAATTATTGCACCAGAAAAAGAAAATCCCAATAAGGTTGTTGCTGAATATGAAGTTACAAAACCATTATTATTTGCCTCTCCACCTGAAGCACCCGTAAGCGTCGCTCCTTCTATATCAAATTGAAATCCTCCAATATCAACAGATGAATTATATATTACATTAGCGGTGCCTTCAAATTCAGAATAATTTCCTAAAGATAATTCTACACTTGAAAAACCGACTTGAATTGTAAAAATTAAAATCGAAATAAATTTTAATAAGTTCATTTTTTCCCTTTTAAATGTGATTATGTGTCAATACTAATAGCTTATAACTTAAAATTAAATTATATAGGTATGCAATTGTTGACTATTTAATAATTCATACTTTTTAATAATTCAAATATTTCATCTCTAATTCTTTTAAAAGCAATTATTTTTTCTTTTTTTGTCCCCATTACATTTGCGGGATCATCAAATGAGTGATGTATTTTTTTGCCTGAAAAATCTGGAAAAATAGGACAATTGTTATCTGCATTTGAACACACAGTCATAATAATATCCATATCATTTGTATTTATTTCATTCATTGATTTTGGTTTTTGCGTTGAGATATCAATGTTAATTTCAGCCATTACTTCAATTGCGAATGGGTTTACTTTTTTTTCTGGTTTTGTACCTGCACTAAATGCTTCCCACCCTAAACTTTTTGCAATTCCTTCTGCCATTTGAGAGCGACATGAATTACCTGTACATACAAATAGAATCTTCTTCATTAAATCCTTCATCTTGGTTAATATTATAAAATAATCCTAATTTTAATTATATCTAAAGAAAAATAATGGCTATAAAAAAAATACTTATCAGTTCATGCTTACTTGGAAAAAAATGTAGGTATGATGGGGGGCATAATAAGTTAGAAAATTTATTAAATAAAAATGTGGAATGGATTTCTGTATGTCCTGAAGAATTAGGGGAATTGGGAACACCTCGACCTCCTGCAGAAAAACAATTAGATGGTCGAATAAAAACTATTTCAGGTGAGGATGTTACAAATGAATTTAATTTAGGCTCTCATAAATCATTAAAAATTGGAATGGAAAATAATTGTAGTCTTGCAATATTAAAATCTAAAAGCCCATCCTGTGGGAAAGGTGAAATTTATGATGGTTCTTTCTCTAATAAATTAAT
Source organism: uncultured bacterium (assembly GCA_964529325.1). Lineage (GTDB taxonomy): Bacteria > Fidelibacterota > Marinisomatia > SCGC-AAA003-L08. Next base: position 27,654 of record CAZGWH010000015.1, on the reverse strand, counting down.
AGAGGACGATGGTGTTTTTACTCAACTTTGCCAGAAAAATAATATTAAAGTTATTTCTTCAGACGATGAGAAAAAAATAAGTGAATTAATCTAAAATTAATTACTATTCATAATTCTTATTACCTCATCAAAGGAATTTGCTTGAACCGTTGATAATTTGCTCACTTTTTCTCTTTTTATATTCTCAGTATAACAAATAAATAAATCTGCTTCACCATGAGTAAAGACTTCAAAATCGGTATATCCATCTCCTATTATAATTTTATGAGATTTTATATTTAGCTTATTAATTGCTTTTATTTTGCCCTTATCCTTAAATAAATCTTTCGATTCATCACAACCAATAATTTTATCACTATCATAAATAAATGAATTAGCAATTACATGATGATGTGAAATTCCATAATCTGCAACAATTGGGATGATAATTTCCTTAAAACCACCTGAGATTATCCAAATATTATTTGCATTTACTTGAAAGAATTCTTTATTTCTAATGAAAGAATCGGAAATTAAGTGAGATAATTTTTCAATTACTTTTATAATATCATTTTTAGTAAACGATAAAATATTTAATCTTTTTTGGAGTGCAGTTTGAAAGTCAATATCGCCTGACATTGCCAATATTGTTATATCTGAAATTAATTGCTTTTTATTTTGAGCATCGATATCATTTTTCAATACAATATCAGCGAGTATGTCTAAAGTTTCAACTTTGATAAATGTGCTATCAAAGTCAATAAAAAGCGTATTATTTTTAATCATGATTAATATTTATATTTATTTAAAATTACTTTTTTGATAATTTGAAATATTCATTATAACTAAAATCATTTTTCTAAATCTTGGTAGGAATATAATAATAATCCTAATTTTAATAACATTTCACAGTGGGTTAATTTATTTCTATATTAATATTTATTTATTAGTTTAATATAATTTATTAATCAATTTCTTTAATTAATTAAGGTTTTTCTATTTCATTAGATATTTTTATTTTACTTACAGTTTTAGTTATTGCAATAATAATGTTTGTTCTTGAATGGGTGCCATTTGAAGTCACTGCATTTGGAGCAATGGGAATATTACTTCTTTTTGGGATTCTAACTCCTGAAGAAGCTGTAAGTGGGTTTAGTAATAAAGCGGTTATTACCATTGCAGCTATGTTTGTATTGAGTAGAGCTATTGAGAAAACTGGATTTTTAGAAGTATTTTCAAATAAACTTTATACTTTAGGCGGAAATAGAAAATGGCCAACTATTTTTATTTTTCTATTTTCTGTTGCTATTATTTCCGGATTTATTAATAATACAGCATCGGTAGCAATATTTATTCCCCTTGCAATTAATTTATGCCAAAAATTTAAAATTAGTCCTTCAAAATTATTATTACCATTATCCTATGCTGCAATTTTTGGTGGTACATTGACACTTATTGGAACTTCTACTAATTTAGTTGTTAGCTCATTTATGGAAGATTATTCTTCAAATATTTTCCCTGATGGTATTCCAGCATTTACAATGTTTGAATTTACAAAATTAGGAGTGATATTTTTAATTGTTGGGCTAATTTATATAATGTTTGCTTCTCGTTGGTTACTTCATTCTCGTTCAATTATTTCTTCATTAACTCGAAAATATCATTTAGGACCATTTTTTACTGAATTTAAAGTTGGACCAGATTCTCAATTGGTTGGAAATACAATTAAAGAAATGGAAATTTCAAAAAAATATAATATTGAAGTATATATGATTATTCGGGATAAAAGGCGAATTCGAAAAGGCATAAATACATTATCCATTCAAAAAGGTGATATATTGTTAGCTCATATTGGAGTTGATGATTTGATGAAATTTAGTGAAGAAATGAATATGCTTTTACTTTCAGATGTTAAAATGACTCAACAAGAATTAACAGGTAGAAATCATGTAATTGTAGAAGCAATTATTTCACAGCATTCAAATATGATTGGTAAATCATTACAAACCTATAATTTTAGAAATTTATTTGAAGGTCTTGTACTTGCTATTAGACGGCAACGCGAAACGCTAAGAGAAAAAGTGGGAAAGATTAAACTTCGATTTTCAGATACATTACTTATTATGATCCCAAAAGGACGAATGGAAGATTTAAAAAAATCATCAGATTTGATTGTATTAGAGGAATTAAATATAACTTTAAAATATGAACGATATTGGTGGTTATCAATTTTAGTCATACCTCTAATAATGGGATTAGCATCATTTGGAATTGTTCCAATTATGAAAGGTGCAATGTTGGGAGTAATAATACTTTTATTATTACGGTCAATTTCTATCCATGATGTATATGAGTCATTAAATTTACAAGTTATATTTTTAATTGCAGCATTATTACCAATAGGACATGCAATTACAAGTACAGGAGCAGATAAATTAATTGCTGATTTCATTTTTTCTATAGGTGATTCCTCACAAAATCCAGATACTAAACTTAGATTATTAGTTGGAATAATTTATTTATTATCTATGGTGTTATCTGCGTTTGTATCGAATACAGCAATTGCGGTAGTTATGACGCCTGTAGCTCTTTCGATTAGTGAAACATTTATGGTGGACCCTCGTCCGTTTTTAATTGCAGTATGCTTTGGTGCTTCTGCTAGTTTTATGACACCTATGGGGTATCAAACAAATTTAATGGTCTTTGGTCCAGGACAATATAAATTTAAAGATTTTGTAAAAGCAGGTTTACCTCTAAGTATTATTTATGGAATAATTGCTGTTTATACTATTCCATATTTTTGGCCATTTACAAATATTAATTAAGGAATATGATGAAAAAACTAATACTAATTATTTTTACTACAAGTTTATTTAGTCAAGGGTTATGGATGATGAATAATCGTGTTCATTCTGAATTAGATTGGACAACGATGAAAACGGAACATTTTAATATTCATTATCATAATGGTATTGAAGAAATTGGATTAAAAGGTGCAACAATAGCTGAACAAGTAATTCCAATTTTAATGAAGCAAATGGAACTAACGGAATTACCTATTATTGATGTTATTTTTACAACAGAAGATGAGGTATTAAATGGGTATGCAATGTTTACTAACCAAACATTTATTTGGGTAGATCAAAATGACGCTTCCATTTGGTTAGAAGATGAGAAATGGTTATTCCAAGTACTGTCCCATGAATTACAACATATTGTATTTATGAATGCTGTTAGAACATGGATGGTTGAACCTTGGGGAATGAGTATTTTTGGCCAAATTCCAAGTTGGTTTATTGAAGGATTAGCAGAATATTACACAGAAAGATGGCGACCGTATCGGTCAGATATTACTCATAAATATCATGTATTAACAAATACAACATCAAAAATGGACCCTCATCATGATGGATATTCAAAAATATTATATTTATCTGAAAAATTTGGCGATGAAGCAATTGTAAAAATTGTTAAATATCGAAATAAATTTAAATTATTAAATTTCAAAAAAGCATTTAAAAAAGCGACAGGAGTATCGCTTTCTGTATTTGAAGAAGATTGGCGACGAACAATAAATACCTATTATTATGGTTATCGTTCTCAAAAAGAAGCCATTGAAGAAATAGGGGAAACAGCAACATTACCCATTGATAAAATGAGTACTTTTTTAATTTCTCATGATAGTTTGAAAATTGCAATTGTAGGACGAGATGATAATAAACAATATGATAATAGTTTTTTTATAGCAACAAGGGATACATCTAAAAATAAAAAGTTTACATTCGATTTTGATTTTAGTAAATTATTTAATTCAAATAAAAAAGATTCTACTAAAAAATGGAAGAAACCTAATTTTGATAAATCTGAAATTGATTATGGGCGATTTCATTCACATTTATCTTGGTCAATGGATAATACAAAAATTGCCTTTTCTAAATATCGTCGAGGTCAATATGGTTCAATGTTATGGGATGTTAAAGTTTATAACACAGAGACAGAAAAAGCGGAATGGATTACAGATAATATGCGTGCGACATATCCAACTTGGTTGAATAATGAAGAAATTGTATTTATTGCTCATCAGAATAGTACTGCTAATATTTATAAAAAAAATCTAACAACAAAAGAAACAACCCAATTGACAAAATTTTCGGGTGATATTTCAGTTGTAACACCTGCACTTTCTCCAAATGGAAATTCACTTGTTTTTGCAATGGCACCTGAATCTGGGAATACGGATTTATATTTATTAAACTTAAAAAATAATTCTATTGAAAGACTGACTCAACATCCAGCTGTTGATTATTTACCTGTTTGGGAGCCAAATGGAAACCGTATTGCCTATACTTCTCATGCAAGTTCAACCCCCAATATACATGTATTAAAATTAGAAAATAATTTAACCCAACAAATTACCGATGTGGGTGATGCGGTTTGGACACACCAATGGACTCCAACTGATTCGACACTAATATTAAAAACATTGCCAGATACAGATACTACCCGTCTCGTTATGATAAACTTAGATCGAAAAATGACAACGGCCAATTTAAACATTCGCAACCGATATTTATCTTGGATGACTAAATCACCTGATAATCCATTAAATCCAATTGATTATTCAGATATTCCCCAAATTAATTCCACTCAAGAATATTCCTTTTTAAGTCATATAAAACATTTTACATCAATTATTTTCCCATTTCCATTTCCTTTTGGTGAAACTGCTTGGACTGACGCATTAGGTAAACATCAGTTTATTTTTAGTGGTGGTAGTTATGATTATGAAGGGAATTATCCATTTGGGGGAATTAATTATATTAATGCACAACATGGTCCATTATGGGGAATAAACTTAAATTATAATCAAGATTTTAAATTTAGAAATTATGATGGAAGTGCAACAGGATTAACTGAACTAAAAAATGGAATAAAATTTTGGACATCGCATCCATTTAATGCAGGTGAATCATTATCTTCTAACCATTCACTCACTACTTCCATTTATGTAGGAGAGTTAAATATTTATAAAGTAAAAGATTATAAAGATTCTACAATGGAAAATGGATTAGATACTTTAATTCTTGTTGACCATGAATTTGATGATAATGGAATTCCACAACCAGAAGGTGGGAATTTAGGAATTATTTCAATTGGATATAGATATTTATCTCGACGAGGATATAGAGATAATTCTTTTTTTCCACATCAAGGTTATGGAATCGATGTAAAACTTGATTTTGCAGATAAAAATTTAATGAGTGATTTTAATTATACTCAATTATCTTTTGATGGATTTAATAATTATAAAATGGGTGATATTGTGTTTTATTCTAGATTAAAAGGAGTTATACAGTCTGGTGAACCTCCCGCTCAAGATAGATTGAATTTCTCAACAGATGAAGCAACTTATGTACCATTGATTGGAATCACTGAAAGCTTACCTGAAAATATAAATTTGAGAGGTTCTAGTCAATTCAGAACAGGTAATAGACTTTTATTTGGTACTTTAGAGCTACGGCAAAAATTAATGGAAGGTGATTTGCCCGTTAATATTCTAGGATTTACAGGTGGTGATATTACAGGTGCTATTATTTCTGATTTTGGAAATGTATGGGATGGAAATAATGCAACGGGCAATTTTATTTCTACAATTGGATATGAACTTAAAATTTCATTTAAATCGGGTGGAATGCCAATGATGATATTTGCTTATGGCTTTGCAGATGAAATAGAAAATAATTCTAATTTAGAAGATTATAAACATTTTTATCGAATGGTTTTAATAAATCCATTTTAATAAAGAATGTTACAAATTTTTTATCTAAAAATGATAGGATAAGGTTAAATTTAATATTCATATTTTAACCTGAAATTACAATATTCAGATAATTTTTACAACTTTAAAGGACAACAAAATGAAAAAATGGAATATAATTTTAGTACTTTTCACATTTACATTTTTATTTTCACAAGATATTCAACTTGAACTAACAAATTTAGATTCAACCAATGGAAATTATACGGTTGATATTTTAATGAATAGTAGTGTAGATATTGCAGGTTATCAATTTTTGATGAGTGGTGGAATATTAACAAATGCAAGTGGTGGGATGACTGCGGATAATCAGTTTATTGTATCATCAAGCGAGCTTGGTGTGGTATTGGCATTTGACTTTATGGGCGGAGTAATTCCTGCTGGAAATGGAACTCTCATTCAACTTACTTTCTCTGAATTAACTTCATCAGAATTATGTATTAATGATCCAATTTTTTCAGCGTTATCTGGAGAAAATTATGAAGTAAATACCGGTGATTGCTTTTTAACTGGATTAGAATCAAATTCTCCTTCTGTAATTATTTTAGAACCAGAAGATGGAGCAATCATTATTGGTGATGAATTAACGGTAAGTTTATTAACTACCGATCCAGAAAATATTGGTTTTCATTATCATTTATATATCGATGATGGTGGTGTGCAAATGGTTTATGATAATTATTTTCAATTAGATAATTTAGATTTTGGAACGCATACTTTAACTGTAATTCTCGCTGATGATTTGCATACTGAATGTATTGAGACAAGTTGTAGTCAAACAGTTAATTTTACATTACAAGAACCCATTTCAGAAACTGTCGAATTGTCAATTTTAGAAGTTGACCCAATTTCAAGATCATTTAAAATTTTTACAAATAGTTCATTTCCATTATCATCATTTGAATTTGAAGTCCAAGGTGTGAATCCATTAAGTATAACTGGGGGTGCAATTGATGAATTTGAATTTATTACAAATATTGTAGGTAATTCAATTGATGGTGTTTCATTTACAAATTCAATGCCAGCTGGAGAAAACCATTTTGCAACGATATATTATGATAATCCTACATCATCAGAAATTTGTATTACAAATGCTCACTTTATGGATGTTAATGAATTTGACATGGTTACAACAGTATTAGGTTGTGGTGAAATTATTTTACCTGAAAATGAATATTATATTTTTGATTTACCTGAATCAGGTGTGAATATGTTAATTTATTTTTCTGCAGAAATAGATGGTTTAGAGCCAGGTGATGAAATTGGTATTTTTGATCAATCAGGTGTAACTTCAAATGGAGCGGATTGTGATAATTTAGAAAATGGCGAAGTATTGGTTGGTTCAGGATTGATGATGTACGATGGTATTTCTATAGGTGCTATTGGCTCCGTAAATATGTGTGATTTGGGTGGATTTGTAACTTCGGGATTTAATTTGGGTAATCCAATTTCTATAAAAATATATCGACCGTCTGAAATGGTAGAATATGAAATTCAGAATATTACATTTTCGAATGGATCTGGTACATTTACTGAATTATTTACCGAGATAACCGCATTAACACTTTTAACTGAAATTACAAATAACGCTCCTATTGCTATTATTGACGAAGAATCACTTGTAACTTTCAGGAATACAGATTTTACATTAGATGGCTCTAACTCAACAGATGATGGGAATATATCTTCTTACCAATGGTTTCTAAATGGTGAAGAACTTATTGGCAATGAACAATCATTAACATATCAGTTTTCTTCATTAGGTGATTATATGATTACACTTGTTGTTACTGATAATGAAGGTGCAATTGGTTCTGGAATTTCTGTTGTAAATGTTATGAATCAATTACCAACAGGTGTTTCATTACTTTCTCCAACAGAGAATGAAAATTTAGTTATTTTAAGTGACGATGAATTTAATAATGGTGTCGTTTCTTTTTCATGGGAACAATCATTTGATTTAGATAATGATGAATTAAGTTATACTTTAAATTTTTGGAAAACAGATATGCAGGAAGATCATAATATTGAAATAGAATTGATTGATTCCTTTTTCAATGCAAATTATAATTCTGAGTATTTTAACCTTGAATTTGGTACAGAAGAACAATTTAGTTGGAATGTAATGGTTTCAGATGGCTTTGATGAAATTGTGTCTGAAACAAGTACTTTTGAATTTCATTTTGGAGTTGAAAGTATTAATGAAGAAAGTCCATATCAATTCTCGATCTCACAAAATTACCCGAATCCATTTAATCCAAATACTGATATTCAATTTAGTTTAAGTGAATTTGAAAAAGTAACTCTTGATATTTTTGATTTATCAGGGAGACATATTGTTCAACTTGTAAATAGCCAAAAACATATTGGAAACCATTCTATAAATTGGAATGCAATTGATAAAAATGGAAATACCGTTCCTGCAGGATTATATATTTATCAATTAAGTTCTAAATCAAATGGTACTATAAAAAAGACGATGACATTACTAAAATAAATTTGAATGAGTTTTTACTTATTACTCTGACGATGATAAAGGGTTAGTTTTGTAATAAACGAATGCCTCCATACCTGTAGAAATATCTCAAATAGTATGAAAAAGATAAATAACATATTATCATTTAGAGAATTATCCTACCCTAAAATACAAAGTTGGGTCATTGGGACAGTTGTGGTGCTATCATTCTCCAACACTCAAACCTTGGGTGATTTAAATCAAGATGGTCTAATTAATATAAATGACATTTTAAGAGAAGTAAACATTATTCTCGAAATTCCACCTCCTCCTTCAGAGTATGAAATTTTAGTTGGTGATTTAAATGAGGATGATTTAAATAATATTCAAGATATTATTGTCATTGTGAATATTATTTTGGGTAGAGACTATAAAATTTATTTTGTTAGAAATTATCAAAGTACAAGTGAACTATGTAGAATGAGAGAAGATGGAACTGGATTTGAAATATTATTTTCTTATAGCTGGGATACTCCTTGGTCAGAAAGGTTTCAAACAGTATTGTTATCTCCTGATAAAAATTATTTCTTAATAGAAGGAGGACCTGCCATTTCGCTTCATTCATCACCAATTTGGATTGTAGATTGGGAAGGAAATTTTCTTCATTTATTAACACACTATGGTTACAAGCCTATTTGGTATGATAATGAACATATATTATATAGAGAATCAAATACATATACAACAAGATATAATAAAAATAATATTTATGGAAATGATGAAAATCTTTTTTATGAATCTTCAGACAGTTCGTATATAATAATATTTGAATGGTATGATGAAAATAACTTTTTAGCTTCAGAGAAGAAGTATTTAACTGTAGATGGTACAGGGGGTTGGAGTGATTTTGAAAATATGATATTTAATCCAGCTTCTAATGAAAAATATTATTTGACAGATAATAATGTATCAGATGCAAGTCCGAGGTTATCACCTGATCGGCAAAATATATTATACAGATCAAAAACCCCTATATCGTCTAATTCCGGATTTTTAATTGATAATTTATTTTCAATGAATTTAGACACTGAAGAAACTACTCAATTAACTTTCTTAGATGTTTATACAAATATTAGTTATATAAATCAACAATGGCATCCAGAAAATAACAAAATAATTTTTTCAAGTTTCAATTTAGAAAACACCCCAAATTCTCCATTTGATATTTTCACCTTAAATTTAAATACGAATGAAGTTGATATATTGACAACGACGGGACTACAGGGATTAATGCATAATGTAATTATGGAATGGAGATGAAAATATATAAATTATTTTTAATTATTTTAATACATACGATTTTACTTTCAAATGAAATAATTAAAATTGAAGTTGGGCCAAATGGTGAACCCGTTTTTATTAAATCAGATACTATAATGAATTCAATAAATAGAATTTATAATTTAGATTATTCAATTCAACAATTTGGGTATACTTTTTCTGAATTAAATTCAATGATTACAGAAGAAATTGGAAGACAAATTATATCAGAATTAAGTGAAATAAATATAACATTAACAACTGATTTTAATATCAAATCTAATTTTAATCATAATGGAAAATGGTATGTAAGTTTTTTACAAATATCCAACAATTTACCTATAAAAAATTCAAGTATAGGCTTCACAATCGAAGAAAATGGTAAAATAAATACAATTGGTGGTCATGTTTTTACAAATATTCCACTTGAGACAATAATTCCTATAATTTCTATTGAAGAATCTGAATTATTAATAAAAGAATGGCTTTCAAATAATTATCCCAGTAAAATTTATACAATAAGTTCTGAACCTGATTTAGTTATTTTACCTACATATAATCTAATTGAACCCCAATTTTATTTAGTTTATCAATTTGGTGTTTTTAATAACAGCAAATTAGAAAAAACAATATATGTAGATGGAAATAATGGTACAATTATAAAAGTAGAAAATAGCTTTAGAAATACAGAAGAATTTTTTTCAAATCATGGCACAATTGATATACTTTATAAACCGAACTATATCTCCGACTATGAATATTATCAAGGTTTTAATAATCAATTGGTTAGTATCCTCGTAGATAATGAAAATATAGTTGTATCTGGAAATACAAATGAAGAAGGTTTTTATGATATTATTTGGAATGGAGGAAATGAAATTACATATTATTTTCAAAATGAATTTCCAATTCCATTGCTAGGCACAAATGCTCAAATTTTCAATATTGATTTACCTTTAGTTCCAAGCAATTTTAATGTCAATTTTGAATTTAATCCTACAGATAACTATAATTATAATATTCAGTGGGGAAATTCATTTACAAATATTTATTGTCATATTTCAACCATTAAAAATTTATTTTCAAACAATCCTTTTAATTACATTTTAGAAGTTGATCCAATTCCTGTTTAGCTATCTGTTTCAAATATAATTAATGGTGAATCCCATGGTATTTGGATTGAATTTGGGATGTCTTCTGGTATCAATAGGGCAGGATCAAAAGATGTTATTTACCATGAATATAGTCATTGTTTAATTTATCAAATTTATAATGGCATGTTTATATCACAAAGTATAGAAAACTATCCAATTGATATAAATGAAGCTGAGGCAATTGATGAAGGCTTGGCAGATTTTATAACATGTTCTCTGAATAATAATTCAATTTTTGGTAATTATATATTAGATGAGCCAAGAGATTTAGATAATAATGAAATTTTTAATGAAAATTCGAATGAATATGACAATGGAACGGTTATTGGAGGAGCATTATGGAATTTATGGAAAAATGAGGTGGTTGGAAATTAATTAGCAATGGAATTAATTTTTAACGCACTTCTTAGAGTTCCTCAAGCCCATACATTCTCAGAATTATTAAATAATATCCTTTTTGAAGATGATAACAATGATTATATTTTTAATGGTACACCATTTGGGAATGAGATTCTTTATGAATTTTATAAACATGGAATTCAATCTACAATTCCTAGAATAAATAATATTACATTGGGAGACATAAACAATGACAGTTTTATTAATATTACAGATATTTTATTATTAGTTCAATTAATTTTAATTGATGATTCTACTCCATTTCAGTTTTGGGCATCAAACTTAGAAAATAATGATGATATTCTTAATGCCTTAGATCTTTTTTATTTATTAAATATTATTTTAGAAAATGATTCACTCGTTAATAATTCAACAATTACCTATCTTTCTGGCATCATTGAAGCCATTGAAGATGGTCAACGATATACATACAGTATTGATATGCTCAATGAACAAGATGTATATATTTTACATTTTGAATTACAGTTTGATAATAAAATTCCACTTAATGTTGTAAAAGGGACACGATCTAATGATATGACCGTAACCCATATTTATAAAGAAGAGGATAATACTTTAAACATCATGGTCTATAGTCCTGAAGGTAGAAAAATATCTGCTGGTTTTGGCACCATCGTAGAGATTGAATTAGAATCAACTGGTTTAAGCAGAGATGGAGATTTAACAGATGGTAATGAATTTGTTATTACCAATTTAGCTAATAATCCAGAGACATTAATACCGGTAGAAATTGTTAGTGTAGATGAATTATGTCGATTAGCTGAGGAAAAATTAAATAATTTAATTCCAGAAAAATTTGCATTACATCCCGTATTCCCGAACCCATTTAATTCCATAGCGACAATCCGATATGATTTACCGCAAGAATCTCAAGTTTCATTAATGGTATATGATTTAAATGGTCGATTAATTGAAACACTTATCAATTCAAATCAATATGTGGGGATAAATTCTGTAAATTGGAATGCTGAACATTTACCTAGTGGTGCGTATTTTATTAAGCTATTTACAGGAGAATTTGAACAAATACAAAAAGTGATTTTACTAAAATAGGAAAATATTAATAATGACTAATTTTATATTAATTATTCTTGATGGTTTTGGATTAAGAGAAGAAACCAAAGGCAACGCATATAAACTTGCGAATACACCCGAATTAGACCGTCTTCTTAATAAATGCTCGATGGTTCCTATTGAAACTTCAGGGGAATTTGTTGGATTACCAGAAGGTATTATGGGGAATTCAGAAGTTGGACATATGAATTTAGGAGCGGGGCGAATTGTTAAACAAGATTTAGTTAAAATTAATGATGATATAAAATCAAATGAATTAAAAGAAAACCCCCAATTAATTCAATTATTCAAGCATGTTAAAAAATATAATACAACTCTACATTTAGCGGGGTTATTAAGCGACGGCGGTGTTCATTCTCATATTGATCATTTAAAATATATTATAAAATCGGCTAAAGAATTTGGATTAAAAAAAGTTCATATACACGCATTTATGGATGGGCGAGATACTGCTCCTGATTGTGGAATAAATTATATTAATGATTTAGAAAATGAAATGAATAATATTGGTATTGGTAAAATTACTTCTGTGTGTGGTCGATATTATGCAATGGATAGAGATAAGCGGTGGGATCGTGTTGAACTTGCTTATGAAATGTTAATTAATGGTATTGGTGAACAATTTGATACTGCTATTCAAGCAATCAATAATTCATATAAATCAAAAGTATATGATGAATTTATAACTCCTAAAATTATAAATGGGTTTACACCTATTAGAGAAAATGATGCTATTTTTATGTTTAATTACAGAGCAGATCGTATGCGTCAAATATGTGAAGTATTTACAAATCCCCAATTTAATGAATTCAAAATTAATCATCCTCAATTTAATCTTGTCGGTATGAATAAGTATCAAGAATCATTTACATTTCCAGTACTTTATCAAAAAGAAAAATTGACAAGAATATTTCCTGAAATTCTTGAAGAGAATGGTTTATCACAGTTAAGAATTGCTGAAACTGAAAAATATGCACATGTTACCTATTTTTTTAATGGGGGAAATGAAAATTTACATCTACATGAAGAACGAATTTTAGTTAATTCTCCAAAGGTATCAACTTACGATTTACAACCTGAAATGAGTGCAGAAAAAGTAACTTCAAAAGTATTAGACGCTATTGACTCAAAAAAATATAATGGAATTATTTTAAATTTTGCAAATCCAGATATGGTTGGACATACTGGAATTTTATCCGCTGGAATTAAAGCAATTGAAACCATTGATAACTGTTTATCACAAATTATTCAATCCGTTAAATCACAGGGGGGTGTTGTATTTTTAACTGCTGATCATGGGAATTTAGAAATGATGATTGACCCAATAACGAAGAAACCACATACTGCACATACAACTTTGCCTGTCCCATTTGTAATTGATGACCCAAATAATATTTGGGAGTTATACAAAAGTGGTAAATTAGCAGATGTTGCCCCAACGATATTAACCTATTTAGGGATTGAGCAACCATCTGAAATGAATGGAATATCACTTTTAAAACGAAAAAAATAATATATTTGAAATCAAAACTAGTAATTATTTTATGTTTAACATTGATAGTATGGAATTGTGCAGGACATACTAAGCGAAATGTAAATAAAAATATTAAACACGAAATTCAACTTCAAGCCTATTCACATATAAATGAAAATGATGAATTTGGAATTCAGTTGAATATTAATTTTCCTAATTCTTTATTAGTGTTTCAAAAAATAAAAAATGAGTTTATTGCACAATTTCAAATTTCAGTAGCAATTTTGGATTCTGCTAAACAGCAAGTAAGCCATTATTCGTGGGAAGCAGAAAAAAAAGAAGCTTATTTTGAAGAAACTCGAGATAAGAAAAAAACAATTTCTGCTGGATATTTTTTTATAACATCACCTGATAAATATTCAATATCAATATTAATAGAAGATTTAGATAGTAAATATAGATGGCATGAAGAAATACCATTAACTGATTATTCTTCAGAATTTATTTCTTCAATGTTAATTTCTCAAAATAAAAATGATAATAACTTTATTGGAAATAGAGTTCCAGATGAAACGGATACATTAGTAATTCAAATATCACATCATTTTAAAGAAGTGAATCCAAGTTCATTTATTAATATTGAAGTGGAAAATGATGATGAAATTGTATTGTTTGATTCGGTTATTGTAAAACAGAAAAAAAATACATTCAATTTTCCAATTTTAATTTCTGAATTTTGGTTAGGTAATTTGAATGTTTATTTTAATTATGGAGAAGTTGAAGGTGAAATAAACCTTGAATTGCCGGGGAGTAATTCTCAATACTGGAAAGATATTGAAACGACAATTAAAATTATGAAATATATATTTACTTCTTCAGAATATCGAGAGCTAAAATCATTATCTAAAAATGAAAAGATTATCTTTGTTAAGAAATATTGGAAATCAATCGATCCAAATCCTGAAACTGAAACTAACGAAGTAATGAACGAATTTTTCCAACGGGTTGAATTTTCTTCTTCCAATTTTTCAGAATTAGGCCCAGGATGGCAATCAGATAGAGGGCGAGTTTATATTATATTTGGTACCCCAGAACATATTGAATTAACCAATCAAAATAATCAGGGGTATAAATATGAAATTTGGCATTATCCTTTTGGGAAACAATTTATTTTTATAGATGAAGGTATGTTTGGGAATTATCGATTATTTAAAGAAATAAATTGATGAGTGCTGATAATACGCAAATAAATTTCATAGACCCTAAAAAAGCAGTTTTTTCATATTCACAGCTTTCAACTTTTAGAAATTGTACTGAGCAGTATAAAATTGTTTACTTGGATAGGCAAAGGAAAAAAGATGAAAGTATTGAAGCATTTATGGGTAAATGTGTTCATGGTACCTTAGAATGGTTATATCAAGAAGAAAATTTAAGAAGGCCTTATATAACATTTGATAAAATTTGTAAAATATATGATAATGTTTGGCAAGATTCATGGCATGAGAAAATATTTATTGTAGATCATAATCTGATTAGTAATCATTTCTATGCAATTGGAAAAAGATGTCTGGCTAATTATTACCATAAATATGGACCTATTTTTGATCAAAAAGTGTATGCAACTGAAATTAGTTTGAAATTTAATATTGATGATAAATATCAATTTAGAGGTGTAATTGATCGATTAGATCAACCTGAAAAAGGATGTTGGGAAATACATGATTATAAATCGGGTAAACGGGCAATGACACAGAATATGGCTAAAAAAGATTTACAACTTGCATTGTATCAAATGGCTGTGGAACAAAATTTCGCCCCTGTTAAGCAAATTTCATTGACTTGGCATTTCCTTCGGAATGGTGTAGAAATGAAAATTACACATACTGCTGATGAAATAGAAAAATTTAAAAAATCTATATCATCGAATGTGGATAAAATTATTAAAGCATCAAGGAGTATAGAAAATTTTTATCCTAAAGAAACCATGCTTTGTAATTGGTGTTATTTATGGGATGAATGTTCAGCTAAATTGCCACCAAACCCAGCAAAAAGAGCATATTAAAGGAGTAAATGGATAAAATAATTATATATCATAATCCAAATTGAGGGAAAAGCCGAAGATCCGTGCAGATCTTAGAAGAAAATAATATTAATTTTGAAATTATTCAATATATTAAAACAACAGTAAAAATTGATGAGTTAAAAGATTTATCACATAAACTTAATCTTAAACCCAAAGAGTTTATTCGAATGGGAGATGTGAAGAAATTGGATCTTATTATTGATTTTTCAAATGATGAAATTATTCTTCAAAATATGGTTGAATTCCCTAAAATTATTGAAAGACCAATTATTGTAAAAGGAGATAAAGCTGTAATTGGAAGACCCCCTGAAAAGATTTTAGAACTTATAAATTAATTCAGGGTGGGATATGACAAATAGGAAGCTGATTACCGCAGATTGAAATGATGAAAAATAAAAAGCAATTGAAAATTGAGAATTAAAAATTAAGAATTAATTAAAAGCCAATTTCAGCATAGCAAACAATACAAGTCTTAATTCATCCCTCGTTCCTTTTTAATGCGTTCATAGGATTCATTTAGTTGTTTAAATTTTTCTTCCGCCATTTTTTGAAAATCGTCCCCTAAATGTGCAACTTTATCTGGATGATATTTTACTGCCATTTTTCGGTATGCTTTTTTAACTTCATTATCAGTCGCTGATTTTTCTATTTCTAATACTTTATATGCAGAAGCGGTATCATTATAAAACATTGCTTGTATTGATTCAAAATCTTGACTACTAATATTTAAATAATTACTGATTGTTTTTATAACCTTTATTTCAGACTGATGTACTTCACCATCTGAAGCCGATAACCCAAAAAGAACATGCATTATTTGTAATCGAGAAGGATGATCCATATTTTGTTGAATTTGAGCACATACTTGATTAAGTGGAAAGTCTTGTTCTAAAATTTTCTTTAGCATTTGCAATGCTTGAGTTGAATGGGCTGAGCCAAAATTTGATTTTAGAAAGTGTTTCACATAATCTAATTCGGATTTTAAAATTTTACCATCTGCTTTCATAACTGCAGCCAATAAAATTAATAATGACACACTAAAGTCACCCGGGTTTGTTCCACCTCCGTGAGGTTGATATTGATTTCCTGATTTTGACTGTGAACCTAATGCATATCCCAATATTCCACCAATTGGTCCAAACATTGACCAGCCTAAGGCACCAAAAATCCATTTATTCCACGACATTTATTCAATCTCCATAATTATATTACCTTTTTCAACAGAGTTACCTTCAATTATATGAATCAATTTGATAACTCCTGCCATTGGTGCATTAATCTCATTTTCCATTTTCATTGCTTCAAGGATGCATAATGGATGGCCTTCCTTTATTTTATCTCCCACTTTTACAAATAATTTTGTAATTAATCCAGGAATTAAAGCATGAATTTCTCCAATTTTATCATTTTCGGTAGAAGCAAATCCAAATTCAGATAGGACTATTTCAAGTTCATTTTTAATATGAATAATACTTTCATTCTTTGAATCACTTATGAAACTCTTATTATCTTTCTCATTAAAGGATAAAAACCATGATTGATTATTTAAAATTAATGAATATAAATTATCAGAAATTTTTATTATGTCTGGTTGATATTCTTTTCCTTTGATTTTAATAATGAATGGCGATGATGAAATTAATTTTACATCAATTGAATTATTTTGCTGAGTGAGTCTCAAAATCATTCTAAACCATCCGCTCTACCCGATGTTAACCAAGGTGATGACGGTTTTTCAGTTATTATTTCACCTTGATTTTGATATTGTTTTTTTAATATTAAACTTGCAACTGATGGTATAATCTCTTTTGAAATATTTTCAACTAATTCTGGTAATATCGCTTCTAAGGTATGTGTGCAGTAATTTCCTGATTTGAAAGATGAATGATTTAATATTTCTCGGCAAATAGGAATACTTGTAATTGGACCCACAATTTTCATTTCACTTAATACTCTATTCATTTTTGAAATTGCCTCTTCGCGATTGTTTGACCATACAACTAATTTTGCTAACATTGGGTCATAATAGGGAGTAATTTCTTGACCCTTAATAAATCCTTCATCCATTCGTACTCCTAGACCCGATGGTGGATAATAATCAACGATTTTTCCAATTGATGGTTGGAAATTATTTAGCCCATCTTCTGCATAAATTCTGCATTCAATTGCATGCCCTTTAGGTTTTACATCATTTTGAGTAAATGAAATTGGTTTTCCATCTGCAATATTAATTTGTTCTCTTACTAAATCTACTCCATTTACAACTTCGGTAATTGGATGTTCAACTTGTAGCCGAGTATTCATTTCTAAGAAATACCATTTTTTATGTTTATCGACTAAAAATTCAACAGTCCCTGCACCTAAATAATTACATGCTTTTGCTAATTTTATTGCAGAATCTGATAACTCTTTTCGTAATAAGTCATCAATAAATGGTGAAGGCGTTTCTTCAATAATTTTTTGAAATCGTCGTTGAATAGAGCATTCCCGCTCCCCTAAACTTATGTGATTACCATGTGCGTCCGATAATATTTGAATTTCAATATGGTGAGGATCTTCAAGATATTTTTCTAAATATACTCTTGAGTCTGAAAATGCTTTTCCTGCTTCAGATGATGCTCGTTCAATCGATTGTATGAGTTCTGATTCTGAATATACAATACGCATTCCTTTTCCGCCACCACCACCAACGGCCTTTACTAAAATTGGGTATCCTATTGATTCAGCTATCTGAATAACATCTTTTGGGTTTTGAATTGGCTCTATTGTTCCGGGGATTAATGTTATAGAATTATTTTTTGCAACTTGCCTTGCACTGACTTTATCGCCCATTGTATTAATTGCATCTGTGGGTGCTCCAATCCAAATAATTCCTCTTTTTTGAATGGTGTTTGCAAATTCTACATTTTCAGAAAGAAATCCATATCCTGGATGAACAGCTTCGGCGCTACTTTCTTTTATTATTGAAAGTATTTTATTTATATCTAAATAAGATTCGTTTGATGGTGGCTTCCCTATATGGAAGGCTTCATCTGCTAATAATACATGAGGTGATATACGGTCGGCATCAGAATATATAGCAATTGTTTTTATTCCCATCTCTTTGCAAGTACGTATAACTCGCACAGCAATTTCACCACGATTTGCAATTAATATTTTTTTAATCAATTAATTTGTTATTTGTTGAATTATTTATAATTATTTACACCATTAAAATTAATAAATGTATGTTGGTTAGTAATAGTTAATTGTTAATTAGGCATATTATTGCTAGATAATGAGATAAAAAGATTAATATATATTAAAATTTTTAAAAAAAAGTGTTGTTCTAATATGTAGAAGTTTAATAATGTCGACACTTGGATTTTTACAAATTGTAATAATTTAAAATAATAAAAACGATTGTATTTGAATTGTTGCTAAAAACTGTGATTGTGATTCAAGTCAATAATTGTGATGAACAAAAATTAAAAGTTTGTTACAATTTGAAATGTATGTTAGATTTTTGCAATTGCTTAAGTGAATGTTGAAGAATTTGAAAGAACATTTAATTTAAGGGCAAAAGATAGGACAGAGGAGAAAAACCTTTTTAATGTTAGTTAATTATATTTCTATAAAATAAGGAGAAATGGAAATGAAGAAAGTTATGGTATTGTTAGTGGGACTAATGATAACTTCGATGTATGCGGGAGGATACTATCCAAGTTATGGTCCAGGAGAACAATGGAGTCCATCGGTTTCAACTAGTCAAGCGTTTATATTATTTGATGATATAACCTTTAACGGTGAAGCTGTTGATGCAGGTGCTGAAGGTGGTGGTACAGGAACATGTGATACTGAAGATTGTGATATCTTAGGTGTAATGTATGACGGACAAAATGTTGGTTGGTCTTACCTACCAAAAGTAAACAATGTAATTACAGTAGTTGCAGAATTTAAAGATGCAAATACAGAAGCTGCTGCAGGGTATCCAAATTATGTACCTGGTACATATGACCCTGTTGTTACATTTAATTTTTATGATGCAAGTGAAGGCAAAATGTACTACAATGTAGGTTCTAGTGCTCCAGCTGCTGGTGGTATGACAAGTGCTGGTGTTCTTGATGTAACAGGTAGTGGAACAGTTTGTAGTTCAGATGGTTTTGCTTTTGGTGCAACAGAGTTTTGTTTAGCAGGTGCTGGATGTGACCAAACTGCTGGCGGTTCTGCTGGTGCTTGGGATACATTTGATGCAGTTGGTAATGGTACTGGTGCTTGTGCATATAATGGTTGTGGCGATGCTACTGCTGTTAACGCACATGCAGGTGCAGGTGCAGGTGATGCAATAAACGATGATGGTTCATGTTTATATGCAGGTTGTTCAGACGCAAGTGCAACAAACCATTATGATGATGGATTTGATTGTGCTGGTACTGCAGGTGCAGCTGATGTATCATGTTGTACATTTGCTCCGGCTGATTTAGCTATTAGTTTTGGTTATTATGGTTATGAAGTAACTGCAAACTGGGCTGGTAGTGATAGTTATACTTGTTCAGTAGATGGCGGTGACGCTGTTGCCTGTGCTTCTGGTTTTACATTTGATGGTGAATTTAATACAGATGCTACATTAACAGTTACAACAGACAATGGTGCTGTTGACGCAGATGGTAATGGTTTAACTTATGGAAATGATGCTACAGCAAACCCTGGTGATATGCCAACACCTTCTGTTAATTCAGTAGATGTTACAGCAGGTGCTGATGGTTGTGTAGATGTTGCATTTACAGAAGATTTTGGTTACAATGGTGTAACTGTATCTGTTGATGGTCAATCTGCTTCTTGGGCAAGTTCACCAACAACATTCTGTGGTTTACAAGCAGGTACATCTTATGATGCAAATGTAACTTCAGGCAACCAAGCAGGTAGTGATTCAGCTATAGGTACTGGTTCAACAACTGCTTATGCAGATGGTCAATTAGTTATTAGTGCAATTGAAGCTTCAACATATTCTATTTTAGTTACTTTCTCAGGAGCTGAAAATTATGGTGGCGATGCAAACTGGATGTACACAGCATGTGCTGATGACATTTGTAATTCATCTCCAAACACATCAATTTCAATTTCTGGCTTATCACCAACAACTGATTATGCAATTACAACTTCTGCAAGTAGTCAATATGGTGCATTATCTGGTGATAGTGGTGCTGGAACAACAGCAGATCCACCAGCTGGCGAAGTATGGAAGTTTGATATTACAGCAGAAATGACAGTTTTAGGTCAACAATATATTAATGATATGAATAATCGAATTGGTTTCTATTATGAAAGCAGTCAAGCTGCTTCAGATGCAGGAATTACAGAACCACTTCCTCCAGCATCTGATGGTTTTGATGCATATTGGGATGTACCTGAAGTGAATATTGGAAATCCAGATAATGAAATTCACTTTTATATTGAAAATAACTGGGATGAGCAAACTGGATGGGGTCGTCAGTGGGCTTATGATATTAGAGCATTAAATGATGATCATTATGCATCTGATAACCAAACAACTTTTAATGGTGTTGTTGTTGCAGAAACAGGTGGTTTAGCTACCGTTACTATTTCTCCAGGTGGAGTTACAGATGGTTTAGTTTCATCTGCAAACACTTATGTACCTGTTTATGCATTAGTAAATGGTGGTGGACATAGTGGAGATTACTACAAACTTGAAAGAGATGCAGTAACTATCCCATTAACACTACAATCTAACACACCAGTATCTATTGATTTTATTGTAGGTAATTTAGTGCCTGAACAAGCTGATGGTTTAACATCAAGTTCAGATGCAAGTTCTTTAGCTGACGGTGCTGATTGGAAGCCGGGATCTGATTTAAGTTTTGACACAGATGATTCATGTGATGATATATCAATTGAAGGTGTTGATTTTGATGATCCAAATGGTTCTTCAAGTTTTGATTTAACACGATGTAATTCTTTTGAACAACGATATCCAGCTACAAGTTATACCGTTGCTTCTTCAAGTGAAAGAGGTGAAACTGGTATGGCTACAGGTGATCATCCTGCAAGTGCAGATGGTTCATTAGCTGATTCAGAAGATGATCTTGAATTTTCTACATCATATACATACACAGTTACTGCACATAATGGTGCGGGTGAAGGTGCATATACATCAACAAGTTTAACAACTGTTGCTAATGTTGATCCTGCATTTACTGATTTATGTACAAATGATGGTGGACACAATAATGATTGTGCTTCTGTTATTTCTTCTTCAGTTGATGGTGGCAATGGCCCAGAAACAGATGAAGGTTTAGTTACAGATGATTCTGATGACATACATTTATATCATACTTATACAACCGTACATGATGGATATGGACGATTAAGTGATGGTGGTACTGACGCTGATGGTCTTGATCAATCAGGTACTCCGATGACAATTACATTGGGTTCTGCTTATACAGACCATGAAGGTTACTTACTTGATGCAAGTTGGAGTGGTGATGTTGATTTTGATACTGAAAGTTCATTTGATGATGGTAATGGATCAAATGTTAAATTTACAGTAAATGAGCCTAACTCAGGAAGTGGTTCAACCTATAACTTTGACTTAGCTGTTACAGATAATAATTGGTTGACAAATGGTGGTAATGGTTCTAATACTATTAATACAACTATTTCAGTTACAATTTTACCTGAACCTAATCAAAACCCTGTTGCAGATGTTTCTGTTCCTGCTGGACAAGCTGACGAAGCAGGTGGTGGTTACTGGCAGGTACCTCATAATGCAGATAATGAATACACATGTGATGATTTATTAGCTTATGATGACCAAAATTGTGATGATAATAGAGCATCTATTACATTATCACACACAGGATCTAGTGATCCAGATTGTGATGCAGAAAATCCTCTTTGTGAAGAAAATGATTTTTGGTGGTCAGAAGCTGTTATGGGAATGAGTTATAATGACTTAAACGAGAATGGTGAATATGACGCTGGTGAACCATGTAATGACGGATGTTTATGGGATTTTGATGAAAATGGTATTGCTCCAGCAGTAAATGATGGACCAGAATCACATGCAAATGATCATCAACAACGACATGATGGTGGAACAGGTAATATTTGGACATTAACAGTTCAAGATAACTACGGTGCTGAAAATACAGCTGCTCGTGGTTTCTTTGTATTACCAGAACCAAATACAAGAGCATATTCTTCATCAGCTACAGATGCAAATTCAACACATAAATATGATGGTGATAACGGTGGCGACGATGATGATGTTCATTACTTACCAGAAGGTGCAGATGTAACAACTGTAACAATTAATACAGGTGGTGTATCGGATGCAGATGGTGATAATATTACATATACAACAACATTAAATGGTGATGCAATTGGTGAATCATCAGGTGATTGTGATGGTGCATGTGAAACAGGTGGATTTAGCAGAGATTTAGGTCCTGGTGAATACACAGTAACAACATGTGCACAAGATAGCTATGAAGGTTATGAATACTTAATGTATGCTTCTGCTGCAAATGGTGCAACTGATGCTGTTGATGCTACGGTTGAAACAACTCAAAATGCACCAGAATGTACATCATTCTCATTTGTAGTTATTGCAGAGCCTGCAGCTGTTGATGTAACATCATTAGCAACTACAGACCAAGGTATGAGTTATATTTCAATGTCTTGGGATGCATCAGACCATTCAATTAATGGTAATACAGCTCAATTAAGTGAATTAGGTGAAAACGCAACTCATTATGTAGTTGAAAGAACAACTAATCCAACTGATACAGATAGCTGGTCAACAATTACAACTTTAAATGTTGTGAGAGAATACAGCAAAAGAGATTGTTCAGGTAAAGAAGATATCTATGACAATTACTCTGATGCATGTGAAGATCCAACAAGTGCTCAAGCATCTGATGATGGTGAGTGGTATTTTATGGGTAAAGATGGTGGAAGTTTCCATTTCTTAGATGAAGGACTTGCTCCTAATACTACATATAATTACAGAGTTTTCGCAATAAACTCTCATGGTAGATCAAGTGGTACAGGTAATGTGCTTACACATTCTACAGAAGCGAAGCCTGAAATGGAATTTAGTCGTTATATGTCTGCTGAAATTTATGCAGTAGGTGATATGACAAATACACTGACAGCTTCTTTCTCAGCTTCAGATGGTTTAGGTGGTCATAATATTAGTTCAGTTACTTCTTCATATACTACTTATGAAGGTACAAGTTCGAATACAGATGGCTACCATGGTGGAACTGCAGGTGAAGATGTTAATGGGCCAAATGATGTAACTTTCTCATATGCAGTATCTGCATGGGAAACAGATCATGGTCAATCAATTGAAGTTTGTTTCTTAGATGCAGGTGACTTCTGGGGTTATGATAAAGAAGGTGACTGTGATCAAACAGAAACATTTACAGGTTCTGAAGAGTTCTTACATCATCCATACACATACAACGGATGGCATGTATTTGGTGCTCCAATGGATGCTTCAATTAGTATGGATAACTTAATGGCCGCTGGTTTAGATGATTATTCTGCTGGTAGTGATTTTGTATGGTTTACTCAATCAGGTGCATTTGGTGAATCCCATATGTATAACTTTGGTCAAGCATATTTCTTAGGATTAAATCATGAATTAGTATCATTCACAATGCAAGGTAAAATTTTATCTTCACAAGATGATTCTGATTTAGAAAATGATTTAAGTCTTGCTGGTCATTCTTTAGAGCGTGGTTGGAATTTAGTTTCACCTAAATTAGTTAGACCTGTTGATGTAGATATGTTAACAATTACAGATGATTTAGGAACTCATACTTGGGCAGAAGCTCAAACACTTGGTTTAGTAAGTGGTGAAGTTCTTGGAACGAATGGTTCTGCTAATTTCGAATCTGATTCATTTAGTCCTTGGACTGGTTTCTGGATTCATGCAAGTAAAACATGTGAATTAGGTGTTGCACCTCATGCATTTGATCTTGCAAAAGAAGAAGTAGAAGTTGATTACATGGTTTGGAACATGAATATTGAAGCTTCTCCAGTTAATGGTGACGCTCGTGGTGATATCATTAAACTTGGTTTAAGTGATGTTGCTTCTAACGATATCGTAAACGGTGAAGACACTGAAGATATTCCTGTGATGACAATGGCTGATTCTTATTTAGATCTTTATATGAAAGATGCAAATGGAATGAGATTCTGGAAAAATACAAAAGCAATGATTTCTCCAGACCAAGGTCAAGCATGGTCAATAAATGGATATTCTGCAAACTCATTATCTGATGTTCGATTAGAATGGACAATGGATGAACTTGATGTTGCATATGATATCACAATGTTTGTTAATGGTGAAGCGATTAACATGAGAGAAGAATCAAGCATAGTAGTTTCTACTGAAGCATTAAATAGCATTACTGTTATTGTTGGTAATGATCCTTTAGCTTCAGGTTTAGGAGCTCCTGCTTCATTTGCTCTTAATGATGCTTATCCTAACCCATTCAACCCAGTAACTAGTATGCAGTTAGCACTTGACGCTGATGGTTTTACTTCTGTTAAAGTATATAACCTAATGGGACAAGTTGTTGATGTACTTCATGAAGGTATGTTACAAGCTGGATATCACCAAATTTCTTGGACTGCTGATGTAGTACCAAGTGGTGTATATCTTGTTAAAGTTGAACAAGGTGATAAGATTGCTACACAAAAAGTGATGTTGATGAAATAAGCAACATTGTAAAATCTTTTTACAAATTAAAGCCTCGGTCATTGATCGGGGCTTTTTTTTATTTAAAAAAAACAATTAATATTTTTGAATAAATAATTAACAATTATTTGCGTAGGGTCAAGGCATGTTTACCAAATGAAATACAAAACGAAGTGAAGTCTATTTCATAATGGCCTTGACTATATTTTTGAATAGAAAATTAATCAAAACTGAAATTGAATGTGAAGGTTAAAAGAAATAACAATTAAAAATTAAAAAATATCCAGTAGAGACGAACCGTGTTTACCAAATGAAATATGAAAAGAAGTAAAGTTGATTTTATAAAAACATTAACTACATAATAATCTTACAGAAAGCTGTTCTCCTCAATTTGATTTAATAATAATCGGTAAATTCTTAATTCTTAATTCTTCATTTTTTTCTTTTTTTTTCATTTTTCATTTAATCATCGACCAATAAAAAGTGACCTATATCATATAGAATTTTATTTGTAAAGATTTGTAAAAAAGAGGGTGCAATATTGCATTTAGTTAATGTATTTTATAGCCCTAAATTTAGTTTTATTTTTACAATTAGAAAGGATATTATAGAGGAAACTGTTATGAAGAAATTTTTATTATTAATTACAATTTTTAGTTTTGGAATTAGTCAAGATTGTATAGACCAAACTTTATCTGATGGTTCGGATTGGAATGATGGAGCATATGGATGGCATTGTGGAATATATTCAGATTTTTTAAATGAATATGGAACTTGCCAACCTGATTGGGTCGTTTTATATGCCAATGAAGGTATGAGTGCATTTGATGCTTGTTGTGAATGTGGTGGAGGTGTTGAAAATACGACTAGCGTGGCTGGTTGTACAGATGATACGGCATGTAATTATAATGATTTAGCAACAGAAGATAATGGTTCCTGTTTATATATGGACTGTGCTGGTGAATGTGGCGGATCTGCAATTATTGATGAATGTGGTGAATGTGGAGGTGATAATAGTACTTGTTCAGGTTGTACGGATAATTTCGCTTTAAATTATGATGGAAATGCAATTGTAAGTGATGATGAATTATGTACTTATCCAAGTTCAGAATCTGTAGTTTGGAAATTTGATATCTCTGCAGAAATGACAACAATGACAGGTGATTATTTAATCGATCAACATAATCGAATTGGTTTTTATTATTCTACACAAGAAGAAGCAACAGCAAATGGTCAAATAACACCATTACCAGATGCATCAGATCAATTTGATCCATTTTGGGATGTAGCTGAACCTGTAATCGCAAACCCTGCAAATGAAATACATTTTTATATTGAGAATAATTGGGATGAAATGACGGGTTGGGGACATGAATGGGCGTATGATATTCGTGCATTTAATGATGCTGTTTATGCCTCAAATAATACAACAACCTTTAATGGAATCGTAATTGCCGATATGGGTGGGCAAGGTGTATTAACAATTAGCCCAGGTGGCGCAACTAATTTAACAGATGAAAGTGGAACCTATGTCCCTGTTTATGCCCAAGTAACAGGTGGTGGTCATAATGGTGAGTACTTTAAAATTGAAGGTGAAACAAAAATACCGCTTGAATTAGAAACAGGTGTTCCAATGAATGTTGATTTTATTGTGGGTAACTTAGTTCCTGAATCTGCAGATGGCTTAGCACTTTCAACTTCAACAAGTGATGATGCAAATGGAAGCGATTGGAAACCATCAAATGGTGTAACTTTCTCAACAGATTCTTCATGTGATGGAATTTCTATAAATGGTATTGATTTTGCAGATACAAATGGTTCTATCGATTATAGCCTTACAGAATGTAATGCTTATGAACAAAGATATCCCGCAAATTCATATACCGTTTCTACTGATAGTGATGGTGCTGAATCAGGAATGAATTTAGGGTCACATGGTGACTTTAGTAAAGACAGTGAATTATTGGACGGTGAAAATGATCTAGAATTTACTTCAGAATATACATATACAGTGACTGCTCATAATGGAGCAGGAACAGGTCAATCAACTTCTGCAAGCATTACCACCGTAGGAAATATCAATCCTGAATTTTCAGATTTATGTGATAATGATGGTGGCTATAATAATGATTGTTCAAGTGTAATTGAATCTTCAGCAAGTG
>CAZGWH010000014.1:32666-39303 GCA_964529325.1 uncultured bacterium | reverse complement strand
AACGACTATTTTTTTAATTCTCCATAGTTACATTAATTATGAGGCAATGCGCTCATATCCATTCTTAATTTTTAATTATTAATTTTCAATTGTTTTCCATAATTTCTTGACCCGTGGAATCTGTTTTTTTTATTCCACTGGGTTTAATTATTAATTATTAATTGCTTTTCTTAATTACTTATTCTCTAACGCTTTAATTCGTTCTAAAAGCATGTCAATTTCAGCATCTTTTTCAGTTTTCAGCTCTTGCATTGCTTTTACTAAAACAGCAGTCATTTGCTCCCAGTTTTTAACCATTAATAAATCACCTGTTTTTCCTGGATTCACATCTTTTTGCATTACCACCATTTCAGGAATCACTTCCTGTAATTCTTGGGCAATAAAACCTAAATTATCATATCCCAAGGAAGGATTATCTCTCATTTCTTGAGATACCAATGGATGTTTATCCACATTAATATCATATCTAACCGGTCTTAAATCCATAATTGTATGTAAACCTAAATCTAAATCATTTATATTTTCTTTTACGCTACGGTCTGATAAATTATAATCATAGCTTCTAGTTATAGAATTTGCATAAAGGCCAGCAAATGGTAGGTGTATCGAACCAATATATGCACCACTATTTGTTGGGTTCATTGGATAAATTCCTATAACTCCTTGTGGGCTATATCCCATCATAAATGAACTTCCAGGGTATAGAATTGTTGACTCATCATAATAATCCGAATAAAATTCTGGTCTCAATGGCTTAATTACAATTGAACTAAATGTTGATGTAGCAGAAGGATCGACCCGGTATGGATGATAAAATTGATTCTCACCATCAGTAGTCGAGTTATCATCCAAAATTGACGCATGAATATCTACATCAATAAAAGATGAGCCTTGATAATTTGCATTTGGTTTTCCTGCAGGATATATTGTCTCTACCGTTTCTGCAGGTGGATATAATTCACCACAAAAACCTTCTATATAATTAGAGTTCGGAGCACTACCATACCAACCCCAATATGGGTTATCATTACTACATAAAACTGAATTATCTAATGAACTAAATCCAGAAGTCTCTTGATAACCGCCTAATTCAAGAGTATTATCATCAAATCCACCAAAACCAGCGGTACTCCCATCTGCATTAACCGTAGCAATGGTTGAATCACCAATATTAAAATTAATACTACCACCTGTAGAGGTAATATTTACATCGGCATCACTGGCAACACCACTTGCACTACCACCCATATCAGCAGAAGTCATTGAACTACCGTCACTAAATTTAAGTGCAGCACCATTGTGTACATTTAAATTACCGTCTTTATCAAAACTAATTTTACCGCCATTTTCATTGTCAATAACCAATAAGTCTTGCTCAGCCGTAACGGGTAAAATATGCAAACCCGCTTCAGGAATGTTAGTACCCACACCTACATTACCACTTGAAGGAAATACATTGTCCACACCCAATACCGCCATTGCATTTGGTACAGATGCTAATTTAATCCGAGGCTCAAGTTCAGGGCCTTCTTCAACAGAAATACCCACGAAATATTGAGTTGCAAATGTAAGTCCAGACATTGAAGTCACACTTCCAAGATCTACAGCAAACACACCATGTTTTACATTTACACTGCCTTGAGTTTCATTCCATAATGCATCACCACCCGTTTGGGCATCATACATTCTAAAAGTTAAACTGTAGAAGCCATCATCTACTGTTCGTCCAAGCGGGTCTCTTAATACACCCTGCATGGTTACTGCCTGTACAAATGATACTGAAATTACCATAATTACCATTACCATTTTTGTTATTGTTTTCATTGTGAACATTCCTGTTCCTCCTTTTTATTGTTTAATTGTTCTTGTAAACTATCAAAAAATTTAATTTTTGCCTTCACTCGTTCAATGATTTTTTCATCATCACTGCCAGAGTCATTTTCATCTATTATTTTTGATTCACTATTCTCTTTTGTCATAAGTATTCTTATTCTACGGTATAAGATTAATTAATAATACCAATAGAGATAGTATCACAAAAGTATCACAAATATGCCCTTTTTGGAAAAAAAATTAAACCCAGTGGAATATAAAAGCAGATTCCACGGGTCAGGAATCAAAATCCGTAGAGACGAAGCGTGCTGCGTCTAAAAAAATTAGAACACTGATTGGAAAAGCAATTAATAATTAAAACAGTCCGCTCCGATGGAGCTAAGTTTAATATTGGAAAAATTTATTACAAATAGAATCACTCCTCTGGAGTTAAAACTAAATTATAATTTAAAAATTATTCTATAAATTTAACCTCGGAGAGGTGGACTATTAATAACACACATTAAACCAAATAAATATGAACTCCTTAGGAGTGACCTATTAAAATATTCATCTGAGTCAAAATAAGTTTTCCATCAATCATCCACAATAAACAATTAACTATAAACAATTAACAATTATGAATTATAAATATTTTATCAATGTGTATTGAGTGTGTATATTATACAATGACGAGCCGTGAAATTATTAAAGAATTAAAAAAAGATGGATGGATATTACATCATACAAAGGGTTCTCATAACCAATTTAAACATCCACAAAAAAAGGGGAAAATTACTATTCCTCATCCAAAAAAAGAATTTCCAATTGGTACATTAAAACAAATATTTAAAATGGCTGGTTGGAATTACGCTAAAAAATTAATTAAAAAGAAAGGGTGCAAATGAATTACCCCATTATTATACAAAAAGATAAGTTATCCGATTATGGAACAATAGTTCCAGATTTACCAGGATGTTTTTCTGCTGGAACTACAATGGATGAAGCTTTAATTATGACAAAAGAAGCGATTGAAACTCATATAGAAGGATTAATCCTCGATAAAGAACCAATACCAAATGCATCAAAAATAGAAGATCTTCAACATGATTCAATTTATATTGATGGAATATGGGCATTAATTGAAATTGATTTTTCTAAATTATCTGTAAAAATTAAACGAATTAATATTACAATGCCAGAAAATGTTATCCACGAAGCTGATAAATACGCAAAGCAAAACCATTTAACTCGCTCTGGATTATTAGCTCAAGCTGTAACTGAATACATACAAAAGAATTAAACCCAGTGGAATATAAAAACAGATTCCACGGGTCAGGTAATTAAATCTGTCTTATTGAGCGGAGTCAAAATAAGTTTTCCATCAATCATCCACAATTAAACATCAACTATTTACTAAAGGGGTGGTTAAATTTTCCCAACAAAAGTATAATTGATATTCCTATTTCCGTATCTAAAAAATAAATAACTAATATATTATCATTTAAATGTAATTTATAGTACGGTAAATACGGTAATAAATGAAAAAAATAAATCAAATTATACACCATTTAAATAAATTTAGGGAAAATGAAACTCAATTTATTTCAGTAAATAATAGAGAATGGATTACTTTATTCCAGGATGAAATTCGTAATTCAATAGCAATCGAAGGTATTTTTACAAATCGGAATGATTTAAATTCTGTAATAAACAATGGTAGTAAAGAATTAAATCAAAAATCAGCATCAATTTTGGGTTATTTTGATGCCGCAAGCACTCTCTATGAATATGCAAATAATCAACATGAACTCGGTGAATTTGAATTACGATTATCTGATTTAAAACAAATCCATACTTTGTTAATGAGATATGAACATAAAATTGGTACATTCACAGGTAAATTAGGAGGATTTAAAGAAGAAGATGTAATTGTAACCCAATCTACATTCACTCCAATCCACCATCACCAACTTCAAAAGTTATTACCAATATTAATCGAATGGCATAATAATTACTTCAAAAAGCCATCATTTGACTTACTTACATTTTTTGCAGGAAGCCATGTTTTATTTGAAACAATTCATCCATTTAGAGATGGTAATGGTCGAGTTGGGAGGATTCTTTTATCATATTTATTAATCGGAAATGGGTTAATCAATATTGCAATAAAAGGTACTCAAAAAAATGATCGAAATAAATATTATCATTCATTAGAAATCGGAGATAATGAAATTGAGAAAATGCTACGCAAAATTGAAAATGGTGATTCGCCGACTGTTTCTAAATTTAATAGAATTATACAAAAAAGTAATTTATCAGAATTAAAAAATATTATCCACCATGAATTAAACAATTCATTTAACCGAATTGAAAAAGGATTAAAAACAGTGGATAAAGATGCACTTATTCCACTTAGAGAAGCTGCAAAATTCTACAATTATTCCCAAGATTATTTAAGGCAATTAATTCATAAAGGAAAATTACCTGCGAGTAAAAAAGGGAAACTTTGGGTTGTAAAAATAAAAGATATTTTAGAATATAGTGAATCAGTATAAAACATTGGGACGCTGATTACACAGAAGCGAAAAGCAATTAAAAATTAATAATTAAACCCAGTAGAATTTAAAAACTGATTCCTGGGGTCAAGAAATTAAACCAATCATTTTAATTTTGGAACAAATCTATAATTATTCGTAATATATTGTATTGACATTTGCATTACAAAACACAAGGATAAATAATTATGGCAAAAACAGCATTAATTCAAACGCGAATAGAACCTGAAATAAAAGCAAAAGCCAAAAAAATATTAGACACGCTTCAAATTTCAATGTCTGAAGCTATTTCTCTCTATTTAACACAGGTAACACTACATAATGGAATTCCATTTAAAGTAGAAATTCCAAATAAAAAGACACTTCAATCAATTAATAAAAGTGAAAATAGTAAAAAAATAAATGAGGTTGAGAATATTGATAAACTATTTGAGGAACTTGATAATTGAAAATAACTTACTCGTCCCAATTTAAAAAAGATTATAAAAAACTCAAAAAACA
Organism: uncultured bacterium; assembly: GCA_964529325.1. Lineage (GTDB taxonomy): Bacteria > Fidelibacterota > Marinisomatia > SCGC-AAA003-L08. The sequence goes on along the minus strand of CAZGWH010000014.1, from coordinate 34,432 downwards.
ACAAAAAGATTTTAAAAAGCTTAAAGAAGTCTTAGACCTACTATTATTAAAGCAAACATTACCACCTAATTATTTTGACCACCTATTAATCGGTGGTTGGAAAGGCTATAGAGATTGCCACATAGAAGCAGACTGGGTATTAATATACAAATCAACCTCAGATAAATTACATTTAGAAAGAATGGGTAGCCATTCTGAATTATTTGATTAAGAATTAAACCCAGTGGAATAAAAAAAACAGATTCCACGGGTCAGGAAATTAAAAATTGTAGAGGCGAAGCGTGTTTACCAAATGAAATACGAAACGAAGTGTAGTCCATTTCATAATGGCCGTGTCTAATTCAATGAAAAATTAATAAATACCTTTTGAATTTTCTAAATAATTAGCGTACATTATAGCGTACGGAATAAGGAATATTTATGAAATCAATAACAGCAACACGGGCAAGGCAAAATCTATATAATTTAATCGATGAAGTTTCAGAATCAAATGAACCAACCCAAATAACAGGTAAACGCAATAACTGTGTCATAATATCAGAAGATGATTGGAAATCATTACAAGAAACAATTTATTTATTATCGATTCCAAAGATGAGAGAATCAATCAGAGATGGCTTATCCGAAAAATTAGACAATTGTGATGAAAAATTAGATTGGTGAATTGGAAATTAGTCTTTACAAAACAAGCCAATAAAGATGCTAAAAAAATTGTAGAAGGTGGTTTAAAAAATAAAACCATTAGATTATTAGATATTTTAAAAACTAATCCATATCAAACTCCTCCACCATTCGAAAAATTAATCGGTGATTTGTCAGATGCATATTCAAGAAGAATAAATATACAACATCGACTTATATATCAAATCTATGAAAATAAAAAAATCGTTAAAATCATTAGATTGTGGACACATTATTCATAAAAGAATTTAGAAAAGCAATTAAGAATTAAACCCAAAAATATCCTCCTCTCCAGAGGGAAAGGGGAAATGCAATTAAACCCTATGAAATAAAATAACAGATTTCATGAACCAAGTAATTTAATCATATAAAAACAATAATAATTTATACTAAATTATAGCATATAAAATATAGGAATTAATATGCGAACAACACTGAATATTGATGATAGTTTATTTTCTAAATTGATGTTGATTACTAATGCAAAAACAAAAACAGAAGCTGTAAGAGTTGCATTGAAAGATTATATCAGATTAAAAAAGAAATCTAATTTACTGGAATTAAAAGGAAAGCTATCCATTCATGATGTATCTGAAGAGTTAAGATCTTTGGAGTTAAAAAATGAATAATGTAATAATTGATACTTCTTCATGGATTGAATTCTTTAATAAACCAAAAAGTAAAATAGGTGACTCTGTTGCACATTTAATTGAATTAGACCAAGCTGTTTTAGTTGGACCTGTTTTAACAGAATTATTATGTGGAATAAAAAGTAAACAAGAATCTGAAAAAATTAATTCACTTTTTGAAATTTTACACTATGTAAAAGTAATTCCATCCGACTGGGTTAATACAGGTAAAAAAATGAGTTCTTTACGCAGAAAAGGAATTACAATACCATTAACTGATAGTTTAATATCGATAATTGCAATCCGCAAAGGATATTCCATTCTTACATTAGACAAACATTTCGATCATTTATCAATAATTAAATATAATTAAACCCATTAGAATAATAATAACATATTCCACAAATTAAGAAACAAAAACTGTAGAGACGAAGTGTGGTACGTCTAAAAATATTT
>CAZGWH010000014.1:15915-32566 GCA_964529325.1 uncultured bacterium | reverse complement strand
ACAAATTAAGAAACAAAAACTGTAGAGACGAAGTGTGGTACGTCTAAAAATATTTGGAAAAACAATTAAACCTAGTGGAATAAAAAAATAGATTCCACGGGTCAAGAAATTAAAAATTAAGAATTAACAATTAAATCCGTAGGGTCAAGGAATGTTTACCAAATGAAATACAGAACAAAGTGGAGTCTATTTCATAATGGCCTTGACTTTACAATAAAAAATAGGATGCTGATTACGCTGATTGGAAAAGCAATTAATAATTAAGAATTAACAATTAAACCAAATTCCTCATCCTTACCAAGGAGGGGATTAAAGGGTGGTTTAAACAATTAATTATTAAAAACTTTCAATAAATTCAGAAATATTATCAGTTTTAGACAATCCTGCATATTTACGAATTTTACTTCTATAATTACGAATTGATGCAGGAGAAACATGTAATAATGAGGCAATCTCTTTTGTGGAAATTTTCATTTTAATAAAGACACATACTTTTTGTTCACTTATAGTCAATTTAGGAAACTTATTTTTTAAATTTTCCATAAAATCAACATGAACTTGATTAAACCAGGATAGCATTTCTTCCCACTCTGAATGAGAATTTATTTTAGATTTTAATTTTTTAGATAGTGATTTAAGCTTAACCTTTTCAGTCTTTTTTAAAGTTGATCCCGTTTTTTTTATTTCTTCAAATACATCAGATAATATATCTTTATTTTCAACTAATGCAATAGCTTTCGTTGTCAATTCTCTTTTTTGAATTTCAATTTCACTCGAAAGTCGTTCAATCTTTCTCTCTTTTCGCTCTGTTTCTAACTCAACTGATAATTGATTAATTTGGGAAGTAAGGTTCTTTGTTTGAGATAATATTTCACCATTAATAATAGATTCATTTATTTCATCAAATTTCTTATAACACTCATTGGAAGATTTATAATCACCCTCTTGGGAATAAAATTCAGCCAATGTGCGGTAATTTATTTTCAATATTTTAGGGAAATTTATACTCGTTGCAATTTTATTTGATTTATCTACATATACTTTCCCCTTTTCAAACTGATTAATTTGCAAATATGAAATCCCAATATTACTTTTTAATACTGCTATTGAATGTTTATTTCCCTCTTTTAATAAAATGGGTTCAGCTTTTAAATAAAATTCTAATGCTTTTTCATATCCTGTTAAATGTAGATGTATTGAGCCCATATTAAAATAACATAAACCAACTTTGGTGGGATTATTTAATTTTTTATATTTTGATAACGCTTTTTGGGCAATCATTAATGCTTCATCATATTCTAATAACCATTTATAAACCATTGCATAATTAATTAAAATCCCTGCTTCCATTAATTCGTCATGAGTCTCCGTAATGTATGATAACGATTGTTTGAAATATTCTTTGGCTGGTTTATAACTTCCCATATCTTTACACACAAGTCCCATTACATTCAAATTTTTTGCAATCATTACTTTGTCATTCGATGTCTGATAATATTGAAATGATTTTTTCAAATAATTTAAAGCGACTTCCCATTTATTTTGAGCTTTACATACTTTTCCAAGTTGGAAATGAATTAATGCACATTTTTCGGATTCGTTTTTCAATTTATATATTTCCAACGATTTCCTAAAGTAGTTTTCAGAAGTGAAACTTTCACCTAATTTATTATAGACTCTTCCACATTCAAATAAAATATCGGCAAGTTCTAAACTATCTTTTTTACCTACATGTTTATTAGCTAGTTCTTTTTCTTGAATTAAAAGTTGGTTAAGTGTTTCTTTTGTAGTCGCTTCCAATTATAGTTTTTTTATTATAAATATTAAATGTGTCATATCTCATTCCCATATAAAATTACAACGAAAGAAAAATGAAATCATTGATAAATATCAAATTAATTTAGAAATAAAAGTTCTATAATTTTAATGCTCTTAATAATCGTTTATGAAGTTTATTTGTAGTCCCATCATTTTCAATTATTATATCGGCATGAAGGCGTTTTTTTTCATCAGGCCATTGAAGGGATGCGCGTTTATTTATTTGTTTAATAGATAAATTTTGGCGATTAATCGCCCGTTTAATTCGAAGCTCCTCAGGAGCAGTTATTAATATTATTTTATCAAATTGGTTGTGTAAACTGGCTTCAATTAACAATGCGGCGTCCACTAAAAAAGTGGGGTAATTTTTATTTTTTGCCACTTCTATTGCCTCATCAATTAATATAAACACTTCAGGCCATAAAATTCCATTTAATAACTGTTGGTTAATTTTATTTTCAAAAGCTATTTTACCTAATTTTTCAGGGTCTAATCGCCCACCCTTTCCAATAATTTCTTGGCCAAAAATATTAATTAATTTATGCTGTAATGGCAGTGAGGATAATAAATGTGATTTTGCTTCTTCATCGGCATTAAAAAGAAAAGCATTCATTTTTCGTTTTAATATTTTAGAAGCAGTTGTTTTTCCTGCCCCTATTCCACCTGTTACACCAATTTTAAGCATATATCAGTGCTAATTTAATGCAGTTATTAAATTTGCTTTTACTTGGTGAATATCTCCAGAAGCATCCACATGTTGAGTTAAATTCTTAGATGAATAAAATTCAATCAATGGAGCAGTTTGTTCATTATAAATTTGTAATCGGTTTTTTATCGTATCTGATTTATCATCTTCTCGCTGAAATAATTCATCATCACAAGTTCCACATTTATTCTCTTTTTCAGGCGGATCAAAAATTAAATTATAAACTCGACCACAGCCTTTACACGACCGTCGTGAAGATAATCGATTTACAATCGCTTCTTGCTCAACATCTAATACAATCGCACAATCAAGCTTATGGCCAATTTTATCTAATAATTTATCCAATCCTTCTGCCTGTGGAATTGTTCGAGGAAAACCGTCAAGAATATATCCATTTTTGCAATCATTTTTTTGTAATCGAGAATCCATCATTCCCAAAATGACCTCATCGGGAACTAGTCTTCCATCATTCATAAAGTTTTGTGCTTCAATTCCTAATGCCGTCTGGTCACGAACATTTGCCCGTAACATATCTCCCGTTGAAATTTGTGGAATTGAATATTTATAAACTAAAAATTTAGCTTGAGTTCCTTTACCTCCTCCCGGAGGTCCTAATAAAATTAATTTCATTTTTTTCCTTTAAAGTAAAATTCCTGCAATTGTTGCAGTAAGCCATGATGCAATTGCACCACCAAACATTGCTCTTAAACCAATTTTTGCTAAATCAGATTTTCGTTCAGGAGCTAAAGCGCTAATTCCACCTAATTGAATTCCGATTGAAGAAAAATTTGCAAATCCACATAGAGCGTAAGTTGAAATAATCATACCTCTGTCTGTGAGTAAGTTTTCATTTATATATGTACCAAGTGTACCATAAGCAACAAACTCATTCAATGATAATTTAATTCCTAATAAATTACCGACAAAATGAGCATTTTCCCATGGAACACCCATTAAAAATGCAAGTGGCTTAAGTAAAACACCAAAAAAAGTTTGTAATGAACCAGGAAAATATCCAATATATTCGCCAACTGCTGGTGACATTCCTGCTGACTTATATTTCACAAAATCGCCTGCAAGAAAATATCCATCAATAATTGAATCAAACCAGTTTAATGTTAAATCAAGAACTGCAATTAATGCAATAAAGCCTATTAACATTGCACCTACATTTACAGCTAATTTTAATCCATCTGTAATTCCATTAGAAGCGGCCTCAATTACATTTGAACCCACATCAATATCTGGAAGTCCAACATCACCCGCTGTTGCTGACTTTGCATTTTCAGGGAAAATAATTTTACCTACAACTAATGCGGCAGGTGCAGACATAACACTCGCCGCAACTAAATGCCCCGCAGGAATACCCATAGCAATATAACCTGCTAATACACCACCAGCAATTGTTGCAAATCCACCCACCATTATAGTTGTCAATTCAGATAATGTCATATCCTTAATAAATGGTTTAATTAATAATGGAGCTTCAGTTTGCCCTACAAAAATATTTGCAGAACATGAAAGCGTTTCAGCACCACTTGTACCAATCGTCCATCGCATAAATTTACTAAGTGAGTTAATCACTTTCTGCATTATTCCTAAATAATAAAGAACACTCATAAATCCACCAAAAAATAAAATTGTGGGCAAAACCTTAAACCCAAATTGAAAACCAAAACCAGGCCAAGTTCCAGGATTTGGGAATCCATTCGCCCACGGACCAAAATATTTACCATTTGCTAAATTACCAAATAAAAATTGAGCGCCATAGTCGGAAAGGCTCAAGAAATAAGCTATTTTATCACTAAAACTTTGAAAAATTATTTGACCTGAATAACCCTTAGAGAAACAAAAATATAGACCAAATAAAAGAGATAATGAAATAATATATTTCTTGGGAATAGAAAAATCTCTATCTTTAAATTGATAAGTAATAATTAAGCCTAACAGCATACCCATTCCAATAAAACTTAAATAATCATCCCGTAATATGATAAGTGCGAGAACAAATTGAAGACCAATCCCCCAAAATATTATTTTAAATGGAATTGATTTTTTATCGTAGGACATTAACCACGCAAGTCCTAATAATACAAACACACCCACTATACTTATTAAATTCATTTAATTCCTCCATTTTGATTAAAACATGTACGACATCGAGCTTCATATTTATCCGTTTCACCAACAACTATTTGAGATGATTCTGATGAAGTTCTATAGCTGAAATTTGCAGGGTTTCCACAAACAACACAAATTGCCAAAACTTTAGTCACATATTCAGCTTCAACCATTAACTCTGGCATAGAACCAAATGGTTTTCTCATAAAATCTTTTTCTAAACCAGCCAAAATGACCCTTTTATTATTTGCTGCTAATTCACGAACAACTTCAATTATACCATCATCAAAAAATTGAACCTCATCAATTCCAATAACTTCGGCATCACCAACTTTATCTAAAATGTCAGATGAATTTTCTACATTATACGATTTAATTTTACGATTATTATGTGAAACAATTTCTTCATTTGAATAACGATTATCAATTTGAGGTTTAAAAATAGCTGTTTTTTGTTTTGCAATTTGAGCTCTAACAATTCGCCTGATTAATTCCTCTGTTTTACCAGAAAACATTGACCCGCAAATTAATTCTATCCATCCTGCATTTCGTGGTGTTAATGTCATTTAATTATTTAATTTATAATCTATTAAAATAGATGTGATTTTTGTTCTAATAATATCAATTGCAACTTTATTTTGCCCACCTTCTGGAATAATAATATCCGCAAATTTTTTAGTGGGTTCAACAAATTGTAAATGGCTAGGACGAACTGTTTTATAATATTGTTCAGTTACCGACTCAATTGAACGCCCTCTCTTGTTAACATCTCGTTTTATTCTACGTAATACTCTAATATCCCCAGGTGTATCTACATAGATTTTGATGTCCATTAATTTTCTAATTTCAGCATCATATAACGCCAAAATTCCTTCAAGTAAAATAATATAATGTCCTTCACAATGAATTATATCATTTGTTCGGAGATGAGTTTTAAAATCATACACAGGTACATTAACCTGTTCTCCTTTTAATAAAGATGTTATTTGATTCTGTAATAATTTAAAATCTACTGAATCTGGGTGATCAAAATTAATTAGGGATCGTTCATCAAAAGATAATTTTTTCAAATTTTTATAATACGAATCCTGTTCAATTAAAAGGACTTCTTTTCGACCATATTCTTTTGTTAATGCTTTTGCAACAGAAGTCTTGCCTGACCCTGTACCACCGCCAATACCAATTAAAATTGCTTGTTTCATTTAATAATTTATTTTTTTATAAAAAAGGTTTTGGTAATAATTCGCTCATTTGAATACAATATTCATTTCCATTTAAATCACCAATATAGACAGGAATATCACCAGCATACTCATAAATTACTTGACGACAACTCCCACAAGGTGTTGCTCCATCCTTAGTAATGACAGCGATTGATTTAAAATTTGTAATACCCTGTGAAATTGCTGAAAAAATCGCCACTCGTTCTGCACACATTGTTGTAGGATATGCTTTAGATTCCACATTACAGCCATGAATAACTTTCCCATTTGCACAATATAAGGCTGCCCCTACTTTGTATTCACTATATTTTGCTTTTGCAAAGGATCTTGCTTTTTTAGCTTCTTGTAATAATTCAGTTTGATTCATTAAAAATTGTCTCAAAATTTATAGTAAAAAATACGATGATTAAGGAGCTTAACAAAAGATAGATAATTAAAATATTTCTCCTAATTCTATATTAAAATTTATTAAAGTTGTAAAGAGATGATTTCTTAAATCTGATACTTAATTTTATTTATCATAATTTTCATAATATGCTTTATACATTTTATTTTCAATGGAATCTTTGCTTATATTATCTGTAACTGAATTTGTTATTGCAGTTGCAATATCTAATGATAATTTGCGAATTTTCGTAAGAGGGGGGAAAACTCTACCATTTTCTAAATCATGTTTTGATAAAGAATTAGAAATGATATTTGAAGCAATGAGAAACATTTCATCTGTAACCCTTTTCACTTTTGATGCAACTACACCCAACCCAACACCTGGAAAAACATAAGCATTATTTCCTTGACCCGGAATATGAGTTTTCCCATCAAGGCTAACTGAATTAAAAGGGCTTCCACTTGCAAAAATACATTTCCCATCAGACCATTTATATGCTTGTTCAGCCGTACATTCAGATTTGGAGGTTGGATTTGAAAGAGCAAAAATAACAGGTCTATTATTGATTTCTGACATTTTTTTAATCGAATCCTCAGTAAATGCTTGCCCTTGTCCAGAAACTCCAATTAATGCTGTCGGTTTTACTTCACTAATTATTTCAGTTAAATCACTCAATTGTTTAAACTTATGAGCAAATGGTTTTTTATCTTCTGTTATATAATCTCGACCATTAACTAGCAATCCACGGCTATCAATAAACCAACATTGTTGCCTAGCATTTTCAATTGAAATTCCAGTTTTAGAAACTGCATGTGCATATAATTCTCCAATACCAATCCCAGCCGCACCTGCTCCATAAAACAATAATCTCTCTTCAGATAATTTTCGTCCTGTTATCTTCTGGCTTCCCAATATACCTGCAACACAAATACTCGCAGTACCCTGTATATCATCATTCATCATTCGATAATTATTTTGATATTTCTTCAATAGTCGAGATGCATTTCTATTCGCAAAATCTTCAAATTGAATTAATGTGTCAGGAAATATTTGTGAAACCGCATCCATAAATTCATCTATAAACTCGTTATATTCACACCCTCTAACTCGTGGATGTTTTACTCCCAAATAATTGGGATTATTTAATAGCTCTTTATTTTCAGTTCCCAAGTCTAACATAATTGGTAATGTTTTAGAGGGTTCAATTCCAGCACAGGCAGTGTATAAAGAAAGTTTCCCAATAGGGATACCCATTCCATTTGCCCCTAGATCACCCAATCCTAAAATCCGTTCACCATCCGTTACAACAATTATATCGACTATATTACTTTGCCAATTTTGTAAAATAGATTTTATATTTCCCTTATCCTTATAAGAAACATATAAACCCCTTGGGCGGCGATATAAATACCCAAACTTCTCACAAGCCTCACCTACTGTAGGGGTATAAATAATTGGCATCATTTCTTCTATTTCATCAATAATAATTCGATAAAATAAGGTTTCATTTCTATCATGTAATCCCATTAAATAGATATATTTTTCAATATCATTTTGTTTAGAATTGAAGTTTTTAAGAATCCGAGTTTTCTGTTCATCAATTGTAAGAACTCGTGGAGGTAATAATCCATTAAGGCCAAATAAATCTCTTTCCGCTTGTGTAAAAGCTGTACCTTTATTTAGTAATGGGTCATGTAGTAGTTGCTCTGCCGTCATCATTTTATTTATTTTATTCATATTAAATTAACTCTTTTTATAAAATTTAAAATAAATGTGTTAATCTTATTCAATTGAAAATAATTCTTTGTCAAAAATTAAACACTTTTTAAATTACCTAAATTGTTTCTTTTAAATTATTAACACCATTAAAATTATTAATCCTAAAGGTAAGTAAAATATCAAAAAGTTGGATTAATATTATAATTAATAATACACTTTAATAATATTACTAATCTAAATCAAAAATCCAATGGCCATTTAACTCCTTTAAATTTCCGGCTCTATCTTTTAGGGTAATATTAATATCATTTCTGCCATTTATTAAATTTTCACTTAATATATATTTCACTTCTTTTCGATAAGAATTATATTCGTGAATAATTTTTTGATTATTAATTTTTATTTCCACATCATTTTCACCATCAATTCCTGATAAATCATCTTTTATATTAAATGTAAGATAATTCAAACTCTTTGAATTTAATTTTTTCCCAAATTTCGGATTAAGTCCACTCAATACGGGTGGATTATTCTCTTTTATCAATGCAAAAATTTCACCCGAAAGAGCAGACGTATTAAATGATTTATAATCTTTAGTAAATATTGTTGTTGGCATAAAATACCATGCACCATTATTTTTGTTTAAATAATAGATTGAATGTTGTTCTATTAATTTTTCATCGATTTGTGATGAAATAATTTCAATTTCAATTTGATTTCGATATGGAATAAAATCTGGTCCTATTTCCCATGGTCCTTCAATAATTTCGCCTTTTGTTAGCTCTGGAATAGAGTCCAATTTCCGAATCCATACAAATGAAGAATCATAAAATGTATCACCAGAACCTTTAACTGTAATATTTTCAAGACCTAATTCAAATGGCTTTCCTGGAATAGTAGAAATCCCATGTATTAAATAATCTAATTTGATATTTTCAGATTCAATTATAATTCCATTTATCTTATTTAAATCTGTAGAATTAAATACAAAATTATAATTTTCATTATTTTCAAATGTGTGTAACTCAATTATATTTTTATGGCCTAATGATGAATTAAATGAAATTTGGGGGGATTTTGAAAATCCAATTTTAGGGACTGATAAAAAAGTGCCATGTTCATACTGATGAATTTCACAATCCAAACATTTATCATTAAATGCTGTTTTATTTGTTGTTGATTTTGCTAATATTATTGATGATTGAAATTCATTAAGGATTAACTTACCTCTAATGGTTATTGTATTCTGATTATAATCAAATGCGGATATTTTAAATTCATGTTTTCCATTACTTAAATTATTTAAATTATTATTACCTTCTTCATGAAAAGATAATTTTTTTCGGTTTTGGTCTGTAAATAATCGATAAAACTTCCCTTCGCCAGATTGAATTAATGCATAATCTCTTTCAGTATAAACTAATTCGCCTTCATCAAAATCAAAATTTTCGTATTTTATTGAATATTGTTTAATACCATCAATAAATAAGTCTAATCCAAAAAGCCCAAATCGAAATGGTTGTCCATCTATTCTATCAATAATTTTCACAGCTATTCCAAAAGGACCACTCACATTAATTGGGTTTTCTAATTTATAATTTTGTGTATTTATCTTTTTCAATTCAAATGTAATTGGCTGAATTTGATTATTTATTCTTGATATTTCTTCAAGTGGTATAATTGAAATTTCTTGTGCTTCTGGAAATTGTGTGTCTTTTATTTTATAATTTGTTAATAATGGATTAATCGGCCTATTTGAATTATCTCTAATTTCAAAATGGAGATGAGGTCCAGAAATACTACCTGTATCACCTGTATAGCCTATAATATCTCCCTTTTTTACTGGATATTTATTGGGATCTAATATTTGATTAATTGAATATGATTGTTCTTTTTTCTGAAACCGTTTTGCGAGTTCACTCAATTTAGGTGAAAATTCTGACATATGTGCATAAACAACTATTCGACCATCATTTAATCGAAGATAAAGTGCTTTACCATAACCAGAAGAACTCACTCGAACTCGTTCAATATACCCATCTTCAATCGCATATAAATCATCTCCAGAACGCCCATAAGTTCGGATATCTAATCCAGCATGGTACCTTCTTGGACGAACATCGCCAAAAACAGTTGTTATTGTCTTACTCGCATCGGTTGGCCAAAGATATGTTTCATTGCCTAATTCAGTACTCCCAAGGATAGAAATCACTATATAATAAAATATTTTTTTCATTTGTTTTGTTCTCAGAATTCTTAAGTTGCTCATCGTAAATTTAATGATAGATGAATCTTCATGATTTTCAATTAAAATACAAGGTGGGAATTTTAACACTTCGAACCTATTTCAAAAAAATAAATTCCTCACTAACTATCGATAATGTTTCTCGAATCAATAATGATATTTTAATATTTTTTCCATTCGATGAAAACAGTTGTAGAATTGCATCATATTCTTTTCAATCTTTAAATGAATTGAGTTTGAGAGGTATTAATGTGAAAATTTGTCTATCAAAAAATTTAGAAAATCTATTTGAAAATATTTCTTGTGAAAAAATTCTTTATAATAAAAAAGGAAACGCGATTAAATCATTTCCTGAAGAAATTAATTTGATGAAAAAATATGATATGATTATTGATTTAAATCCAAAACCAAATATTGATATTTCAAAAAAAATAAATCAATTAAATGCAGGCTATAAAATTGGATTTAAATCTAAGTATTCAGATTCCTTTTACAATATACAGATAGATATGACTGATACTAATTTTTTAGAAACAAGCTATGGACGAATAAAAAAAATACTAAAAATATCATGAACTATATATTATTTGAAGACAAATTTGCACAATTTTTACAACCTTTTACAGATATGCATGCTACATTTGAAGTTCGCTGTGGTCAATTTACAAATTTAGAACGATTAATAAATTTATTGGATCCAACGGATTCTCTTACCTTGATCGTACGAAAAGAAATGGAAGAATTGATATCTTATCGTTTTGATAATATGACGGTAAACCCTGAATTAATTTCTCCCGGAATTTGGTTAAATGGATCAACTATTTGGGATGATAGCATAATTCAGAAAGTTTCTGACGGTAAAAGTTATGCAAACGAGGATATTCTATTTGCATTTTCCGAAACTGAAAAAATTAGTATTCATAAAATAGATGATTTAATTACTTCAAAATTAAAAATTACTTCACAAATAGAATTCCCACATATATCATTTTTATGGGATGCAATTACTGCAAGCCAACATCAAATTGAAGAAGATTTTTTAAAAAACTTTTCAATTCGTCATGGTAAAATTCACCATTCTGTCATTATGATTGATGAGGAAAAAATTCATTGTACTGAAAATACTGAAATTAAAGCAGGAGTAATTTTAGATGCATCAAATGGACCAATAATAATTGAAGAAAATGTGAAAATTGATATTGGTGCATTGTTACAAGGGCCAATTGTAATTGGAAAGAACTCAATAATAAATCCTGGGACAAAGTTAAGAGGCAATGTTATTATTGGACCTGTTTGTAAAATTGGGGGTGAGATTGAGGATTCGATAATTCATGGCTATAGCAATAAACAACATGATGGATTTTTAGGACATAGCTATGTTGGTGAATGGGTCAATTTGGGAGCAAATACAAATAATAGTGATTTAAAAAATACCTATGGGAAAATTAAATTTAATTTTCCAAAGATAGAAATACCAACAGGAGAAATATTTATTGGTGCAATGATCGGAGATTTTGTCCGTACTGGAATTTCAACAATGCTCAATACAGGAACTTTTATTGGGACAGGAGCAAATGTATTTGGTGGGGATTTTCAAGAAAAACACATTTCATCCTTCAGATGGGGAAAATCTGAAATAGTTAAATGGAACCCTTTTTTAGAAACATGTACTCGTATGAAAAAAAGACGAAATGAAAGCATTTCTACGCCTGAAAAGAATAGATTAAAATTTCTTTACAAATAGACATAAAATTACTTACTAAAACTCTTTGTAACTGATGTTTACTCCTTTTATATTTCCCCACTAATATTGAAGGGAAATATATGAGTTTTGAAGGACTAATTTGTCCAAAATGCTCCAGCTCGATACCTGAGGAGCACTTGGAAAAAAAACTAACTTGTTTAACATGTGGTGTAAATCTAAAGGATAAACGATATTTAGGTTTCTTGGAATTTTTAATGATGCAAGGAATCGTGAGTAATATCGACTTTTTTGATGAAACGCTTTATGGTGACGAAATCAAAAAGAACGAAACTGAAAAAGAACAACGAGATGATACCGATCCAAATGAGTATGAAGATAAAGCAGAAAAAATGGATCGTTATGATGATATCAATGTTGATTTACATGAAGTTAGCACCGATGAAAAAGAATTCCGTAAGTGGAAAGGATTAGATGACGATTGGTTAGAATTCAATAAAAAGAATGATTCTAATGTTGAAGGAGAGGCATAATTTATTATGGATGAAAAAACAAAAAAACAACATCAAATTCAAATTGAATTAGATGATCAAACAGGTCAAGGTGAATATGCAAATTTAACAATTGCTTCACATTCACAAGCTGAATTTATTTTAGATTTTATTCGTGTTGCACCTGGATTGAAAAAAGCAAAAGTAAAATCAAGAATTATAATGGCACCGACGCATTTAAAAACGCTATTAAATATTCTTCAAGATAATGTAAAGAAATATGAATCAAAATTTGGTGAAATAAAAACTCAGGGTCCTAAAGGAATGACACAATCTCCTTTTAAGATGCCTGATGATATTCTACCCAATTAGATAGTAATTTATTCGTTGCCAGAAATACTATTCTGGCAACACACCCTCCTAATACAAACCCACACAAGACATCGCCCGGGTAATGAACTCCAATATAGATTCGAGAAAAACCAGCGATAAAAGCGAATATAAATAAGAACCTATACCTCGAACCTAAAATACTAAAAAACATCACTGCAATTGCCATTGAATTAGACGCATGATTAGAAGGAAATGAATAATGTTTTCCCCCATTACCACCCAAATGATTTATCTCTTCATGAGTAACCCATGGTCGATCTCTTAATTCCATTTTTTTAATTTTATATCCCACTTGGTCTGTTACACCAATAACAGCGGGTATAAGTATTATTAAATGAATTCGTTTTAATGGATTTTTAAAAATTAAATATATCCAAAAAAACAAAACCGGAAGAATGAATCCGACCGGTTTATCAATGATTGGCATTAAAAAATCAAATAGTGGATTTGATAATTTAAGATTTATAAAATTTAATATTATCTCATCTAATTCAATTATAGAATTAAAAAAAGAATTCATAAATTAGAATGAAGATGTTAACCTAAAAATAACTTGCCTTCCCATTTTTGCTCCACCAACAATTTCTCTATGTACATCATTGAGAAAATTCATTGCAGAAAAACTTAATTTTAAATTGTCAGTAACTGTATAATTATAATGGAAATCAAATAAATTATATGGCCCAATCATTCCCGCCCATAATCCATCTTGCCATTCAAATTGATCGACATGCCTATAACTTAAAGCCATATCTCCATAAGGTGATGCCCATTTTAAACCAAAATTCCATTTAAACTTTGGCGCATTAATTGGTTCTTCTTTTTTAGTTAATTCATTATAATAAGTTGTTGAATTGTACCATGAAAAATTACCATCAAATATTAATTCTTTCGAAAAAATATGTGTAAACCCTGCATCCACTCCCTGCATCCACACACTACCATAGTTCATTGATGCTAATAAAATTTGTGGTGGAGCATAAGGTCTTCCTGGAATACTATCAGTTCCAAAGAATGCAACTTTTTCGGCTTCGCTTAATCCCTGCTGAGGATGCCATTCATCAACACCTACAGCTTCCCACAAATAACTCACATCTTGATATTGACCATCAATAGCATTTCCTGAAAAACCAACATCATGCGGTGTATGTACTGTAAATGGTTGTTCTTCATATTCACCAGTGTCATAATTATAAACTGTACTTGGAGTACCAAAATCTACAAATCCCCATTCGCCATTATCAATTGGATTACCATCCCCATTTTTATCATCTGTCCAATCAAAATATGGCGCATAAGATTGCCAATCAAAATCATTATCTACACCGTCCCATGAAGTACCGTAAGGAGCTTGAAGTCCATGTTCATTAGGTGGAATAAATCCAACTAAATCTTCTGTTCCTTTTTTTACAACAACAGGAGTAATAAAAGTTGCAGGACTAAAGAAATCAAGATAATGACTAATATAATAATCTGCTGTCATAATTGTTTTTTCAGATATCATTCCCTTAAATCCTACTTCCCAAGAATTTATTTCCTCTGATTTTAATGGTTCAACATCAGGTAAATTATAAGTTTCCTCTGATGAATAGTAAACACCATCGCCATTTGCCTCAGGAATAAATATTTGATATACAGAAGTATCTACAGGAATCATATCATTGGGTGCATTTGCATCTTGTAAATTATAAAAATAAGGAGCTCCATCAACCCTTTCAGTATATGAATTCCCAGAACCATCATCAAACTCATAATATCCAATTTGCTTAGAACACCACTCTCCTGTAACATCAATACAATCATCAATATTATTTACCTCATTAATTGGAACTAAATAGGTTGGAGTTACCACATTCGTTTCCTCTAAATTAACACGAGGATATGGTGTACCATTTTTATTACCTCTTAAATACACAGGGAAGAATAATTCTTCTCCAATATATAAATCGGTATGAAGGATTGTTGAAGTAGGGGTATTAAATGCCTTACCAAAAGTAAATCGAATTGAATATAAATCAGACGGATTATAAAATAAACCAATTTTAGGGCCAAACTGTAATCCTTCATCAGATATTTGATCATGATAATCTAACCGAGCTGCGGTTATTAATTCCCATTTTTTATCCCAAGTCAATGCTGTATTTGTTTGGTAATATATTCCATATTGATTTGAAGTTACATCGTCAAATTCATCAGGCTCATCTACACCCTCTCCTTTTTCATCAATTTGTCCATTATTATTATTATCTAAACCATCACAGCATGCGTTATATTGTTCACCCGGTTCATCGACATTTCCGTCACCGTTATTATCAATTTTATCATTTTGAAGAAAATAACTATCCCCATCATTATCATATCCATTTGGACCATCATTTAATATAGTACCAAATGTTTTTGGCATTGATCTATTAAAATCGATTCCCCACACAATTTCAGTTGTAAATGGTTCATATTCTCTTATTTTAAAATTATTCTGTAATTGAACAGCAAAATCCATAGACTGATCTTTAATTCGATCTCCAAGATTATATCCTCTTGTTTCTCCTGAGAAACTTTTGTTCAAATAAGTTTGAGCAAACCAATTTTTATATCTTAATCGATATTGATAATATGTGTATTCCCAACCTTCTGTCAAGTACCTTCCAATTCCTGTTACTTGCTGAGATTTTATCCAAGAATATCCAGATTGAAAGCTCATGTTAAAATCATCATTATAATCGTAATCTAATCTTACTTCAACTTTTCGACTCTTCACTTCAAAATCTGGATAATCTTTTATACCATCACCATTTGTATCATCTACTATATCATAATTCTGTTTATAATCACCTTCACCTCCATACACACCATCACCCGTATCTAAAATTCCATCTTTTTCACCGGTATCATAAGCATTTAAAATGCCATCACCTTCATTTTCATCTGGTCCAGAAATTGTATAATAATCATCAATACCATCATCATAAACACCATTATTATTTACATCAATATATGTTGATATATCTCTATTTCCATTACTATTCCAATCATAATATGGTTCACCAATATTATATACACCATCTGAATTTATATCATCAAATGGTTCTGCTGGACTTTGCGGTTGATTTGAATTCATTGTAAAATCCCAACATAATCCATCATACCCACAATCAATTACGCCTTCACCATCATTCCAAATTCCGTCAGGTATTGGCCAAACATCAATTGAATTAGCATCAAAAACATAATTTTCATTATATAAATCAGGTCCATCATAGTTGCCATTTGAATTAAAATCTATATAGTTTTCTGCATCATCCCAAATTCCATTTCCAACGTCTTCAAATGGTTCGCCTTCATCCCAATTTCCGTTTCCATTTAAATCTGTAAATTCCTCAGCTGGATCAAAACTTCCATTATTATTAAAATCATAATATTCTTCGGATGCATTCCAAACACCATCACCATTTGTATCATTGAAATTTCCGACACAATTTCCCGAGATTACCCAACCTAAACATTCCTCACCTTCATTCCAAATTCCATCTCCATTTGCATCATGTAATTCAGGTATGAATTCACCTGAAAAATATGAACCGTCTGAAAGGTCTGAAAAATCCTCACCTAAATCCCAAACTCCATTTCCATTTTCATCGGTAAATGATTCATAATCATCCCAAAAACCATTTCCATTAAAATCACTAAAGTTTTCAGTTGTTAAATCTACACTACCATTATTATTTTCATCTTGCCAATGATCCCCTGGTTGCCAAATACCATCACCCTCACCAAAATCATTTGTATTTGGAATTCCATCTAATCCATAATCATTCGTTGCATAAACACTACTTCCATCTATTGTT
>CAZGWH010000014.1:0-15815 GCA_964529325.1 uncultured bacterium | reverse complement strand
AATTCCATCTAATCCATAATCATTCGTTGCATAAACACTACTTCCATCTATTGTTTCATAATAAACTAACCCTTCACCTTGTTGATATTCACCGTCACCTGAAGAATCAAAAAATGGTTCCCCTATTAATCCATCATCACCAAAATCATTTGTATATGTATCAAATAACATATCAAAATTATCTTCATCCCAAATATATGAACCTCTCAAATGTTCATCAATTATCTCACCATTTATATCAATATTATTTTCTATATACCACGGATTATAAGTCCAAGTTGTATCTCCAAATGCATTTACCGAAAACCAACTTTCTTTTGAACGACCATTCCAAACTAATATTTCTTTCTCTTCAAGACCCCATTGCCAATGTGGTCCTAAACCTTCTTCCATTAATCGTTCTTCATCTTCATCTATTATTCCATTATTATTATTATCTACACCATCAAACCATTGATCAGTATTAAAATCAATATATTCATCTATTATTGGATTACCATCTTCATCGAAATTTTCACCGTCCCATACACCGTTTCCATTCCAATCTTCAAAAACTTCTGCTTGCGACCAAGTACCATCTCCAATATCAATAAATTCACCAAAACAATCTCCAGAATTTATTGTACCATTACAAATTTCACCTTCATTCCAAATTCCGTTCCCGATATCAATAAAATTTTCACCTATATCCCAAATACCATTTTCATTAGAATCCGTAAAACTTTCAGCAGGATCAGGAATACCATTTCCATTAAAATCATTTTGTTCAGGATTCCATGGTTCAAAATTATTTATACCATCTGCATAAAAATAATCTTCATCAACTAATCCGTCTCCATCATCATCATAGCCATTAAACCAATCTTCACCCGCAACACCATCACCGTCCATGTCACCATGGTTTGGTTCACCATCACCAATTCTAACCATTTGTCCATGAATATTTTGAGCGGAATCAATATATGAATCCTGAAAAACTCTCCATGGATTATTATCTTTACCGTCAATTTTTCGACCCGGAACTCCAACCCAAGGTGTTCGGTGAACTTTCCATTCTTGTTCAGACATATATTCCCATTCAAAAGCTCTAAGATAAGTACTTGAAATTTTAAAACTCCATTTATCAGAAAGTTTTTTGGCAAACCGCCCATCCACTTTTAACATAGAACGGTCATCAAAACTACCTGAAACATTCATATTAAAACCCTCTGATGTTGCTGGGGATTTTGAAGTAATGTTAACAACCCCACTATGTGCATTTGCTCCATAAAGTGCAGTTGCTGGCCCTAAAACAACTTCCATTCGTTCTATATCTTCTGCAGATTGTGGAACAGAACTATAATTCATTACACGTAACGCAGGTACATTTGCAACACGACCATCTGTCAATGTCAATAATCGAGAGCTAAAACTAGAATTAAATCCACGGATTGAAATACTATAATTATCTACACCGCTTGCTGTAAAATCAACACCCTTCATTCCTTTTAGAAATGAACCCAAATTTGTAGTTGATTCACGACGAATATCTCTATTACTAATTACTTCCATTGAAGCAGGTGCATCAGTAACTTTTTCTTTTCTTTTTGCTCCTGTAACCGTAGTGCCTGTATGTTCTAATGCTTGAGGGGTTAAAAATAAATCTAATTCTAAGCTGGTTTTACTTTTAAGAGAGACTTCTTGTTCAAATTCTTCATACCCAATATATGATACAGCTAAAGTGTAATTTCCAAAATCAATATTTTGTATGAGATAAAACCCATTTTCATCTGTTGAACTTCCTAAGGATGTACCTTTAAGCATGACATTTGCACCAATTAAAGGTTGTTTTGATCGTTTATCTTTAATGATTCCTTGTATTATGGCAGAAAAACTAAATGATAAAAATATTAATAATGATATTAGAAATCGATTTCTCGACATTTACACTCCAAAATGAAAATTATTGAATAAAAACATAGCCTAAAATTTAATACAAACTCGAAGGAATTTAATAGGAAAAGAAAAAGCCCCCGTAAATAATACGAGGGCTTTTAAAAAGATTCAAATATAATGAATCAATATTATTTCATTAAAGAAACCTTTTGAGTAATCACATCAGAACCGATGTAAGCTTTAACAAAATAAACACCAGATGCAAAATCTTGTGCATCCCATGAAATTGTATGCATTCCTGCAACCATGTTTCCATCAGTTAAAACATCAACTAACTGACCATTGATGTTAAATACTTTAACAGCAACTAAACCATCATTATCAAGACTTAAAAGCATTGAAGTTGTTGGATTGAATGGATTTGGATATGCATTAGATAAAGTAAATTCGTCTGGTGTAACAATGTTAGATTCAATTAACCCATCATTTGTTGCAGCAAGAACTTCACTAATTTCATATTGACCATTTGCAGTAAATAACTGTTCAGTTTCTGGCATAACAATAACAACAGTCGTTTTGTTGTCCACTGTTACAAATTCAGCAACCATTGCATCTTCAGTTAACTCAATTGAGAAGTTTTCATCATGAGTTAATGTGAATTGGAAAGCCCCAACAGTACCATCAGCAGTATATTGAACACCATCTACAGATTTAATAATATCTGAAGTTGTTGCATCAATAACTAATCCATCAAGAATCAATTGAACTGTTTGAACAACATCAACAACATTAATCAAACCATTACCATCAACATCACCACGGCAAATTTCTTGGAATTCTAATTGGCTATTTAAGATTTCACTAACCATTAATACAATATCAGCAACATTTAAGCAATTTGCATTACCACCAGTACCCCATGTATCAGCACAAGAGTTATCTACATCACCAGAACCAGAACCAGGGCCATCAAAACACTCACCTGCACCTAATTCAGTAAAGTCAACATATACTTCTCTAACTTGTAATTCAGGGAAACATTGTGGAGTGTAGTTCATTACTAAACGACCATCTGTACCATTAAAATCATGGTCACCGTCATTAGCACCATACAATGATCCACATGTAGCCTCATCATTTCCAGCCATTAAGCAACCTTGCATTTGAACACCATTTAAAGTAACATAGTTTCCATAAGCAGCAAAAGCTGAGTTAAGTGTATAGAATGTATTTCCAGTTCCTTCACCTTCTAAACATCCTTCACCCCAGCTAGCACCAAATTTAGCACCAAATGTTTCGCAGTTTCCAAAACCTACATCACATGCACAAACTTCACCTACACCACAATCAACTGGATTATCACCAACACCATCGCCATCAACATCATCATAACAACTTGTTGCAAGTGTAATTAATCCACCACAAATTGGAGCTAAGCCACCTAAGTCAGCACTTGGAGTAGTTAAAATATCAACTGCATCACAACCCCATGTTAATCCAGCATTAGTAGCTTCTAAAGCAGAATTAGCAGCAACAATTTCACATTGAGCTTCAGAGAATAATTCTAATGCATTACATGTAGCCGTAACTACTGTTGTAGCTGCAACATCACCTGGATATCCTTCAACTAATTCATAATAGTCACAACCTTCATTCATGTCAGGTGTACCTGAACCATCAGCGTCAGTTGTAATAGCAAGCATACAAACACCACCAGCTAAAACATCAACACCACCTGCATCTTCACACATGTCTACACCACCACCAGCAACATTGCCGATAAGTGTTACATTATCACCTAAAACTGGAGTTTCAGGGTCTAATGTTGTGAAATCAAATGGATCAAATGCACCACCACCACATTCATTATTTACATAAGAAACGGGTACATAAGGAATACCTAAAATTCGGTCTAATGCAGTTCCATCACCATCTTCATCAACTAATAAGTCATCACCAAAACCACTTTGTGAAATTCCACCATCAACAGCATGCCATTCAAGATATATATCTCCAGGTGCTTGGTGTCCAGTTACTGTCACACCACCACTTAGTAAATCTAATGGATTTAAAGGCTCACCACCATTTAATTCAGGTAAAAATGGCATATAGTGATCTTTAGTCATATAACCAGCTGCAGGTCCAGGGTAAGCAATTTGCTCAGGTGATGCTGCAGGTGATCCTGTATAATCCATATATGTTGGTACAGCTGGGAAGAAATCAAAGATATCAGCTTGTTGTAAGCTAAAAGATCCAAGAGTTCCACCTGCATAAGGACTAAGAGATGGTTCACCTAATATAGATGTAGTTTGTACTGATAAACCTGCATCTAAATTTGAGGCATAACCTAAAAAGTCTGTCGCTGGTAAAATACCAGGTGCAGATACACAATTTTCTGCATCAAAAACGGCTGTTGGGTAAGAACTACCTTCATAAATATGACCTGTTCCATCATTATATAATGATAAGTTCAAATTTACACCAATTGCAGTTAATGCATTTTTAGGATATGGACCATTAATAAATTGATTCATAGCTGCACCAGGCTCAAAAGTTAGAGCTGGTAAAACAATATTCATTCCATACGAATCTGTAATATAAAGTGCACCTGTTGTAGCACCTCTATACAGACTAGTATATCTTACATTTGTTCCATTTAGTCTATAATCACCAGCAGCGTCTTGTGCATACATAAATCCCATGCCTACGATTGCAGTAATTATTACTATTTTTTTAAAGAGTTTCATCTTTCCTCCGTGTTGTTTTTATTATTAAAAAAACTATTTTTAACTTCTAATGTTAAAATTTGTCTTGCAATTTAACCCCTCAAAATAAAATAATTTAATTATTAAATCAAACAAAAATTTAATTACTTTTATTTTTGTTAGCTAAATCACCTCTTGTCATTAAAAATCGTCTAAATGACCATACCAAAACAACAATACCTGCAATCCATAAAACACGAGCTTTCAGGTCTATAGATAAATTATTGAAAGATTCTATTAAATGCCCGATCACAGTCGTTCAGCAATAATTTCTGCAATATCTTGAATCACCATTTCATCCTCTTTACCTTTCACCTTCATTGCATCATCTAACATAATCATACAAAATGAACATGCCGTCGCTACTTTATCCGCTTTAGACTCAATAATTTGCTCCATTCGTGTCACATTAATTCTATCACCTTTATTGTCTTCATGCCACATATTACCCCCACCAGCACCACAGCAAAAACTTGAAGATTTACTCTGTTCAAGCTTAATATAATTCGATTTTTCAGTTAAAACAGATTCTAGCACATTCCGAGGAGCATCATAGATATCATTATGCCGACCTAAATAACAAGCATCATGATATGTAACATTTCCATCCAAAGATTTTTCAGGATTCAATTTCCCTTGATTTAATAATTGTTGAATAAATTCAGAGTGATGAACAACATTATAATTCCCACCAAAATCAGGGTATTCATTTGAGATTGTATTAAAACAGTGCGGACAAGCTGTAATTACAGTATTAAATTTATAACGATTAAGCGTAGCAATATTTTCTTGAGCAAGTGTTTCAAATAAATATTCTTCACCTAATCGCCGTGCAGAATCCCCCGTACATGTTTCTTCTTTACCTAATACTGCAAAATTAATTTTAGCAGATTGTAATATTTTAACAACTGACTGAGCAACACCTTGATTCCGTGGATCATAAGTACCCGCACATCCAACCCAATATAATACATCCACTTCTTTTTTGTCAGCTAATATTGGTAAATTTAAATCAATATCCGTAGCCCATTTCAACCTATCTGCTTTCTGAAAACCCCATGGATTCCCATTTTGCATTGTTGCTTCTAGACTTTCACTTGCCTGTTCTGGAGGCATCCCTTCAGATAAAACCAAATGTCTTCTCATATCCGTAATTGCAGGAACATGATCAATAAGAACAGGACATTCTTCCATACAGGCGCCACAGGTTGTACATGCCCAAAGTTCTTCGGCTGAAATTCGGCCACCGACAAGGTCTGATTCTTCCCCAAACCCTAAGGTGTTTTGATATAAATCAGCACGAATATCTGTTATGATTTTCATTGGTGAAAGTAATTTTCCCGTGGAACTTGCTGGGCAAACTGTAGTACATCTTGAACATTCCGTACAGGCAACTGAATCTAATAACTGTTTCCATGTAAAATCTGATGATTTACCCACGCCTAAAGAAATCTCATCAGGATCCATATCAGGGTCTTCCATCAATGCCGTAACATTCATTGGTCGTAAATGACCTCTTAATTTACGATTTGTCAATGCCACATTTATAATTACAGCTATGGCATGAAACATTTTAGTCATTGGCAGTACTGAAATAAACAATAAAGATGCTATTGCATGTGACCACCATAAGTTTGGCTTAATTATAACCCAAATATCATAAGATATCAAATGTGAAA
The DNA here is from genome assembly GCA_964529325.1 of uncultured bacterium. Lineage (GTDB taxonomy): Bacteria > Fidelibacterota > Marinisomatia > SCGC-AAA003-L08. The sequence goes on along the minus strand of CAZGWH010000014.1, from coordinate 9,496 downwards.
TTGCATTCCCAATATAAGAATATTGAGCTGTTTCAGGTTGGTCCACTGCTAATCGAGCAGCTTCAGCTAAAAATCCACCAACTCCAAGAATTAATAAAAACAGGAGTATCCCCGTATCGCCAAATAAGTTACCTCGCCCTGTAAAATTACTTTGCGGAAGTTTTTCAGGTTTACTCAGGTGCCTTCTAACAAGAGCCATTAATACGCCTGCAATCAACATTAGTCCACCAGTATCATTTAAAAATGCAAACCAAGGTGTATCCATTGTGGGTAAGTAAACGACTAACCAACCTCTTGCAGTAAAAAAATCTACTGTTGTTGCAAAAAATAATTCAATAAATCCCCAACCCATTAAAAAATGCATAATGGATGCATAGGTAAATCGTTTAGAATATATTTTACGCTGACCTACGCCAAAACTTAAACTATTATATAATTGTCCAAAAAAGTCTAATGGTCTTTCTTCTTTCTTTCCAATTTGGACTGTGAACAATCGTCGCAAATTATACAATAGATATCCCATTGCAACAAATGCCAATACATAAAATAAAGTTGGCGTAGAATGTACAGCATGTTCAGCCATTATTTACCTCGCATTTAATTTTTCAGTTAGTTTTGGAACTACTTCAAAAAGATCTTCAACAATTCCATAATCAGCTATTTCAAATATAGGAGCATTCGAATCTTTATTAATTGCGACGATACAATCCGAACCCTTCATTCCAACTTGATGTTGAACTGCTCCTGATATCCCCAAAGCTAAATACATTTTTGGAATTACGGTTTGGCCAGAGGAGCCAACTTGCCTTTCATGAGGTAACCAACCATAATCAACAACGGGTCGAGATGCACCAATTTCTGCATTTAACGATTTTGCTAATTCTTCTGCGACTGGAATATTCTCTTCCTTTCCAATTCCTCGCCCAACAGATACAATAATTTTAGCCCGTGATAAATCTACAGCTCCTTTTGCTTCTTGAAACTTTTCACCAGGTCTAACTAAATCAGAAGATTGAGATAAATCAACACTAATCTGAGTTACTTCACATGAGCCAGCTTGAATTTCATCTGCCCTAAATGAACCTGACTGAAACGAGACAAAACCATTATTATTTTCAATTGATACATCTGACGAAATTTTACCTTGAAAAATAGAACGAATTACTACAAAATTTGGATCGGTTTTAAAACCAGTGCAATCAGATACAAATGGTAAATCCAATCTTGCACTTAATCGTGGAATCCAATCTCTCGCTTCATAAGTATGCCCAGTAACTATTAATGTTGAGGTTTCATTTGAGATTATTTGTTCCATCGCATTTGCGAAAGTTAGTGGATTATATTCTGCTAATTGTGAATCATTGACACAAACTATCTTATCAAGATTGTACGATGTGAGTTCATTTGCACTTTTTTCATCAAAAACACATGCAGTAATAGGATGATTTAATTTCTCACCTAATTGTTGTGCTCCTGCTATCGCTTCTAATGATAAACGATTAATTTTTCCATTTTCTTGTTGAATAAATACTAGTATTGACATTTTATCTCCTAAAATATTTTTATTTCGTTGGCAAATTTATCCATTAATTCATCGACAATTTCATTCACAGAACCTTCAATATAAACGGTTTCTTTTGTCTTTTCAGGAATATACATTTTTACAACTTTTGATTTCTGTTGAGCAGAGAATCCTAAATCTTCAGCTGATTTCACATCAATTGGTTTCTTTTTCATCATCATAATTCCTCTTAGTGATGAATATCGTGGTTTATTTATCCCCGATTGAATTGTTAAAGAAGTTGGTAAGGATAAATCCGTCCATTGAAACCAACCGCCTTCAAGTTCTCGTTTTACCCGAATAGAATTATCATCTTGAATTTCAGTCCCCATCACTAAGGAAGCGTGAGATAAATTCATTAATTCAGATAATAATATCCCAGTTTGTCCATTACCCTTATCATCAGACTGCAATCCTGAAAAAACCATATCAATATTTTCATCTTTAATTGAAGCATGAATTAATTTAGCCAAGTCAAGTGCATCTAAATTTTCTTCATTGTCAATTTTGATATGAAGTCCTCTGTCAGCACCTTTTGCGAGTCCATCCTTAATTACGGTGAGTACAGAATCATTTCCAACAGAAACAACAATTACTTCTCCGCCATTTTTTTCTTTTATTTGTAATGCTTCTTCCAATGCATATGCATCACTTTCATTTGTTGCTAGTGTTAAATCTTCACGATTTGTTAGTACACCATCAGTAGAAACATTTATATTTGAGTCCTTATCAAACACTTGTTTGACGAGTACAACTATTTTCATATTAATTTTACCTGTAATTTACTTTTATATTATATAGAATTGTAGGTGAATTCGGTAGGTAAAATTACAAAAAGTTTAATCATAGAGATAATGGTTAAATTAATAAACTATATTTTATACAATTTTAATGAATTTGACAAAAAATAAATCTATAATTAAATTATTATTAACCATAATTTTTCTATTCCCCATATATATATTTGGAATTGAAGGCAATGAACCTTTATCTAAATATAAAGATGGTAAAGTCGCAGAAATTACTTTTGTAAATGAAAATCCAATAATTGATGGGTATTCAGATGATGAGATTTGGGAAACTGCAATTCCAATTACTGATTTTGTTCAAACAGATCCAATAAATATGGGAGACCCGTCTCAAAAAACAGAAGTTTCCCTCTTATATACCCATCAAAATATTTATATATTAGCTAAATTATTTGATAATCAACCTAATAAAATTTCAACAACACTTGCATTAAAAGATGATTGGTACGAAGGATTTGATGACAAAGCTGATTATTTTAGAATTGAATTTGATTCAAGACATGATCATCAAACTGCATTTTCATTCTCCGTAAATGCATCAGGTGTTCAATTAGATGAATTTGTATTTGATGATAGTGGTTATGATGGTGACTGGAATGCAGTATGGACTTCGGAGACTCATATAGATTCCAGTGGCTGGACGATTGAAATTCAAATTCCATTTTCAGTGTTTAGATTTACTAAAAAAGATGACATGATTTGGGGATTAAATATTGCACGATATATTCATCGAAATAATGAATATATTTCGTGGGTGGGATACCCACATGGAATCGGTGGAGTTGCATCAAAATACGGACATCTCATAGGCTTGAAAAAATTTATGATTCAACGAAAACTCCAATTCAAACCCTATGGAATTTTAGGAAAATCTTCTATAAATAATACATTCGTAAAAATGAATGATTACCATGGAAACCAAGAAGAATACTTCTCGCTGTTACAAAAAAATAATTTAGGATTAAATCTAAAATATATTTTTAATTCCGATGTATCAATTGAAACAACAATTAATCCTGATTTTGGGCAAATTGAAGCAGATCCAACTGAAATAAATTTAACAGCTTATGAAACATATTATACAGAAAAACGCCCATTTTTCATTGAAAACGCAACAATATTTGAAACACCAATTAATATATTTTATTCACGACGAATCGGTGAAAATTTAGATAGCATTCTAATTAATGGAGCAATGAAATCAATTAATTCAAATTATGGAGATAGCGTTAGTCAAAAAACAAACATTACTTCTGCCTATAAATTAGTCGGGAAAACGCAAACAGGGTTTACCTATGGAATTTTAAGAGCAATCACACATAACGAACTTACCCATTTTGACATTCAACGAAATATTAATAAATATACTAATCTAAGGTTAATTCAAGATATTTTTGATGGAAACTCCTATTTAGGAATGATTATTTCAAATATGACAAATAGTTTTCACTCATCTTCAGCATATTCACTAGATGGTGTATTTTCTTTATTTGATAATCAAATTTATTCTGATTTTCAAGGAGTAATATCCGATGTTAATAAAACCTCTGGAATTGGATTTACATCTTCAATTAATTATGAATCTACACATCCATGGGAAATTTGGTTTTTAAATTCTTACTATGATAAATCTTTTAATATCGATAAAACAGGTTATTTATGGCGTAATAATTTAGAAGAATATTCTCTTGGTGTAGGATATAGTCATCGAGAAGAAGATATGATTTTCAGAAAATTATATTTTTCATTAGAATTAGAATATGCGAACAACTTAGATAAAATTCCATTAGAAAAAAAAATATCAATCTCTGCAAATCAACTTTGGCAAAATTATTGGAATACAGGGGTTTTATTTGATTATAGCCCACAACATTATGATGATTTATTAACTTATGATTATGAGGATGGAAAAATTGGACCGATAATGATGATTCCAAAATCAAATGGTTTGAAACTTTTCTTGCAAACAGATCAACGAGGTTTATTTTCAGGTAGAATTGAATTGGGGTGGGGAAGTAATAATTTAGAGGATGTTGGGAATAATATTTTTACAGGAATAAAATGGACTCCAAATGAAAACCTAAATTTAAACTTAAATTATTACAATGGAAAATCATCAGAAAAATTTCATTGGGTAGAAATAACAGAGGAAAAATTAACGGATTATAATCAACAAGAATTAAAACAATCTCATTATATATTTAGTCATTCAAAAAATAAAATATCTGTTATGACGGCTAGATTCAACTTAAGTTTTAATCGAAATACCAGCTTACAAGTGTATTCTGAATATTTCATGAGTCACACAAATCATACTACTTATTTGGAATTAATCCCTGATTCTTCTGAATTTCCAATATCTAATACAGAATATATTAATAATGTTTATATTGACCCAACGCAACCATCATTTAATCCAAATATTGTAATTGATTTTGAAATGGGAAAGTATCTCGCAAGCCCAAATATGGAGCCATCATTATATCCAAAATATTCTAGCTATTCAACCAATATTGTTTTTCGCTGGGATTATCAACCAGGCTCTAGTTTTTATATTGTTTACACCAATTATAAAGGAATTAATGGGGAATTACTCTCAAACCCATTTGAAGTTTTTACATATAAATTAAAAAATAAAAAATGGATTGAAACCTATTTTGACAATTCAATATTTATTAAAATGGATTATTGGTTTGATATTTAATTTTTAGAATATATTTTAATTGCTGAACATGGTTCACCATATAATATATGAGATGCAACGGGAACTAATTTTGACACTATAATTAAATATGACCATGTTGGAATAGGAACAGAACCGCATCCTTTTATTATCACTTTTTTATTTTTATATATTGACCAATCAAAATCATCAACCATTTTATGAAATGGTTTTTCTCTAATCAACCCATCTGATAAAAAATCATCTAATCGAATGGTTTCTAAATTTACTCCCATGAAGTTTGTACTTGATTTTCAGGAGGTTTACTAAATCCTAATTTTTCCCTTGCTACATCTGTCATTAATTCAGGTGTCCATGGTGGGTCGAATGTTATATCAACTTTCGCATCATTTACAAAGTTAGTTGCTTCTAATTTTGTTTTAATATCGTTCGCCATACTTTCACCCATATGACAGCCTGGGGTTGTTAACGACATTATTATGTGAATATTTTTTAAATCATTTTCAGTATCTTTAATTTCAATATGATATATAAGTCCAAGATTCCATAAATCAATTGGAATTTCAGGGTCATAACATTGTTTTAGAATTTCAATTACTTGTTCATCAATTGATAAGCTCATGATTCTTTTCCTTTTTATAATTTTGTTTATTAATATTTGTTAATCGCTTAACTGTTTTTGAAACCACTTCAATTGCAGTTTCAATATCTAATTCAGTATTAAATCTTCCAATTCCAAATCGAATTGTTGCATAGGCGAGTTCGTTGGATAAGCCAATTGCTTTTAATACATGTGATGGAGCAATTATTGAAGAGGTGCACGCAGAACCAGTAGAAACCGAAATTTTACCTAATCGCATTATTAATGCCTCTCCATTTATATTTGGAATGCTAATATTTAAATTCCCAACTAATCTATTTTTAATATCACCATTTATTATTAAGTTGGGAATATTTGCTAATAACCCATCTAATAATTGGTCTCTTAATTTTTTTATTTTAGAATTTTCACTTATACAATTTTGAATAGAAATTTTAATTGCTTCTCCAAACCCAACAATTAAAGGTACGGGTAATGTTCCTGGTCTAATATTTTTCTCTTGTTTACCACCTGTAAATATGGGTTTTAAAACAATTCTTGGATTTTTCCTTCGAATATAAAGTGCCCCAATTCCTTTAGGTCCATACACTTTATGAGCAGACATTGAAAATAAATCAATATTTAATTTATTCAAATCAATGGGTATTTTTCCAAACGATTGGGCTCCATCAACATGAAAAATAATTTTTCTCTCTTTACAAATTTTCCCAATTTCTTCTATTGGTTGAATAACTCCTATTTCGTTATTCGCATGTAAAATAGAAATTAATACTGTATTATCTTTTATTGCATTTATAATCTCTTTTAAATCAACAATTCCATTCGATTTTACATTGATATATGATACCTCAACACCATTTTGTTCCAATGCCTCACATGTATCAATTACGGCTTTGTGTTCTGTTTTTAAAGTGATAAAATGGGGTAATTCAAATTTCGAATTACTAATCACCCCTCTTAATGCAATATTTATAGACTCAGTTGCACCACTTGTAAAAATAATTTCAGAAGTATTCACATTTAACGCATTCGCAATTTGCTCTCTTGCGATATCACATGCTTCTTCAGCTTCCCAACCAAATGAATGAGTACTACTTGCAGAATTACCAAATTTTTTTGTAAACCACGGTAACATCTTTTCTAACACCCAGGGATCAACTTGTGTAGTTGAATGATTGTCTAAATAAATTCGTTTCATTTAAATTGTAATATCAGATACAGATAAATTATTAAAAACATTTTTCACTGTAAGGTTAATTTTTTTAATTGGAGATTGAATATTGCATGAAACTTCTTGTTCACACTCTGTATTTTGTAAACAATCAACTAATCCAAGAGGTCCTTCCATTGTTTCTAAAAATTTCCACAAATTCACATTATTAAGATTTACTGATAATTGATACCCTCCTTTTGCTCCGATAACTGGTTCAATTAAATTTACCTTTGATAAATGTTGAAGTACTTTTGAAAGTAAAGATAATGGAATATTTTCAATATCAGAAATTTCCCTCGCCGTTACTGGTTTACCATCAGCTTTTAACTGAAGATATCGAAGTGAGATTAGTGCATATTCTGTTTTTCTCGTTAATTTTAACATATTATAAAAAAGTTAATTAACATAAATTAATTTATCTGATGGATTATAAACTTGCCCTATAATTGAATAAGCGAGTGCATGATTATCTTTCAATTTTGTAATTAACTCTTTTGAATGTGTTAATGGTACAGAAATTAATAACCCTCCAGATGTTTGAGCATCAGCTAACATTAATTTTTGATAATCAACAAGAACACCTGAAAAATCAATATCATCCTGAACAAAGTTTAAGTTTTTCTTTGTACCTCCAGGAATTATTCCATTTTGAGCTAATTCAAATACACCCTCAATAAATGGTACAGAATTAAATTCTAATGTTGCTGAAACATTACTATTTTTACACATTTCACTTAAATGTCCCAATAACCCAAACCCCGTTACATCTGTGCATGCAGAGATTGAAATGCCTTTCATCGATGTAGATGCACATAAATTTAATTGTGCCATAATCTCAATTGCTGTTTGAATCATATCACTCGGAGCTAATTCTCGTTTAATTGCTGTAGAAATTATTCCTGTTCCAATGGGTTTAGTTAATATTAAAACATCTCCGGGTTTTGCTGTACTGTTTTTTAATGCTTTTCCGTCTTCCACAATCCCAGTAACAACTAACCCATATTTTGGTTCTTTATCTTTTACCGTGTGTCCGCCTAAAATTGGAATTCCAGCTTCTTTTGCTGATGAAATTCCACCATTTAATATTTCTGTTAAAATTTCTAATGGTAATTCATCTGAAGGGAAGCATGCAATATTTAATGCAAAAAGCGGTTTTCCACCCATTGCATATATATCTGATAATGAATTTGAAGCTGCTATTCTTCCAAACTCAAATGGATCATCTACAATTGGAGTAAAAAAATCAACTGTCTGAATTAACTTTGAACCATCAGGTAATGGAAAAATTGCACAATCATCATGTGTTGAAAACCCCATTAAGCCATCTGGTATAGATTGTTCATCTAATCCTTCAAGTACTTTTTTTAAGTCCGCCGGACCTAACTTACAAGCTCAGCCAGCACCGCTACTAAAAGAAGTTAACTTTTGCGGATTTCTATTTTTTGGTTTATTAAACATTTTTTACTTATTATCTATATGTATAGTTTAAGAAATTTAACTATATGATTTACGGCTTTTTTGTGTACTTTTCCGTAACAAATTTTAATTAAAAATTAACATTTTGGAGATATAATGCAATCATTTATTTTAACTGCCTTTGGTTCGGACCAACCAGGGTTAGTTTCTTCACTCTCTGGACTTATTCAAGAAAATGGTGGAAATATTGAAGAAAGCCGTATGTTGAAAATGGGTGATCAATTTGTAATGACTATTTTAATATCTTTAACTAAGGATGAAGTAATTAATTTAAAATCAAACTTATCTTCACTTTCCTCATTACATGTACAAATCCATCCTACAAAAAAAACTGATATTTCAAATCCAAATATTAAAATCATTGAATTATCAGGTGCAGATAACGAAGGGATTGTCTATTCATTAACCAAAAAATTAGCATTAAATAATATAAATATAATTGAATTAGAAACTTTTATAGAAATTGCACCTATTTCAGCAACACCACTTTTTAATTTAAAAGCAACAATCGAATTACCATCAAATCTTAAGAATGATTCTTTATATGATATATTAGAAAACCATTCTTTAAAATTAGGTGTAAATATTGAAATAATTAATTAATCATTCATTCGTATCTGAATGAAGTACAATTCGATTACCCTCACTATCAAGAATTACAGACCGAAATCCATGTTCCCCAATTTGGTGGATCGGTTTTAATATTTTAGACCCTTTTTTTACAGCCTTTTCCTCAGCATCTTTAATTCTTCCATTTACATTTAAATAAAGCATTATTCCTGAATTAGATGAAATCTCATCTTTATTTATAAAAAGACAACCACCATTGCCATCTTTATGGTCTAGAATACAAAATTCATATCCATCTACAATTTCTTTAAATACTTCAATATTTAAAACGACCTCATAAAAATCCTTAGCTCTATCTAAATCTGCTACCGGAATATCAAACCAAACGGCTCTATTATTTTCTGCATTATAATTTTTCATTGTAATAATTTTTCTTTTTTATTTTAAATAATATTAGGAGGCTCCCCAAACTCATCAATATATTTTTGATTAAATTCTGATTTCAATTTTGCTGACTTTGTTAATTGATTTTTTGGTTCTTCACAATAATTAGTACTTTTTAGGATTTGAGTAAAAAAGAAAC
>CAZGWH010000013.1:0-39431 GCA_964529325.1 uncultured bacterium | reverse complement strand
ATAACCTTGCGATTATTTAGAGTGGTACACCCGAGAGGATTCGAACCTCTAACCGCCTGGTTCGTAGCCAGGTACTCTATCCAGTTGAGCTACGGGTGCATTGTAATTAATCGGCAGACTTTGAAAGTTAACAATTTTAAGAAGTAATTTTTTATAAACTATTTAATAATTATACTTTGGAGACCATGGTGTTTTTTTTGGGGGTAATAGGTCGTTAAAATCCCACATAGAACAAAAATTATCACCAGGGCCATAATAGGATTTAGAATATAAATAAATATTTCCTTTATCATCTTTTATTAAGCAAGCTACACCTGGCCATGTACCATCATTTCCATTATAAAATCCAAGCACTTTATAGAAATCCATATTTTGACAACTTAACATTTTAAATTTCCAATTTCTTGATTTGGCAAATTCTGTTTGTGTTTCAATTGAATCTGGAGATACAACAAAAAAAGGTGCTCTATTTTCTAAATGTTGAATAATACCATTATATTCATCTGCCCATAAAGTACAATATTGACATTTTTTCCCCATATTGAATGAAATTATCAATTCCTTCTTTTTATCAAATAGAGTAGATAATTTTACAATTTTTTTTGAATGTAATTTTAATTTAAAATCTTTTATTAATTGATTAGAATTTTCTAAACGGAGTTTAACAATTTCTTTTTTTATTTCTGAAATTTCTTTCTCAAGATTCTCGATTTTTGTATTATTATTCATAAATTAATTTTAGAAAGAATAATTTCCACTTTTTAAACTAATCATAATAGCAGTAAATCCATGAATTATTCCAGCAAATTCAGTACGATATAATTTTCTTTTTTGTTTTAAAATATTTAATTGAAATTTATTATTTATTTTATTCTTTTTTAAATCATTAAAATCTTTTTCTAATTCTTTCCATAAATCTACAATTTTAGAGGCATTATCATAAAAGTTATTTAATTTAATTTGGTAATTTAATTTAATTTTTTCTGGTAAAGAGGTATAATTAGTTTGCATTGAATTTTTCATGCCCTCTAGCCGAGCCATTAATATATTGTATTCAGATACAGAGCGTATATCTTTTGTTAAACCAAACCATGATAAAAATTTGATTGTCCATTTACCAGGATCAAAAGCATACCAAGAAACTCCATTTCTGTAATCCCATTGAAATTTATGGTGATAATTATGATATCCTTCTCCAAAAGTAAAAAATGCTACCCACCAAGAATCCCGTGCGGTTGTAGTAGGGTCAAATGTTTTTTTACCTGCATAATGGCATAAAGAGTTAATGAAAAATGTAAAGTGATGAACTAATGTTAATTTTAAAAAACCACCCCAAAGTAATCCTCCTAATGGTCTGTCATAAATTGAACCAAGCATCATTGGTAATAAAAATGAAACAGTTATTGCAATTTTAAAGTAATGTTTATGTTGCCATTGGAGTAGTTTATTTTTTTGTAAATCCTTTACACCCTTAATTTGAGAATCTTTTTTTTCTAGAATCCATCCAATGTGTGCATGCCAAAATCCTTTTGTAATACTATATGGATCTTCATCAGTATCAAGTTTTCGATGGTGAACTCGATGATCAGAGCTCCATTTAATAACGGAATTTTGAATTGCAGCTGAGCCAAAAATTAATGCAATGAATTGAATTATTGGGTGAGTTTTAAAACTTCTATGAGCAAATAAACGATGGTATCCAAAAGTAATTCCCATTCCTGCAAACCACCATCCTAAAATAAATAATAATGGCTCTTGCCAAACAATACCATTTTGATAAGAATAAAGTATTGTACCAAAAATACCAATAATAGGAATTAATGTAAGTGCTGAAACCATCCACCAATTATATTTTTTTAAATTCAAAATTTCTCCATAAAATTAATAGGTGAAATTTAATGGATTATAAAATAATGGAATTAGTTAATTAATAAATTGTTACAAATTAAAAACTTGCATCATATACTTTCCAATTTGAAAGTAACTCTTTATTTATTGAGTCTTTTGAGGATATCCATATTTTGGGTCCTTGAACACCTAAAATAAAGGGTCGAATATAATATCCTGATTTTATATTTAAATTTTGATTATGGTCAGCAATCCAGCTTGTTTTAGTTTCTATTCCTAATATTGACTCTGTAATATCATTTGATACATTGTCAAAAAATGATTTATTAGGTAGGATAATAAAATAGAATCCTGTGCTAAATATTCCTATAATTAAAATGGTTGCTAAAACTTTAATTATAGATTTAATAATTGACATAATGAAAACCCTCCTATCATTCCAACACCAATCCAAAGCCAGTTATTCTCTGATTTGGTTGGAATGCTTTGTTCTAATAAATAATTTGATGTACTTCGTTGTATTAAACTATGCTTACAATAATCTAATTCTTTTTGAATTAAGTTTAATTGATTAATTTTTTTATCTAAACTCCCTTTTACCTGCTCTGATTGAGTAAGCAAACTATCATATTGCTCTTTTATCAATATATAACTTGTTTCACCCTCACTATCAACCCATTTTGCTTGACCAGGTAATAATGAGAAATAAGCCATACAAATAAATAATAATTTTTTTAAAGTAATATTTTTTCTCCAACATAAGTTAATAATAAATTTATAATAGTGTTTACAACAAATTTATGAAGTAATCTTGTAATTTATTATCGGTGGATAAATAAAAGTCTTTACCTAATATTAAATAATATTAATTAATATTGATTATTTTTTTAATAAACACATCTAAATAACGGAAAAAGAAAAACTATATGATTACAGTAGAGAACATCTCGCTAGATTTTGCAGGAAATACAATATTAGATAATATTTCATTACAAATAAAAAATTCTGATAGAATTGGTTTAATTGGTAATAATGGAGCAGGGAAGACTTCATTTCTAAGAATTTTATCTGATACAATTCAGCCGAGTTCAGGTTCTATAAATATGCGGAAAAATACTAAAATAGGATACCTTTCTCAAGAAGTATATGTTACTCCAAATATTCAATTAAAGTCATTAGTAATAGGAAAAGATAAGAAATTAATAAACCTTGAGAATAAAATTTTAGATATTGCTACATCTTTAGAAGATGTAAATATATCTGAGAAAAAACAAAATTTACTACTAAAAGAGTTAGGTGAGTTACATGAAAAATTAGAACTTTCTGAAATTCATAATAAAGAAATACTTGCAGAAAAAATATTGAAAGGGCTAGGTTTTCAAAGTTCAGATTTCACCCGAGATATATCTGAATTTTCAGGTGGCTGGAGAATGAGAGCTGAATTATCACGGTTATTAGTAATGAATCCTGAAATATTATTATTAGATGAACCTACAAATCATCTAGATTTGCCTTCTATTATTTGGTTAGAAAAATTTCTAAAAACTACAAATTGTATTATAGTATTAGTTTCTCATGATAAGGAGTTTATTGATAGAATTATAAACAGAACATTTGAAGTTGCTAGAGGAAAAATAAAAGATTTTTCAGGAAATTATTCTAAGTTTATTGAATATAGAGAAAAGGAAATCTCTCTTCAAGTTAAAGAAAAGAAAAAACAGGATAAATATGTAAAAAATTCTAAAGATTTAATAAATAAATTTAGATATAAAAAAAATAAGGCTGCATTTGCTCAAACTTTAATTCGACGACTAGAAAAAATAGATAAAATAGATATTGATACATTTGATGTTTCAAAAATATCATTTAATTTTCCTTCCGCATCTCATTGTGGGCAAATTGTATTTAAATCGGATAGTCTTAAAAAATCATTTGACGATAATATTGTATTTGAGGGAGTTCATTTAGATATATATAAAGGAGAAAAAATTGCATTTGTTGGGAAAAATGGATGTGGAAAAACAACATTAACAAAAGTAATAAGCGGTGAATTAAGTTTTGAAGGTGAAGCAAAATTAGGTGAAAAAGTAGAAATTAATTATTTTGCCCAAAATCAAAATGAATTATTAGATGGTGAAAGTACTGTTTTATCTTTATTAGAAAGCAAAGCTCCTAGAAAGAGTCAAGGTGAATTGAGAGGGCTTTTAGGTGCATTTTTATTTTCAGGTGATGATGTTTTTAAAAAAGTTAAAGTATTATCTGGTGGTGAAAAAGCGAGGTTAGCACTCTGTTCTTTATTATTAATTCCAGGTAATTTATTAATATTAGATGAACCAACAAATCATTTAGATATGTTTGCAAAAGATATTTTAAAGCATGCATTGAAACAATATAATGGTACAATTATTTTAGTATCACATGATAGAGCATTTTTAACTGGTTTAGCAGATAGAGTAATTGAATTTGATGATGGCATTGTTCGTGAATTTCCTGGAGATATTGATATTTACCTAAATCAAAAAAGCCAGAAGAATAAAGATACACTTATAGATAAAAAAAAGGAGAAGAAAAATCAAATTGGAAAGCAATCTTTTAAGCAAAAGAAAAAAATTGATAAGTCGATACGTTATCTTAAAAAACAAAATGAAAAAATTGAATTAGAAATTTCTAAAATTGAAACTAATATTGAAACATTAAAAATTGCATTAGAAAATAGCAATAATCAGGAGTGTATTGATTATGATCAATTTAATGAACTAAACAACCAGTTAAATTTTGCAATATCAAATTGGGAAAATATTCAAACTGAATTATCTGAAGAAATTAATAATAGGAATAATTTAAATTAATTTTTATGTCTGAATTAGATATTATATTAAAATACATCTTACCAACATCTTGTTTTGTCATTAATGTTTTTTGCATTGCATACTCTTTAGGGCTTAATTCAAAAAGTGAACGAAATAGAGCATATATATATTATTTAATTTCAGTAAATTTTTGGATTTTATCTGACCCTATTATTTTTTATATTAATCTTGAAGATTATTATATTCAATTAATTACACAAATTAGACCTATTTTTTATTTATCAGTTGGGGTTTTATTTATTAATTTAGTGTATAAATTAATTTATAAGTCCATAGATATTTATTATAAAATATATTTAATTATTTATTTTATTTGTGTGTTCGTTACTATATTTACAAATTTGATTATTAAAGATTTTATTTATGTCAATTGGTATGTAGAATCTATTCCTGGTCCATTTTATTTATACGCAATATTATTTTCTATTATAATTCCATTAACTCATTCATTTTATTTACTTTTTACAAATATAAAAAATGGAAAATCAAAATTATTAAAAATACAATTATCATTACTTTTATTTGGTTCGATATTAATGTTTTTTATTGGAATTTTTTCAGATATAATATTCCCTTTTATTTTTAATATTGACACATCTATAAGGCTTGGTTCATCTATTATGGCATTTCAAGTACTTTTTATAATGCCGGCAATTTTAAAATATGACTTATTATCATTATCTTTAGATGAATTTGTTTTAGATTTATTTCAAGAAACAGAGGATGGAATTATAATTGTAGATTTAAATGGTGACATCCTTAATTTAAATTTTACAACGGAAAAATTAATGGGAAAAAACATTAATGAAATAATAAATCAAAATATAGGTTCGATTTTTAAATATATTAATTTAGATGAAAATTATAATTCATTTATTACAACAATGAAAGGAAGGGAAGATAAATATTATTCAATTACAAGTTCTAAATTAAAAAAAATGGGATATCAATTAGGAAAAATGTATTTAATTAGTGAAGTTACAAGCAAAATAAATACTGAAAAAGAATTAAAATCAAGCCATGAAAATCTTGATAGAGCACAAAAAATAACCAAATCTGGGAATTGGGAACAAGATCATTTAACAGGTGAAATTAAAACATCAAAAAACTTAAAAACATTATTGGGATTTATTGATAATCAAAATATTACAATTGAAATGTTAATAGAAAAAATGCACCCTGATGATAGAAATTGGTTACAGAATAAGTGGAGTAAAATTGAAAAAACAGGGAAACCACATATAGGTGTTTTTAGAATAATTCTTCCAAATGGTGACACTAAATATATAGAAGGGAAAACAGAATTTATTATAAAGAATAAAAAGTTGTTAAAAACGATTGGGATATTTAGAGATATAACATTATCTCATACCTATAAAATTAATCTTGAAGAAAGTGAGAATAGATTAAAGGAAGCTCAATCTGTGGCACATATTGGAAGTTTTGATTATGATTTAATAAATAATTCAGTATTATGGTCTGACGAGTTATACTGTATTTATGGTTTAAATAAAGATACTTTTAATGTATCAAATGATGGTTTTTTTAGCTTAGTACATCCTGATGATCGTGTTTTTATTAAAAGATGTATAAATGAAGCAATATTAAATAAAACTTTATTAGAATATGATCATCGACTTATTAGAAATGATAATTTTGATGTACGAATTATGCATTGTAGAGCAAAAATATCTTATGATAAAAATGGTGCTTCTCGTATTGCAGGGACTTCACAGGATGTAACTGAAATTAGAAATGCAGAAATTGAAATAAAAAAATCAAGAGAACAACTTCGAAGACTTGCATCTCATCTCCAAATTGCACAAGAAAAAGAAAGGGCTCGTATATCTCGAGAGATCCATGATGAGTTAGGGCAAGAATTAACAGGAATTAAAATGGATATATCATGGTTATCAAATTCATTAAAAAATCCTGAAGATAAAATTAAGGATAGGATTGACTCTTTAAATAAATTAATCGATAGAACCATTCAATCCGTTAGAAGAATTAGTGCAGAATTAAGACCTGGAGTATTAGATGATTTAGGATTAATTTCAGCATTAGAGTGGTATGTTGATGAATATCAACAACGGACAAAAATAGAATGTGAATTGATGTTAGGTGAAATTTCAAATAATATAGGAAATGATGTTTCAATTGCAATCTATAGAATTATTCAAGAATCCTTGACAAATGTAGTGAGGCATGCAAAGGCATCAAAAATAATATTGTCATTAAAATCAGATGAATTTAATATATATTTGAAAATTCAAGATAATGGTGTTGGATATAATAATGATAGTTCCAAAAGTGAAAAATCTATTGGTATATTAGGCATGGAGGAAAGAGTTCATATTTTAGGTGGAACTTTTTCTATTCAAGGAGCAAAAAGAGAAGGCGCTATAGTTAAAGTAGAAATCCCTATTAAAATAAAAAATAAATTAGAGGCAGAGTGAAACAAATTATAAAATATTTAATCATTATTATTACAATAAATTCATTATTATTCTCATTAAATGAAACACAAAATGAAGAATATGAAAAGTTAGTTACAAAAATAACACAAAAAATAATTGAAAAATGGCAATATTCACCAAAAGAAGTAGATGATATATATTCAATTTTAGTTTATGATGTATTTATGGATCGCATGGATTATGATCGAAAATACTTTTTGACGAATGAAATATTTGTTTTTGATCAGTGGAGAGAAAAACTAGATGATTTAATTTATGATTATGAACCTGAATTTTTTAATTTATATATTGATACTTGGAAAACAAGAATTGGTGAAATAAAATATTTTATAAATAATTTAGAAATTGATGAATTAAATTTTAATAAAAAAGAATTTCTTGAAATTAATCCTGATAAAAGGAATTATTTTAAAACAAAAGAATTATTATTTGAGGATTGGAGAAAAAGATTTAAATTTCAAATTTTAAGAAAATATTGGAGCTTAACAGAGGAAGATTCTACTAATTATAATTCTGAATTTAATGGCAAATTAAATAAGGATATTTTGGTTAAAGCGTATGAAAAAGAATTAAAAAATTCAAATAGAAGATTTGATAGATTAATATCCCAAGATAGAAATGAATTATATTCAATTTTCATCAATGCTTACACTCAAACTTTTGACCCACACACATCATATTTTATGCCTTCAAGAAAGGAAGATTTTGATATTAATATTTCTGGAAGATTAGAAGGGATTGGGGCTCGGTTAAGAGAAGATGGCGGATATATTAAAGTTGTAGATATTATCCCTGGTGGGGCAGCGTGGAGACAGGGAGAGTTGAAAATAGATGATTTAATAATTGAAGTAGCTCAGGAAGGAGAAGAACCTGTAAATATTGTTGAATGGAGATCTCGAGATGCAGTGAAATTAATTAGAGGTAAAAAAGATTCAGAAGTTAGGTTAACTGTAAATAGGGCTGATGGATCATCACAAGTTATTCCAATTATTAGAGATATTATTATTATTGAAGATACATATTCAAAATCAATGTTATTAGAACATAAATTGGTTGATCATAAAATTGGTTATATTACACTTCCAAAATTTTATCACGATTTTAAAAATGAAGGTGGACGCAATTCTGCTGATGATATAAGAAATGATTTGATAAGATTAAATGATGCGGAAGTTGATGGATTAATATTTGATCTTCGAAATAATGGAGGTGGGGCTTTAGATGATGTAGTAAAAATGGGAGGGTTTTTTATTGAAGATGGTCCAATAGTTCAAGTAAATGGGCGAAATAATCGAAAACGAATTTTGCAAGATAAAGATTCTAATATAATTTTTGATAAGCCTGTTGTATTTATCGTTAATCAATATAGTGCTTCAGCTTCTGAAATTTTAGCATCAGCGATGCAAGATTATAAAAGAGCAATTATTGTTGGTAGTGAACAAACTTTTGGAAAAGGAACGGTACAACGATTTATAAATATGGATCAATTTTTAACTAAAAATGAAACTGATTATTCACCTATTGGAAGTTTAAAACTAACAATTCAAAAATTCTACCGTATAAATGGAGAGTCAACTCAATATAAAGGAGTAATTCCAGATATTGTTTTACCATTTAAAAACGACTATAAAGAAATTGGCGAGAGAGCCTTAGATAATTATTTAGATTGGGATACAATTTCAGAAGCGAGTTATGATGAATTAGAGCGAAATAATGAGTCAGTTAATTATTTAGTTGAAAATAGCAAAAATAGAATTGCTAATAATAGTTTTTTTCAAGAAATAATTTCTCGAAGATTAGTATTAGAAGAAAAAAACAACAATTCATTAATTTCAATAAATCAAAATGATTTTATCATACGAGCATTAAAAGAAAAAAATGAATCTGAAGAATTTATTGAATTAATAGATGAATTTAAAGAATTTGATTTAATAGATATAGTTTCATTTAAAGATTTAGATAAATTAGAAAAAGTGGAATTGGAAAAAGAAATAAAGTTACAAGATAAATTAAAAAAAGATTTTTATCTTAATGAGACTATTTTTGTATTAAATGATTTAATTGAGCAATTATCAAAATCAAACTGAAAATTTAAAGTAAACTAAAATGAAAAATAATAGTCCCTTATTAACACAGATTAAAGATTTCAGATTAGGTGAGAAAATTCAAGGATTTTATTTATGTGTAGATAAATCATATAAAATTTCTAAAACAGGAATTCCATATTTAGATATTTTACTTTCAGATAATACGGGGAAAGTAATTGGAAGATTATGGGAAAATGCAGATTATTTTAATAAGAAATTTACTCAGGGAGACCCCGTGGCAGTTAAGGGTGTTCCTGTTGAATTTATGGATCAACTCCAATTAAATATTAAGCAAATTAATTTAGCTGAACATAATAAATATGATAAATATGGATTTAACCCAGAAAAATTAGTTGTTTCAATTAATGAAAATCCACAAAAAATAATTACTCAATTAGAAAATATTTTAAATAAGATAGATAACTCGAAATTAAAAAAACTATGCTTTGATTTATTGAATAAATATTCAAGTGATTTTACAATTTATCCAGCATCATTAAATAATCATTATCCAATAAAAGGTGGATTATTAATGCATATTTATAATTGTTTGTGCTTGTGTACTAATTTTATTAAGGTATATAAATTCTTAGATAAAGATTTAATGATTTCTGGTACTTTTTTACATGATATTGGTAAGGTGAAAAGTTTTAGGGGTAAATTTGTTTTTGAGGAAACTTCTGAAGTCAAATTATTGGGCCATGAAGCTCTTGGGCAAAATATATTAATTGAAGAAATGAATTTAATTAAACATTTCCCCAAAGATTTAAAGAACCAATTAATCCATATTGTATTAGGTCATCATAAAAATATTATTGATGGAAATAGAAAGTGGCAGAGATTTCCTGAGGCACTTGCTGTGTTTAATATAAATAGGACTGATGCTCAAATGGATATTATGAATAGAGTATTTTTAAATGAAAATATAAATAAACAAAATTGGACTGATGGAAAACACCATTTTAAAACTTCTTTATTAAAAAAATGATTTAATTAAATTTCAATCTAATAACATTAATAAATTATGAAAACAGACAACTGGGAAATATTTGAATGAAAAAGAATAACTTAATTTTTATAGGCTTAATTTTACTCGCTGGAATGATACGAATGATTCCTCATCCATGGAATTTCACACCATTACTTGCGGTGTGTATTTTTAGTGGTACTAAAATAAAACATAACGGACTTGCTCTTTTTCTACCATTAGTTGCTATTTTTATAGGTGATTTATTTTTAGGTATTTATTCAAGTATGGTTTGGGTTTATTCTAGTTATATTTTAGTAATATTATTATCTCGAGTATTAGGTAATTCAAATTCAATTAATTCTAAAATAATATCTGTTGTTTCAGGAAGTTTAATATTTTTTATTATTTCTAATTTTGGAGTTTGGATAAGCGAAACAATGTATTCAATGAACTTACAAGGGTTAATAGAATGTTATATTGCCGGGATTCCATTTTATAAAAATACATTAATTGGTACAATAATATATTCAAGTATATTTTTTGGAATAGCAGAAATAGTTGAAAGAAATTTAATACAAATAGCTACCGTTAAGTCATAATTACCAATTTGTTTTTTTTATTTTTAAAAAGGCATTGTTTCCATATTTGGTTCAATGTCTTTTTTTTTAGTTTAATTAACTCACAATCCTTTTCTCAATATCCAATAATTTTAGATCATATTGGACAACATCAGTTTAATTCATTTCCTTTTTTACCTAATATTCAATTTGATTATTATGATGATAATTTAATTTTTGATGGTTCATTGCCTGTTGCAATAAGTAGTTATAAAATTATTGATAATTTATTACCCCAATTAAATGATTCGCTGAAGGAGAAGGGGCATTCATATTTTACATATCGTCAAGGTGATTATCTTTACAGAGATTTAGTAATATATAAAGAAATAAATTTAACGGATAGTATCAATTTTAAAATAATTGGGCAAACGCGAAGCTTTCCAGGCCCATTTAATAATCTTGGACCTCAAGAAAGTATCTCAAAAAATACATTACAAAATTATCATTTTAAAATAAGTAAATATTATTCAATTTCATCAGTATTTAATATTGATTACTTTTATCACCGTGAAAATATTAATTTGCCAATAATATCTGAATATACAAATCAATTCAATGAATCAAATAATGTGGGATTAAGATATTTATATATAAATAATAAATTTAAGATTAATTCACAATTTAATTTTCAGAATGGATTATTAAATTTACAAAATTATAAGTTACCTTATTTAACTTTATGGGCTAATTTTATGATGAATTATAATATCAATGATAATTATGGATTGCAGTTAAATATTAAAAATAAAAAAAGTCGTTTTGAATTATCCTCTCAAATTAATAAAAATGATATTGAGGATATAAGCTTTGGAATAAAATCATCATATAGCAATATCAAAACACATATTGGAATTAAAGTAATAAATACAATTCCATCTGGCTTTTTTAATATTAAATATAAAATAAATAGATATGGATTGAACGCCTATTATCATTCTAATAAATCTTTCAATATAATAAAATTCAATAATTTAATTCAAACTTCTAATAATGTGATTGGGTTTTATGGTCTTGATTTGAAAAAAGAAATAAATGCATTTTCTGGGAATTCTTTGATAGAAATTAATTATATTGGGTTTAAAGATGAAAAAAAATATAGTTATTTAAGTTCGTCATTAAAATATTTCCAACCTGATATTTCATTTAAAATTAATAGTTTTAATTCTTTAAATCAATTTTCTAATCAATCTTTTTTTAGTTTAACACTAGAGCTTGTACCGGTAATTATTTGGGGTAAACTACATCAATTTAGAAACATTCCAATTCTTGGAATGATTTTATGGGATAAACAAAAGCGGTATAAACCATTTATAAATTTTGAAATTAATTTTGTTAATTGGGTTAAATCAGGATTTAACGAAATTGGGAATTATAACTTAATTGAATTACCAAATCAACAATGGTGGTGGAATATTGGTTTTGGGTTTGATATACAGAATTTTAAATTTTCATGGACTCAAAAATATATTAGCAATGAATTTGTTTATTTTTCAGATGAAAGTGCAATTCATCCCATAGGCTCAATGTCATATTTTCAAATTGATTGGAGGTTTATTGATTAATTTGTATCTTAGATATTTTTACTTATTACAAATAAAGGGTTAGTTATGAAATTAATTTACATTATATTTTTTATATTAAATATATTTTTAAGTTGTACAAGTTATGATGATATGCTTGATGCATTAGAAGCTAAACAGGCTATTGAAAAATTGAAAATAGGAATGAATTATTCTGAAGTAAATAATTTAGTTGGAAATCCATTTAAAAAGAAATTCACTCAAGATAGTACTGAAGTTTGGATTTATATCACAGGGATTCCTCAGACAGCATTTTCTCAATCGTCTGAAAGTTTATCAAATGATTATAAAACTGCTATAATTTTTGAAAATAAAAAACTAAAGGGTTGGGGCGAAAAGTATAAGGATTTGCTTAATTAGCATCATAGTATTCAGCAGTTAAATTTCCATTTTCTTCAATAATAACTTTAATTGCAATATCATTATTTGAAATATTTTCAGGTTTTAAAAATTGTGAAATAATTTCCTCATTATCATTTAATGATATAGAAATTCCCTCGATACTTTTTAATTCAAATTGAAGTTTTCCATTTGAGGTTCTTTCAATAGGTTTTGCTGGTAATATATTTAAAATTTTATTTAAAGTTTTTATACCATTTTCAATCATTATAATTTTAATTCCCGAATGATTTGTTGATGATACTTTTAATTTATAAGGTGGAAATATACCTAAATTAATGGTTTTATTATCAATTAATGTTAGACCATCTAAGTATGAACCAATAATAATTTCTTCGGAATTTAATTGTTCATTTAATTGGCTGTCAGTATTTTCTTCTGGAATTGTTTCAGCTGTTATATTTCTTAGTTTTGAAACTAAAAAGAATAGAATAAATATTACACTGATTATGCCTATAATTTTTTTAAGATTAATATCTTTAAGGAAATCATTATCATCAATTAAGGACCCCATATTAGTTTCATTAGAGGACTTATCTTTTATAGTCTCTGGTAGTGTGAATTCATCTTTTGGTTGAATTTTACCCGTTGTATGAATTTCAAATTCATCTAAAACTTTATCAGGGTTTGCACCAATTTCTATTGCATAAGATCGTAAAAACAATCGAGTATAAACCGTTGGTAATACATTAAATTTCCCATCTTCAAATGAAATGAAATATTTAGGATTAATTTTAGTTTGTTCTGAAATTTCTGCAATCTCAATACCTTGAGATTCTCTTTTTTTCTTTAAATTAATATAAAATGGCTCTTGTTGTGTTGAATTCATACCTATCAAATTACATGTTTTCTATTTTTACGACCAAAAGATTTTCAATTATTTTAGAATTAAATAATTGTAATTCAGAATACACTCTTGAAATTGGAAAACCAACAACATTAAAATAACATCCATTGATTTTTTTTACAAAAATAGAACTCCAATCTTGAATACCATATCCACCTGCTTTATCTAATGGATTAAAATTATAAATATAATAATTAATCTCTGTTTTAGATAATTTTTTAAATTTTACTGTTGTAGTTTCATGGAATGTATGATGTTTATGATTTAATATAAATGAAATCCCTGTAAAAACTTGATGTGATTTTCCACTTAGTTTTTTTAAAAATGTTGATGCAATTTGAAAGTTTTTAGGTTTTTGTAGAATCTCATTATCACAAATTACAATTGTATCTGCTCCAATAACTAAATTATTTTGGTGTTTTTTGGCGATATACTCAGCTTTTTTAAATGCTAATTTTTCACAATATTCACTTGGTATATTATTATATTTAATATTTGATTCGTCAAATTCTGATGGGATAACTTTAAATTTTAGTCCTAATGTAGAAAGTAATTGTTTCCTTCGAGGACTTTGAGATGCTAAAATTATTTTCATTAATTTAATTTTGATATTTTTTGTATTTTTTGAAGAATTTTACCATTTTCCAACGAAGTTGCTTTAACAGTGAAGAAGTATGTTCCGTTTGATATTTCTTTCCCATTATTTGTTATACCATTCCATTTTTTTGTTCGTATTAAACCAGGCGTCATATTTTTTATAAAGGAATTATATAATGGCACACCAGTTAAATCAAAAACACTTATTTCAATATCTGCTGGTTCATTAATATGAAATGTGAATTCAACTTCATTTGAAAATGGGTTTGGATAAGGGAATACATTTTTTAATATAAATTCATTTCCTTCACTAAAAAGTATTTGATAACTATTTTCAGAAAAATTATTTAAATTATCCCATGCTTCTATTTTAATTTCGTTTGATTTGTACTTATAGTCTGAGATTAAATAGGAAATTATTCCATTTGTATCTGTTATGCCTTCATATAAATCTGTTAAATTAACTTTCTCATCATTATTTACTTTGATAGTTATTTCATGACCTAACCCACCAAATGTATTTATTCCTGAAAAATCTGATAATTCAATTATTAAATGCGTAGGTATATTAATTAAATCTCCTGATTTTATTTCATAATTATTTGAAGACAAAATTATTTCTGGTCCATTAAAATCAGCTTGTTCATTTAAATTTTCAATTAAGGACCAGTTTTGAGACCGATCAAAAATATGATTATTATTATCAGAAAATATATTTATCTGCAAACATGAATCACATGGAGGAACATCTAATGGTAATACAAATGAGTTATTATAATCTAATAAACTATGATAAATAGTTCTCCCAGGGTGAACTATGTTGTATAAATTTCCATCAGCATTAATTTCAATATTATATTCATTATTATTTATGGTTAAGTAATTTTGATTATTCTCATTATTTATAAGGATTAATTCATTGCTAATAAGTTGTTCAATTATTTTGTTTTCTGGTTCAGAAATAATTGAACTTTTTTTAAAAAATGGTAATTTCAATGCTGGGTCACCAAATAAATGAAATAAAGAATAGGTATTACTATTAGAATTTGTTTTTGCGAAAAAAGCAATATCTCCCAATCGATTTGAATTTTCGCCATTAATATAGTCTTTAAATTGATTAAATATTTTTTTTAAAAATTGGATATTTGTACCCGTATAAACGGTTCTCGAAGTAGTAATAATACCTATTGCTCCAGAAAGTGAATTAATCAGAGCTTCAGGCATACTTTCTTCGCCATCATAATGTCCAAAGGAACATGTACCAATTACCCAAATTGCGAATTTATTATTTTCAGGATTGATTAATGAAATATCACGATCTTTCAATAAAATCTTTTCGTCAGATAACGCATTAAATGATCCATGCCCAATATAGTTAATTACAGCCGATCCTTGATTTAACCCTCCAATTATATCATTTGTAAGTTCGGGTAATACAATCCATCCTTCACCTGGTTCAGGCTCATATTCTGAACCATAATAAGTTTCAATTATCGCTTCTTCTTTAATAATATCATAAATTTCTACAGAATATTCGGTATGTCGCATTTCGCTAATTGCAGATGAATTTTGTTTTCTATAGTCGTCTGCTGTTAACATTATTTTCTGCTTCCAAATGCCGGGGGCTGGATTTAATGTATAATTACGAATTTTTTCAACTAAAAACCCTGCTTCATTTACATTTTTTACTGGAATCCGTCCAGTAGCTAATGTTGGGATTAATCCATTCATTGAAGTATAATAGTCATCACTTGGTATTGAGTTTGAATAAATGGGAGGGAAATGAGTTTCATCACCAAATATTAATAAATACTTTAAATCCGAATATTGATTTATTTTACTTTCAACAAATTCTTTTATATCACTCCCGACTAAATTAGAAAGGTTTAACTCTAATAAAATTTCAGATTTTAAAATTACTTTTGTATTTAATTGATCTGCTTCAACAACATCTTCAGAATGTAATATTTTTAAATCTTCAGCAAATTCAACAAATTCGTCTGGTGCTAATATTAAATATTCTATATCATTATTTCTTTCTAATTTTAAAATTTCAGGATTTAAAATATCTGGGATTATTGTTGGAGATTTAATTATATCATTTTTAAGTGTAAAATTTAATTTTGCATAATTACAATAAAGCAATTGATCATTAATAATTTTCCATGGCAAAAATGAAATTTTAATGATAGGGCATCCCATTTCTCGAGAATAAGTAATATTTATATTATTTTCAATATCAAGTTGAATATTATTTTCTTTTAAAAGTATTTCCCATTCTTCTGATTCGATATCAATATTTAAAACATCATCTGGATGCCCTGCAAATTTCCAAATAAATTGATCAAATTGTATATTATTAATTAAAATTTCTGAATTCGCCACTGTCTTTGGAAAACGAATAGAATATTCATTAATATTTGGTGTTTTATTTTTAGTATCAATTTCAAAATTATATATTTTTTGATTTTGAGAAACACAAATAGACATAAAAATTAATATTCTAATAAAATATTTAAAAATTTTTTATTCCTTTAAAATTGTAGTGATTGAATAGAATGTCATTAAACCCTTAAATTACTATGCTTAAAATTAACTTAAGTTTCACCAATTCATCACTAAAATATTAGATTTTTTATTATTAAAATAATTAAAAGGAGTAAAAATGGTTTTTGACATTGACATGATTCAAAAATATTACGAAAAATTACCTGAAAAAATTAATGCAATTAAGACATTATTAAATAGGCCAATTACATTAACAGAAAAAATACTTTACTCTCATTTATTCGACCAATTCTCTCATGAATTCCAAAAAGGTGTTGATTATGCTGATTTTCAGCCAGACCGCGTAGCAATGCAAGATGCAACAGCTCAAATGGCTCTGTTACAGTTTTTAATGGCAGGGAAGGAAAAAGTTGCTGTTCCATCAACAGTACATGCTGATCATCTAATTCAAGCTAAAATTGAAGCTGATGTTGATTTGACTAATGCATTAGATGTTAATTCAGAAGTTTATGATTTTTTATCCACTGTATCAAATAAATATGGGATTGGATTTTGGAAGCCTGGAGCAGGTATCATACATCAGGTTGTATTGGAAAATTATGCATTCCCTGGTGGATTAATGATTGGTACCGATTCCCATACCGTTAATGCTGGTGGATTAGGTATGGTTGCTATTGGTGTGGGTGGTGCGGATGCTGTTGATGTAATGGCTGGAATGCCTTGGGAGTTGAAATTCCCGAAAGTAATAGGAATTAAATTAACTGGAGAATTAAGTGGATGGGCGTCAGCAAAAGATGTCATTTTAAAAGTTGCTGGAATTTTAACGGTTAAAGGAGGAACCGGTGCAATAATTGAATACTTTGGAGAAGGTGCTAAATCTTTATCCTGTACTGGTAAAGGAACTATTTGCAATATGGGTGCTGAGGTAGGTGCAACGACATCTACATTTGGATATGATGATTCAATGTCACGGTATTTATCTGCAACTGGTAGAGAAAAAGTAGCTAAATTGGCAAATTCAATTAGTGAACATTTAACAGGGGATCCTGAAGTTTATACAAATCCTGAAAAATATTTTGACCAAGTTATAGAAGTTGATTTATCAGAATTAGAACCTCATTTAAACGGACCATTTACACCAGATAAAGCCACACCAATTTCAAAAATGGCTGAAGAAGCAGAAAAAAATGGTTGGCCAACAAAAGTTGAAGTTGGGTTAATTGGTTCTTGTACAAATTCATCCTATGAAGATATTTCTCGTTCTGCATCAATTGCTAAACAAGCATCGGATAAAAACTTAAAATCAAAAGCAAAATTCACTGTAACACCAGGATCTGAATTAGTTAGATATACGATTGAAAGAGATGGTTTTATTGATACTTTTAATAAAATTGGTGGAAGTGTTTTTGCAAATGCTTGTGGACCTTGTATTGGCCAATGGGCAAGAGCTGGTTCTGAAAAGAAAGAAAAAAACACAATTGTACATTCATTCAATAGGAATTTTACAAAAAGAGCAGATGGCAATCCAAATACGCATGCATTTGTTGGTTCGCCTGAATTAGTTACAGCATTAGCGATAGCGGGTGATTTAACTTTCAATCCGATTACAGATACACTTAAGAATGAAAATGGAGAAGAGGTCTCACTTGATAACCCAACAGGTTATGAATTGCCTATAAAAGGGTTTGATGTTGAAGATTCAGGCTTCCAAGCACCTTCAGAAAGCGGTGAAAATATTCATATTAGTGTTGACTCTACATCAGAAAGATTACAGTTATTAGAACGATTTTCTGCGTGGGATGGTAATGATTATCACGGATTAAAATTATTAATAAAAGCTCAAGGGAAATGTACAACAGATCATATTTCGATGGCAGGTCCATGGTTGAAATACAGAGGACATCTAGATAATATTTCTAATAACCTGTTATTAGGTGCAATTAATGATTTTAATAGTAAGCCTAATTATGTTAAAAATGCAATAACAGGAGAGTATGGATCAACTCCTGAAGTAGCAAGGTATTATAGAGAAAATAAAGCTTCATCTATTATAATCGGAGATGAAAATTATGGTGAAGGATCTTCTCGAGAACATGCAGCGATGGAACCTCGATATATGGGTGTAAAAGCAGTTTTAGTTAAGTCTTTTGCTCGTATTCATGAAACTAATTTAAAAAAGCAAGGTGTATTAGCATTGACTTTTGAGAATAAAAAGAATTATGATTTAATTCAAGAAGATGATACTTTTGATATTGTCGGTCTTTCTATGTTTAAACCAAATAATTCGTTAACATTAGTTATTATCCATTCTGATGGTGAAAAAGATGAAATTAATGTAAAGCATACATTTAATAAAAATCAAATTGAATGGTTTAAAGCAGGGTCAGCATTGAATTTAATTTCTAAACAATTTGAAAATGCCTAATTTGAAAAATATTGCTTTAATAACTGGTGCATCTTCTGGAATTGGTTCTTCAATAGCTAAATTATTTACAAAAAATGGGTTTTCTGTTTGTTTAGGTGCAAGGTCTATAAATAAACTTGATAAACTTGTTAAAGAAATTAAATATAGTGGAGGCGATGCTTATTCATTTTATTTAGATTTATTAGATCATAATTCAATTAATGAATTTATTAATAATGTTTCTTCTATCGGTAATGTAAATATTCTGATTAATAATTCTGGGTTAGGTAGATTTGATAAAATTGAAAATGTATCTTTAAAAGATTGGGATGAAATGATGAATGTTAATTTGCGTGGTTCATTTATTATGAGTAAAGCTTTCATTCCAATTATGAAGCAAAATAATTCTGGGAATATAATTTTTATTAATTCAGTTGCAGGAAGACATGGTTATCCATATTCTTCTGGTTATGTCGCTTCTAAATTTGGGTTGCGTGGATTAGCAGATAGTTTGAGAAATGAATTAAGGTCCTATAATATTAAGGTAACTTCAATTTATCCTGGAGCGGTTGATTCTTATTTTTGGGAAAATGTGAAAGCAGATTTTCCTCGTAAAGAAATGATGAATACTGACGAAATTGCTGAAACGGTATTATTTTCTATACAAAAAACAGGTATTGGTGCTTTGGAAGATATTGTAATTCGAAGAACTAAGGGTGACTTTTAAAATAATTTTAAATAAATAGAAATAAATTTAGAGACGAATATTAAATCCTTTTTCCTTTTTATTTTCATTGTAAATTTTGCTTTATCCGCAGAATGTGATGGAAACCCAATAGCTAAAAAATTTAAAATTTCAGACTGTGATCAAAGAGATATTGATGTACTTGTTGAAATTATTAAAGATAATAATCTAACAAAACAAACTAAGTCATTATTTGGGAAAATTAAAAATGTTCAATTAAAACCATTTGAAGTTGGGATACAAACATGGTCATACGGCCGATTAATTTCAATTAATTTTAGCGGATTAAGTTTGACAACTATTCCTAATTCTATTGGTGTGTTAACTACACTAGAAAAATTAGAACTTTCAAATAACAAATTAACTACTCTTCCCGAGGGGTTTGGCGGGTTAAAACCCTTGAAATATCTATATATTTCGAATAATAAATTAAAATCATTGCCCAATTCAATAAAAAATTTAGATAGGCTTCGAGAATTAGATTTGAGTAATAATTTTATCTCTGAATTGCCTAAAGATTTTGGAGATTTAAAAACATTAAAATTATTAGATTTAAATAATAATAATCTTGTTCAATTACCATATTCATTTAAGAAATTTAGAAATTTGGTGAAACTTGATTTATCAAATAATAATTTAAAAAAATTAGAAAAACAAATAGGTGATTTAGCCCGGTTAGTAGAATTTTCAGCTCGTAATAATTATATATCAACTCTACCAGGAAATATTGGAAATTTAAGGAATATTGAGCGAATTTATATTCGTGGTAACAATATATCCTTAATTCCAAAATCTATTGGGAATTGTTATACACTTGTTGAATTAGATTTATCCCAAAATAATATAAATGAAATTCCCATTGAAATAGGGAATTTGGATATACTTGAAACATTAAATTTAAGTAATAATGGAATTTCTGAAATACCAATTGAGTTAAGTCAATTAACTAAAATAGTTTCTTTGGATTTATCATATAATAAATTATCAAATTTACCAATAGAATTAAAAAATATCCCATTTCCCGAAGAAGTAGATTTGTCTCATAATGTATTTACTACAATACCAAAAGCAATGTTAAACTGGGAAAACCTTATTCTGTTAAATTTAAGTTATAATCAAATTAGTGATGTTTCTATACTAGCAGATAATTTCCCAAATTTAAAGAAATTAAATATAGAACGAAACCCGATTCATAATTTTGATATATTAACATCAAATCCTAAAACGCTAGACCAAATAAATATAAGCGGTATAGGGCTTACAATCTTAAAAGAGTTAGTATGTGAATATACAAATGCTGAAATTAATGTAGAAAACAATTCATTATGTTCAACTCAACCTGAATGCATTGAAAATGAAATAGAAAGATCTTTTCAATATTGTCTAGATCCAATAATTGAATATGTTGAAGTTATTAAAGAAATACCAATTGAAAAACAAGTAGAGGTATTTGTTGAAAAACCTGTCTCAAATGATGTATATCCAATATTTAAAAACCCATTAAAGCAAAATTTATATAATTCGAATAAAATTGAAATTTTTCAGCTTGAAAATATAGACACATTATTTGCACAATTTTCATCACCATATGAATACACTAAATATAAATCAAATGTCTCAAATTATACATATACAAAAACGAATATAATTTATTTAAATGAGCACGAAATTAATGAATTTAATTTTTTAGAAAAAATTGGAGAAACTCAATTATTAGATAAATTTAAATTGGAAATCTATAATGAATTAAAATTATATTCAAAGAATCCATTTGAATATTTTCAAGTTCCAGCATGGCAATCAAAAGAAGACCCAGTTTATAGGTTGGGAATTGGATTTAGTTGGCTTGCAATTTCATCGTGGGGTACAGGAATATATTTAAAATTAAATGACGACTCTCGTAATATTTCTGGTTTATTTTCTGCAATAGTTTTTAAGGCAATTCAAAATAATCTATTTAATAAAGTTGTGACTAAAAAACAAATAAAACACACACCTCACTTTAATCAATTTTTGGATAATGAAATATTATTGGAACTCTCAGAAAAATATAATAAACAAATATTTGAAGAGATCAATTCAATTAATTAATTGTCAATTTTACAGCTCCGTTTGAGAGAAATATTTGTAAAAAAAAATCTAAATAAATATAATAAATTTGAATTATACTGAAATATCAAAATTTACAAGAGATAAAATTATCTCTCAATTATCGAATAGTGAGTGGGATGTAATTATTATTGGTGGTGGAATTACAGGAGCAGGGACAGCCTTAGAGTGTGTAAACAGAGGTTGGAAAACTTTATTATTAGATAAACACGATTTTGCATCGGGTACATCAAGTAAGTCTTCAGGTATGGTTCATGGTGGTTTACGATATTTAGAACAAGGTAATTTTAAACTTGTTAAAGAAGCATTAAAAGAACGATACTTTTTAAATAAAAATTTACCTGAATTAGTAAATTCAAATCGGTTTTTATTTCCTATTTATAATTCTTGGTGGATGTATTTAAAAGTTAAATTAGGAGTATTTCTTTATGATTTATTTGCAGGTAAATTCAATTTACATAACCATTCTCGCTTAACAAAAAAACAAATATTAAAAAAATACAAATTAATAAATCCTCAGAATTTGAAAGGTGGATTTATTTACTCTGATTGTCTTGTTTCAGATTCACATTTGGTTTTATCCATACTTTCAACTGCTGTTCAAAAAGGGTTAGCTTTAGCAAATTATGTGAAAGTAAGTCCTCCAACTAAAAATAATTTATATTATGAATTAAAATGGGACGATCAAGTATCAAAACAATCTGGAATGCTAACCTCAAAAGTTGTCATTTCTTGTACTGGAGTTTGGTCTAATAATTTTAATTTATCTAAAATTAATTTAATTCGACCTACAAAGGGAGTTCATATTGTAATTCCATATAATCGATTGCAAATTCCAACATCTTTTGTTTTACCTTCAAATGATGGCCGAATTTTATTTGCCAACAGAATGGGGGATTTTTTATATATTGGAACGACTGATACTGATTTTCAAGCGAATTATGATAAAGTCTATGCAGATTCAGAAGATATAAAATATATTTTAAAAAAAGTGAACGACATATTCCCTACAATTAATATATCTGCTAATGACATTATTTCAACTTGGGCAGGATTAAGACCATTATTGGACAATGATGGAAACCCCTCTCAATTAAGCCGTGAAGAAGTAATTATAGATAATGAGGGTTGTATTAATGTTTGCGGAGGGAAGTTAACGACTTTTAGATGCATGGCAAAAAAAGCAATTATAAAAGCTGAGAAATATTTAAGTATTCCTAAAAAACCAAATAAAATCATTCAATTTAATTCAATTTATTTTATTAATGATAGTTTAGAAACTCAAGTCGAAAAATATTTAAAAACTTCAATGCCATTAACATTGATTGATTTAATGGAAAGGCGTTTAAATCTGTATCGTTTTGATGAAAATAATGGAATGGATAATATTGAATTAATTTCAGATAAAATGGCGACATATTTAGGTTGGTCTCCTTCTGAAAGAAAACAACAAATAATTAATTATAAAGAATATATCAAATTAAATCATGATTGGGCATTAACCATATAGGATTTGTCATGGCGATTCCAATTCCTTTATAATTCTCAGTTTCAATTTCAGCTCTAAAATAACAGCCTTGCTTAGAATTAACCTCTAATTTTATGTTTAAATTAAATTTCCCAGTTTGAACTTTTTTTTCTTCAATTATTTTTTCTTTTCGTTGGCCTATAATACCTTTTATAATTCGATAACCTTTGATACTTCCAAATTCAGATGTAGAAATTCCACTCAATTCGAGTATAGCTTCTTCTGCAATTAATTCACTTCCTAATTGGTATGAAATATTATTATTTACTAATTTCATATTAATAAAAGGTCCATTTGTAATAAAACAATTTCCTATTCTTAGCGCATCTAAGGTAGATTGAATGTTTTTTACTTTTTCAGGAAATACACCTGTTCTACAAACCCCTAATATTTGTTTATAGGATTCTTTAATTGAAACCATAGGTAAACTAATTTGTCTAAACATATTAAAATTTCCATGTGCATCATTGCCAGCATAAATAAATTTTCGATGCCCTTCAAGTAAATAGTGGACCCATTCTTTTGCTCCATTAAAAAAACTTGCGTCTAAATCACCATTTAATATTTGTAATCCTATCATATTTTTTTGTAGAATATCATAATCTTCCCAAACACCTCTTTTGAAAAATAACCATTCTAAAAAGGGTACGGGTGCAAATGGGTGGGAGGCAATACATAGTGCATTTTTTTCTAATTTATTATAAAGTGTTTTTGAATTGTGCTCACAACTAAAATCAAATGGTTTTTCGGCACCATCACCCTGCCCTGGTAAGAATTCTTCATTATTTAATATTAGTGCATGAATATTTCGTCCCAATGAATTATGCATAGAAAGTTCCTCCGAAGGTATCATAAAAGGAGAAAATTCAAATTGA
The DNA here is from genome assembly GCA_964529325.1 of uncultured bacterium. GTDB lineage: Bacteria > Fidelibacterota > Marinisomatia > SCGC-AAA003-L08. Next base: position 14,967 of record CAZGWH010000013.1, on the reverse strand, counting down.
TTATTTAATTTTATAATTTCTTTTCTGGAAGAATTCCATTTTAAAAGCTTGGGGTCTGTTTCAGTCCAACTACCTTTTTTATCGTCTAAGTCGTATGAATGATCAGTATTACATATAAAATCTAATTCTAAAGCAGAACATGCTTCTAATGTTGGTTCTAATGGAGCGCCATATTCCACCATATCATCAGTTAAATTTGAATGATAGTGAATATCTCCATATTGGACGATATCCTTACCAGGTAACTCTGTATTTGATAGATATACTTTGAAAGGTGATGGTTTTAATAATTTTAAATTATGATTTAAAATCTGTCTTTCATTTTCTTTTACTTTATAATTAAACTGAATAAAAATTAATAAATGTCCTGACATATTTTTTCTATTTATAAAAATTGTATTATTCCACCAATATTGATTAATAATTAAATTAAAATTATAACTTTTATTTAACAATGAAATACCATTTTGCTCTATCGAAACATTAACATTTAATAATTCAATGGGGTATTTATTTGCATCTTTTATTAAAAGCATTATAGGTATTTTTTTAATTGGAGATATTCTGTGAGGAATATCAGCTAAAATTTCAGGTTCATTTTTGAAATACCGACTAAAAATAAACGGAAATCGATAATGAATTTCAGTATAAAGAAAATATAATGGTAAAAAAAATGGTAATGTGGCGAAAAAATAGTCTAAATCCATAAATAAATATTAGAAAATAATACATTATTATTTCAAAGATTATTATTAAAATATTTAAGCCATTATGTAAATTAAGCACTAATATTTTTGAGGCAATTATTGTTTTCAAATTTCATCACCTCGTAAATTATATATAATATTTTTCATCAACTTTAACCAAAAAGGAATACCATGGCATCAACATCAGATTTTAAAAATGGATTAATATTAGATCATAAATCAGGATTATGGAAAATAGTCGATTTCCAACATGTAAAACCAGGTAAAGGAGCAGCATTTGTTCGTTCTAAATTAAAAAATTTAAAAACAGGAAGAGTTGTTGAAGAAACTTTTCGTGCTGGTGAAAAAGTAAATACGGTTAGAGTTGAAGTTAGAAACTATAATTATTTATATACAGATGGTTCATTTTATACTTTTATGGACAATGAATCTTTTGATCAATTAGAATTAACTAAAACTCAAGCTGAGGATGTATTGGATTTTTTAATTGAAAATACAGATATTACCATTGCATTTAATGGTTCTGAGCCAATTGAAGTAAGAATTCCACCTCACATGAATTTAAAGGTAAAACAAACGGATCCTGGATTTAAAGGAGATACTGCACAAGGTGGTACAAAACCTGCAACATTAGAAACAGGAGTTGTAATCCAAGTTCCACTATTTGTAGAAGAAGGCCAAGTTGTGAGAGTAGATACAAGAGAAAAAAAATATATTGAACGAGTCAAAGAGTCTTAAATGAAAACAAAAATCCAACAACTCATTAAAATTGTTGAAGAATCCGATATAGATGAATTAGAAATATCTACTTTTTGGGGTGGTCAAAAAATTAGAGTTACAAAAAAAAGGCAAAATAACAATGCTCAACCAGTTATAATGCAACAACCAATAGTACAACCTGTTAATCCACTTCAAGCTGAAATTAAAGTAGATAGTAATTCCGCAATTAAATCTGATAGTGCAAATCCATCAATGGTAAATGAAGTTGAACCAAAAGACGAAATTATATCTGGTGAAGAATTTACAGCACCCTTAGTGGGAACTTTTTATCAATCCGCCAAGCCAGGAACGCCACCATTTGTAAAAGAAGGTGATACAATAACGAAAGGGCAAATTATTTGTATAATTGAAGCAATGAAGATATTTAATGAAATTGAATCAGAGCATAATGGTGTTGTCAAAAAAATATTAGTTCAGGATGGAAATCCTGTTGAATATGGTCAAGCATTAATGATTATTTCTACAAATTAATTAATGATTCAAAAGGTATTAATTGCCAATAGAGGCGAGATTGCATTAAGAATTATTCGTGCATGTAAAGAGATAAATCTACAAACTGTTGCAGTATATTCAAAAGTAGATGAACTTTCATTACATGTAAGATTTGCTGATGAAGCAATTTGTATTGGACCTGGACCAAGTAAATTAAGTTATTTAAGTATTCCTGCAATTATTTCAGCTGCGGAATTAACAAATGCAGATGCAATTCATCCTGGTTATGGATTTTTATCTGAAAGTGCTGAATTTTCTTCAATTTGTTCAGATCATGGCATTACATTTATTGGACCAGATCCTCAAATTATTTCTTCAATGGGAAATAAAGCCAATGCCAAAATGACGATGAAAAGTGTTAATGTACCTGTCGTTCCTGGGTCAGATGGAATTATTTCTGATATTGAAATCGGTAAAAAGTTAGCTCTTGAAGTTGGGTATCCAATAATGTTAAAAGCATCTGCTGGAGGTGGCGGTAAAGGTCTTCGGATTGTTGAATCCGAGGATCAATTTGAAAATGCGTTTATAACTGCCCAAAATGAAGCCATTATTTCATTTAACGACGGCGATATGTATATGGAAAAATACTTAATAAAGCCACGACATATTGAAATACAAATTTTAGCAGATACTCATGGAAATGTTTTTGCACTTGGCGAACGAGAATGTTCAATTCAGCGAAGACATCAAAAAATGATTGAAGAATCGCCATGTATTGTGATTGATGAAGAATTACGACAAAAGATGTGTGCTTCAGCAATTGCAGGTGCAAAAGCTGTAAATTATGTAGGTGCGGGTACAATAGAGTTTTTATTAGATGCACGGGGTGAGTATTATTTTATGGAAATGAATACCCGAATTCAAGTTGAACACCCTGTAACTGAAATGGTTGTTAATACAGATTTAGTAAAACATCAAATTCTTTGCCATGCTGGTTTTCCACTTCCTATATGGATGAAAAATTTTACATTGCGTGGACATGCAATTGAGTGTCGAATAAATGCTGAAGATCCAGAAAAAAAATTTAGACCGAGTCCCGGAATAATAAATCATTTTCATATGCCTGGAGGAATGGGGATTCGTGTGGATACACATGTTTATGCAGGATACAAAGTTCCACCTAATTATGATTCAATGATAGCAAAATTAATTGTTCAAGCACCAACGAGAAAAGAAGCAATTAAGAGAATGGTTTGGGCTTTAGAGGAATGTGTTTTTGATGGAATAAAAACAAATATACCATATCAATTATTTATATTACAAAATGAAGATTTTATTTCTGGAAATATACATACAGGATTTCTAGAAACTATTCACTATAAGTAGAAAAGGAAAAGATGAATTTACCAACAGATATTAAATATACTCAAGAGCATGAATGGGTTAAATTAGATGATAATGTAGCAATCATCGGTATTACAGATTATGCACAAGGAGAATTAGGGGATATTGTTTTTGTAGAATTACCATTAACAGATGAACATTTTGAAAAAGGTGAATCATTTGGAACAGTAGAAGCTGTAAAAACAGTATCTGATTTATATATGCCATTATCTGGTAAAATTATTGAAGTAAATGAAAAATTAGAAGACCAACCTGAATTAATAAATTCCGATCCATATAATGATGGATGGGTAATAAAAATACAACTTGATTCAACAGAAGATATTAATAATTTATTAGATTTAGAAAAATATAAAGGGTTGATTTCTTAATGAGATATATTCCACATTCATCGGAAACTGAGCAACAAATGCTTGATGAAATTGGCTTTTCTACATTTGAAGACTTACTTGATATAATACCAACTAATCTTAGATCTAAAAAGGAGTTAGGTTTATCAAAATCAGTTTCTGAATTTGATTTAGAAAAAGAATTTAACCAAATTTCAAGTACAATTAATCCTATAAAAAATCCGATTTGTTTTAAAGGTGCTGGCGCTTATGATCATTTTGTTCCTTCAGTTGTCGATTTTTTAGCAAACCGTTCTGAATTTTATACATCATACACTCCTTATCAAGCAGAAGTCAGTCAAGGGACTTTACAATATTTATATGAATTTCAAACGATGATTTGTGAAATAACAGGAATGGATATTGCAAATGCTTCACTTTATGATGGAGGCTCTGCAATTGCCGAAGCATGTTCTGTTGCTTTAGCATACTCTCGAAAGAAAAAAATATATATTTCTGAAGGTGTTAATCCTAAATATATTGAAGTTATTAAAACTTATCTAACATATAGAGATTCTGAAATAATATTTTTACCTTTGGAAAATGGATATACAAAATTAGAAAATATTGATTGGGGAAATTCAGCTGGTATTGTTATTCAATGCCCTAATTATCTTGGATTAATTGAAGATATTCAAAAAATAAAAGAACAATTTGCTCAAAATAAAACTCAATTAATTGTTACGGGAGATCCATTTAATTATGGAATTTTGAAATCACCTGGTGAATGTGGTGCAGATATTTATGCCGGAGAAGGTCAGGTCTTTGGAAATTATTTATCCTATGGTGGACCTTATCTTGGATTATTTGCAGTAAAAAAACATTTAATGCGGAAAATTCCTGGAAGAATAATTGGAAAAACAGAAGATATAGATGGTAAACCAGGTTTTGTTTTAACGCTTCAAACTCGAGAACAGCATATTCGAAGAGAAAATGCAACTTCTAATATTTGCACAAATCAGGGATTATTAGCATTAAGAGCAACAATATATTTATCATTAATTGGCAAAGAGGGATTTCAGAAATTAGTTCAACAGTGTTTTACTAAAGCTCATTATTTAGCCAATAAATTAAATGAAATAGAAAATTATTCTATTAATTCAACTAATTTTATTAGAGAATTTATATTAAATACAAATTATTCTGCATATAACATTATTGATAAAGCCTACGATTGCGGGTTTTCCTTAAAGGCAATTTCAGAAAATCAAATTTTGATTGCTATAACCGAAAAAAGAACGGATGAAGAAATAAATAATTTAATTGATTTTTTTAAAAAGATTTAAAATTGAAAAATAATTCAATATATAAATATTTAATTTCAAAAAATAATAGATGCTCAGCTATAGCATTAATTGATCCTGATGTTAAAAATGATATAAAATTAGATTCAATTATTGATACAATAAATTATTCTAATTTTGATGCAATATTTGTGGGTGGTTCAATTATTATGGATAATTTATTTGAAAAACGATTGAAATATATTAAATCAAAAACAAATCTACCAATAATATTATTTCCTGGATCGTCAACACAAGTTTCAAAAGAAGCTGATGCTATTTTATTTTTATCTTTAATAAGTGGAAGAAATCCACAATATTTAATAGAAGAACATGTGAACTCAGCTCCTGAAATTTATAATATTGGAATCGAAACAATTCCAACGGGATATATTTTATTAGAAAGTGGAAAAAAAACTTCAGTTGAAATTGTAAGTAAAACTCAACCAATTCCATTAGATAAAAAAGAAGTTATTCTAGCCCATGCATTAGCAGGTCAATATTTAGGTAATAAATTGATATATTTAGAAATGGGTAGTGGAGCTAAAATTTCAATTAATACAGATTTGGTTTCATATATTAAAAATAAAATTTCAATTCCACTTGTTATTGGTGGTGGTATTAATTCGATTGAAACTGCAAAGCGAATATCATCGGCAGGTGCCGACTTTATTGTTATTGGTACTTTGTTAGAAAATGAACAGGATAAAAATAAAATAAAAAAGATTTGTGAGATAATTCATGGGGAATAATAATAAGGTGCATACTAAACTTTATACATATATTAAAAAATATTTAGTTTATTTACAATTTGAAAGAAGACTTTCGCTTAATACTGTAAGTTCATATTCATTTGATTTAATTAAATACGCAGATTTTTTAACAAATAAATTTAATTTAAAATCGCCAAATCGTATTAAATTAACATATATAAAAGATTTTATTAAAGATATTCAAACTAAACCACAGAAAAGAAGTAATAATCCGGTTAAAATCAAATCTATTAGCCGTCAAATATCTTCAATAAAAGGATTTCATCAATTTTTAATATATGAAGGAATTACAGATAAAAATCCTGCTGAAAAAATTACTGCACCTAAAGTTCCCAAATATCAACCACAATTTTTATCAGTAAATGAAATTAAAAGGATTTTTGATGCAATAGATTATAATAAAAAATTTGCATTAAGAGATTTAGCGATAGTTAAAATATTATATGGTTCAGGATTAAGAGTTTCTGAATTATTAAACTTAAAATTATCAGATATTCAATGGGATGACGATTTTATCAGAGTTCTTGGGAAAGGTGATAAAGAAAGATTAGTTCCAATAAATAAACCTACTTTAATATCCTTAAAAACCTATATTGATGATATTAGGCCAGCACTTGCAAGTAAAAACAAAAGTGGAGGACATGTTTTTTTAAATACTAGAGGGACAAAATTATCACGAATGGCAATTTGGACTATTACCCAAGAATTAGCAAAGAATGCTGAGATTAATAAAAAAATTAGCCCTCATACATTTAGACATAGTTTTGCTACCCATTTAGTTGAAGGTGGTGCGGATTTAAGAGTTATTCAAGAAATGCTAGGACATTCTGAAATTATAACGACTCAAGTATATTCGCATTTAGATAAGACAACTTTAAAAGAAGAACATAAAGCAAACCACCCCAGAGGATGATATTTAATGGAATGACTCTGGAACAAGCTATTTTGCTTATTCCCCCACTTTTATTTGCTTTATGTTTTCATGAATTTTCACATGCCTATATGGCTTATAGATTAGGTGATAATACGGCTGAGAGAATGGGGAGGCTTACTTTAAACCCAATGGCACATTTAGATCCTATTGGCTCATTGATGATACTATTTGTTGGTTTTGGTTGGGCTAAGCCAGTTCCAGTTGACCCCAGGCATTTTGAAAATCCAAGAACAGGGATGATGATTGTTGCTTTTGCTGGGCCTGCATCAAATTTAATGTTAGCAGCAATTGGAGGACTTTGTATTCGGTTTTATTTACCTATGATGTCACCCGTTGTTATAAAAGTGTTTTATAACTTTACAATGATAAATATTGCTTTATGTATGTTTAATTTAATTCCTGTACATCCATTGGATGGTTCTCAAATATTTTCTGGTTTTATGATAAGGAAAAACCCACAACTTGTATATAAACTTCAAACACATGGTCCAAAAATATTATTTGGATTAATTTTATTTGGAATGTTTACAGGAGTATCAATTATTTGGATGTTTATTGGCCCATTTGTTCGTTTATTTATGTCCATTTTTACAGGCTATTAAAATGGATGAAAACAAAATAAAACAATTAATACATCCCTATTGGCGAAAAAATAGTTCACTATGGAAAGTTCTTAGAAATATCGTAGCTTTAGTATTATTAATCGCCTTTTATTATTATTTAAACAAAAATTATTAAGGAAATAAATGCAATTAATTGAATGTGTACCCAATTTTAGCGAAGGTCGTAATCTCTCAATTATTAAACAAATAACAGATGAAATAGAAAATTCAGACGGTGTACGGTTATTAGATGTTGATCCTGGAGCAGATACAAATAGGACAGTTGTTACATTTGTAGGTGAGCCAGAACGGGTGATTGATGCTGCATTTAAAGCAATAGTTAAAGCGACAGAATTAATTGATTTAAGGAATCATTCTGGTGCCCATGCACGGATGGGTGCAACCGATGTATGTCCACTTGTTCCTGTAAGTAATATTTCTATGGAGGAAACTTCAATTTGGGCGGAGAAACTTGCGGAGCGAGTTGGTTCAGAATTACAAATCCCAATATTTTTATATGAAAAATCTGCAAAATTAAATCAAAGATCAAATCTTGCTGAAATTAGGTCTGGTGAATTTGAAGGAATGGCGGATAAATTATTATTACCACAATGGAAACCTGATTTTGGGCCACAATTACAACATAAATCAGCAGGGTCAATAGCAATAGGTGCAAGGCAATTTTTAATTGCATACAATATTAATTTAAATTCAATGGATCGTAAAATTGCAACTGATATTGCATTGGATATTAGAGAGAAAGGGCGATTTAAAAGAGATTTAAACGGGAAAGTGGTTAGAGATGATTCTGGTAAAATAATTATGAAACCTGGAAAGCTAAAAGCTTGTAAAGCTGTGGGATGGTATATTGATGAATATAAGCAGGCACAGATTTCTATGAACTTAGTTGATTTTACAATTACTCCTCCTCATATTGCTTTTGAAGAATGTAGAAAACAGGCACGAAAAAGAGGAGTCCGAGTTACTGGAAGTGAACTTGTTGGATTAATTCCATTAGAGTCAATATTGGAAATAGGTGATTTTTATTTAAATGCACAGCAACGATCCCAAGGTGTACCCGAAAATGAAATAATTAATATTGCCGTAAAATCATTAGGATTAGATGAAATTTCAGAATTTAACCCTAAAGAAAAAATAATTGAATATCAAATCAACCCTGAATTTGGCGAATTGGCTTCAAGTAGTATTTATGGGTTTGCTAATGAATTATCAACAAATAGCCCAGCACCAGGTGGTGGGAGCGTATCCGCATTAATGGGTTCAATGGGTGTTGCTTTATCAGCAATGGTCGCAAATTTATCTATTGGAAAAAAAGGCTTTGAGCAGAAATATAATGCAATGAATTCACTTGCAGTCAATGCTCAAGAATTAAAAAAAGACTTACTTATATTAATTGATAAAGATACCGATTCATTTAATGTTGTAATGGAAGCATTTAGATTACCAAAGAAAACTGAAGAACAAAACATAGAAAGAAATAGTGCAATTCAAAAAGCGACTAAAATTGCAACAATGATTCCTTTTCAAATATTAGAAAAATGTATTTTAGGACTTGATTTAGCATTTCAATCTGCAAAAGAGGGGAATCCAAATTCAATTACAGATGCAGGTGTTGCGGGAGAAGCATTAATGGCTGGTGCAAGAGGTGCATTTTTAAATGTAAAAATAAATTTAAAAGATATTGAAGATACTCACTTTATAAATGAGTTGACAAATAAGGGTAATACATTAATTGAAAGTGGGAAAGAAAAATTAATTGCTATTCGTGTACAAGTTGAATCAATTTTAAATGCGGAGTGACGATTAGTATTTCAACTGAAATTTCATCAAAGATTCAATTATTACCTCCTAATTTAGTTGATCAAATTGCGGCTGGGGAAGTTGTAGAAAGACCAGCTTCTGTTGTAAAAGAACTTATTGAAAATGCAATTGATGCAGGTGCGACAAATATTGATATTCGTATTGAGGATGGTGGTCATAAACTTATTCAAATTGATGATGATGGTTGTGGAATGAATTCGAGAGAGCTTGAAATATCTTTTCAAAGACATGCTACAAGCAAGATAAGATCAATTGATGATTTATTAAAAGTTTCATCAATGGGGTTTAGAGGGGAGGCTTTACCGAGTATTGCTTCAATTAGCGAAGTTTTTATTCGGTCTGCAAATAATAATTTACAAGGAAATGAAAGTAAAATTTCTGGCGGTGAAGTTCAATTTACAAGACCAGCTCCTCGGCCCCAAGGAACAACTTTTCAAGTAAGGGACATTTTTTATAATGTACCTGCAAGAAAAAAATTCTTAAAGAAAAAAGAAGTTGAAGCCAGACATATTTATCAAATGGTACGAAAATATATGTTAGGGTACCCAGATATTGGATTTACATATCATCAAAATGGGGAAGAAAAAAAACGACTTACATCTGAAAATTTAGAAGAACGCATTATTTCTGTAATGGGAAAATCGTATAAAAATAATATTCTCCCAATAAGTTATACAAAAGGTCGTTATAAAGTTTCTGGATTTGTTGGAAATTTAAATTTAGTTAAGAAACGAAGAGGCGAACAATTTATATTCTTAAATGGAAGAGCAATTCAAGATAAATTATTAAATTCGGCTGTAATGAGTTCGTATAAAACGGTGCTTGCTCGAGGCGAATTCCCATTCTTTTTAGTTAATATTGAAATGCCTCAAGAAGGAATTGATGTAAATGTACATCCAGCTAAACTTGAAGTTCGTTTTCAAGATGAATGGCGTGTTTATCATGTCATAAAAGCAGCGGTTTCTCTGGTAATGAAAGATATTTTAAGCGTAATTCCTGATTTACAATTTTCAAGTAATTTTAATAAATATGCAGGAAGATCCAAAGATACAGATTGGTTGAAATTTAAACCAGCAGAACCATCATTTATTCCCGACGAAGTTCCACCACATCAAAAGGATGGTAATGATTTTGATATTGCACCCGGGACTCAACAAAATTTTATAGAACGCGTAAATCAAATTTCTGCATCAGGTGAAAAAGAATTACCTATTGTTGGAGAAACTTTTTGGCAAATCCATAACAAATATATTTTAACTGAGATTAAAGGTGGATTAATCATTATTGACCAACATGTTGCTCATGAACGCGTATTATTTGAAAAAGCAGTTTTGGCAATGTCTGGTAAAGGTTTTTCTTCACAGGCTTTATTATTCCCAGTTACTATAAAATTTCAACCTGAAGAATATGCTCGATTTCCTGAAATAGTTTCTTATTTAGAAAAAATTGGTTTTCAAATGAGAGAGTTTGGTGAAAATATAATTATTGTCGAAGGCGTTCCTCCAGATATTTCGCAAGGGGTTGAAGAAAAAGTCATTAGGGAAGTATTAGAATTCTTTTGTGAACATGAATATATGAAGTCAGAGGTATTAGATTTAATCGCTGCAACTTATTCGTGTAAAGCTGCAATTAAGGCAGGCGATTCGTTAAATCCACCAGAAATGAAAATACTAATTGATCAATTATTTCATACTGAACATCCATATTATTGCCCGCATGGCCGACCGATAATTGTTAATTTAGGGATAGAGGAATTGGATAAACGATTTGAGAGATCGTGGTAAACTATACTGAATTAATTTCAAATATTGGAAATAGAATACCTATAATTATTGGACCTACTGGAGTAGGGAAAACTAAATTTGCAATTGACTTGGCTACAGAGATTAATGGTGAAATAATATCAGTAGATTCTAGGCAAATATATAACGGATTTATTATTGGAACTGCTCAACCGACTACATCTGAATTAAACAAAATTCCTCATCATTTAATTAATTGTATAAATCCCGAAGATATTATTTCTGCTGGAAAATATATAAACTTAATCAAAGATAAAATTAATTATCTTCACCATAAAAAAGTAAAACCAATAATAGCTGGTGGTACAATGTTATATGTGAATTCGCTCTGTTATGGAATTATTAATAATGCAGATAGTAATTCTAAAATTAGGCAAAAGTATGAAGATAAAATTTATTGTGGTGAAAGCAAACAATTATTAGAAGAATTATCAATTATTGACCCTGATTATGCAAAAAAAATTAGTATTAATGACCATAAAAAATTAGTGAGAGCATTTGAGATTTATGAAATCACAGGGAAAGCACCGAGTATAATATTTGATGATCAAACGAAAAGAGATGCAAAAGAAAGAGCAAAATATTATTTAATTGAATTGACTATAGACCGAGCTATTTTAAGAAGTAAAATTCATAATAGAGTTTTATCAATGTTTAATGAGGGTTGGGTAGAGGAAGTTGAAAATTTGATTAATTCTGAAATGACAAGAAATGCACATCCTTTACAAAGTGTAGGATATAAACAAATTATAGAATATTTAAACGGTGATATTTTAAAAGACGAGACCATAGAATTAATTTCTACTAAAACATGGCAATATGCGAAAAAACAATTAACTTGGCTTAAAAAAATGGATATTGACCTTCAAATAAAAAGTGAGGATATAAATTAGCAATGGCATTAATTGAAGAACAAATTAAAACTGGAAATTGGTTATTTAAACATAGAAGTTATTTACCAATAGTTCTATTTATTCTCTATTATTTTGGATTAATTCAAGATGTAAAATCTATCGATTTGTTTCAAAATAAAAATTGGTTAATTATTTGTTTTTTAGTTTCATTGTTAGGGCAATTTATTAGAGTAATTACAGTTGCAAAAGTACCGATGGATACTTCAGGGCGAAATACAAAAAAACAAAAAGCAGGGTCTGTAAATAAACTGGGAATCTATAGTATCCTCCGTCATCCATTGTATTTAGGTAATTATTTTATGTGGTTAGGAATGTTTTTATTAATTCCAATTTTATGGGTGCAAATTATATTTTCATTAATTTATTGGTTATATTATGAACGAATTATGATTGCAGAAGAAGAATTTTTAAGAGATAAATTTGGTAATGAATATACTGATTGGTCAAAGGATATTTCTGCATTTATACCTTCATTTAAGAATTATAAGAAAAACACTCAATCAATTAATTTTAAAAATATTATAAAACGAGAATATACTTCCTTTACAGCGATGATTATTTTATTTATTTTATTAATACATATTAATAATTGGGTTTGTTTTGGTAATTGGAACTGGGGTTTTTCATCTTCATTATCAATATCAATTATAATTACTTTTTATATTATTATGCGATTTTTGAAAAAAAAGACAACGATTTTTAAGTAAATTGCTCAATTAGATTAGTAAGGGAGTTTTTTTAAGATTATTTACTCCCTCCTGATTTAAAGTTTTAAGATTCAGTATTTATTAACAAAATAAATTATACTAATTGCGACGCATGCGTCGCCACTACAAAATATATTTACCACTCTTATTTCCCCTCCTTAAAAAGGAGGGGAAATAAGGCGAAGCCGAAAAGGTGAGGTTTTTAAATTCAATTTTTTTATCATGTTTTATCTGCGGTTATCAGCGTCCCATTTTTAATTACTTTCCAATTGGCTTCAATTGTATCAGCGGATAAATCTGCACCGCATTCCCATTCAATAAAATATCCACCGTTAATTATTTTTTTAAATGCATTATTATCTTTTAGGTGAGAGAATGCTTCGAATACTAAATAAGGTGATACATCAAATAAACCAATTTTTCCTTTTTCTGAAATTATGTGTAAAATATAATCGGATTTAACTTGTATTTGTTTTATTTTCATTGATCTAATCCTCTAATTGAAAAGGGTGTTTTACCATTTACAGCCAATTCCCAATCTGCTATTAAATCTTCTTGATGAATTTCTATCCATGCAACAACAAGTTTATGTTTTTTTTGATGGAATTTCTCCAGCTAATAATTTTCCTTCAGGGATAGAATAAACTCCAACTTTTCCTTGATAATCAGCATGAATATGTGGCTTATGGTGTTTTTCTATGTCTTAAAAAAACATTCGTATCAGTATTCCATAAAACATTGATATTGTTGGCATTTGATTCCTTATTTATAAATGGTCAGATAGTTAAATTTAAACATTCTTTAAAGTATATAACAAAAATTAACATCAATCACCTTGCTACGGTAAAGATTACATCGAGATTTATATCGGTTTATTAATTTATAAAATAGTAGAAGCGACGCCACTACAAAATAAATTTGCCGCCCTGCTTCGATAAAATTGCTCAGCACAGGCATCATCTCTCCCCTAAAAAAAGGAGGGGAAATAAGGCGAAGCCGAAAAGGTGAGGTTTTTAAATTCATATTTTTTATCATGTTTTATCTGCGGTTATCAGCGTCCTATTTTTTTAATTCATAATTCCTTGACCCGTGGAATCTGTTTTTATATTCCACAGGGTTTAATTCATAATTCTTAATTCTATTCATCCCATCACTTTGGTTATTAAGTGATAAAAGTTTTAAATTACTATACTAATTTACAAATATATCTCAAGGTTTTACAGTCGTCACATTTCCTGTCAGATATATTTTGTATATTATAGATATAAGGTTTTTAGAATTAAAAGTATATAAAAAGGAAAACAGAATGAAGAACTTCGTTATAATTATGTTAACATTAATGTGTTTTATAAATGCCCAAATAAGCAATATAACTGCATCTCAACGGACAGATGGTAGTAAACAGGTAGATATTTGCTATGATTTACAGGGAGATATAAATTTTAGTACATTTACAGTAGGTGTAGAAGTATCCTATGATGGTGGTGGTAATTATACCGCAATAAGTATGGTAACGGGAGATATAGGTATAAATATCGAAGAAGGGGTAAGTAAATGCCTTGTCTGGAACTTTGGAGCAGATGCAGGCGAACTTTATACTTCAACAGCAAAATTTAGACTCACTGCCGATTCAAGCCCGATAGGTCTTACCGATATTGACGGCAACAGTTACGAAACGGTAATCATTGGTGAGCAAGAATGGATGTCAGAGAATTTAAAGACAACTCACTACCAAAATGGGGACCCAATCCAATATGTCCAATCAGAATCCTCTGAACCTAATGTATGGGAGAATTTAAGCACAGGAGCCTACGGCTATTACAATGATGATTTATCCCACCAAGAAACTTATGGTAACCTCTACAATTGGTACACCGTAGATGATAGCAGAGGAGTCTGCCCAGATGGTTGGCATGTGCCAAGTGATGAAGAATATAAAACATTAGAGATGTATCTTGGAATGTCTCAATCAGAAGCAGATGCTACAGGCTGGAGAGGTACCAATGAGGGCAGTAAACTGGCAGGTAATGCTTCGCTATGGAATGATGGTAATTTAGAGTCTAACGCTGAATTTGGGACAAGTGGCTTTGCAGGTCTTCCTTCTGGTTACCGTGTCTTCAATAATGGTTATTACTACAATATAGGCTACTTCGGCTACTTTTGGTCTTCTAGCGAGTACAGTAGTAGCCATGCATGGTACCGGGGCCTGGGCTACTATAGCACCAGTGTTTACCGGTACGGCGGCAGTAGGCGGTACGGCTTTTCTGTTCGTTGCGTTCGCCCTGTGGAATGATGCTCCCATTGTGAAATACAAGGTACGAGGAGCATCAAAATCGAAGATTTTATTCCACAGGGGTTGACCCTCCCGATGAGGAGTTTTTGGGAATATTTTAAATAG
>CAZGWH010000012.1:21757-40715 GCA_964529325.1 uncultured bacterium | reverse complement strand
CTCTACAAATATATGATATCAATGGTCGATTAATTGAAACATTATTTGAAGGGAAGATTGAACCCGGATTTCATACGGTTGAATGGAATGCAAATGGATTTCCAAGTGGTGTTTATATTATAAAATTAACGGCAAATCAATTTACACAAACAGAAAAAATTATATTAATGAAGTAGAAATAGTTTTATTTGGCTGATTGTTAATTGAATGTGGTTAATAGTTGATTTGAAAAGGGTGTAACATTTATTGAGTAAATGAAATTACAGATTTAATTAAAAGTAGTATTTTTGTTTAAAAAATATTTTCCGAATTATTGTCGTCTGGGTTTATATTGTTATCGTCGGGAGTAGTCTCTGTTTTAATATTTAAATTTTGTTTATCTTTTTCAAGGGAAGTAATGACATTTTGAAGATTTAATATTTTATCAGTATAGATCTGAAATTGGTCATTTAATGTAAAATCGGTTACATCTTCATTGTGAAATTTAGATGCTACAAAATCGCCAAGAGCTGTTTTTTCTTTTTTTAATTCTCGTTTCGTACTTTCAATTTCAAATTGTATTTTTCCTTTTTTTGAAAGTACCTCACCTTTTTCAACAGCAATTTTAAAATATTCTTCAGACTTTTCAGCAATTGTGTCGCCTAAATTATTTAATTCGCCAATCATTTTATTCCATACATCAGACATTTAAAATCTCCTTTATTTTATCCATTTATCAGAAAGATATGCAGAGCCATATAGCATTCCACTTCCTATGAGTAACATAAGTAATTCATAATTCATATCATGATCTCGCATTCCATAATATAGCCCTGAAATTACGGTTATTAATCCAAGACCTTGAATTGTTTTTAATAATACCCAAATAAATGTTTTCATATCATTATAATATATTTAATTTTCTATTTAATAACTTAAACATAAGTTTCTTTTTAAAAGTATAATTACTTTGTTTTTGTAAAATTTGTAATGGCTGTGTAGAATTACTTAATTGTTTACAGATATTATATTTTTGTTTTTCTTTTAATTTTTCAAATAAATATCTATTTATTAAAGAAGCCCTCATGTGTGGAATAATATTTTTTTCAGTTAATAATTTATAATCTTCCGATTGTGCAATGGATTTTATTGCATAATATGCAGAATGAATTGCAGAATTCATTCCAAATCCAAAAAGATAATCTTGGAATCCACCTGCTTCACCAATAAACATTCGACCATCGTTATCAACTTTAGGCGAATTTATATCAAATGAACCATAACTTGCGAACAAATTTGTATTTTCAGGTAAATCAATTTCTAATTTTTCTTTGCATTTATTTTTTAGTTTATTTAGTATGTGTTGATTTTCCGATTTTTTGTATGCGACAGAAAGTGTTGCTTGTCCATCCCAGATAACAAGATAGCCATAGCCAGTTTTCGTAAGAGAATCATTTAAAAATAAATGAGTTTGATCAGGTAATTGAGTATCAAAAGTAATCCCTTGAATATATGCTTTTGCTTTTTTAGACCCTGTAGCAATAATTGATATATTTTCAATTTCAGGAGTATATTCAAATCGAATTTCACAACCGATAGAAAGTGCAAATGTCTGTAATTCCTTATCTATATTCCCTTTTTCCATTCCGCGTTTTACAAAATAAAAAAAAGGATTTTTATCTACTATTTGTAATGAAGGTGAATTATCAAAGTGAACGGTTATTTTATTTTCTGGTTTATAATTAAAATCAATTGGAATGTTTAATTGTTTAAAAAATTCAATTGGATTTGAACAAAAATTCCAAGTTTCTAATCCTTCAATATCGCCATGTCTAGAATAGCCACATGCTTTATTTTTTTCATAAATAATAGGGTCATAACCTGCTTGTTTTAAGAATATACCAGCCGATAACCCCGCTATACCACCCCCTGAGATTTTAATTGGAGTGTGTTTTGAGAGCTTCAATTAGTTTAACGAGTTCAGCAGGATTTGCTTTACCTTGTGTTTTTCTCATTATTTGACCCATGAAAAACCCTTTTAATTTTTCTTCACCTGATTGATACCGCAAAAGTTCAGACGGATTTGCATTAGTAACTTCAATTACTATATCCGCTAATGAATGAGTATTATCATTTAGTAGATTATTATTTTCCAAAATAGTAGATAAAGGATCGTTTGATTCTGCTTTTAACATAAATGCTTTTTTAAAATTTGAAACTGATAAACTGCCATTAATCTGAAAATTTAAAAGTTTAGAAATATCATCAATGCTAATTGGTAACTCATTAATTGAAATGTTTTTATCTTTTAATAATTTGCTTATATCACCTAATAAAATATTTTTAGATTTTTTAACATCACCTATTTTGATTATTAGATTTTCAAAATAATTTGCAAAATTTGATTCTTGACAAATTCGCTCGCTATCATATAGAGATAATTTATAATCTTTTTGAAATCGTTTAACTTTTTCTATTGGTTTTTCAGGACAAATATCATTTAATTTTTCAATTATTTTGTTATCAATAAAAATAGGGGGCAAGTCAGGGCATGGAAAATATCTATAATCATGTGCATCTTCTTTTAATCGAAGTACTGAAATTGAATCGGCTTTATCATCATATTGTAATGTACACTGTTTAATTTTTCCACCATTTTCAAGAATGTCAATTTGGCGATTAATTTCAAGATTAATTGCTTTTTCAACAAATTTAAAGGAATTTACATTTTTAATTTCAGCCCGTGTACCAAGCTCATCAGAATCACTTTTTCGTATAGATACATTTGCATCGCATCTTAATTGACCCTTTTCCATATCACAATTTGAAATTTCTAAATATTGAATTTGTTGTTTTAGTTGAGTAAGATATGCTTTTGCCTCAGATGCCGATCTTAAATCAGGTTCTGAAACAATTTCTAAAAGTGGGGAGCCACAACGATTAAGATCAATATGAGTTGCTGAATCTTGTATGGAATGAATTAATTTACCAGCATCTTCTTCTAAATGAGCTCGAGTAAGCTGGACTGTCTTTTCAGCATTGTCATGTATATATCTGATTTCACCCCCTTCACATATTGGTAAAGAAAATTGCGAAGTTTGATACCCTTTTGGTAAGTCTGGATAAAAATAATTTTTTCGTGAGAATTGAACATGTGTATTTATTTTAGAATTTACAGCAATACCAAATAGTGCCGATTTTTCAATAGCTGATTTATTAGGTAATGGAAGTGATCCTGGTAACCCAATACAAACGGGGCAACACCTTGAATTTGGTTTACCCAATGATTCATTTGAACACCCACAAAATAATTTAGATTTTGTATTTAGTTGGACATGTACTTCTAAACCGATCACAACTTTCCATTTACCATGACTATTCAATTTATTTAACAGATAGAGGAGTTACTTCAAGTAAATCATTAAGCACGCTAAGGCTGTTTAATACAGCCGATGTTGCGGGGTTATCCAATTTAATTATTGCATATGCAATGTCACTTTCTTTAGATCTGCTTAGGTGGTATTCAGCAATATTTACATTTTGGTCCCCGAGCATTGTTCCTACTTTTCCAATTACACCTGGAACATCTTTATTTTTTAAAAATAACATATTTCCTGTAGGTTTAAAATCAACTTGATACCCCATTAAGTTTACAATTCGTAAATGGTCATCAGAAAATGCACTCCCGCCAATTTTAATTTCGCCAGATTCACTTTCAACAAATGTTTGAATTAAATTAGTATAAGATATTTTTTTGCTACTATACGAATGTTCAACTGAAATACCTCGTTCTTCAGCAACTGCAAAAGCATTTACAAAATTAACACGGCTACCACTGACATTTTCTAAAAGTCCCTTTAGAAATGACAATACAAGAGGCTTCGTCTCTTCTAATGTTCCATAACATTCAAATTGAATATTATTTATTGCTCCTTTAGAAAGCTGAGATTGTAATTGCCCAATTTTATTTGCAAGATTTAAATATGGTTCCAATTTTTTTAATTCTTCCATATTTGATACGGGCATGTTTAACGCATTATTGATTTTCCCATGTTTAAGAAAATCACATATTTGTTCACAAATACTTGTCGAAACACCTTCTTTTGCTTCTTTAGTTGATGCTCCAAGGTGAGGTGTTAGCAAAATATTTTTTGCAGAAACAAGAGGGTGGTCTCCATTAATTGGTTCAGAAGTAAAAACATCAATTGCTGCACCAGCGATGATTCCTTCATTTAATGCTTTTGCTAAATCATCTTCATTTATTATTCCACCTCTTGCAACATTAATAATTCGAGCAGAACTCTTCATCTTTGACATTCGGTCATAATTAAATAAGTTACGAGTAGAATCAAGCATTGGAACATGGAGCGTAATAAAATCACTTTCTGCTGAAAGTGTGTCTAAATCTACAACTTTTACTTCATCAGGGTTAAACATTTCTTGAGAAATAAATGGATCGTACCCTAAAATTTTCATATCAAAACTATGAGCTCTTTTTATAACTTCTCTTCCTATTCGACCTAATCCAACAACGCCTAGTGTTTTACCTTTTAGTTCAATGCCTACTAATTCATGGCGATTCCACTCACCATTCATAAGACCAAGGTGTCCTTTTTGAATATTTCTTGATAATGTTGTAATTAAAGCAAATGAATGTTCAGCCGCAGAAATAGTATTACTATCAGGTGTATTCATTACAATTACACCTGATTTTGTCGCTTCAGAAATATCAATATTATCTACGCCAACTCCAGCCCTACCAATGACTTGAAGATTATTTGTTTTGGATAAATATTCTTTTCCAATTTTTGTGCCACTTCTGATTACCCACCCATCAATTTCAGGTAGAATATTTATGTTGATATCGTCCTGTTGGTAATCTAATATTTCAAAATCTGCTGATTTTAGGATTTCCATTCCTTTTTTAGAAATTGGATCTGATACAAGTATTTTCAATTTATTTTCCTATTAGTAGTTTAATTCAATTAAAACATTATCAAAGTGATTTAAGTAGTCTTTTAAATCATCTAAATACACATTTCCCATATGTGCAATTCTAAAGGCTAGGCCTCTCAATTTGCCATATCCTCTATCCATACGATAGCCTCTATCTAATAATTTATCATTGATTGAATTAATATCCCATTCTTGGTCATTTTTTATACATGTAATGGTTGGTGAAAAACATAACTTTTCAGGAAAAAAACTTTGTCCATGATTCAATGCCCAATCACGAGTATATTTTCCACATTCAATATGTCTTTCCCAACGATTTTCTAATCCTTCATTCATAATTTTTTCAATTGTTGCTTTTAATCCAAATAAATGGGGGATAGATGGGGTTACAGGAGTTTGCCATTTTTCATAATATTTATCATATACTTCTAAATCAAAGAAATAACCCTTATCCTTTATATTTTTTGAACGGTCTAATATTCTATCTGATACGGAGCAAACAGCAAACCCTGCAGGTAATCCCCAGGCTTTTTGAGTTGAAGCGAAAATAAAATCAATACCTAATTTATCAACTTCAATTTTTACACCAGCCATAGAGCTTACCGCATCGACCATCCAAATTACATCTGGATATTTGTTTTTTAATAATTTTGATATTGGTTCTAAATCACTTAAAACTCCTGTTGATGTTTCATTATGAACCATACAGAAAATATCATAATCACCTGTAGAAAGTTGCTCATCAATATCCTCGGGGTGAATTCCAGTTCCCCAGGATTTATTAATTGTAGAATAATTAAATCCACATTTATCACTTACAGTAGACCATTTACTACTAAAAGCACCATTGACAGCAAATAATATTTTGCTATTGGGTTTGTATGTATTTCGTAATCCTAATTCCCAAAGTCCTGTTGCGGCATGTGAAGCTAGAAATACTTTACTTTGCGTATATAAAACTTTTTGAATTCCAGTGATTACCGTTTTAGTTAATTCAGAAAATTCGGGTGTGCGATGTCCAACTTGATAGGTCGAAAATGCATTTAAAATGTCTTCCGAAACATGCGTTGGTCCCGGAATAAAAAGTTTTGGATAAGCCATAAATCCTTTAAATATTAAAAATTGGGGAAAATCAGAAGCGATAATATAATCCAATTAAATTAGCGTATAAAACATGATTTTTATTTATTGTATCAATTCGTTCAAATGATTGGGCGATGCTATAAGTTACTTGTAAATTTAATATATGAAACTTAAAGTAAATGAGATATTTTATAGCATTCAAGGTGAATCAACTTATGCTGGTTTACCCTGTGTTTTTATTCGATTAACATATTGTAATCTGAGGTGTTCTTGGTGTGATTCCGAATATACTTTTCACGATGGAATAGATATGTCAATTAATGAAATAATTCAGGAAATAAAAGCTTATAATTGTAATTTAGTTGAAGTAACAGGTGGTGAACCATTATTTCAAGAAGGGTGTATTGAATTATTAAGATCATTGGAAAACGAAGGATTTAAAATCTTATTGGAAACTGGAGGCTCTTTATCTGTAAAAGATGTACCTTCATCAGTTATTAAAGTAATTGATTTTAAATGCCCCGGAAGTGGTATGGATAAAAAGAACTTATGGTCTATAATTAATGAAGTGAATCCACCCGATGAATTAAAATTTGTAATAAAAAATAGAAGCGATTTTGAATGGGCAGAATTAAAAGTATTTGAATATAATTTAGACAAAACAAATATAGTTATTTTTAGTCCAGTATTTTCTGAATTAAAATATGAGCAACTTGCTGAATGGATTAAAGAATCTAAATTGAATATAAGAATGCAAATACAAATGCATAAACATATTTGGGACTCAAATAAAATTGGAGTATAGAATTGAGTGAAAAATTTATAAAGTCTATTGTTCTTGTTTCTGGTGGAATGGACTCTTGTGTTACCTCCACTATTGCAAAACTAAATTCGGAAAATATTGCATTTTTACATTCAAACTATGGTCAAAGAACTGAAGAACGAGAATTAAAATCATTTAATGCAATAGCTGATTTTTATAATGTTAAAGAGAGGTTAATTTTAAATTTTACACATTTGAGTAAAATTGGTGGTTCATGTTTAACGGATAAAAATATTGCTGTACCTAAGGCCGATTTAGAAAATAATGATATTCCAAATTCATATGTTCCATTCCGAAATGCAAATTTATTAAGTGCTACTGTTAGTTGGGCTGAGGTTATCGGTGCAAATGCAATATACATCGGTGCGGTTGAGGAAGATTCATCAGGCTATCCTGATTGTCGTCGTTCTTTTTATGATGCATTTGAAAAAACGATTGAAGAGGGTACAAAACCAAATACAAGTATAAAAATTATTACTCCACTAATTAATATGTCTAAAAAAGAAATTGTATTAAAAGGATTTGAGCTTAATTCTCCAATTGAATTATCATGGAGTTGTTATAAAAGTGATCTAACTCCATGCGGTGAGTGCGATTCATGTGCATTACGGGCAAGAGGATTTAAATTAGCAAATAAAATTGATCCAATTTTATAAATTAAAAGGAAATTTTATGAAAAAAACGATAATTATTCTATTTATTTCATTTTGTATGATTTGTTTTTATTCAAATTATAGCCAAGTCGCTAATGGAAAATTCCCTGTTCCAACAGAAATAATTCAAAAGAAGAAAGATCGAAAAATATTTAAAAAGGGGAGAAAAGAATATTATAATCAGATGCATAAAACAGCTCCAGATTTTGATTGGAAGAATTCTGATGCTAATTATAGAAGAGAAAAATCAATATTAAAAACAGAACAACGCCAAAGATTATCAATGAATTTTGATAATCATCAATTTAGAAATTTCCAATCAAGAGAAATTCAGGGTTATTGGGAAGAAAAAGGCAGTAATAATTTATCGGGACGAATTCATACTTCTGAAGTTGATTTAAATAATAATTTAATTTATTGTGGTTCTTCTGGCGGTAATATTTGGCGTGGCACTATTGATGGCGAAAATTGGGAATCTTTAAATGATTATATGAAGTTGCCTAATATTACAATGTTAAGACTCATTGAGAATAATAATCTGAGGCGATTATTAATTGGTACAGGAAGTTCTCGATTTTATTTTACCGATAATGATGGAATAGTTATTGAAGAAAGCGAGGGGCTTGAAAATATTCAATCTTGGGGAAATATTAAAAGAACAATTGTTCAAAATAATACTGAAAATACTATTTTTCTATTAGCAAAGGAGTGGAATAATACGACATGGCAAGAAGTTAGTTCAATCTATGTTTCTACTGATTTGGGAGAAACATTTACAAAAGAATGGACAACAGCAAGAACTGTTTCTCATATTGATATTTGGACTCCTCGTTATCAAGAAAATGCTTTAATTTATATTCAAATGGATGATGAGATATTTACTTTTGACGAATCTTTTGATTTAGTGTTGGTAAGTAATATAGCTTCTAATTTAAATGGTGATGTACGATTAACAGGTGGAATAAATAATAGTGAAGTATTTATTTACGCAAAAATAAATGATGATTTGTTCTATTCTTCAAATGGTGGTAATTCGTGGGAGCAAAAAACTCAATCTGGAACATATTTATTTGGTATAAATAGTTTTAACTCTTCAAATATTAATCCAAATTTTGTTGCAATGGGTGGAATTGATGTTTACAAATCTACGAATGGTGGTAATAGTTGGGGATTAGTTAATAATTGGTATGATTATTATAATGATCCTTATAATTATTTACATGCAGATATTCCAGAAATTCGTTGGTTTGTTGACCCTGAAAATAATCAAGAATTTGCATTAATTTCGACTGATGGAGGATTATATTGGTCAAATAGTCAATTGGCAAATGTTGATAATCTATCAATGGATGGACTAGGAGTTAGTCAGTATTATTCAACATATACAATGGAATCATATCCTAATTTAATTTGGGCTGGGGCTCAAGATCAAGGTCTTCAACGAAGTCTAAATAATGATGAAGGAATATTGAATTTTACACAGCTCATCAGTGGAGATTATGGTCATTTATCATCTTCTAATGGAGGAGAATCTATCTGGATAGTTTATCCTGGGTTTATTTCATATTATCAATATCCGATTGATAATTGGACTTCTTGGGAATTTCAAGGTGAAGGGTATTTATGGATGCCACCCATTGTTGAACATCCAGCTATTCCAAATAAATGTTATTTAGCGGGTGGCTCATTGACAGGTGGACATAAAATTATTGAATTAACTGCAAATGGAAATTCAATTTCGGCTGAAGAATTTTCATATAATTTTAATAGTACAATTACAGCGATTGCACATTCACCATTAAACTCACAATACATGTATGTTTCGACTTATAATGGAAATTTTTATCATTCAGAAAATGGGGGATTAGATTGGGAATTGACATCTACATTCTCTGGACCAGAACCACATTATTTTTATGGCTCATCAATTTTACCATCATATATTGAATTGGGTAAAGTAATTATTGCAGGAAGTGGTTATTCAAATCCTGGAGTTTATGTGTCATATAATAATGGTAATTCATTTGAACCAATGAATGAAGGTTTACCAAATACATTAGTATTTACTATTTCGGGTTCTATTGATGATGAACTTGTATTTGGAGCGACTGAAGTAGGCCCTTATGTATGGACCGCAATTACAGGTGAATGGTATGATATTTCTGGTCTTGGTGCTCCTGACCAAACTTATTGGTCCGTCGAATATATAGATGAAATAAATACAGCTCGATTTGGTACTTATGGTCGTGGAATTTGGGATTTTATTATAACTGGAGGATATAATTATGAAATTGGTGATATTAACAGTGACCAAGTAAAAAATATTCAGGATATTATTATACTTGTAAACTTTATTCTGGGTAATTTAACACCTGTGGAAAATCAAGCATTAACAGCAGATATAAATGAAGATGGTCTAATAAATATAACAGATGTTGTTTTATTGGTCAATATTATTTTACAAAATTAATCTTGGAACTTTTTCCCTTTGATGTTATTGTAACATAATTAGAATTTTAAAATAAAATAAACAAGGAAAATGATGAAAAAAATAATTTTAATATTGGGTTGCTTTTGTCTAGTAATATTAAATCCAGTATTTACTCAATCAGCAAATGATTCAAAAACTGAACAAGTTGGCGAGGATAAAATTCATGCATGTAAAAAAGATAATGTTGAAGAACAAAATCCAATTGCATGTAAAAATAAAGGTGCTGAGAGCAAATGTTGTAAAAAAGGTTTAAAAACTGAAGAAGAAAAAGCTCAATGTAAAAATAAAGAAAAATGTGGTGGAAAGTGTAAAAGCAAAGCTGGGAAAACATCTTGGTGGAAATTCTGGTAAATACACATTTTAAATAATAATTATAAGGGGCAGATTTCTGCCCTTTTTTTTTATTTAAATCAATTTATTATTAATAATTTACATCTTTATGCATATGACCATGGCAAGTCATTGTACATGAACCACTATTTGAAGAGGGTTTGTTAAAAATAAACTCTCCATTTGGATTCGGTTTTATAAAGGTTGAATTAAACTTTAGCAATGAAGGATAGTCTTTCGAACCATGTGAATCATGGCATGCTGAACAGTTATAGCCACTATCAATATGCAATTTATGCCATCTAAAGCCTGCACTTTGTGTAATATATTTATTATCATGACATTTAAAACATAAAGCATTATCTTGCTGTGTTGATGTTAAAGTAAAGGGAGACTTTTCAAAGTTTTGCTTAAGAATCCCCTTATTATTTGATCCATGAATACCTTTAACCCCAAAAGGATTATCATTACCATGGCAGTCTGAGCAATTCATTATTGATGCATTACCCCATCCTAATTTTAAACTTTTAGTTGCATTAATATTGTTTGATACAGTTTCAACGGGATGAAATGACATATTTGTTTTTTTTAATAATTCAGCTATATTTTTAGTCGTTTGTAAATTTGAATATGAATGACATTTATAACAAATTTGATATTCAAAAGTTGAATGTTTAACACTCAACCCCCATGATGTAATCCCATCAGTACCATTTAATGAACCATCTAGCAGACCTTTATTCAATTCTGTACTTTGGTGTGGATTATGACAATCTGAACAAACTACGGATTCGATAGAACTTTTATTATCTGAATTATTTAAAGTAATATGAGGGTATAATTTATTAATTGTAATGTTTAAATCAAATTGGCTTGAATATTCATTTGAATTATGAGAATTACCATCATGACATTCTAAACACAGATGATTTTCGGATTTTGTTAACAATGATTTATGGGATGATATTAAGTGGATATCGTGACATGAACTACATTTTATATCCTTATTTTGTAGTTTTGTTGAATTTAATGGAGATTTATGAACTGATAAAATTTCGTTTTGCTCTATATGGCATTTTAGACATAATTCATGTTGTATTTCTCGTAAAAAATTACCCTTTGAATTATCGTGTGGGTTATGGCAATCGATACAATGAATCTCATCTTCTTGCCCAATATTAAAATGATGTGAAAATTTATTTAAGTCTATTTTTTTCGTATCATTAATTAAATCATTATCAAAATATTTAGCAAAAATTTCATTATGGCAATTCAAGCATAAATCGTCAGAATTAAAATTTTTAGTTGAATCTGCTAATTCTCCTTCTGAAATATGGCAACTCCTACATAATGATAAATCTGTTTTATTAAATTTATTAAAATGATGTGGAGAATTAATTATTCCATTCGGTATTAAATTAGGGAATAAAAATTGTGAAATTAATATCATCATAATAATTTTCACTAAAATCTCCTAATAAAGCGAATCAATATTTGGGTATTGATTTTCCCTATATTACTAATTAATCCAGAATGATATATATCAAAATTAATAGAGTTATTACCTAGTAATATTTTTGAAGTTGTTCTAAAATTTATAAATTCATTTCCATCATTATTTTGATATCGAAAAAAACCTGTAAACGAAATTAAATTTATTGGGTGAAGAGAATAATCACACGAATATATATTTTTTCCAGATTTCAAATTTAAGTCAAATTGATTTGTTACGGATAATTTTAAAAATGTTGTTTTATATCTAAAACGAGAATAAATACTACTATTTATAATATTTTGAAGAGTATCAGGTGAATAGGTTAAATCTGAACCTAAATGAGAGTTTACATATAAATTAACTCCTGGAGTTAAAATATTAGTTGGGTAGATTTCAGAGTTTATATCTATTTTATTGTCAATTTCATAGTACATTTTTTCAATTTTTTTATTTTCAATTGGTGATAAAGTTGAAGTATTTAATATATTTGTAAGTTGTAAGGATATAAAATTATTGTGAAGTTGAGTATAATTACATAAAATATCGATATATGTTGCAGGACCATTACCAAATATTGCATCTTCTCTAAATCCAAAGGATATACCACCTAATGTTTTTAAAAAGGAATTATGAGAATTCCAAATAATACCAGTTTGATATTGTCTCCAATGAGATATATCAATTTCATTAATATTATACCATTCATTTTTTATTTTATTTTCTATTGAAAAAATAGGCGAAAGTTTATACTCATATTTAAATATATATTCTTGAGAAATTACTGAGTTTTGATTAATTGAGCTAATTCCTTTATTAAAGTCCCATTGAATAAAATGATTAGAATATAGTGGTATAATCCCAGTTGTTGAAATGTTTTTATATTGAAATAATTCATTATTGTTAGCTAAATAAATAAAGTTTTGCCATCCATTACTTAATTTTGAATTTAATATCAATTTTTGATTATAATATTTGATAGAATCATTTGAATTAATATTTCCAATTAAAATAACTGAAGCAAGCTTTGTTCGATGTTGAAGCTCTATATTTGAATAATTGTATGTTGTTGTTTTTTTTTTATTTATCAAATTTCTAATACCATTTTGGAATAATATGGTCGAATTATTTTTAATTTCATATTGAATCTCTACACCGTGAATTGATTCAGATTTGCTTTCTGGATAGGTAATATATTGAGTTGGAGAATATTGAATATTTCTTGAAAATAATCTGAAATTTAAATTAGTAAGCGGAGTGAAAAAAGATTTCATATCCCATTCGGGTGAAAAATTATTTTTAGAAATATTAAAGTTTTCTAAGAATATTCCACCCCCTGAAATTGAATATGTATTCTTAAATAAATTATTCTTACCTTTAATTTTGGTATTAAATCGAATAAAAGACCCAATGTTATTATTTATAGATTTAGTAGAATCAAATTCAGTTAAAATTTGAGATTCAAAATAAGAATGGATATTATTTTGGCTATAACAAAAACTAAAAAATAAAATATAGAATAAAATTATTCGTATCATATTGTTATTTCTACAAAATAAAGGGAATGGTCATTTGAATTAAAAATGACAATATGATTATTATCTATTAATTGTATTGCCGTTGGTGAAAATTTATTTATGAATTTATCATCAATTTGATCAAAAGTTTTTCCATTTGGAAATAAAATTTGCACTTTACCCATTACCATATCATTTAGAAAAATAATTCCATCCTTATTTTCTTGAATCGTACTAGGGAATTGGGTTAGAGTTTGATTATTCAATGAACTTGGTGAAATAATAAATTCTGAATCAACATGAAATAATTTTCGCTGAATACCATCAATTATATAATATGTATCATTTAAGGACGAGATAATATCGATTGGAAAGAATAAACTATTATCATCAATTGATGTAATTTTCTTTAATAAATTACCCTTATAATCTAGCATGAAAATAGAATGTGCAGTTGAATCAATAATAAATATGAATTGACTATAAATATGAATTTTAGAAGGTTTTTTTGAAAATGATAATGGGATTTTATTTACGAGTGATAGGTCATAATCTAATTGGTAAATAATTTTTTTTAATCCATCTAAAATAAAGATATGTTTGTCATTATTTGAAATATCTATTGGTTTACCAATAGACGCATTTAGATAATAATCAATATTTTCACAATCAGAAAAATTAGCTGGGAATATAATAATTTCATTTGAGACCATATCCGAAATTAATAATCGACCATCTTCAAGAATGGTCATTCCACCAACTTTTAATATTTTAGGGTATTCACATCTTTTCCAAAGTAATGCAATCGTGCCATCTAAAATAGAATTAATTGGTGCTGGTCCTGGGGTAATTATATGTGAAACTTTTATATTTTCATGATTATAGATTAAACCTGTTTGAGGTGGATTGTAACAGCTAATAGAAAATAACAATATTAATAGTTTAACAAAATATTTCATTAGAATTGTTTTCTTTTTTCAGTATCATGGAAATAAAGATATTTCCAAATTCCATTTATATCATGGCATTCCTGACAATTAGATTCATAATTATGTTCTTTTAAAAATGATGTTTTTATATTTCCATTTTTAATAAAAGAGTTATTATTATTAAAGTTTTTATTGAATGACCAGTAATGCGGGTCATGACAAGTTAAACAGTCAATGGTTTTGAGTTTAGTATTTTTAGATAGTAAGTTTGGTAAAAATTTTAAAAAAATATTTTTTATGGGATGTGTTGAAATCTCTGGAATCATTTTTTCTGCTATTCCATTTTTTTCATGGCAAGATAGGCAATGTTGTTCCCCAATAGATTTATGATTTATCGCTAAAGTATCTAATAAGTCATGCTGTGATATTGCATTATGTGTGCTGTGGCATCCACTGCACGCATTTTTATTAGTTGAATTATCTATCATAATACTTAAATCATGTTTACTACCATTAACTGCCATTTCTTTTGTGTGACATGAGCCACATAAATCTGAATTTACATCTGTTGGAATTCTTAAAAATGAGGAAGCTCCATCGCCATTTAAATCATGCCCATTATTTTCTGTTATATTTTGACCCCATTTATGAGGATCATGACAAGTTTCGCATCCAATAATATTATCATTATTTTTTATTCCTGGTAGAAGGCTGTGCTTTGGAAATTCCACTCCGATGGGGTGTGAATGTGAACCAATATTAGTAATTAAATCATTATTTTCATGACATGCTAAACATAAAGTTGTCGTTTTACTAACTTCGATAGTATCCTTTGTAAATTGATAATCATCTGAGTGTGTATTATGACAAACTGTACATTGGCCTTTATTATCCTGTTCATTAAATAAAATATTTTGAAATCCCTCTCTTTTTGTTGAATGATCAGAATAAATTATGTCAGACTCATTTTGGTGGCAGGAAATACATAGAGTACCATTTGAATCATCAGGTATTTTTAAAAAAGATGTTAAAGAGTTCCCTTCTTCATTTGTTTCTGTCAAATTGAAATGGTTATTAGACCATTCATGCGGGTTATGGCAAGACAAACATTGAATTTCACGATTATTTCCACTAATTTCTGGATCAATACATTCTTTAATAATCTTAGTGTCAATCGGGTGAGCATGGTTATTTATTAATTTATTTTTTCCTAATCCTTTTTCACTATGACAATTTAAACAAAAACTATTATTGTTTTCTGTTAAATTATTTGCCCATAAAAAGTTTTCATTTCTTTCATGTACAAGATGGCACCCACTACAAATATCATTTATAGAATTACCGTTCTCTAAATATCGGAAATCATGGTCTGATAATTCAATTGCGAATTGGTTAGAGTGACATTCATTGCATAAAGTAGAGGAATTATGTTCTATTGTCAATTTTGTTGGTTGATGATTATGAATATTATGACAAGTCATACATTCAACATTTTCATTTACTTTACTGGTAGCTAATGCTTTTGGGAAATTATTTTGTTTAACATGAATCGGATGATTATTATGTTTTAATATATTATTTTCATGGCAAGATATACATAATTGACTATCATTAATATTTTCTCGTAAAAAGGGAGCATAGCTTATTGTTTCGACCATTTCTGAGTTATGCGGTGTATGACATGTACCACAATATATTTTATTTTGGTTATTTAAAGGTAAGTTAGTGATTTCAATTTTTTCTCCTAAATGATTATCTTCATCAATAAAATATTTTCTGCTATCAACAACATAACCATCGTGACATGAATAGCACATTTCTTTTGTTGAAACAAGTGAAGGAATACCATCTAATATATGATGTGAGTTTTCTTTTTTTAAAAAATCGTGAGGTAATTCATTACTCCAAGTTATATGACAGGTAACACAATTTTTTTTTGAATTTGGTAAAGAAAATAAAAGCGATAAAATTAGAATAAATAAAATAATTTTATTCATTTTCTATTTTCCATACACTTATTTTATTAATCATGCTTTCAACAATCCATATTCTTGATAATTGGTCAATCCAGATTCCTGTAGGTGTATTAAAATTAATTTTATTACCATTATTTGATGCAATACCAACATAC
Source organism: uncultured bacterium (assembly GCA_964529325.1). Lineage (GTDB taxonomy): Bacteria > Fidelibacterota > Marinisomatia > SCGC-AAA003-L08. Next base: position 24,331 of record CAZGWH010000012.1, on the reverse strand, counting down.
GATCCATCTATTGAAAATATTTGGATAAGCCCTGTATAACTATCTGCAACCCAAATATTTTTTAATTTATCAATAGTTAGCCCTTTTGGACGAAATACTTTTCCTTCTTCTGTTCCAAATTCTGCTACTAAAAAATTTAGTGAATAGTCAATTGAATTACCAATAACTCTACCATTTAATATATCACTCACAATAAAATTATTATCTATTTTAACCATTGGTCCAGGAAAAGAAAACGAACCTAATTCTTTACCTTTTCCTCCTAATTTTTTAATTTGTTTTGTAATTTTATTAATTACTCCTATATCATGATTGTTTTTATCGGAAAATATTATTTTACTTTCAGTAAAAATAATATCGACAGGTTCATTATTTTTGTTAAGTGATATTACTTCTTCAAATTCACCATTTCTATTGATTTTACATAGACGGTTTCGTGGTGTATCTGCAATCCATACCCCATTATCATAACCAATTCCAACGGCTTGATTTATAGTACTTTTATTTGGAAGAATAAAGCTAGTGTTGAATTTTTCATCAATAACAAGAATCCTATTTTTCATACCATCTAAAACATAGATTGTGCCATCTGGAGATCCAACTATATCCGTTGGATAGGACGTCATCGAGTCAAAGGAGTAGACCTGAATTAACTGGATTCTCTTAACTGAGAACAAAAACCCAGACAGCACAATCACTATTATTATATATTTAAATAATTTCATTTGTCATAAATTGGTGGAAAATGAAAAATATCATATTTGGTAATCATATTTACAATTGCATTATTATTCATTTGGCTAATTTTACTATCATTAAATCCTAAGCTTTCCCAAGGAAAAGAGCTATCCATGCTATGGCAATTTATACACGTTTTTGCAGTAGCTAGATTGGCTTCAGCTAATTTTCTAAATTCTTTATAATTATCTGAGTTTTTAGAAATAATAGAAGATTTAAATTTATCAAATGAATGTTCATTATAAAATAAAAAATTTCCAGGTATAGTTTTAGGAGAAATTTTTGATATATAATTTTTATCTAATTCTTTATTCTCTACTTTTTCGTTCAAACCATATTTATCATACCGAGTAATTGAGTTGTCAGTTTCAAAATCAAACCATTCAAATTCTGTGCTATTAAAATGGCATGATTCACATGTTAAATATTTGTAATGTTGATTATTAAATGCTCTTACTTTTATATCTTTTACATGCGGAAAGGGAGAGTGACAATTTAAGCAAATTGAATGTTTTTCTATTTCTGCCATTTTATTAGGGGTATAAGTATGGAAATGTGATTCCATTTTTTTAAAAGATGAATAATTATTTTGTGTTATTTCTATATAATCAGGAAAAATACTTTCTGGTTGTATTTCAGAAATTGATTTACTATGTTTTATATTTGCCAAGGATACAAAATAGATTGAAATTGAAGCACCTAATACAACCAAAATTAAAGCATATAATAATTTAAAAAGAGTTTTAATCATTATTTTTCTCCTTTTCAAGGATTTCTTTTAATTCTAATGGATGTTCATGTTGCATTTCATCTTCCGTTAAAGTACCTTTATACCAAACTTTATTTGCTGGCCAAACTCTCGGATTAAAATGAACATTATAAAAATGCCAAATAATAATAGCAAGGAATGCAAGTAATGCTTCATCACTATGTGCTATATATGCAATTTGAATAAAATCTCCCGAAATATATTGACTAAAGAAAATTGGGAACCAAAGAATTAATCCACTACCACCCATTATAAACATTCCCCAAAAAACTGCCCAATAATCAAATTTTTCAATATATGAAAACTTATGAAATTTTGGTCTTTCATCCGTAAAAAATAAAAAATATTTAATGTTTTGTACAATATCTCTAGCATCTTTCATATTTGGTAATAAATACATTTTTGATAATGGAATTTTATTTATATAAATATTAAAAAATATGTAAAAAACATGGAATACAAAATCAATTATCATAACTGTTGCTGCAATTCGGTGTATATAGCGAGCATTTTCAATTCCGCCAAAAAAGTTTAAAACTGAGGTCCAAAATGAATTTTCATAAAATTTTATTGGGAATCCAGTAATTACAAGAATTATAAATGGTACAAACATAAATAAATGTTGTAATCTTTGAGAAACTGTTAGTCTTTCAAATGTTCTACTCATTTTACTGATTTCCATTAAATTTATCAAAAATAAATCTTCCCAAGTCCATAAGTATATGTGCAAATAATAATGCCATTACTCCAGCCGTTAATAGTATGAATCCATATTCTATATAAAATAAAAGTGGATTATTTTCAGGCGTTGGTTTTGAATGAACTGCTGATTTTGAAAATTCAAGAGTGGGATTTTGATGACATTTACTATTTGTACTACATGTTTTTAATATATTGTTTTCATGGATAGATGAATTTGGATCTGTTTTTGTTAAAACTAAATGGCTATTATGGCAATCTGCACAGTTTGCAACATCATCTAGTCCTCGCCTCATAGCTTTACCATGAAAATGATGCTCAAATCCTTCTACTTGAGTTGTACTTATATCAAATTGAATCATTTTGCT
>CAZGWH010000012.1:0-21657 GCA_964529325.1 uncultured bacterium | reverse complement strand
GATGCTCAAATCCTTCTACTTGAGTTGTACTTATATCAAATTGAATCATTTTGCTATTGTCATTATGACAAGAACTACATAGTTCAACAATGTTCATAGAATTTTCAGATGATCTATGGGTTATATGAAAATCTACATGATTTACAACACTATTTAGTGATTCTCCAGAATGACAATTTATACAATGTGATGTTTCCTCTTCGCTAAATATTTCAATATCATCATAAACTTTATTTGAATGACAATATTTACAATTTGGCTTTTCTTCATTCTCTTTTTTTGAATGATTTGGATTAAACCCATGGTCACTAATTTTATGAATTTCTTCTTGGTTTTTATGTGAAAAAATAGCCATTTCAAATGGGCGAGTAATATGGCATGCTTTTGAACAATTAACAGGTTTTATATCTTGATTATGAGGGAAAGATTTTATTGTTACATGGCAATCTCTGCAAGCAATATTTCTATGTATAGAATTTGAGTAATGGTCTGATTGGACTTCAAAACTTCTAAATTCACCTTCATTATTTTGAATTGATAGCATTGGTAGGTTGTGACATAGTAAACAATTCTCATTATCAATTTCTTTTTCTATTGAAAATAAAATTGATAATGAAATTAAGAATAATTGAATATTATATCTTTTATAGCTTATGGCATGCATAGCAAATATTTACCTCAGGTAATCTTAGAAAATAATCATTTTCAGAATGGGAATCAAATACTGCTTGATTTGCAGGTAATAACTCCTTTTGATGTGTATAATGGCATGTATTACATTGAATTTTTTTATTTATTGATAATGGCATTGGAATATTATACTCAATTAATGTATTTGAAAATTGTTCTGAAATATCAATTTTTGCTAAAATAGATTTTCCAATATGTACATGTTCATGATTATTCTTATTTGAATGACATTTTGTGCACAGTAATGAAATATCAGAATAATGGTTGGATTTAAATTTATTTACTTCATTTTTATTTGGTTTTTCATCATGGCAATACAAACAATTTTTCTGAATTTCCAAACCATTTTTGTCAAATTGAATATGAGGATTTATTTGAGTATATTCCCTTGAATTGTGACATTCATAACAAAAATCGAGATCCGTTTGTGTTATTTTTTTTCGTAGTAAATTTTCATTTGGTAATTCAGTTTCACAAAATGGTTTGTGACATGAAATACAATTTAAGGTGTCATTATAAACGGGTATATAGTTGGGTATATGTATATTTTCATTTTTAGAAATATTTATTGAGAGTGGGTGAGTATGTGTTTCATTTAATGATGTAACATTATGACAATCAATACATGCATCTATGATATATGAGTTTAATGATTCAGGTTCATTTTTTTTATGGCAATATAAACAACTTTTTTCGTTTTTGACGTGTGGATTTGGGTGATCAATATTTAACTCTTGACTTGAAATAATAACTGTTAATATTAATAAAATTATATTTTTCATTTTTTATAAAAACTGGAGGTGGAATATTCCACCTCCAGTTTAGATTAGTATTATTGTTTTGGAAACCGTTTAAAACCATTGCCATTATCATCTAACATGTCTCCCCAGATCATTCCATTTGTACCAAATTTAATATCATAGATGTCATAACCCAGAACAGTTAAATATGCTTCACCTGCAGCACCTGTTTGACCAGAAAAGCAATAAATTGCATTTGGACCTACTGGGTCAAAATGATTTAAATCACCATCTAATTTTAAATTACCAGGAATTAATTGGTATGAGTAATCTAAATGTCCCCATTGTGTGTATGGATTTCCTGCAAAGCCTGATGATTCATAACTTGTACTCCACCAATTCATCACATTATAATTTGGTAATTCAGTATTACTCAAAGAGGTTCCAATAAAACCTCTGTCTAATGCTTCTTGAATTTGAGCTTTTAAAATATCAGGACCATTGGAGTAGCCAGTTTCAATTGTTGGGTAAGAATCAAACTCAGGTAACGGTTGAGAGGAGGCATTACTCCAGTTTCCACTTGCCACTGAAGCCCAATTATCACAATTTGTAGTCCACTTGTCTACCGCTCCTGCATAGCCATGGTCAGCATCAAATTCAGTAGTCCAATAACTCATGCCAAATTTTAGTGTATATGAATTATAACCAGCAATATTAAGTAATGCAGAAGTATAACTAGCTGATTGTCCAGTGTAGCAGACAACGAGTATTTTGTCACCTGGGCTTACATTCTCCTCAACATGTGTTAATACATTAGCCATTTCGACATTATGAGCATTTTCGATATGACCGTTTTCAGCATTAAAGTCTGCAGAACTTCGGATATCAATAATGTAATATTCATTAAAGTCGATACTATGACCTCCGCCAACAATCCAACTACCCATATTATTTACATAATCCAGGCCTTCGTCTTCAATGTAACTAATTAATACATCAAATTCATTTACATCTTCTTTGATGGGGTCATCACTACACCCAATAATTATAAACATTGATACTATTGTTAAACAAAGCATCTTTTTCATTAGTCTATCTCCTTTTTTTTATTAATGACAAACACCGCAATTTTCAATATTATTTTTTCGAACAATTACATTTGCATTTGCTAATGAATCATTCGTAATAACATTCTCACTAATCAGGTATTTGTCAAGGTTTTTTGTCTGATAATCAATCCAATCATTAATAATAAAATTATTTTCATTATTAAATCCAATTCCATGAGCATGACAATTAATTCCACAATTTTCTGAATTATAATTCAATGAATCTACATTCGTTTGATTTGTCCAACGACTAATATTGTGTGGACTTGTATATTCCCATGTTTCAATGCTGCTAAAATTAGCTTGGTCGATTCCCCAATTATTATATGTCTCTTCTGAAATTGGTATATGCCTAAGTAAAATCCATTTATCTTCATAGTGAGTTTTTAGAGATGGTGAATATATTGAGTTTACATTGTTATATGAAGGGTTTATACCAATTTTAAAATCAGGGTATTCTTTATAATACCCAGCATCACCTTCATGTATATCAGTATCAACTTCAACATAGCCTTCTTTCCATTGGCCTTGTGTATGGCACCCATCACAACTCACATAATTTTGAGAATGACAAACAAAACATGAAATATCGGATCCATCATCTGGAATATTGTTAGCCCAATGTGATTGATGATATAGATTATCATCAAAGTCAGATTCATGACATTCTTTACATGTTGGTAGGTTATTAACCTCATAACGTGATTTAGGTGGATTATCTTCTTCTGTACCATCACCATGAAGATTTTCTTTATGGCAATCTAAACAATCATTATGATCTTTTGAAGTGAAATGTACATCAGGGTGGTTCCCTTCTAATTCACCATAAAAATCTTTCCCTATGCGACTACCATGGCAAGCGGTACAATTATTTGCCATATCTGGTGTTTTTTGAAATACATGTTTATTTAGCAAGCCCCCATGAACAGTATTTGGTCGGCTAACATGACATTGTCCACATGTGGTATGACAGGACATACATTCAGTAGAAAATTTATCTTGTGCACTAGAAGGGCATGATTCAATATTTTCACTACCATTTATTCGCTGTGCTATTTTAAATTGTTCACCCCATAATTGCGTGTGCATACTAAATTCATTATGTTCTACAATATTATCATGGCACCCACCACATGTAATATTTGCATCTACACTTGGGTCTGTGACCATATCTGTGTGTGCTTTTTCCATTGCAATTATTTTATCTGTTTTTTTTATACTATTAGATATAACTTCTGGTAATCCACCATGACATGATACACACCCTAGGTTATAATGAGTGGGGTCCAGATTAGGGAAATTGTATTCACTTGTTGATTCACCTAGATATGTGTATTCATAATCAGCCAACTGGCCCACAGACCCACCTCAGCCACCACCACCAGCTTCACCACGAGGTTCAGCAAGTTTATTTAGCATATCATAGCTCATATGACAGCTCTCACAGGTATAAACTAAATTTGGATCTGTGACTTCACCATTAACAAGATTTAATGATTGAGAAATTTTTTCGCAGTTGTAAAGAAAAAATATTACAATTATTGATAAAATAATTAATTTTAATGAATTCATTTTATAGTACTAATTTTTAAAATTAAAATTCGAAAAAGGGTATATATATAGGTATGTGTAAGATTTTGGTAATTTATACCGAAAAAGTTACAGGAGGAATTATTTTTTAAAATATTAGTATAAATCATTAACTTTAATTTTATCCTATAAAAGCAACTAATATAATATAACGCTAAAAGGATATTTATATCAAAATAATTTCATTAAGTTTTATTAATTTAAATTAATAAATATGTATTGTTTTTTTTAAGGACTACTAATTAATAATATATAAAATAAAAAAGGGAGCTTTGCTCCCTTTTTTATTTTCTCTTTCAATTATAGCAATAATTTGATATTATTTAAATAATATCATTTTTTTAGTTTCTTTAAAGTTATTTGATTTGATTGTATATAAATATACGCCTGATGAATAATTTCCTGCATCAAATACAACCTTATAACTTCCTGAATTCATTTTCTCATCTACTAATATTCCAACCTCTCTTCCAATTAAATCATGGATAATAATTTTTACATTTCCAGGTTCTATAATATTAAAATTAATTACTGTTTCAGGATTAAACGGATTTGGATAGTTTTGACTCAAAGAATAGCCTGAAGGTATAACTCCATTTCCAGTTTCATAAATTGAAAGCACTTGATCGATTTCCCACCATATTCCTTCAGGTCCAAAGTAATGAAGTAATGTATCAGCTAAATCAATATCAGAAGTTTCAGTCCAATCAGATAATGTTAAATCTGCACCTGTTGAAAAAAGTGGTGAATCACTATTTTCAATTTCTTGATGACAGCTTACTGAACAAGAATTTGGCATTTCATATAATAGTGTTTTTTGAGGGCTTATTGCTTCAAATGTATGTGAATGAATATCATAGTGTATAGCTGATTTAATAGTTTTAGGCATATGACAAGATGAACATTTACCTTCTCCTGATCCTTCAGGATCATAATTATGATGTGAATGACCAGATACGGCAGAAGCAATCTCAGTTAAATGACTACTTGGATCAGCAATCATATCAGTTGTTAAAGCTTCAAAATCACCATGGCTTGCATGACATGCTAAGCATAATGTGTTGTCATCATTTTTTGTTGCAATTAATAACTCATTGCCATCATCGTCTGTTTTAATAATTTCAGTTCGAATTTGATGTTTTTCTGTATTATGAACATCATGGCAATCATAACAGGTCATTTCATGATATACAAAAGTAGGTTTATTACTTTCATATAAATCAAAATATTGTTGATGATGTTTTTTTGAGCTCTTTACTTCTGATTCATCCCCTACAGAATTTCCATCATTATAATATCCACCATGATCTATATAATAATCAGACCAAGAATCACCAACTTCCCAGTCATGCATATTTTCATCATCATAAGGAAAATGAAAGGTTTCATTTGGGTAACTTGAACCTCTAGAATGACAAAAACCACACATATCATTTGCCTGCTGAGATGTTAAGTTTGCTGGGTTTATAATGTCAAGAGGGCTACCAGATGAACTATGGGATGAACCTGGACCATGACATCTTTCACACCCTGTATTCATTAAATCTAATGTACCATCTCCATCCATATCATAAACGCTACTACCTATATCATTTTCACCAGCGTCTGGTGCATCTGCAATCCATTCACCCTCAGTTGTTTCTGTCATAACAGTGTGATTAAAATGACATCCTACACATTGTTTTTCAAAATTTCGTTTTTGTGTATTTGCTGAAGCTACAATTGAATCAATTGTAACCGTAGATGCTGAAAAAAGAGGTGTATAATCTCCATTAGCTGGATCGATGTACCATGCTTCTGGATGATACCCAACATACTCGTGCGTAACTTCATTATATTGAACAGGTGTCACATAATGACTTATTGTTTGTGTTCCATCTGCAATTGGTACTTTAACAATATATCTTTGTTTATAATCACCACTTCCTCCATACATTAACATAACAGGCATTGTTAAATCACCAATAGTTATAGTATATTGATCATTATCAAGGTTATATCCAAGTATTGGTGCATTTGAACCATAATCAGAGAATGAAGATGAAATAGAAGGGTCGGATAAGCTTAAACCATCTTTAAAATCATCTATTCCATTTTGATTTGCATCAGCAACAACTCCATATAAATCTAACATTGAATTTATACCAAGCGGAGTTGAAAAACCATTTGCATGCATAGTTGTTCTCCATCCAGTCATATCACCTAAGGCGGGATTATTATGGCAATCAAGACAGGCTTCATTTCCAATATATTCCTGACTAATTATAAATGATACTAATATGGTAAATATATAATACTTCATGATGTTTCCTTTATTTAATTAATAATTATTAATAATAACAGTTTGAATTTAAAATATTAATTAAGTAAATTCCAACACATTTAGATATATTTATCTTTATATATATTAATATTAATTTTACGATTAAATTATATTGAAAAGAATATAGCAAAAGGTATTATTTTTATTCAATTAATAAAGAGAGAGAATGAATAAGATATTAATAATAAATATTATTATTTCATGTTTATTTGGAAATTTTAAAGCAATAGAAATAGCAAGTGGATTTAAAAAACCTATTTTTATTCAAGGATTTCCAGATGATGTAAATAAAATGGTTGTTGTTGAGCAAGATGGAATTATTAAAATATTAAATTTGATTGATGGTTCACATAATATATTTTTAGATATTTCAGATAGAGTTCATAAACCGATAATGCCTGGCGATGAAAGAGGGTTACTGGGGTTTACTTTCAGCCCTAATTATAAAAAGTCAAAAATATTTTATGTGAATTATGTGAATAAAAAAAATAAAACCGTTATTTCACGATTCACATTAGATAATATTAATGATATAAATAAATCTGAAGAAATAGTTTTGACATTTAAACAACCTTATTCAAATCATAATGGGGGAATGCTTGCTTTCGGACCTAATGATGGGTATTTATATATTGCAGTCGGTGATGGAGGTGATGCAGGCGATCCAATGAAAAATGGACAAAATATCGAAACAATTTTTGGATCTATTTTGAGGATTGATGTGTCAGGAGTTAAATATTCAATTCCTATCACAAATCCATTTTCTCGTCATTCAAAAGCGAAAAGAGAAATTTGGGTGTACGGACTTAGAAACCCATGGCGTTTTTCATTTGATAAATTAAATGGTGATTTATATATTGGTGATGTAGGTCAAAGTACCTGGGAAGAAATTAATTACCAATCTTTTAACTCAAAGGGGGGTGAAAATTATGGATGGAACAATTTTGAAGGAAGTCATCAATTTCAAGAAAATATTAATATAAAAAATACTATATTTCCAATATTTGAATATTCAAATGATGCAAATTATATGAAAGTTTTAATTGGTTGGGATGAAGATGGTGTAGATGGGTGTTCTGTTACAGGTGGATATGTGTATAGAGGAAATGATATTCCTGAAATTTATGGTCGATATTTTTTTTCTGATTATTGTAGTGGTCGTATTTGGAGTTTTATAGTTGAAAATGGAAAGTCAACAAACTTTATAGATCATACTCAAGAATTAAATATTGGAGGTAATAATAGTGTATATATTTCATCATTTGGAGAAGATTTAAATGGTGAATTATATATTATTGATTATAATGGTTCAATTTATAAATTAGTCAAATGATGGAGAAATATTTCCGATATTTAGGGTTTATTATTTTTATTATATTTGCAGGACTACAATATAATGACCCTGATCCGATAAAGTGGATTATAGTTTATGGAAGCTGTGCATTGTATTCTTTTAACGGAATTAAAATTAAGAGTCATATGATTTTTAATATTAAAAAGGAATTCTATTTTATAATAGGTATATATTCATCTATTATATTTTATATATTAATAAAAGAAGTCAGTTTTTCTCCTATAAAAACAGAGCATATATTCGAAATTTCTGGATTATTTATCTGTATTACTTGGTTGTATTATTTAAAAAGACTGAATTGAAATAAATTAAAAGGCGGGGGTTATTCCGCCTTTTTTGTTACTGTTTTTTTAATTGTTTTCTTCTTAACAGGTTCTTTTTTAACTACAGGCTTTTTTTTTGTGGTTTTTTTAGTTGCTACTTTTGCAGTCCTCTTTTTAGGAGATGCTTTTTTTTCAGCTTTTAATCTTTCTTGATATTTAGCTTCAGCTTGTTTTTGTAATCGAGCTTTTCTTTTATTTCTTAAATGGTTTCGTCTTGATTTACTATTTTTTCCATCATTTGATTTACGACCAGCTCTTTGATTATCACTCATATAATTCCTTAATTTTTATTAAAAATACAATTGCAAATTTATTGATATTTTATATTATTAATATATAAATATATATAAAAAGGGAATATAATTTTATATTCCCTTTTTATCTACTTTAAGACTTGTTTATTCTAATTACCTAAGATCACATTTACAAGTTGTACAATATCTAGAACATTTAAATTATCATCTTGATTTAAATCCCCTGACCATAAAATATATGGATCAGTGGAACCATCTAAAATTGTATTTACAAGTAGAACAACATCAATTACATTTATCTCTTCATCTTGATTTAAATCTCCAATTATACCTGCATTTTCTGTACTATTTAAAGTGATTTCAAAGGATTGAGATTGTCCTCCATTTGATGTAATATCTAAAAATGAAGTATATTCGCCAACTGGTAAATTGGTATTTTCAATAACAATATTAACATTATTTGAAGTACCTTCAAATAACTCACCTGTATAGCTATGGTTTCCTAATGTATTTAAGCCAACCCAGTTTGGCGGAAGAGAAAATAAAAGTGTTTTATCATTATTTACCCAGCCTGAATTTGTACCTATATTTTCATAAGTAATTTTTTGACCGATAGTCCCTGTTGCATTTTGAATTCCAATAGTAGGTGAATAATTTCCCGTAATTGTATTATAGTTAATTTCAATATTACCATTTGATAACATTACAACTTGAAAATCGTAAGTCGTTCCAGAATAATCAGTTCCCGTCCAGTGAGCAACATCATTAAACCAAACTACAAACTTTTCACTATCAGAATAGTAATATACATTTCCTGAACAATCACTATTACACGCATCATTCACAGGATTTAAATCATCCCAAAATGGAAGAATTGCAGGCCTTGGAGCTGAAGTACTTGGTATATCTGTATTTTCCCAAGAAGAATTATCTGCTCCAAATCCGATCCAACCATTGGCATTTACAATACATTGAGAATATGATTCACCATAGAAAGGGAAGTCAAACCCTATGTTTATCGGGTCACCCGCTTGGTCATTATGTTGAAATTCAATCAGTGTTGAGTTACCAGAAATATCTACCCAATTTGAATTGATATGATTATTTAATTCACTATCAGTCCACCAGTATCCTGCATTATCTGGAGCACTTCCTGCGACTGAAAATGGAGAAATTTTAAAATTGTAATTAAGTACAGATTCAGCTTCACCATCATTTGATATTGAAATATTAGAGGATGCTATTTGTCCATTTTCTAGCTCAAAATTTAAATCCCCAACAGAATAATTTGCTATTGGATCAGGTAAATCAATTGCATCCATTCCGTCTAATGTTGTTATTCCCGTATTGTCTGGATCTAATACACCTTGAAGACCATATCCCCATGATGTTGAAACTTTACCATAATAGTCATTTACATTATAAGAACATGATGCTTCTCCGCCATGTAATTGACCTACAATACGATGATTACTATCAAAAAGGGGAGAGCCTGAAGAACCTGGTTCAGTAGTTCCGTCTTCCCAATCAGCAACCTGCCAATGGGAACCATCATTTCCTGACCAACCATTTGAGATTCCATTATCATAATCAAAAGAAATCTTCTTTATATCACCCGAAGGATGGTGAATTGCAACTGGTTGTTGAGGAGCAATATCCTCTGCAGACCATCCGGCATAATGAATATTATAGCTTTCTGGTGGAGTTTCATTTAGTTCTAAAATAGCAAAGTCAGAAGTAGATCCACTTGATAATAAAGATGAACCTGAAACAGTCATATTTGTAGGACCATTTTGATTTGTACATGTTGGACTATCATAATTAAACATAAATATCCATGAATCATTTCCACCTAAACAATGATTTGCAGTTAAGAAATATGGTGTTAAATCTTGTCTTGCATTATTTACTAATGACCCCGTACAAATTCGAGAACCACCTGATGTCAATATCATAGCAACTGAACGAATTTCATCTCGCCAATTATCGCCTTCGTTGCAAATTACATTATTATTGCAACTTCCTGAATCACCATATCCTCTATCATTAAAGAATACATCCCTATATGCATGAGAGATAGTACTAATACTAATTTGCCCAGTAAATTCTACATTTGCAGGTTCATTATATTCTAAAATTATGGTCTCGCCTTTTACTGGGGCAGTAGAAAAACCACCATGGGGTTTATGATTATAGTCTGTAAATGCACCAATTATCATTGATTTATCCTCAGAATATAGAAAAAACTCTGCACCTGTTGGGATATTATAAATATCATAAATTAAATTTAACGAATAAGCATCTGGAGATTGAATTATTAATCTCCAAATTTTAGAACCATCTTCTAAGATTGTCCATAATCCAGAATTAGTCATGTCTAAGTTAACTTCAATTGGATTTGCAAAACGGTATGGTTTTAATTTGTCTTGATCCCGTTCATCTTCTTGAAGAAAGGCGTCTATATCAAATTCATTTAATCGATGTATAGGTATCTCAATTCCTTCTTGAATTGAAAAACTTTTTGGTTCAGATTCAGTTGATACTTGACTAAAGCAAATTAAATTAAATCCTAAAAATAAAAAGAGTATAAAATATCTCATTGTAATTCCTTTTTTTTATTGAAAATTAAGCCTATAAAATTAAAGTTATTTTACACTCTCCATTTGAAACGAATTGTAACTAATGTTTTATTTTATTTTTGAAGGGTAATCTTTTCAGTAATTGATTTAAAATTTGTAGATAAATTTAAAAAATAAATTCCACTCGGTTTACTTTTTGCATCCCAACTAAATTGATAAATACCGCTTGTTATTTTACTATTAATTAAATGTTCAACTAATTCACCATTAATATTGAAAATATCAGCTTTAATGAAATCATTTTTTTCTATATTTATTTCAAATGTAATAATTGGGTTAAAAGGATTTGGATATGAATTTAAAATACGGAATTCATTTAATTGATTTATTGATGTAATTTCTAATTCTGATTCCCAAAAAGCAAACGATCCAGGAATTGCACCAACTGAAAATGAAGAAATTGTATTTCCATTTATATCAGTTACAAATATATCATCTGGTGCAACAAAATCTGTCGTACCAAAATAAAATTTTTCATTGTAATAATCCATTGAATACACATTTGAAAGTTCTCCAATTTCTGAACCATTGATACTATTTAAGTTTTCTAAGTTAATTTTAATTGCTCCACTAGAAGTTGATCGATATAAATTTCCGTTTACAACAGATAAATCAGATCCAAAAATTAATCCCGAGTTATCCTCATAAATAAAATTATCACCATTTTGACTCGTTAAGTTAATCCTAGACATTGCATAATGTGAATACCAATATTGATCATAAAATGTAGATGATACATATAGGTTATTATCAATTATTACCATGTTCTCAGGATTATTCCCTACTGTGAATTCTCTGGTTATTTGGTTTGTATTTAAGTCTAATTCTAAAATTGAATTTGCTGAAGACCAATCTGAATTCATTGTAATTGAAACATAAATAAATTCACCATTTGTTATTATATCTTCAGGCAATCCATTCACTGGAATAGTTGTAATGATTGATTCTGAATTTAAATCTAAAACTCTAATTTGATTTGTATTCCATTCTGTAATGTAAATTAAATCATTTACAATTAATAAATGTCGAGGTCCCGCAAATTGGGTATCATAACTATGGTCAAATTCGAGACCACCTTGTGCTATATTATAAATATGAATAAGTCCTGAACCATTCATGACAACATAAAGTTTATTTTCATGAACCGTCATCGATTGGCCAGTATCTCCGATTGGATTATTTGGAGCTTCAAAGATTGCCTCTCCATTTTCACTATCAAAATACCAAAGTGAAGCATTATTTGATTGAAAATTCCCTTCACATAATGTGAAGACACTTGTCTGTGTGAAAATGAAATTAAGTAATAGTGTAATAATTATTTTATTCATTCTTTTTCCTTTGTTTTTATTGTGAGTTGAATTTCAATTGTTCGTCCTAATTCTGGGTAACCATAAACAGATTGAAATCGTGTGTTTGTGATATTATTCATTAATAGGCTAATTTGTGTAATAAACCTATTTTTTTTGAAAGATTTTGTAAAATTAAAATTAATTACATTATAGCTGGGAATAATTTTTTGATTTCCTAAGTAGTCAGTTATATTTAAAAACCGAGAGGATTGATAATATTGGTTCATATTTAAATTTATACTTTTAATAGAATATGAAATATTTGACGATATTATCCATTTTGGAGTATATGCAATTGCTTTATTATTAGCTAAATCTTTTGAATAATTATGCGATATTGAAGTACTTAAATTAATGTGGTTATAATTTTGAGTTTTAATTAAGACCGTTTCACCAATTGATATTGCAGATTTTACATTTTCAGGAGACCAATAATCTTGGTTTCCTGGTTTGGGAAGCCATTGGATCATATTATTATATTTTATATGATGGTTTAATAATTCAACAATTAAATGTGTATATGTATATTTAATATTGAAATAAATATTATTTGAGTATTCTGTTTGAAGATTTTTATTTCCAAATGGTTGCCAATAGAGATCATTAAAATTTGGTTTTTTATAATTTTTTGAATAAATAAATGAGGTTATTATTGGAAATTGGGAAAAATATTTATTTAAAATTAGTTCATACGAATAAATTGCATTTTCATATTTCTGTAATGCAACACGATATGATATAAATGTATTAATTATAGAATTAATATTTCGATATGAAAATCCAAAGTGGGATTGAATTGAAATTGTATCTTCAGGAAAAGTACTATTGCTAATACTTTGAGTCGAAATTAATTGGTTAATAAGTGAAATATTATCATACTTAATTTCAATATCATTTTTTAATACATTTAATTTATGCGTCGCATTAATTGGCGGAGCGGAATTATTATTTGAATTATAATTTATCCATTGAGATTTAAAAGATGAATTCAGTTTTATTCTTTTAAAAATTAAATTATTTCCCATTAAAAGCATACCATCATTTACTTTGGGATGATATTCATTAAAATATATTTTACTTGTATGGACTCGTTTATTAACTGTTTTTAAAATAAATGAGTTACGAGAATAATTTCGTGTAATTGATGAATTCCATAAGTGAATATATTTTTGGTTTAATTCTGAAGAAAACCAATCATAATTTTTATGAGTATTTGAGTCGGAATTATATTGACCAATTTCTTTCCAATCAATATGTTGAGTCGATTTTAAAATTCCTAAACCATAACCAATTTTTTGATTTTTATAGGTAGAGGAAGAAAATTGATTTATACTAAATCCACCATTAATTTGTGAAAAATTTAAATTAAATGGGGTCTCGAGGTTTGGAGTAACATTTATTACTCCTGCCATTGCAGAATTTCCATATCGAGAGCTTGCCCCAATTGGAATAAATTGTAAATTTTCGATTAATCCTACAGGTATTTGGCTAATATCTGCATTTCCACTTTGTTCATTATTAATTATAATCCCATTCAATTGAACTTGAATTCTATCACCTTGACTTCCATTTAATGAAAGTGTTTTTATTCCAGCAATTCCACCATAAGATTTTATACTCATTCCAGGTAAAGTATTAAAAATTTCAGAAATATGACCGTTTGATTTAATTTTTAATGATTTCTTTATTATATGAGTTGGATGATTTAATTCGTGATTATTGTTATAAAAACTTTCCTCAACTTGAACTAGTTGATGTTTAAATAGTATTGGTCTCATTTTTATTAGTTTAGAATAAGGAGGAGTTATATAATAATCATGATATCCTTGTTTAGTTATTACAAAATTTAATTCACTATTTTTTAGTGTGAATTTTCCATTATTATCGGTCTTTTGATTCGGTTGATTTTCAATAATTATTGAGGCATTATTTATGGGATAGCCTGTTATGACATCAACAATTTTAATTTCATTGCTAAATAAATGTGATAAAAAAAATATGATAAAAATAAATTTATTAAACATATATAACCTAAACAGAATTCCGCGTAACTGTCCTGGCAAAGAAATTAAAAAGAGGTCTTCTGACTTTAGGATCAATCTACTTTGTAAATCTTCCCCTCAAAATGAGAGTGATTTTTCATCCATTTTGGATATATTACATTTCGTCCCCTATTACAGCACCGGGTGTGTTACCGAATTTCACAGTATTCCATTCATTTT
This sequence comes from uncultured bacterium, assembly GCA_964529325.1. Classification (GTDB taxonomy): domain Bacteria; phylum Fidelibacterota; class Marinisomatia; order SCGC-AAA003-L08. The sequence goes on along the minus strand of CAZGWH010000012.1, from coordinate 7,064 downwards.
ATAAATGAATAATCTCTTTAATCTTGCGTGGATTTAACTTATATAAGTTACAATTTAAATTCAATTTGTTAAAAGTTTTCATTTAAGTTATGTATAAATAAAAAATTAAATTAAAATCTCTGGAAAAATAAAATAGGGAATTAATCAGTTAATGAAAACACCAAAATTAATTATTCATGGTGGTGCGGGAAGCTTAGAAGGTAATGTTAGTAAAAAAGAAGATTTACGAAAATCATTAAAGAATATATGTCAATTAACATATAAAAAATTATTACAATCTGATGCATACTCGGCTGTTTTATTTGGTATTTGTCAATTAGAAGATGATCCTTTATTTAACGCAGGGACAGGTTCAAAGTTACAAAATGATGGACGAATTAGAATGTCAGCTGGAATAATGGATAGCGAAAAAAATAAATTTTCAGGTGTTATAAATATTCAAAATGTTAAAAATCCAATTTTAGTTGCTGATAAATTACAATCAGGAAAACACACGGTAATAGCAGGAGATAAAGCGACTCAAATTGCAAGGGATCTTGGGTTTCAACAATATAATCCATTGGTTCAAAAAAGATGGGAAGAACATCAACGGATGCAAAATGGTAAAACAGGTACTGTCGGTGTTGTTGCATTAGATAAAAATGGAAATATTGTAGCTGGTACATCAACGGGTGGAATTGGTGGTGAAATTCCTGGAAGAGTAAGTGATTCTCCAACAATTGCTGGTAATTTTGCTAATAAATTTGCAGGAATCTCCGCGACGGGAATCGGCGAGCAAATTGTTAATTCTGGTACTGCAGTTAAAATCGCAACAAGAGTAGAAGATGGAATGGATTTAAAGATAGCCGTTAATAAAACTATTGATGACGCAAAAGCATTAAACTATGAATTTGGAGTTATTTCAATATCTCACAAGGGTGACATTTGTGTAGATAATACAACGGATTCAATTTTTTATTCATGGTATGATGGTGAAAAATTAGATGTTTTTTAAATTTTATATGTAATAATTTCACACCATTTCTTATATTGGTCACAATGACTAACTATGATTATATTAACTATATAAATAAAGAGATGAAATGATAATAAATATAGCTGAAGCAAAAGCAAAACTTTCTAGCTTAATTGACGCAGTAATGCATGGTGAGAAAGTTGTAATTGCAAAAAATAATCTTCCTCTAGTAGATTTAATTCCACATAAACGAACTGGAAAACGAAAGCTTGGGTTAGTCCCAGAACTAAAAATTCCCGATAACTTTAATAATGAAGATAATGAAATAAATGAATTATTTTATGGGAAAATAAATGAAAATAATTCTTGATACACATATATTTCTATGGTCAATATCAAATCCTAATAAGATAGATAGTAAAAATAAAAAATTAATTCAATCATTATCGAATTCAATTTATATTAGTTCAATTTCAATAACTGAAATAATGATTAAATCTTCAATTGGTAAATTATCTATTGATTTTAATGCTGTAAAAATTGCCCTAAAAAGTGGTTTCGAGTTATTAGAATATAAAGGAGAAGATGCTCTTTTATTAAAAGATATGCCTTTTTATCATAAAGATCCTTTTGATAGAATGATAATTGCTCAAAGTATAAATAATAATTATTCTATTATTACAAATGATAAAAAATTTAAACTTTATGATTGTAAATTAATTTGAGATGAAGATTCTAATTATTTTCTATTAACAATTTTAAACCTTCAATATAGGAGTGTTTACCCATGCCACTAATTTGTGCAAGACAAACGGGTTTTATGACCGAAATTTGTCTAAATTCTTCTCTAGATAAAATATCACTTAAATGAACTTCTACTGTTGAAATATTTACAGATGAAATTGCATCTCGAATAGCGTATGAATAATGTGTAAATGCGGCAGGATTAATAATAATACCATTTGCCCATTGTCTTTCATCTTGTATAAAATCAATTATTTCACCTTCATGATTTGATTGAAAGAATTTAAAAGAATGTCCTGAGCCTGTTGGGCTTTTTTCCAACCAAAGCATTAACTCTTCTAAAGATTCAGATCCATAAATACTAGGTTCTCTTTCACCTAATAAATTTAAATTTGGTCCATTAATAACGATAATATTCAAATTAAACTCCCTTGATGCGATTTATATATTTTATAAATAATTTCAGTTTCAATATCATTTTTTATAATTGGAGAACATTGTTTATCTAATAATATTAAATTTAATTTATTTTTCTGTACTTTTTTATCTCTAAATAAAAATTTATTGAATTCTTTTTCTGAAATTTCAGGGAGCTTTATCTTGGTAATATCTTTCAATATTGAATTGATTATATTTGCATATTGCTCATCTAAGTTACAAATTTGTTTTGATAACTCAATGGCAATAATCATTCCATGTAAAACAGCTTCACCATGTGAAATATATTGATAATTTGTATAGGCTTCAATAATATGTCCAACTGTATGTCCAAAATTTAATATTCGCCTTAAATCAGATTCATTTACATCTTTTTCCACAATTTCTGTTTTTACTTTAACAGAATGGATTATCATTTCATCAATTTCTGATGAAGCTAAATCCATTTGATTCGATTTGAATTTTAGAAATAAATCTATTATTGAATTATCATTAATAATTCCATATTTTAATACTTCTCCAAGTCCAGAAATTATTTCTCGTTTTGGAAGAGATAATAGAAAATGTGGGTCAATAATTACTGCTTTTGGATGATGAAAGGCTCCGATGAGATTTTTACCTTCGGCAATATTGATACCTGTTTTTCCCCCTATAGATGAATCAACCATAGCTAACAGTGAAGTCGGAAATTGAATATAATCAATTCCTCTAAATAAGGTTGAAGCAATAAAGCCAGCCAGATCACCTGTAACACCACCGCCAAGTGCAATTAACATTGAATCTCGATTACAGCCTTTTTGAACTAACTCCTTGCAATATTTTTCAAAATAAGTGATGGATTTAACAATTTCACCATCTTCAATTAATATGGGTTTAATTTTAAATTGGTGTTGGATCAAATTATCAACAATTTCTTTTCCATATAAATTATAAATAGAAGTGGGGGATAGCAAAAACCACTTTTGACCCTTATTAAATTCATTCAAATATTCATAAATATGTTGAGTTATATTTCGTTTTATCCAAATGGGATATGAAGCATTTAATAATTTTACAAGAATATTTTGTGGGTTTATTTTAGGCAATTTAATATTTTATTCACTTTTTCAGACTTTGATAATGTTTCAATATTTATAATATGTTTTGCACAATTTTCATAAAATTGATTTCTTGAATTGTATATTTTTTCAACTTTTGGAAGTAATGGCTCATCCCCTGCCAATAGAGGTCTTTTGAATCTTTTATTTAATCGTGTAATTAAAAATGTGGGATCTGCTTTTAAATAAAATACATTTACCGCTTTTTTAAGAATATCTCTATTTTTTTGGGATAGAATTATACCACCCCCTGTTGAGACAATTAATTCAGAATGTTGTGATTTTTCAATAAAATAAGATTCTTCCATTTCTCTAAAACGAGATTCACCCATAGAAGCAAATATTTCTTTTATTGTATATCCCATAAATTCTTCAATTTTATCATCGGTATCTATAAAAGTTCTATTGAGCTCTTTACAAAGTAATCGACCAATCGTTGATTTCCCGGAGCCCATCATTCCAATTAGATATATATTTTCGTGTGTATTTTTATTCATATCCAGATAATTTAATTTAAAACGAATTAAGCAACTTCAATTTATTATATTTTAGCAATATAAATTAATTCCTCTCTTTAAATATTGTATTATTTTAATTGTAAATTATATTCAATAATTAAAGAGCAATTGAATAATTTATGATAATAAGAAAAAATATTTTAGATTCAATATTTGGATTTTTTAAAAATGACACGGCACCTACATTTTTAGAAATAATTGGAAAAGCAGGCGTTGGGAAATCCACTTTAATATCTCAAATACCACATTATTTTCAAGAGAATGGAATTAATACATTTTTAATTAAAATGACTGCTCAAAAAGATATTCTCCCCTTTAAACATATTTTAAATTCAATAATTGAAAAAAATAATTATATTCCTAAATCTTTTATTGATTTTGTGCCAATGGATAGAAGTGAAAATTTGCGGTATTCTCAAAAATTATTATCATTTATTCGGAAATCAAATAATGATTTAATTCTGCTTATTATTGATGATTTTCATGTTTTATCCAAGGAAGAACAAATTAATTTTAAACTTTTAGTTGATGCCAAATTTTCAAATGAAAGAATTGGATTAATACTTATTGGTCGCCCTGGTTGGGAGAGCAAAAAAGCAATTTCAGTACCATCATTTAATAACAACGAATTTAATGAATTTATAAAAAGTAAAATTAATAAAAATTGGGGCGATCAAAATGAGATAATTATTAATTGGATTTTTAATTTAACAAAAGGGCTTCCATTTTTAGCTGAATTATACATTGAAAAAATTATTAATTCGTCATTGTCTTCAAAATTACCAATTTCAATTGAAGAAGTAAAAAAACTAAATATCCCTAATGATATTTCTAAATTAATTATGTTTGACTTAGAAAAAGAACATATTCCAAAAGAATTAACTCAGACCTTAAATATATTATCTGTAAGTAGGAGTGGTGTAAAGCCCAATAATTTATTAAAATTACTACATATTGATAATTTGCTTTTAGTAAAAACGATCAATATTGGGATTAAGAAAAAATATTTAATAAAATCGAATAATGAGATTCAGTTTTTTCATCCATTGCAGAAAGAAATAGTAAATGTAAAATTGACTCATCGTCAAAAAGATGCAATAATTAATTCAATTTTAAACACCATGATTAAAATAAAAGATGAAGATAAATTTTTTCTTATTCGAAATATTTCAAAAAAGACGACTTCTCAAATTAAAGAATTAATTGAATATGCTGAAGTTTTGTATATAGATAAAAAATATTATTTAGAAATTGAATATTTGCAATCTATAAAAAATTATATATTGAACCCTGAAATAGTTATACGGCTTGGTGCAATTTGGATGAAATTAAATAATATAGAAAATGCAGAAAAATATTTTAAAATTATTTTAGGAAATCCGAAATATAATAAAAATAGATTTTATTTAAGTGAAATAATATATTATCAAATAAAAACAAACCAAGCTAAATTAGCAATTGAAAATTTAAATTATTGCTTAGAAAAAGAAAGTGAAATCCCAGAGAGGCAACGATATTTTTTATATTCAGCATCTGCATGGTTGGCAGTCAGAAATTATGATTGGGATAAAATTGAAAATATTATTGACCACTTAAAAAAGAGTAGTCAAATTAATATTAACGCTAAAATTGATTATTATAAAACTATATTAATGTTACCGCCTTTATATCCCGGTGAAATCAATAAAGTTAAATATTTTAAAGAAGCTGAAGAATTTGCAACTTCAAATAATTATTTTGATATTGCCTCTCAATACTGTAATTCCATTATGGCATATTATATGCAAGTTGGAAATAATAGTAAATTAATTATCTACCATCAAAAAATCATTGATTATTCACTGAAAAGTTTTGATTTGGGAATTCTTAGATCTGCAGATATGATTTATTTAACTTTTTTACAGGCAAATAATAAATTATTTGAAGCAATTACATTAATAAAAAAATATGATAATAATAATTTTGTAAAATTTATTAAACTAAATCAAAACTTTTCAAATGTAATTATTAGAGTTTTATTTGATTTGGGTAAAATTCAATCAATGTTATTCTTATGGGAAATATATAAAAATGAAATTAATCGGCATCATAAAATGTTTCAATTATCTTATTATCAAACAATGGCATATATGTTTTTTATGTTAAACCGATATACAGATGCTGAATATTGTATTAATAATGGAATTCAAATTGCAGAGGAAGTAAACCAAAAAAGTAGATATAATTCGTTAAAGATTCTTTCATTTTCATTACCTGAAAAACATAACAAATTAATAAAAAAAGAGAAGGAATATAATAATCAATTAATTTCAAATTATTCAAATACGGAATACCTGAATTATATTTTGTTTAAAACTCAATTGAAAAATTTAAAGCAGTCAGAAAATTTAGATTTTAATAATTGGATTCCGTCATCATTAGTGAAAAATGAATTCTTTAAGCAAATTATTCTAACCATGAATTATTTTAGATTGAATAAATTAACTTCTGCAAAAACAATTCTTTCACAAATAGAGGGAAATTTCGATGGAAAATATTTAATATATTTTCACGAATTATATGAATTTATTAGTCAATTGAAATATTTACCTAAAACGGAGTTATCAAGGGCAATAAAATTAAAAAAAATGATTCATTATATTATTTATCGTGATGAAAATAATAATATCAATTATAAATTACCTAAACATAAAGGGTTTAGGTTTGAGAGATTAATATATTCGTGGACTGAATGTATGATAAATAAAAAAGATATGAAAGAGTCTGAACTTGAATTATTTACGCAAAATTATGAAAGATTAGAAAACATAAAAATAAGTTTGAGATTATGGGAAATCAATATTATATCTGAAGATAATAAATCAACTGAAATTGAAATTAGTTTATCCCTTTTTGGGAATTCTCAAATCTGGCTATTTGGAAAACAAATTATCGGAAAAGGTAAATTAACAAAATCTCCAAGTGAATTATTATTTTTTCTTTTAATTAATCAAATTCATAAATCCCCCATTTCATTGAATAAATTAACAAAACATTTATATCCAAAATTAGATTCTCCTAAATTAATTTTAAACAGAATAAATATACAAATTAGAAGAATAAATAAAAAATTTAATTATTTGAATTCCAATTTATTATCGATTAAAAATAACCAAATTATTATTAATCAATGTATAAATTTAAGATTAGATTCAACTCAATTTGATGATTTACAGTTAAAAGGTGAAAACCAGTTTAAAGAAAATAATTGGGAAGGAGCGCGATTATATTTTGAACTTTGTTATCATTTATATGAAGGTAAATTTTTAAATT
>CAZGWH010000011.1:29265-41065 GCA_964529325.1 uncultured bacterium | reverse complement strand
AATTATGAATTAAAAATTAGACCCAAAACTATCCTCCTCTCCAGAGGGAGAGGAATTAAAGGTGAGGGGAGAAACATTTAAGAATTAAAAATTAGGTTTATTATCTAATAATTTTGAAAGTTCTGATTGGGTGTTAATATTTGAAAGCTCTATTAAATTATCATCAAATTCAACTTCCAAAATTTTTCTCGATTGAATAGAGTTAAATAATTTCAAATCACCACTTTTAAAAGATTTTAAAATAATTTCAAAATTGTTTTTTTTATAAAAAGCACATAATGGCATTTTTTTACCATTTATTTTAGGAAGAATAATATCATATTTATTATCAATAGAATAAAATAATTTTTGAATCACCACAGAATTAATAAATGGCATATCGACACTTATCACAAAACACCAATCATTTAAACAATGTTTAAGGATTGTAATTAAACCAACAAGTGGTGTTTGGCTTTCAAAAAGATCTTTCAAAAAAAATTCATTTTCATTTATATTTTCTTTTCCTACAATATAAACATTTCTAAAAATTGGAGTAAGTGTATTTTTTATTATATCTATAAATGAATGTTCATTTATTTTACAAAGTGCTTTATTTGAACCAAATCGCCGACTTTGACCACCTGTCAAAATATATGAATCAATATTTTTTGTTAATAATTCCATTAACTTTCCACTTCAATTATTTAAATTACATTTTTCCAAATTGGAACATCTTCTTTTAATTTAATCATAAACCAAGACATTGCCTCCAATGATTCAGTCCGATGAGATGAAGTAATTTCAACATGAACAACAACATCTCCAACAGGTACAAACCCAATTCGATGTATGCAATAGAAAGAAATTAAATTAAATTTTCTTTTAGTTTTGCTCCCAAGTTTTAATAATTCCTTTTCAGCCATTTCTTTATAATATTCATAATCAAGCCCTTTAATCAAATCTTCACTTTCTTTTTCACGCACACATCCAGAAAAACTTAATTTAGAACCAATTTCTTTATTCGTTTGAAAATTTTTATTTTCTGGTATTATTGTTTTTGATGTAATTACAATTTCTACCATTTAACCTCCAGATACAGGGGGAATCAGTGCAATTTCATCACTATCATGTAAAATAAAATCATCTTTTACATATGATTGATTCACTGCTAATCTTATAGGAATACCGCCTAATTTTTCCCAATTTTTTAATTTAATATCATATATTACATCTTTTGCAGTAGTACCATCTTTTACTTTCAATTTCAATTTTGAAATTCCAAGTGTATAACGCACTAATGAAAATAATTTCAAATTAATTGTAATCATATTTATTTCTCCAATTTAAAGGATTAATCGTAATTTTATCTCCTGCTTTTAAATTCAAATTTGCACTTGGTGACTCAATTATACAATTTGAACTTAACGATGATGACAGCATATGAGATCCTATTTTACTTGTTGTAGAACACATTAATTCGCCATTTTCATCAATCCATGACCTCCCAAATAAGAATCTATGTTTTTGTTTTTCAGTCGGAAAATCATTTTTTAAAGTTGCTAATATTTTTGAATTCTTTTTTTCATTTAACATTTCTTGGATTACGGGGTAAACATATTCAACAAAGCAAATAAAAGATGAAACAGGATTTCCAGGCAATCCAAAAATAAGAGAGTCTCTTGCTGACCCAAAAAATAATGGTTTACCCGGTTTCTGGGCAACTTTCCAAAAATGTTCTTTAACCCCTAAATCCATAAAAACATCTCTAATATAGTCAAATTTTCCCATTGATACTCCACCTGAAGAGATTACAATATCACAGGTTTTTAATGCTTCAGATAAAAATAATTTTAATGATTCCTTATTGTCTTTAATAATATTTTTCATTATTATTTCTGCACCAAATTGTTTTGCTAATTCCGTAAAAACATATAAATTTGAATTATAAATTTGCCCCTCTTTTAAATTATTTCCCGGTTCTACTAATTCATCTCCCGTTCCAAATATTGCAATCCTAGGTTTTTTAGAGACCAAAACCTTACCATAACCAAAAGTTGCACACACACCTATTTCATTTGGTAAAATAGATACTCCCTTAGAAATTAATAATTCTCCTTTTTTAATTTCTTCTCCTTTTTTACGAATATGTTGTCCATGGATTGATTTTTTCATTATTTTAACAAATTCTGAATCGGAAAATCCACTACTATGTTCAACTATGACTATTGAATCTGCACCTAAGGGTATTTTTGCACCTGTCATACATTGAATACATTCACCAAGTTGTAATTCTTTTTCAAAAGGAGTTCCCGCAGAAGCAATCCCCACCATTTTTAAATTTGTGGGATTTTCATTAGTTGCATTTTTTATATCTATTGAACGAACAGCAAATCCATCCATAGCAGAATTATCAAACTGAGGAGATGGAAAAGGAGCGATAATATCCTCAGCTAAAATTCTATTCCCAGCATTTGATAACGAAATTGACTCTGTTCCTAAATTAAAAATATATTTATCTATGATTGACTTTGCTTCTTTTGGAGATATCATAACATTCCTTTTATTAAAAATAATATCGCAATTAAAATAACTATTCCCATAATTTTTTGAATCGTTTTTGGGTTAAATTTCACAGCGCCCATATATGACCCGAAAGCACCGCCAACAAGTACAGCAATTGACAATGGAAATATAAAAGAAAATTCAAATTCATTAAATTGGGCACGCGCAATTACACCAATTAAAGAATTAACCCAAATAAACATTGAACCAGAGGCTGCCGCTTCTTTTTCTGTTCCTAATCCAAACATTATTATCAATGGTACTAAATATATTCCACCACCTATGCCCACACTTCCAGCTATAAACCCTGAGAAACCCCCTATAAATAAAATAAATACCCACTTTTGTAAATTTGTTAATTGAATCGATAATTTTAATTCATTTAATATATAAATCCGAATAGCTACTAAAAAAAGAGTAAATAATAAAATTATTTTGAAAATTATTTCAGGTAAAATAAGTGAGCCACCGAGGTAAACCATCGGTATTGATGTTATTAAAAATGGTAAAATTAAATTGATTCTTCCAAATCCATTTTTCCAAAAATGAATCATACCAATAAATGTTACAATCAAGTTTAATGTTAAGGATGTGGTCGGTATAATTTGATAGCTAATTCCAAATATTACCATTAACGCAGTATAAGCTGACCCTCCACCAAGCCCAACTGAAGAGTAAATAAACGAAATAAAAAAGAATATTATTGGTAATAAATAATCCATTAAATCTATTCGAACAAATGGTAAGTATTTAAGAAAATAGACTTAAATATATCAATTTTTATAATCAATGTTTTTCACCATTCATCATGTGAAAAGAATGAAATATTGTTGGAATTAATACATTTAATGCATCTTTCACCGCACCACTACTGCCAGGTAAACAAATAATAATTGTACCTTTAACAACACCTACAATAAGGCGGGATAATATTGCAGTTTTCACTTTATCTCGTCCATAAGAATGCAATGCCTGTTCTACACCAGGTAATTTAGAATCAAATATTTTATCTAGTGTTTCTATTGTTAAATCTCTAGGTCCTAACCCAGTTCCGCCCGTCGTAATAATTAATTTCACATTTTCATTAATCCATTTATTGATTAGTGGAATCAGCTCCACAGAACCATCAGGTAAAACTTTCTGATGATCTACAGTGCATCCTTCATTTTTAAATCCATTAATTAAAATTGGTCCAGATAAATCCACTCCCAATCCTTTTGATATTGAATCACTTAAAGTAATAACGCCTACTTGGGGTCTATATTCCACTAAATGATCAGATTTACCACCTATTTTTTCTACTAATTTTACTTCACTAATAACCATTGTTTTATCAATTGCTTTGCACATATCATAAATAGTTAATGCAGTATTAGAAATAGATGAAAGTGCTTCCATTTCCACACCCGTTGCTTCTTTAGTTTTTACGGTAGATTTAATTAAAATTGAACTTTCCATTATTTCAAATTCAATATCTATAAATGATAAATTAATTTGATGACATAACGGAATCATTTCAGCCGTTTTTTTTGCACCATAAATCCCTGCTAATTTTGCAGTTGTAAGCACATTCCCTTTAGATAATGTCTGGTTTTGAATAGCAGTAATGGTATTTTTTTGCATAGAGATTTTTCCTACTGCTTTAGCAATACGAGTACTTAATACTTTTTCGCTCACATCCACCATTTTCACATTCCCAAATTGATCTAAATGAGAAAACTTACTCATATTTTTTTCCTTTATTCTATTTATCATTTATATTATCCACCAATTTGAGTCATTGATTCTCGATTATCACTTCCTTGATTTTGGGATTCCCAACCATCAATCAATTTATTTTTCATTGACTTTTTTATTAATGATTTTAAATCAATGTCTGAAATCCCATTTCTTATTTCATCTCTCAAATTAATTTCATTTTGGCTATAAAGGCAATTTAGCAATTTCCCATCGGCTGTAATGCGAATACGATTACATTCGCCACATAAACTTCTTGAATAAGCTGGTATTACAGCCACTTTACCTTTATAATCATTTACTTTAAAGATATGATGTTCTGTTCGTGAACCTAAAACAGGAGTTAATATGTCAACTTGATTTTTTATATCTGAAATAATATGATCTGCACTATAAAATTTACCTGTTTTCCAAATTTGGTGAGAATCAAAGGGCATCAGCTCAATAAAACGAACAGTAATATCATTGTTTTTTGTTAACTCTACAAAATCAAGAAGTTCTTCATCATTAAATTCCTTCATGGTGACAACATTTAATTTAATAACTTCAATATTTGATTTAATTGCTTTTTCAATTCCAATTAATACTAAATCTAAACAATTTCTTCTCGTTATTTTTTTATATTTTTCAGCGTTTAATGTATCTAAACTTATATTTATTCCTGTTAAACCACTTTTTTCTAACTCATTAATTCGATTAGCTAACAATAATCCATTTGTAGTTAAATGGGTGGATTTTATTTTTTTTAGATTATTAGTAAATTGGATAATGCGAAGAATATCTTTTCTTAATAAAGGCTCACCACCTGTAAACCGGATTTTTGACACACCCATTTGTGATGATATTTTGATTAATTTGTATATTTCTTCTGTAGATAGGAGTTTATCTTCGCTTCGAAAATTAATTCCCTCTTCAGGCATACAATAAATACATCGAAGGTTGCATTGCTCATTTAAAGCAAGACGCAGATAATTAAATGTACGACCAAAATTATCTATAATTGTAGGCTGGCTACAGTTTACAGTTTCCCCATGTTGAGGAGGAATTAATATGTTTTGTTGTGTTTTCATTCTCATTTCCAAGTCATTCCCTTGCGGAAAATCGGGAGCTGATTTTAATATTTCTATTAAAACCGTACCGGCTAAAATACCATTTCTTTTTGAATTAGGTGTTTTTAGCTAAGAGATTAAAGAACTTTTATCGTTCTTTTATTTTTTAATTCGGTCAATATACCCCCTCAAAATTATGAGGGGGTATATTTTAAGACCAATTCTATTTTAAAATTATTTTAAAAATTTACAATTGTCATTAAATATAAAAATGAAGCATTGATTGGATCATCTACATCTGATTTTAATTTACCAGGCATAAATAAAGAATATCCTCCTACAAACTTCACATTATCTGAATATTTTTTTACAAGCGTTAAATCAATTTCATTTCCAAATGAATCATCTGATTTATCAGCATTAAAGATATGATAAGCACCTTTTAAATTAAATCCATTATAAGATAATCCAGAAAATTTAAAATGCAAATCTTGTAATCCATAGCCATCTGTATGAGTAGGTAAATTTAAGAAATAATCCATATACCCATAATATTTATGATTAGTCGCATATAAAGTATTAAATGACTCATTTATATCAGTAGTCGATGTGTCATTGCCTGAAATAAAGTCAATTCCTGCAGAAAAATTAATCCCTGCAACTTTATAACCTGCATTTAAACCATACATTAATCCACCAAATTTAACATCATCATTTTCATTTCCGCCTTGCATGGCTAATTCAATTTCATAATTTACGCCTGAGAATGCACCTTTAGCATAACCACCATAGGTTAATCTTTCACCATCTTGAATTGTAAATGCCTGTGTTTTATGCCCTTCAAGAGCATTGATATTTGCATAAAATCCACGAACATTAAAATCATCACTTGGCTCAACAGTTTCTTCCTCAATTTCTTTATAATTAAATAAATCAATATCAATCATGTCATGTTTATAAGTTAATACTGCACCATCAAAGCTTCGTCCAATATTATGCCATCCTACAGATCCAATAAATCGTTGAGGACCATACGCAGATTCAAAACGACCTACTTTTACATCAATAGGAAAATCAAAGAAATCAATAATTTTAAAATACCCTTGATGTAAATCTAAGTTATCAGCACTTCCATCTTCCAATGTACTCGTTTCGCTTCCAAAAACTCGCATATCTTGAATCTGAAAGAATGAACTCACATTTTCATTTTTAAAAGATATACCAATTCTGCTTCTTAAATAATGTGCTTGATTATAGCCTGTTGAGTCAATAAAGTCCTTGTCAACCGCCTCATATCGCGACCTAACCTGACTTTTTATCGACCATTCCTGACTAAAACCAATTGTTAAACCCAAAACAATAATTAAAAATATATTGTATTTTCTCATTTTACTTTCCTTTTTTTTATTATGTATGTAAATTAAAACTTTCTTCAAGATATGGATCTTTTGTTGGTATAATATTCCATTTTGTTAATGATTTTAATACAACTAAAACAGTAACACCAATAATTCCAATTATTGTTCCTATTTCAAGTAGCCCAATTATAGGAACATCACCAATAAGTGGGGGGAATATCATAATATATAAATCGATCCAATGTCCAATTAAAACAATTACAGATGCAAGTATTAATGTTTTTTCACTTCTCTTCGATTTTCTAAAAACTAAAATCATAAATGGTATTAACCAATTTGCAAGAATATTAATAATCGTTAATAACCCAAATGCCCCAGAATGTCTTTTTGCAAAATACACGGTTTCTTCAGGTAAATTTGCATACCAAATTAACATATGTTGTGAATACCATATATAAACCCAAAATGTAACAAAAGCAAAAAGATACCTTCCTAATTCATATAAATGGTCAACTTTTAATGAATGTAAAAAACCATTTCTTCTTAAATAAATAAGTATTAATATCATAAATGCTAAACCTGCATTAAACATTCCAGCAAAATTGTATAATCCAAAGATAGTACTAAACCAGTGTGGCTCTACGGACATAATCCAATCAAAGCTAGAAATAACAAAAGCAATACCGCCCAAATAAAGCCAAGCAGCTGACCATCTCACACCTTTTTTTGTATGTATTAAATCACCTGATTCATCTTGTTTTCGAGAATGATTAATAATGGGGCGACCTAGAAAATACCATATTCCAAAGAAAATAGGTATTCTTAATACAAAGCCTTTCATATTTAACCAAGGTTGTTTGCCCAATAAAATTGGATCATGTGCAACAACATCTAAATGAGTCCATTCATATAAATGATGAACTCCAAAAATTACAAGTAACATTAATAAAAAACCTATACCTAATGTTGAAAACATTGCTTCAGGAATTCTTCTAATTATTGCACCCCAACCTGAATTACTTACATAATGAATTGCAACAAATAACATTCCTGCAAATCCAATACCTGTTATATAAATTGCAGATAAAAGAATATTAGGCCAAATTCTATCATTGATAAATATGCCAAGTATTATTGTAAATATTCCAATAGCAATTGCAATAAAGAGTTTATTTAATAATTGTGTGTCTAATGTATAATTTTTATCATTCATCATTATTTTAATGTCTTTATGTATTGAGTTAATTGCCATCTATCTTTACGATTAATTTGAACATTATAAGGTGGCATATTACCTATTCCATTAGAGATAATAAAATATAATTCACCATCTTTCATATTTTTAATTCTTTCTGTTTTAATTGAAGGCGGTGGTGGAACACCTCTTTTTGTTACAGAACCATCTCCCGTTCCTGTTGGTCCATGGCAAACAGAACAAAAATTATGGTAAACAAATGCACCTCTTTCTATACTAATTTCATTTGATAATAATGGATTATTCAAAACTTCACCCGCATTTTCTAATGTTAATTCACCATCTAAATATTCAGGTAAAAAACCAATAGGAATTGTACCTTCTGGGGGTAATTGAAGTGTTTTATTATCCTTATAATTAGGGTTTTCAGAAAATGCATCATAAGCTATAGAATGGACCATATCTGGAACAAATTCATAGTTTGGTTCCGTTGGATCCGTTGTAGAGATATTACCTAATAAAAATAATAAAATAATTGTAAAAAGAAGATAAAATATTGGTTTCTGATTCATATTATGCCTCTACCTTTTTACCATGAAATTGGTGAATGATTTCAATTGCACTTGACATCGGTTTTCGTTGTTCACCTTTATAAATTACAACAAAAAATTTATTATCCGTTGCGATAAATGAAGGGTGGTAATTTCGTTTAGCAATTTTAAATTTCCTCCACAGAAAAAATGAAAATACAGTGCCTAAACCAGCAAACAAAATTGTTACTTCAAATGCGATTGGCATAAATGCAGGAACTGAATTCCAAGGACGACCGCCAATATTAATTGGCCAATCTACAGCAGACAATATATACTGCAACCATAATGCTACTGTTAAACCCAATGTCGCAAATCCAAAACATACTTTCGCTAATCGTGAAGGTTTTAAACCCATCGCAATATCTAACCCATGTACACCGTAAGGAGTATACGCATCCTCAATTATAAACCCATCATTTCGTATTGCACTCACTGCATCCTTTAAATCAAATTCATTATCAAATTCACCAACTAAATATTTATCCATTATTTACCTCCTCTTCCACGATAATTCAATACAGATTTTACTTCTCCAATTGCAATCATTGGGAAAAATTTAATAAATAGTAAAAATAATGTAAAAAATAATCCAAAGCTACCAATAAGTGTACTAATTTCAACTAAAGTAGGTGAATAAGTTGACCAAGCAGACGGTAAAAAATCTCGATGTAATGATGTTACAATTATTACAAATCGTTCAAACCACATACCAATATTAACAAAAATGGTTAATATAAACACAAATAGCACATTTCTTCTTATTTTTCTAAACCAAAAGAATTGTGGCGTGATTAAATTACACCCTACCATAATCCAATATGCCCACGAGAATGGCCCTAAAGCTCGGTTTAAAAATACAAACTGTTCATATCCATTGCCTGAGTACCAAGCAATGAAAAATTCTGTAGCATAAGACAGGGTAACAATTCCTCCCGTAACAATTATAACCTTTGTCATATTTTCAATATGATTAATGGTAATATAGTCTTCTAATCCTAGCGTTTTTCTTGCAATAATCATCAATGTTAGAACCATTGCAAAGCCACTAAAAACAGCTCCTGCCACAAAGTATGGAGGGAAAGTAGTTGTATGCCATCCAGGAATTGCAGAAGTTGCAAAATCAAAACTCACGACCGTATGAACTGAAACAACCAATGGAGTTGCCAAACCTGCTAAAATTCCATATAAAGCTTCATAACGATGCCAAACTTTAAAACTCCCATTCCACCCGATACTTAATATACCAAAAATAAATTTCTTCGTTTTATTTTTAGCTCTATCACGAACTGTCGCAAAATCTGGAATCATTCCAATATACCAAAAAGTAGCAGAAATAATTAAGTACGTACTTATCGCAAAAACATCCCATGCTAAAGGTGATCTAAAGTTAACCCATAAAGGCCCTCTAAAATTTGGATATGGTAATGCCCAAAAACCAAACCAAGGTCGCCCCATATGTATTATTGGAAAAATTCCTGCACACATTACAGCAAAAATTGTCATCGCTTCTGCAGATCGATTTATTGATGTACGCCATTTCTGTCTAAATAAAAATAGAATCGCTGAAATTAAAGTCCCAGCATGACCTATACCAACCCAAAATACAAAATTAGTAATATCAAATGCCCAGCCAACGGTTTTATTTAAACCCCAAACACCAATACCTGTTGCAATTTGATATGAAACTGCTACAATACCTAATAGTAATGCGCTTAATGAAAGTATGATTCCAATCCACCATAGCTTTTTAGGTTTTCGATCCATCACATTACAAACATCTTCAGTAACATCTGTTAATGATTTATTTCCAAATATTTGAGGATCACGAATACTATTTACAACATTATCCATGATGATTCCCTTTATTTGAATCTTCTTCTCTATTTCTCACTTGTGTCAAATACCCCACTGTTGGTCTTACATTTAATTCTTCTAAAACTTTATAATGACGACCACTATTAACTAATTTAGATATCTTACTTTTTGGATCATTTAAATCTCCAAATACTATTGCATCTGCAGGACAAGATTGTTGACATGCAAGTTGAATATCACCATCCTGAATTGATTTACCATTTTTCTTTGCTTCAAATCTTGCCTCTTGAATACGCTGTATACACATTGAGCATTTTTCCATAACCCCTCTTGATCGCACAGTAACATCAGGATTTAATACCATATTTTCCATAACATCCTCGCGAGCATATTCAAACCAATTAAATCGCCTTACTTTATAAGGGCAATTATTAGCACAGAATCGTGTCCCGACACATCTATTATAAATCTGTTCATTTAACCCCTCGGTACTATGAACTGTTGCTAATACAGGACAAACAGGTTCACAAGGTGCATTATCACAATGTTGACACATCATTGCTTGAAAAGATACATCAACATTTTCACCTTTACCCGAATAATACCTATCTAATCTCAACCAATGCATATCTCGTTTTCGTAATACTTCATCTTTCCCAACAACTGGAACATTATTTTCTACCTGGCAACTTACGACACAAGATGAGCACCCTGTACAAGCAGAAATATCTAATGCCATTCCCCAATGATGCCCGTTGTATTTATGGTCATCTTTCCACATTGTAGTAACGGGATGCCGATGATGTTGACCAGAAGTTGGATCTTTTTTAAATTTATCGAATGTAGTTTCCTGAACAAACGGCCGTTTAGGCATAATTGCAGGTGAAGTATTTTCAGGATTTTGAAGTGTATCATAAGTTTGAGTCGCCGCCAAATCCCATTTCAAATTTGTTTTAATCAAACTTGAAATCCCACCAGAATATGTAAAATTATTGTTAATAAAATGACTTACTCGTTGACCTACTTTTTCTCCTTTTTCAACTGTCGATTTTTTCTCAAGCCAATCAGGTCCAATTTCATAAAACCGTTCAGTCCCCTTCCTACCATATCCTAATGCAATTGAAATCGTATTTTTCTGTTGTCCTGGTTGTAAAAATACAGGTAATTGAATCGTGTTTTTACCCGATTTAATTTTAATTACATCACCTTTTTCCAATTTATATTTTGTAGAAATTTCAGGTGATATTGATGCATAATTATCCCATGTTATTTTTGTAATTGGATCAGGTAATTCTTGTAACCATGGATTTTCAGCATGACGACCATTTGATAATTGAGAAGTTCTATATAGAATAAATTCAATTCCCTTTACTTTTGAAATATTGAGTATTGGTCGAGAATCATTAAATGCTCTTAATTTTAAATTGACTGGATTTATTGTTGTAAACCCATCATGAACAAGATTATTCCAAAATCGTGTAAAAGTTTGAGTTGTATTTACTCGTGATG
>CAZGWH010000011.1:0-29165 GCA_964529325.1 uncultured bacterium | reverse complement strand
CCAATTTTATTATTATTTAACTTTTCTATTAAATTTAGAACATCAGTATCTGAACCAGCATATTGTCGACTCACTTTTTTATGATTAAGTGTTTTATTTATATTACCTAATTTATTATTAATTCGATTAATTAATAATTGGATTCGCACATCATTTATACCAGAAACAACAAGTGACTTCCCTTTATTATGTTTGAGAAGATTAGCTATACGATTCGCATGTTTATTTTCAGCTGATTCACCCTGAATACTCACATCCAATGCTTTAGTGAATTTTAAAATCTCTGAAGGAGATAATACAATTCGCTCGTCAGCTTTTGCACCAGTTAGTGACATATGTGATTCAATATGAATCAATTTTGATATGTTTTTAGAATCTAATTTTCGATTCTTTTGGAAATCTTTTGTAAACTGAATAGGTGAAATCCAAGTTCCCAAAAAATCAGCATCAATACTTACAATTAAATCTGCTTTATCAAATTGATATTGTGGAATAAATCGTTTTCCATAATTTTTTTCATGTGAATCAAGAATTGCAGAATAAGAATATTCATCCATTTGGACATGGGAAATATTTTTATATTTTGACTTAAACTTTAAAATTATATTTTCTAATGATGGGCTTGTTACTGAATTTGTTAATAAAACAATTTCTTTATCAGCGTTTTTTAGTTTTTCAATAATTTTATTATCAACTGTTTGCCAATCTGATTTTTCACCATTTAATATAGGATGTAAAATTCGTTTTGAATCATATAATTCAATTAAACTTGCTTGGCATTGAGAACATAAACCACCTTGGTTTAATGGATGTTCAGGGTTACCCTCAAGCTTGATCGGTCGTCCATCTCTATTTTTCACATGAACAGCACATCCTGCTTCACAAGCATTACTTGTTGAAGCATACCAAATAGCCTTTCCAGGTAATATTTCTTCTGGTTGAATTAAAAAAGGAATTGCTTTTTTAACAGGTGCTTGTGTACACGCTACAAACAATGCGCCAAATGAAAACCCCGCCGTTTTCAAGAAACTACGCCGTGTAAATCCACTTGTTTTTTCTACTTCTGCAACTGGAGGTAAATCAGTACAAGAACAGTCATCGCTCGAACAACTATCCTCAAAACTTGTATAATAATTTTTTATTTTATCAGACATAATTTAATAATGACAGGTTGCACAATCTTGCAACTGTGATTTCCTTTCCTTCGTATTATTTAACGATTCATGATCTTGACGGTGACAATCTAAACACCACCCCATTGAAAGATCATTTACTTGCTTTACTCTTGTCATTGAAGCAACATCTCCATGACATTTTTCACAATCAATCCCTGCATTAATATGTGGTTTATGGCTAAAAAAAACAAAATCAGGTAGATTGTGAATTTTTACCCAATCAGTTGGATTTTTGTCTTCATAATTCTTTTCAGAAGTTCCAAAAGATTCATATATTTTTTTAATCTCAGGGCTCACTCCTACTTTTCTACCTAATTTTTCGGCTATTTTATTTTCATTGGTCGTATTACTAACAAATTCATGACAGTTCATACATACATTAGTAGGTGGAATTCCTGCATGTTTACTATCTTCTGCACCAAAATGACAATACATGCATGGAATAGTCATTTCTCCAGCATGTAATTGATGTGAAAATGCAATTGGCTGTTCAGGCTCATAACCTTCAAAATTACCAGGGAAATGAATATTTGAATTTTTTATAATAATTCCAACCCCAACAATTACAACAAAAGTCATAATTAATTTTAATTGGTTATTTATCAGTTTATCCTTCAATTAAACTCTCTGCTATTTGTTTTTCTAAAGCAATTGATCTAGGGAATATAACGTTATTTTCTAAATGAATATGTAACATAATATCATCTTCCATTTCTTTTAAGTTTGCGTATGATGCTCTAAAAGTATTGCAAGCACCTTCTGGTAAGGTAAAATTAGATGTCAATTCATTTATTTTCTTTAACATATCCCCTGCTTGATCATGCTCTAACAACATCATTCGTACTGGATTTCCAATAAATTCTCTGAAATTTTGAGTATCTACTTCTCCATTAAACATTTTTATGAGGTTCCTAATATATGGAAATAATATTTGTTCTTCCTTCATCATGTGATGATGTAATTCAGACATTAAATTCATAAAAATCATTGCAACTTCTTTAGTTTCAGGATGATTTTCACCATGAACATTTGCAACTTTTTTAATAAATTGAAGCGTATGAGGACCAACATCATAAATATATTTATGATGTCGATCAACAATATGGTCTAATAATTTATCCAATTCCATTTTCTGGAAATCAATAGAAGATTCGCTCGACAACTTTGCATTTTGAAGGCTTTCTAATAAATCATCAATTCCAATATTATTTTCATCACACGCATCTTTTAATGTTTTATTTCCACCACAACAAAAATCTAATCCATGTTTTTTAAATACAGTTGCAGTCCGAATATCGTCTGCAACAATTTCGCTAATTGTATTTGTACCTTTAATTTTTTTCTCCAATTTTAAGGATTATCAAATTCAGCTTTAGGACCTAAATAATACCACCAATTTAATATAGCACAAACTGCATAAAATACAGCAAATCCATACATTGCTAATTCAGGAGTTCCTGCTTTCATATTTTCACCAATTATTTTTGGTATTAAAAATGCACCATAAGCTGCAACTGCTGATGTCCACCCAAGTACTGGACCAGCTTGTTCTTGATTAAAGACCATTGAGATTGTTCTAAATGTTGATCCATTTCCAATTCCTGTTGCAGCAAATAAAACAACAATTAATACAAAAAATGGAATAAAATAATCCTGTGGAGTTGATGATTGGTAAGCTAAGTTTGCATAATATCCAACACCAATTGAACATGCAACCATTACAACACTCACAACTTGAGTAATAATCGCACCTCCAAGTTTATCTGCCATTTTCCCTCCAATTGGGCGAATTAACGCACCTACAAATGCACCTACCCATACATACATAAAAGTTGCAGGACCATCTGGGTTAGTAACATGCTGCCAAGTTCCATCAGCTAGTAATATATGCTTTACTCCAAAAATAAATTTTATTGCTAATCCTACAGCTGCGGCAAATCCAATAAATGAACCAAAAGTCATCGTATAAATAATTGTCATGACCCAGGTATGTTTATTATCAAAAATTGAAAATTGTCTTTTTAAATTATCTTTAATTTCACCTGGCGACAATGCTTTCATTAAAAAGACAGTTGATACAATTACTAATGGTAGAACAATCCATTTTACCCATGTTAATGCCTTGAAAGTTAAAATGAAGTATAATCCAATTGCGGCTGTAAAAAAACCAATTAATAGCAACCATGAAATTCGTCCAAAAGAGACTAATGGACTTTTTAACCCTGGTGTTACTGCCTCTGTTGTAATATTATTTAATTTCTTCCACCCAAAAAAGGCTAATGGTAATAACCATAACATCCATACCCAACCAGCATTTGCTAACCAAGTTTCAGAACCAGCTGAAATCCGTTTAAATATTGTTCCACTTGTACTTGAAAGCAACATAGAATCACCACTAAATACACCTAAAAATGGAACTGTCATTACAAGAGGAATTAGTATTTGCATTGTAGTTACACCAAAATTGCCTAATCCTGCATTCATCCCTAAAGCATAACCTTGTTCTTTCTTCGGAAAGAAAAATGAAATATTACTCATCGAAGAAGCAAAGTTACCTCCACCAAAACCAGATAAAAATGCCATAACCATAAAAAATGAAAATGATGTATTTGGATTTTGTAAACCAATAGCTGTACCAGTAGCAGGAATCATTAATAATGCGGTCGTAAAGAAAATAGTATTTCTACCACCAGCTAAACGAATAAAAAATGAACTTGGTATTCTTAAGGTTGCACCTGTCAATCCAGCTATTGCTGGAAGCATGAATAATAATCCCATTGCTTCCTCCGGAGATTTACCAAAAGTAAAACCTAGATTTTTCATTTGGACTGTGATTATACCCCACATCAACCAAACTGAAAATCCAACTAATAAACTTGGAATTGAAATCCATAAATTACGGGTAGCAATTTTCTTACCTTGTGAATTCCAAAAACTTTCATTTTCAACATCCCACTTTTTTAAATCAACATTACTCATATTCTTTCCTTTATTTTAATAATTTATATTCTATTCAATAAATGAATCTTTAGGCTCATCTAAAAATATCCAACAATAAAAAAAGCTAATAAAAGCACCACCAGCAATAATAAAAAAGAAAGTTTTTGCATCTACTAATGAATAAATCACTAAATAAATAACAGCCCCTACATTTCCATAAGCACCAGCCATACCTGCAATTTGCCCTGTCATTTTTTTATTTATCATAGGAATTACTGCAAAAGTAGCTCCTTCTGCTCCTTGAACAAATATTGAAGCCAAAATGGTAATAATAATTGAAACTATTAACCAACTTGTTCCATCGAATGTCGGTACTATGGTTTGTACACCATCCACCACAGGTCCCCAAGTTCCTATATGTGCCATACCTAAAAAACCAAATGCAATTCCAACCATATAAAATAGCATCGTTTTTTTTCTATTTTTCATTGTATCAGATAATAATCCACCTAAAGGCCTAGCAAATAAATTAACAAATGCAAAGGAAGATGCTATTAACCCAGCCATAGTTGCTGTCATTATATAATTCCCATCACTACCCGTTAGACCCGAAAATGTAGTTTCAAAGAACATTGGTAACATAGATACAACTGCTAATTCAGAACCGAAATTTGCAAAATATGTACTATTTAGTGCAGCAACACTCGACCAATGGTATTTTTCTTCTTCGGGTACACCTGCTTTTAAATACGGTAAATTTACTTGTAATGTTTTAATTACATGGCCGATATAAATAACTGCTAATAATACATAAACAATTGTTAATATTTGTGAAGAAATCAATGGAACCCCATCCACTTTAATACCACCAATTCTCCATGCAAGTACCCCCATTGCTCCCATTAATGGAAATGACCATACTAAATATTGAATTAAATCTCCATACGATGTAACCATCATTGGTTGTGCTTTTTTTGTTTTTAATACTGGCTTATCAACAGGATGATCTGTAACTAAGAAATAATAAATTATTCCATAAACAAAGGAAATACCTGCATTAAAAGCTAATGCATATCTCCATGCTTCATCACCTAACCCTAAATATTCTTTGAAAACAGTTATTGCAACCCATGGCAATGTCATTGCTGCCCATGCTGAACCAAAATTCCCCCATCCAGCATAAAAACCTTCCGCCCTACCAATCATTTTAGGAGGGAACCAATTTGCAACCATTTTTATTCCAACAACAAATCCTGCTCCAATAGAGCCTAATATCAATCTTGAAACTAATAATTGAGTAAATGTATCTCCAAATGCAAAAAACCATCCTGGAATAGCCATTATTATCATTAATCCAGAAAATACAATTCGAGGTCCATATCTATCAATCAATGCACCAATAATAATTCTTGCTGGAATAGTGAGTGCAACATTCGAAATCGCTAATACTTTTAAATGCTCTTTTGTTAACCAACCAATACTTTTTAGCATAGTTGTTGCCATTGGAGCCATATTAAACCAAACATAAAATGTAATAAAGAATGCAACCCAAGTATAATGTAGGACTTTAATTCTTTCTTTACTAAAATCTAATAATTCTGGTAATTCTCTTGTTTTACTCATTACGATTTTCCTTATTTAATTGATTGAGGTGTTCTAATAGATTTTCTATTCCAATTCCATCTAACCACTTGAGTTTTACGCCATAAGTATTGATTTGGCACAACTAAAACATGTACAAGGCGAGTAAATGGAAATAGTAAAATAATTGAATATGCACTAATTATATGTAGTTTTACCATGAATGGTAATGGAGTAATATATTGTAAGTCAGGGCTAAGCAAAATGATTGATCTTAAATATGGTACAAGTGATGAAGCAAACCAACTTGAGCCCCAACGATAAAAATATGCAATAAAAATACCCGTAACCACTTGAACAGTTAATAATCCTAAAACAATCCAATCTGCTTTGGTCGTTACAATATTAGCCCTATCATTTGATTTTCGCCTAAGAATAATATTTACTAAACCAATAAAAGTGAGAAGTCCAAAAACAAACATTGAGCCTTCCATAATATAGAGTCGAGCAGGTACACTATTCCACCATAGCACTGTTTCTGGTAATAAGAACCAAATAAAATGAGCAACAAGTACGGAAATTATTCCATAGTGGAATGGTACTAATGCCCAAAAATGTTGCCTATTTTCTAAAAATTGTGATGATAAACTGGAGTATGTAAAAGCGTGAGATCTGTACCTTTGAATTGTTACAAGAAAAAAAGTAAAAATTGTCAAATACGGAAACATTGAGAAAAAGAAAGTATCTAATACTGTTTTAAATTGATCCATTATGCTTGACCTCCATAAGTTTTCATTTGGGTTTCAAATATGTGTGATAAATATTCAATGACATATTTATAAGGATTTTTTTCTTCCCCAAATCCAGTTAGTATTTTTTTAATAGCTGGGTTAACAAAATTAGCGATAAACTGTTTTTGATCTTCAGGTTTTAGAATATCTAATATTGCAAGAATGTGAGTGAAATGATCTGGTAATTCAGATGATTCTTCAATTTTATTTTCTCTCAATAATTGCCGAAGTTCAACAAGAAATGCTCCTCGTTGATATGCCTCTCCATAAAGATGCCAACCAATATCTAAACAGGTAGAAGGATTCATATCAAATGTTTGTGTAAACCGTTCTTGTAATTCAGATAATTTTATAGACTCAACATATTCATTAAACTTCTCTAAGGAATTATCTTTTTTTTCATCATTAAATTTAGAAATTAAAGCCATTGTTGAATCATTTGGATAAGAAACTAATGATGCATATTTTTTAAAATTTGTGTTCATTATAATCCTCTTTCTGGAGCTTCTCTAAACCCAAATCCCATTTCTTGTTTGTGTTCAAGAGGGTCTTTTAACATTTCAATTGCTTCTTCACGGTGAGCTGCAGGGATAACAAAACGATCTTCAAATGTACATAGTGATGTTAATTTATAAATCTCATCAGCTTGAGAAGGATTACAATCAGCTTTAAGCAATGCCTTTTCAGAGTCAAATAATTTAATATCACCTACCGTAACTGCTCGGCGATATGCTCTTATTGCAGATTGTTTTTTTAATACATATCGTAAATGTCCTTCATTTCCGCCGCCAAACATAGCAGCTAAATACTTAATCGGCACTCTCGCTTTATCAAAATCTGGGAAATATTCTTCATTCAATGTTTTAACAGACTCACCTTCTTGTGCAGACATCACAGGTAACATTGGTGGAACATAAAATAACATTGGAAGTGTACGATACTCAACATGAGGAGGTAACGCAATTCCCCATTCTATTACAAATTTATAAACAGGTGAATTTTGTGCTGCCTTTATTGTTGAATCAGCAATTCCATTCTTTTTTGCCTCTCTAATAACATTTTCATCAAATGGGTCAAGTATCATCTCTCTTTGAGCATCAACTAATTCATAATCAGGCATTTTTGCAGTTTCTTCAATTTTATCTGCATCATAAAGAAGCACGCCTAAATATCTTATTCGACCAACACATGAATGAAAACAAGCTGGTGCTTGTCCTGTTTCTACTCGAGGAAAACAAAGAATACATTTTTCAGATTTACCTGTATTCCAATTATAATATGTTTTTTTATAAGGACAAGCAGTAACACAAGATCTCCATGCTCTACATTTCTTTTGATCTATTAAAACAATTCCATCTTCCCCTCTTTTATACATAGCTCCAGAAGGACATGATGCAACACATGCTGGGTTAACACAATGATTACAAATACGAGGAAAATAAAACATCATCAATCGTTCAATCGCAAATAATTGGTCTCGAGCTTCTTGTGATAACACATCAAGATTTATATCATTTTCTGCATAAATTGGTGAACCTGATAAATCATCATCCCAGTTAGGTCCAGCTTCAATATCAATATATTTACCCGTAATCATTGAAATTGGTTTTGCCGTTGGCTGGTCATCTGATTCAGGTGAATCAAATAATTTTTTATAATCATAAGTCCAGGGCTCATAATAATCATCTAAAGTAGGCATATCTGGATTATGAAAGATATTTGTAATTGTCTTTGATTTAGAAGTAGATTTTAGTTTCAGTTCACCATTGACTAATTCCCAACCTCCTTTATAATTTTCTTGATCTTCCCATCTTGTTGGGAACCCAGTACCTGGTTTTGTTTCTACATTATTCCACCACATGTATTCTGTACCTTTTCTATCCGTCCAGATATTTTTACAAGCAACACTACATGTATGACATCCGATACATTTATCGAGATGAAAAACCATTGAAATTTGACTTCTGATATCCATTTTTTTCCTTACTACCAGTTAAGTTTAGGGAGTTTTCTAACCATTATAAATGTATCTCTATTGGAACCCGTTGGTCCCCAATAATTAAAATGGTATGTAAATTGACCATATCCACCAACCATTAAATTTGGCTTCAATCTTGCTCTTGTTAAACTATTATTCATTCCTGCTCTTTTATTTCCACGAAGCGGAGATTTAGGGACAGATAATGTTCGTTCTGTTGCATGATAAATAATTACAATTCCTTTAGGAATCCGAACACTTACATTAGCTCGCGTTACAACAACTCCATTATCATTGAAAACTTCAACCCAATCATTATCTACGATACCTAATTCTTTTGCATCATCATCATTAATCCAAAATGGTTCTACACCTCTACTTAATGTTGACATTCTATGATTATCACCATAAGTTGAATGTATATGCCATTTACCATGTGGTGTTAAATAATTAAATACCTTTGTTGGATGTTCACTTTCACTTATTTTTAATTCA
Organism: uncultured bacterium; assembly: GCA_964529325.1. Taxonomy (GTDB): domain Bacteria; phylum Fidelibacterota; class Marinisomatia; order SCGC-AAA003-L08. The sequence goes on along the minus strand of CAZGWH010000011.1, from coordinate 20,205 downwards.
GCATATTGAGTATGTGTTGGCTTTGGTTTATAAGTTGGTAAATGTTCACCAAATTGTATATAGCCAGGATGATCTAAATAAAAATGTTGACGACCAGTTAATGTTCTCCACGGTACGAGCCGTTCAACATTATAAGTAAATGGTGAATAAGCTCTTCCATTTTCAGTTAACCCTGACCACATCGGGCTATTTAACAATCGTTTTGGTTGAGAACATAAATCATCAAAGGTAACTCTTGAACCTCTATTTTTTTCAGCTAAATCGGTAAGCACAAGCCCTGTCTTCTTTTCCATGTTTTGGTAAGATCTATAAGCTAATTCTCCATTTGTTACCGTTGCTAAAGTAAGAATAGTATTTGCTACATCTTTCGCTTCTTTTAATGAAGGATATTGTTTTCCATCCCATTTTTCAATTGTACCTTCTTCCATCAATTTAGCATATTCATCTTCTACAGAATATCCTGTTCCATGTGCACCTAATCCATTTTTTGGAATATTTGGGCCATACGAAATAAACTGATTATATACATTTTTATAATCTCTTATTACAACTTTTAATCCAGGCATTGTTTTCCCTGGAATAGCTTCTATTTCGCCATTAATCCAATCTTTCATTTCTGGTTGTGCAATTTCAGCAGGTGAATCATGAGCTAGAGGTACAGCTAAAACATCTTCAACAGGCTCTGGAAAATGATTTTTTGATTGATTTGAAAATTCTTTAGAAATTTCTTTAAAAATATCCCAATCACTTTTAGATTCCCATGCAGGCGGTACAGCTTCTTGTAATGGATGAATAAAACTATGCATATCTGTTGAATTCAAATCTGCTTTTTCATACCAAGTTGCTGCAGGCAAAACGATATCTGAATAAAGAGCTGATGTATCCATTCTAAAATTTAAATCAACAACTAAATCCATTTTACCCTGTGGAACTTTATCATGCCATACAACTTCCTCAGTAGATCCTTTTGCAAAATTACTATCTGAAACTTGATTCGTATGTGTTCCTAAATAATGATCTAAGAAAAATTCGTGTCCCTTAGCACTACCACCAATTGCATTACCTCTCCATACAAACCAAACTCTCGGCCAATTATCAGAATTATCAGGATCTTCTATTGAAAATTTCATTTCTTTCTTTTTCAATTTATCAACAATATAATCTGCAATTCCTTTTTCATCTTTCGCACCATTCTCTCGAGCTTCTTTAACTAAATCTAAAGGGTTTTTTTCAAATTGAGGATAAAATGGTAACCATCCATTTCGAACAGCTTTAACATTTACATCAATGGTATGTCCAGATGCCAATGTATTTTCGGGTTGATCTTTTGGAACTGTATGATAATCAGTAAACCCTTTCTCATACCGCCATTGATCAGAATGAACATAATGCCAACTAGGTGCATTTTGTAATCGGGATGGGCCATACCAATCTTTTGCAAGTGCTATAGAGCCCCATGATTCACCTGGTGCTAATTTTTCTTGACCAACATAATGGGCAAGACCACCACCATTTTTCCCAATACAACCGGTAAACATTAATGCATGAATTGCAGATCTATAAATTAAATTTGCGTGGTACCAATGATTAATTCCTGCACCAATAATTACAGTACATTTACCACCTGTTTTCTCTGCGGTTCCAGCCCATTCTCGAGCAAACTTAATTAAAGATTCTGGTGAAATTCCAGTATATTTTTCTGACCAAGTAGGTGTAAAGACATCATCAATTTCATAAGAGTCAGGGTAACCTTCTAATCCTCTACCAACTCCATATTGAGCCATTAGCAAATCATAAACAGTTGCAACAGCAACTTTACCATTTGCCGTTTCAATATATTTAACAGGTACTTTTCGATTTTGAGTATTACCTTGAGCAAAATTATCCAACTGAATTTCAATAATTTCGTCAGAATCTTTTAAAAATGTAAGTTGTGGATTTATCTTAGAACCATCTACATTATCTTCTAATTTAAGATTCCACTTTCCTTTATTTTTCTCTGCCCATCTATTCCCAACAGAACCCATCGGAACTTTTGTTTTACTCTCTTCTTCATCCCACATTAAAAATTGCCAATCCCCATTTTCAATTTCACTGTATTGTGAAAGGCGATTTGCTCTTAATAATTGATCTGCTTTATAAATATCACCATTTTTCTTAATTTCTACTAGAAATGGTGAATCTGTATATTGTTTTGAATAATTTATAAAATCTTCAATTTGATTTTCATAATGAAACTCTTTCAAAATGACATGATTAACAGCCATCCAAAAAGCACCATCTTGTCCAGCATTTACAGGAAACCACTCATCACCGAACTTAGAAACCTGAGAAAAATCTGGAGAAAATACGCATAATTTCGTTCCATTATGGCGAGCTTCTGCAGCAAAATGAACATCCGGTGTTCTAGTCATATTTAAATTTGCACCCATTACAGCTATCATTTTTGCATTATACCAATCAGCCGATTCCTGTACATCTGTTTGCTCTCCCCATGTTTCAGGAGATGCACTTGGAAGATCGCAATACCAATCATAAAATGAAAGTGAAATTCCACCAACTAATTGCATTAATCGTGCACCAGCGGCATAACTTACCATTGACATTGCAGGAATTGGAGAGAATCCGGCAATTCGGTCTGGTCCATGCTCTTCAATTGTATGTATCATTGAGGCTGCAATAATTTCTTTGGCAGTTTCCCAATCAGCTCTTCTAAATCCACCTTTCCCTCGTGCATTCTGCCATCGTTTTCTTTTTTCAGGGTTTAAAGTTAATGACTTCCAAGCCTCTGCTGGATCAGAAAATTCTGCTCGAGCTTCTTTCCATAAATCTAATAATATTCCCCTAACATAAGGATATTTAACTCGAAGTGGACTATATAAATACCAAGAGAAAGAAATACCTCTTTGGCAACCACGAGGTTCGTAAGGAGGAATACCTTTTTCAAGCTTCGGATAGTCTAAACCTTGCATCTCCCATGTTACAATTCCATCTTTTACATGAATCTGCCAAGTACAACTTCCAGTACAATTTACACCATGTGTACTTCTAACAATTTTATCATACTGCCAGCGGTTGCGATAGAATTCTTCCCATTGTCTATTCTCAGGACTAACCTCATCACGAATCCAATTTAAATTTTGTTTTGTATCACACATTATTTTTTCCCTTTACAATTTTTTTCCTGATTGATTTCAATCGATGTCCCCAAAATATATCAAAAAATACTAACATTATAATTAATCCAACCAAACCGACTATCATAAAATTAAAATCATGCATACCTGTCCCAGCCATTGAGACCATTTTATCTTTTTCTTTAAAAAAAGCAACAAGTGGCAAAACTTCAGAATCATCTATAGGATGTTTTTTATAAATCGGGGCCATTGTTTCACTTGCTGGACTTGCCAACCAAGCTGAAAGAATATTTTTTCCTCCCAATCGTCCATAAACTCGAGTTAAATCAGGACCTAATAAGCCACCACCAAGTAATCCTTCTCCGTTTACACTATGGCACGCAATACAAGCAGGACCTTTATTTTTTAATATCCTTGTACCATTAAATAATTTTTCACCTAAAATAACATCTGCTTCAGTCAACGGTCTATCGTCAATCGTTGAACCACCAAATACAGATTTTTCTTTTGCTGATTCAGCTTTAATTAATTCTAATAAGGATTCAGTGATAAATGGAGTAAGTCCTCCGACTTTTGGCATAATTATACCACGAGATTCTTCTAATATCTTTATAGCATAAGCATCGCCACTATTTATAACAGAAGACGGATCCATGATAAACTTTTTAATCCATTCATCACTTTTCCGTAGGTGAATATTTTTTAAATCTGGGCCCGTTAGTTTTCCACCACCAATAGTGTGGCAACTTGAACAGTTACTTTTAAAAAATTGCTCGGGTTGATCTTGCGTGAATGAAATTGAAGTAATTGATAGGATTAGAATTATTAATTTAAAACTTTCAATTCTATGAGCCTCAGCCACTCTATAATAAATTTCTCTCAAACTACTTATCTTTCTATTATTCATATCTGCCTTTAATTTAATTACTTGGATTAACCAAACTATGGTATTTAGATATTTATATCTTTTTAACGCCTCATAATCTATTAAACATCTTTAATATGTTACAAGAATATATTAGCATTTTTAATTTTAACTTAACTCTACTGATAAGGTTTAGTTATATATTATTAAAAAATACACTTAAAATCTCTAAAAATTATGATAGAATATAGATATGTATATCCTTTTATCATCCAATAATTTAGTATTAAATTTATATGCATTGCTAATAATAATATTAGATGTCATAATAATTATTAATACTTAAAATTAGGAGCACTAATACATGAAGGGTTCAAGGATTTACCTAGATCTATTTAAAGTCTTTTGTGATCTCGCAGAAACAAAAAGCTTTTCACTTGCGGCTGAAAGAAATTTTATATCTCAATCCGCAGTGAGTCAACAAATTTCCTTTTTAGAAAATTTCTTGGGAAAACAATTAATTATGCGTGGTAGAGGAAAGTTTTCACTTACTTCCGAAGGTAAAATATTTTTAAATGGAAGTGAAAAAATTCTCTCACAATTTCATGAAATCATAGATTTAATGGATGCAGAAATGGGGAATATAATTCAAACAGTAAATATAGAGACAATATACTCTATTGGTTTTTACAGATTACCCAAAGTTGTAAAATCATTTCTAAAAAAAGAAAATAAAATCAATCTTCATATTGAATATAATCGATCTGATAAAATTTATAATAGCGTAATCCAAGGCTCATGTGATATGGGAATAATTGCATTTCCATGGAATCACCCTCTTGTAAATATTTATCCAGTAGAAAATGAAAATTTAGTCGTAGTTTGTGCACCAAATCATAAATTTTCTGAAAAAAAGACAATCACAATAAAAGACTTGAACCATCAAAATTTTATCGGATTTATTAAAGAAATACCGACTCGAAACTATATTGATGATATACTTCTTAAAAATAAAACAATTGTTAAAATGATACAAGAATTTGACAATGTTGAAACATTAAAAAGGTCACTAGAAATTGGTGATGGAATATCAATTTTACCAGAAAATACAGTCCAACATGAAATACAAAATGGTGACTTAATTTCAATTGATATTTCAAATGAAAAATTAAATAGAAATACAGGAATAATTACGAGAAAGGATAGACCAATTTCAAAAGCAATCCAAGAAGTATTAAATCATTTTATAAACTTATAATTAATTGATTTTTTGATATACATATCCTTATTATATTATTACATCATATTATAACTAAATATAAATTAATTTGACTTATTAGCAATATTAATTAAAATAATAAGTTTAGAATTAATATTTTTTAGAATGATAAAAAACCTTATATATAAATACTCAAAAGGTAATAAATTTTATGAATCATATGTTTTCAGAATCAGCAAAATATGCAATCCAAGCAATGATATACTTGGCGGAAAATCAAAAAGATGGAATGATATTAGTAAATCAAATCTCCGAAGATTATGATATTCCTAAATTTTACCTATCTAAATTAATTCAAACTTTATCTAAAAATAATTTACTGAAATCAAGCCGTGGTAGAAGAGGTGGCGTTAAACTTGGTAAACCTGCTAAAGATATTAAAATAATTGATATAGTTCATATTATTGATGGATTACCACCAGAAAATGAAATGTGTTTATTTGGATTAGATATTTGCTCGGACTCTGTACCTTGCCCTGTGCACGATGTATGGAAAAAAATGAAAGTAGAAATCAATGAAAAATTGATGCATCAAAACTTAGAATTTTTAGCTAAAGAAATAAACCGAAAACATATAAAATTAAATTCATTATTAAACCCAAAATAAAAAACTTAAATTAGTTTTTTTGCGTCTTTTATCATTTTTCTAACATCACCTAAATCTAAGGCATTATAAATCCCTCTAAAAACACCATTTTGATCTAACACCATTGCTGTTGTCAAATCGCCTAATAACTGCGATTTAATTTTATTTAATTCTTCTCTCGTTCCGTTTAATAAATACCAGTTTTCTTTATTCGCATTTAACTCTTTACTTAATAATTCCATTGAATCAATTGAAAAATTTTCTTGGTCAACTACAACAGATACTAATTTAATTTCTATATTTTTTAATTGCTCATTAACGGATTTAATCATTGATTTTACATCTTCACATGATTTATTCTCATCACAATCTAAAGCAATAAAGCTTAATATCCAAACCATTCCAGATAAATCATTCTTGGTAATGACTTTCCCAGCTTGATCCGTTAATTTAAATGGCTTAATCGACCCAAAAGTGACGGTACCGAATCCATTTTTTGAATCTCTTATAATTATAGAAATACCTATCGTTGCCATAAATGATATTATTAAAATCCAGATTAAAATAACTTTTTTATTTGAATATATTTTCATTTAATTTTTCTTTCTAATTCATTAAGACTACAATATAATTGTTCTTTAGATTCTAAAATGAATAATTTTTTTTGCATTTCATCAATTTTAAACTCTTGGTTTATTATTAAATCAATATTAAAGTCAATAATCTCTGGCTGGCTACTTAATGCATATTTACACTCACCAATTGATGAAGCAATGCCTGCACCAAAAATTCGTTTTCCAACTTTAGTTTTCATTAACCCAAACTCAATTGTAAACCAAAAAAATCTTTCAAATTGCCTTAATTTTTCAGGGAAATCCAAATACTTACAAGCAATTCTACCAAATTTTTGGCAAAAATCAGCATAATTTTTATTTACAAAAAAAGGAATATGTCCATATAAATCATGAATCATATCAGGTGCGGGAGTATAACTTAAATCTTTTTTATCTCTAATAAAATTACCTATGGGAAACATTTTATTAGCAAGCATAGAATAAAAACTATTCCCCTCCTCTAACCCAGTAACATATTTACCCTGAAAACCAGAATAATCTAATAATATATTATTTATTTCCCAAAGTTGTGGAATTTTATCAGGTTTAATATTTAGTATTTTTAATCCATCATGGTAAATATCAACAATTTGATTTTTTCTTTTCTCCTCATGATCTGTTAATATAACTTTCCAAGCATCTATTTCATTAGAAGTAAATTCTCTTTGAATCATTGGATTCATTAAATTACACCTCTTCTCATTTGATCTCTTTCAATAGAATCAAACAATGCTTGGAAATTCCCTTCACCAAACCCATCGTCACCTTCTCTTTGGATTAATTCAATAAATATTGGTCCAAATAAATTTTTTGTAAATATTTGAAGTAAATATGTATCTTTTTCATGGCTATCTACAAGAATTTGATGTTGTTTTATTTTATCTTTATCTTCTTTTACCCAAGGGACTCTATCAAAAATTGAATCATAATAATCATCATTTATATCCAATGTATCTATATGGGTATCATTTAATAAATCACATGAGTTAACTAAATCATTAGTTCTAAATGCTAAATGTTGAACACCTGGGCCATTATATTCATCCAAATACTCATCTATTTGGTTATTATTATCATCTTTTCCTTCATTAATTGGAATACAAAAAGAACCATCAGGACTTTGTAATGCATACGAAATTAGAGCTGTTTTTTTCCCTTTTATATCAAAATATCGAACTTCTTTAAATCCAAAAACTTCTTTATAAAAAGTTGCCCATTTTTCCATAGTTCCTTTATATACATTATTTGTAAGATGATCAATCTCAACAAATCCTTTTGACTCAACTTTTATTGGACAATCTAATTCTATAAAATCCGTTTCCCAAATTGAACCACTTCCTTCAAATTTCTCAATAAAATAAATCAAGCTATCACCAATCCCATAAATCGCAGGATATGGTAAATCTTTTTTTAAATTATCAACTGGCTTTGCACCTCTTTTAACTGCTTCTTCTAATGCAAATTCTGCATTTTCAACTCGCCACCCCATCGAACAAATTGCGGGTCCATGTTTTTTTGAAAATTCACTTGAGAACCCTTTTTTTTCATAATTCAATAAAAAATGAATATTATTCTGATTATAAAATAATATTTCTTTTTCTGTATGTTTTTTCAACTTTGAAAAGCCAAATTCTAAAAATACCTTATCCATAAATTCATTTTCTGAAGAAACAAATTCAGTAAATTCAATTCCTCTCATTTTTAGTGGATTATCATTATTCATTATTTATTCCTTATTAATAATTATTAAAAATTTATGATTCACCTAATTCTTTTTCATGAAGCCAAGCATTTTGTTTTGGTGGTTGTTTTGTTCTGTCCCATTCTTCAAGCATTTCGGGCGCAATTTTGTAAATTTCATCCATTTTTTCTTTTGAATGAGGTATATTCACAGCTAACTCTAATCGATGACCATTAGGGTCAAAAAAATAAATTGATTTAAATAATCCATGATCAATCGGTCCTACAACCTCAAATCCTTTTAATTCAACTTTTTCTTTTGTAGACATCAAATCATCCAGACCTGACACTTCAAATGCAATATGTTGAACCCATTCTGGAGTATTTTCATCTCGCCCCATTTTAGGAGAATTAGGTAATTCAAAAAATGCTAAAACATTACCCATTCCTGCATCTAAAAATATATGCATATATGGGTCTGGCTCCTTTGTTGAAGGTGCCTTACTTTCTGCAAAAACTAATTGTAAATCCATGTTTAAAAATTCTTTATAAAACTCAGCGGTTTCCTTTGCATCATGACATCGGTATGCCACATGATGGATTTTAATTATATTCATTATTTTTCCCTTTAAATTAAAATTTAATTATATGAAAATTATTGAAATTTCTTCCCACTAAATTTACGAAAAAAAACTATACTCTCTCAAGCAGCATGAATAAGAAAAAATAAAAAAAATGGAATTTTTTACGATGCTTATATCACAACTACAAAATAAAAGAATCTATATTATCATTTATTTTACTTAATTTTAATAAATATAAATTGATATTTATATCAACAATTTAGATCAATAAAAAAACTAATATAAATGCAAAATTACAGCAATAGACTACATTAAACTAGTATTTCAATCGATAATAAAAAAATATTTTTAAGTTCTTTTATTATAAGAAATAAGTCATATAAATTTTGAGCTAGTACTATTTCATTATCTAATCGATTAGTTGTTTTATATATAATTAATCAAAACATTTTCAGGAGTATTGTATTGAGTCAACAAGAACATCCTGAGGAAAGCTTCATATCGAAGTATATATTTTCTCAAGACCATAAGGTAATTGGAATCCAATATGGATTAACAGCTCTGTTATTCCTATTTTTTGGATTCATATTAATGATGATAATGCGGTGGCAATTAGCGTTTCCGGACACACCGGTTCCATTTGTCGGTTCATTATTAAGTGAAACAGGATTACTATCACCAGATATGTATAATGCGTTCGGAGCAATGCATGGTACAATCATGATTTTCCTTGGAGTTGTTCCATTAATTGTGGGTGCATTTGGTAATTATTTAGTTCCATTACAAGTTGGTGCACCTGATATGGCTTTCCCTAAATTAAACATGTTAAGTTATTGGTCTTTTTTTATTGGTGGTATTATCATGATGGCAAGTTTTTTCATGGAAGGTGGCCCCGCAGCATCGGGCTGGACAATGTATCCACCGCTCTCAGTTTTAGCAGAAAATGGGGAAACAATTTGGTTATTTGGAATGGTCTTTTTAATAACCTCCTCACTCCTCGGTTCAATGAATATTATTGTAACAATTGTTCAACTTAGACCAAAAGGTTTAACATGGATGAAATTACCATTTTTTGTTTGGTCACAATTAGTTACTTCCTTTTTACTTGTATTAGCATTTCCACCATTAGAAGCTGCCGCCGTATTACAATTAATGGATAGAGTTGCTGGAACGAGTTTCTTCTTACCTTCAGGATTAGTTTATGCAGGATCAGCATTAGATGTAGCTGGTGGGGGAAGCCCTTTGTTATGGCAACATTTATTCTGGTTTCTAGCACACCCAGAAGTATATGTTTTAATTTTACCTGGGATGGGGATTGTTGCTGAAGTTGTAGCAAACAATACACGGAAACCACTTTGGGGATATAAAGCTATAGTTTATTCATCAATATTTTTAGGATTTATGTCATTTATTGTATGGGCACACCACATGTTTTTGACTGGTATGGGACAAGCAATGAGTGCATTTTTCCAAACAACAACAATGATTATATCTATCCCGTCAGTAATAATTTTATCTGCTTTAATCTTATCTTTATACGGTGGAAGAATTAGATTTAATACACCGATGTTATTTGCATTAGCCTGGATGCCAATGTTTGGAATTGGTGGATTAACGGGGCTTCCGTTAGGACTTGCTCCAACAGATATCCACTTACATGACACTTATTATGTAATTGGACACTTTCATTATGTAGTTGCACCTGGTACTATTTTTGGTATTTTTGCTGGAATATACTTTTGGTTTCCAAAAATTACAGGAAAAAAGATGAATGAAATGTTAGGAAAAATGCATTTCTTTTTCTCGATTGTTTTCATGAACGGTATTTTTATGCCAATGTTTATTCAAGGATTAGCAGGTGTTTCTAGAAGATTAGCAGATGGTGGAGAGACATATGCTCATGCACAAGGTGTTTTAGAATGGAATGCATTTATGTCGTGGTCAGCATGGGGTTTAGGCCTTGCTCAAATTCCTTTTTTCGTTAATTTCATAATGACTATTCTTAAAAAGAATGAAGAAAATCCAGATAGAAATCCATGGCAAGCAACAACAATTGAATGGACAGCATGCCCATCACCTCCAATAGCACATGGAAATTTTGATAAAGATGTAACTGTTTACCGTGGACCCTATGAATATAGTGTTCCTGGTGCTGAAAAAGACTATTCACCTCAAACCGAAAATTAAAGGCAAATAAATGATAGAAATACCATATAATGTCCAAGCTCGTGAAGAAACTGGTTTATATAATGCAAAACTAGGTGTTTGGATATTCCTCGCTTCTGAAATAATGTTATTTGGAGGGTTATTCTCAGCCTATATTTTATTACGAATTGGTTCACCTGTCTGGCCACCAAGTGGTGAAACTCATTTAAGTATTCCACTAGCAACATTAAATACTTTTAACTTAATACTATCAAGTTGGACAGTTGTAAAATCATGGGTAGCATTAAAAGAAAATGATTTTGCAGGATTTAAGAAATTTATGGGAATAACTTTATTATGCTCAATTGTTTTTTTAGTTATTAAATATTTTGAATATTCACATAAAATTCATCTTGGAATTTATCCATCTACTGATAATTTCTTTGGAATTTATTATACAATGACAGGGCTACATGGATTGCACATAATTGGAGGATTAATTCTCAATTTTTACTTATGGGGTCCCGGAGCAAATATGTGGCAAACTGAACCTGAACGTTTTACAAATAGAGTTGAAGTTGCAGGTCTTTATTGGCATTTTGTCGATTTAGTTTGGATATTCTTATTCCCAGTTTTATATTTACTTAATTAGGAGAATTTAATATGAGTAGTCATAATTTAGAACATTCAAAATCGATTTATTTTAAAATATTATTAACATTATTTGTGCTTACATTAGTTACTGTGGGTGCGTCATTTATTGAATTTGGTTCAATGGCTGTTGGTATTGCGGTTGGTTTATTAATTGCATCAGTAAAAGGAACTTTAGTCGCTGGAAATTTCATGCATCTATTTGATGAGGTTAAATCAATATATTGGTTATTAATCATATCAGCATTCTTTTTTATTGTTGTGTTTTTTATTCCAACTCTTTGGGATGCAAATCTAATAAAAGCTTCTGTTGATACATGGATAAGTGAATGAGTTTAAAATCATTTCATATTGTTTTTGCTATAATTACGACTGGACTTTTTATATTTCTGACCTTATTTTACAGTAATTCATATTTAAATTCAGAAAAAATAATTTACTTAATAATAGCAGGAATGAATTTATTACTTTCTATAAGTGGCATATATTATTGTAAATCATTTATAGAGAAATATAAATCAATAAGTAATCTGTGAAGTATAGTATCAATTACATATTTTTACTAGTATTTCTGTTTATACCTGAAATATCTAAGGCTTGTGCTGTTTGTTATGGTGCACAAGAATCACCAATGACAGATGGAATGAATAAAGCAATAATGTTCCTTCTATTAGTCATTAGTTTAGTATTAATGGGAATTATCTCCGTTATAATATTTTTTTATCGTAGATCTAAATTAATAAATCAAAATATAGGAATTATTAAATGATAGAATTGCTTGGAAAATTAAGTGATTATTTAGGCTTACCATCGGTTGGTTCAAGTCATGGAATTGAAATGGATTACATGCAGGGCTGGGTTCATTGGCTTATGTTAGTATTATTTATTGGCTGGGGGACATTTTTTATTTTTACAGTTATAAAATTTAGATCCAATGCAAATAAAAATGCCGATTATGAAGGAGTAAAATCACAATTTAGTAAATACGCCGAAATAGCAGTTATTGCTTTCGAAGCATTTTTACTTGTTGGTTTTGCTTATCCAATTTGGTCCGATGCCAAAACAGATGTGCCAAATGTGGATGATAATACCATAGAGGTCAGAGTTATCGCTCAACAATTTGCATGGAATATTCATTATCCTGGTGCAGATGGTAAATTTGGTATAACAAGACCTGAATTAGTAGATGAAGAAACTAACCCAGTTGGAATCGATCGTAATTCACCAACAGGAGCAGATGACATTGTTACAATAAATCAACTTCATTTACCTGTAAATAAATTAGCTATGATTTATTTATCATCGAAAGATGTTATCCATTCTTTCTTTTTACCTGAAATGCGAGTAAAACAAGACGCTATTCCAGGTATGAGCGTTCCTGTATTTTTTACACCAACAAAAACAACAGAAAACTTTTTAAATGAAATAAAAGGTACTGCTCGAGATGGCCAAGGGTATGAAATTGCCTGTGCTCAATTATGTGGAAATTCTCATTATAGAATGAGAGGGTTTTTAACTGTAGATTCTGAAGAAGATTTCAATGCATTTTTAATTGAAGAAGCTGAATATCTTGAAGAAGAGTCTAATGATGATGATGATTGGTAAACAATCAAAATAGAATTATAGTAATAAGTAATAATAAAAAATACTTTTCTACAATAGATATCAATTCTAAAGAAAAAAAAATCAATTCCATTCTAATTCGTTCTTTAAATTCTTAGATTATAAAGAACCCAACTCTCAAGGGGAGTGGAAAGCATCCTCTTTTTACCACTTGAATTTCCATCCTTTTAAATGAGGAGTTGAAATGGTGGTAAAAGCTCAGATAGTCCTAAAGAATATTTGAATAAGTATTCTTGATAGCAAGGTCATTATTCTAGTAATTCACCTGTATTAGGATTATAAACGGGATTGGATGTTTTTATAACCTTTGATTTATTTTCTTTTATTTTAGACTCAAGATTTATTTCGGTTTTTTTATTATCTATTTTTTTCCAACCTTCACCAGATATTTCAATTGACTTACTTCCCCAAAATAATAATATCATTTCCTTTTCATAAATGTTAACATTTGTAATATAATCTGCACCAGATTCTTTTAAGGCGATATCTATAATATGCCCTATCGCTGTATTTTTATAATCAAGATTTAATAATACATAAAGCCACATTAAACGAGATTCGCCTTTTGCACTAATTTGACCAATTGATTCATAGTTTTCCAAAGGAGAATAATTTTTTGTTGATACAATTGAAAGATGGGAAATATTTGAACATCCAAAAATCAATAAATACTAAGAGTTTTTTCATTTTGCTATCTGTCCATTTTTTTATTACTAACATTAACTCATTGGGACAACAAGGACAGGGCAATCTGCTTTTGAAATAACATTTTCTGCAGTTGTGCCAAGAAAATAATCAGATAAATTATCCTTCCCATTTGTACCCATTACAATTAAATCAGAATTTATTTTTTTTGCTAATGATAAAATTTCTTTTGATGGTGTACCTTCTCTTAAAATCACCTTTACATTAATGTCATTCGCATGTAGTTCAGAAAGCATTGATTTTATTTCGTTTTTTGCTTCAACAGCAATTTCTCTAAATTTTTCTTGAATTTCATCTACACTCACTCTAAGCATTTCCATTTCATCTTTATCCATAAATTCATCATGGACATTTAACACCGTTATTTTCGAATTAAATTGATGAGCAATTTGAACCGCTTTTTGCGCAGCTATCTTTGCTTTAGGACTTAAATCACTTGCTATAATTATATTTTTAAACATTCTTAACTCCAAAAATAAAATAAACTAAATAAAATAAATACAGGGATTAAAAATACAACTGACCATGCCATATAACCAAAAAAACTTGGCATTTCAATATCATTCTCTTCCGCTATACTTTTGACCATAAAATTAGGAGCATTTCCTATATAAGTCATTGCACCCATAAACACTGCTCCAGCTGAAATGGCTAATAAAGTTTGAGGGATTATATTCATTAAACCAGATGCATTTCCACCTGCTGTATTAAAAAATACCAAATAAGTAGGTGCATTATCTAAAAAGCTAGATAATATTCCCGTTAGCCAAAAATACATTAAATTAATTGGTCCACCATTTTGATCAGTCACTGCATTAATAACCGAAGACAATGCTCCATGTTTTCCTGCTTTTAAAATTGCAATTGCAGGAATAATCGTAACAAAAATTCCAGAAAATAATTTAGCGACTTCTTGAATTGGAAACCATGTAAATCCATTTGCATTACGAATTTCCATTTTAGTTAATTTCCAACTTATTGCTGTTAAACATAATAATAAAAAATCTCTTGCAATATTTTGTAATTCTACAAGTACACCATGAATATTAAATTCTATATGCGGTTGCCAAAAACCACTTAACAAAACGCTCGCAACCACACCAATTAATAATATAAAGTTTACTTTTCCTTCAAGAGCTAATTTCATACCTCCAGATTCAGGCTGAGATTCTTTTTCTTTATTATAAAAATAACTGTCTAAAAAATAAAAAATCACAAATAATATACTAGAAACCATAATTAACGGCATTAATAATGCTTTTGTTGTCCAAAAGAAACTCACACCATGTAAAAACCCCAAAAATAATGGTGGGTCGCCTAAAGGAGTCAATGAGCCTCCAATATTTGCAACGAGAAAAATAAAGAAAATAATTATATGTACTTTTTTATTCCGCCATTTATTTGCCCTAATAAGAGGTCTAATCAATAACATAGCTGCACCTGTTGTTCCCATCCAAGATGCCAAAACGGTTCCAATTATAATTATTGATAGATTTAATATTGGTGTTCCCACAAGAGAACCTTTTAATCTAATTCCTCCAGCAATGGTAAACAATGATAAGAGTAGAATAATAAATGGAATATATTCAAGTAGCATTACATGAAGAAACTCATAAAATGCTAGAATAAAGCCCATTTTAATTGCAAATGGAACAATGAATAATATTGCCCAAAAGAATGCAATTTTTCCAAAATTATGATGCCAATAATGAGGTGCTACAAGTGGTACAATTGCTATGGATAATAAAATTCCAACAAATGGTATAATACTAAAAAGTGGAAGTTCTTCACCATTTACTCCATGATGCCCACCCGTACTCGCAAATAATATTCCTAACATAAATGGTAGGAAAAATACAAATCGTTTAAACATTAAATTCCTTATTTTATTTTTTATTTTAACTAAATATTACAATTTAAAATAGCACTAAATATAAGTATTTCAGGTTAAATTTATTTACACTTATGATGACTATTTTTGCAACTTTAATTATTTTAGGATTTGCACTTTTCGCAATGGCAATTGGTGTTATTTTCAACAATAAAGAACTGAAAGGATCTTGTGGTGGAAATGATCTTGATTGCACTTGTAGTTCTATTCAACAAAAAATTTGCAAATCAAAATTAAACCTTAAAAATCATTCATAATTTCATCAATACCTTCTGATTTTAATAAATTAAAATTTTCATTATCTCCATAAATTATTACAGTTTCTAAACCATTTATAGAATTAATCATTTCAATACCTGCATTTTTTTCCATTACCATTAATGCCGTCGCATAGGCATCAGCTGAAGAACAATCAT
The DNA here is from genome assembly GCA_964529325.1 of uncultured bacterium. Taxonomy (GTDB): domain Bacteria; phylum Fidelibacterota; class Marinisomatia; order SCGC-AAA003-L08. The sequence continues at coordinate 4,029 of CAZGWH010000011.1, read as the reverse complement.
TTGCCACTACGGTCACACTTACAATATTATGCGTAACAGGAAATCCCGTTTTAGGGTTTATTGTATGTGAATATTTTCGACCATTAATTTCAAAATAATTCCGATAGTTCCCACTCGTTGCCATTGCTTTATCATTTAAATTTATTACTTTTAGTATATTTTCATTTCCTAATTCAGAAAATGGATTTTGTAGGCCTATTGCCCAATCATTATTTTTTTTTTTTCCACTACAATACACTTCTCCACCAATTTCTACCATAAAATTATTAATATTTTTTTGTATAAATAATTCACTTACTTTATCTACACCATACCCTTTAGCAATTGCACTAAAATCAAGTTCAATATGTGGATGTGATTTCACTAATATTTTATTTTTAATTAATATATTATCAAAACCTATCTTATTTAATGTTTTTTGGATTAACTCATTTGTTGGCAACTCATCAATTCTACCTTTATTTCCAAATCCCCATAATTTAACAAGGGGGTGTACCGTTGGATCAAATGCTCCTTTTGAAAATTTATTTATTTGTTTACTCAGTAAAAATAATTCACCAAACTCCTCCGAAATTAAAAAAGTTGAATCAGATTTATTAAATAGAGAAATTTCACTATCAGACATATAAGTTGAAAATAATTTATTCACATGAAGTAATACTGAGTCAATTTCGGATTGAAGTTGATAAATATTATTAATTGGATTCTGTTCATAAATTTTAATGCTATAGGTTGTCCCCATTGTAAAACCTGAAAGTGATATTAATTCAGACTTACTTTTTGAACAACCAAAAAATATGAATAGTAAAAAAAGAAAGTTCGGAATAAACCGAACATTCATAACACATTTAAAATATTTAAAGAACATTAAAATTTATCATAAGCGACCATTTCAGGCTCAACACCAATATTATATAGCATATTATCGACGGCATCAATCATCATTGGTGGGCCACACATATAATATTCAATTTCTGTCGGGTCATCATGGTCATTCAAATAATCATCTTGTAGTACTTTATGGATAAATCCTGTTGGTCCTGTCCAATTATCTTCAGGGTCAGCATCTGATAATGCAACAACATATCTAAAGTTTGGAAATTCATCAGCAATATTTTTAAAATCATCATCATAGAACATTTCTTGTTTTGAACGAGCTCCATAGTAAAAAGATACTTTTCTATTCGTTTTTAATGTATGGAATAAATGAAATAAATGAGATCTCATCGGAGCCATTCCAGCACCACCTCCAATATAAACCATTTCTTTTTCAGTTTCTTTCATGAAAAATTCACCATAAGGGCCAGAAACCATTACCTTATCACCTGGTTTTAAATTAAATATATAAGTTGAAGAAATTCCTGGAGGTACATCATTCCATAATGGTGGTGGTGGTGTAGCAATTCTCACATTTAACATTACAATATTACCTTCAGCAGGATGATTTGCCATAGAATATGCCCTAAAGATAGGCTCTTCATTTTTGTGTTTTAAATCCCAAATATTAAATTTATTCCAATCACCATGATATTCCTTTTCAATATCCATTGTATTAAATTTAATATCATATTCAGGAATATCAATTTGTATATACCCACCCGCTTGGAAATTTAAAATTTCACCTTTAGGTAGTTCTAATACAAGTTCCTTTATAAATGTTGCCACATTTACATTAGATCTAACCGTACACTCCCATTTTTGAATATTGAATATTTCATCAGAAATTTTAATTTCCATGTCTTCACGCACTTTTACTTGGCACCCTAATCTCCAATTATCTTTAGCTTCCGATCGAGATATATGCGAAAGTTCTGTCGCTAATATTTGTCCGCCACCTTTAGTAACTTGACAAGTACACATTGCACATGTCCCACCTCCACCACATGCCGATGGTAAGAAAATAGATTTTGAAGATAATGCATTTAATAATGTACCACCGGGCATCACTTCAATACGATTATCTTCATCATTATTGATTAGAATTTTCACCGCATCTTGAGATAATAATTTTTTTTCAGCTATATTTAAAATCGTTACTAATAATATAATTATAATAACAAAAACTGTAACCGCTGATATTGTAATAATCATTTATACAAATCTTTCTATAAATTAATTCCAGAAAATGACATGTATGCCATTGAAATAAGCCCTGTGAGAATCATAGCAATTCCTAATCCTTTTAGACCATTTGGTACATTTGAATATTTAAGTTTATACCTAATGGTTGCCATCGTCAAAATTGCTAAGAAAAATCCGAACCCTGCACTAATTCCATATACCACAGATTCTCCGAATTGATAATTCCGTTCAACCATAAATAATGAGGACCCTAAAATTGCACAATTTACAGCAATTAATGGTAAAAATATACCCAATGCCTGGTAAAGCTTTGGACTAAATTTATCTAAGACCATTTCAACTAACTGTACCATTGCTGCTATTGTAGCAATAAATGTAATAAATGTTAAAAAACTTAAATCAAGTGATTGAAGTGAGGTAATCCCTGTCCAACTTAAAGCACCTTCTGATAATAAATATTTTTGTATTAACCAATTTGTTGGCACTGTTATCCCATTTACAAATATGACAGCAAGTCCTAAACCAAATGATGTTTCTACTTTTTTTGAAATAGCTAAAAATGAACACATACCAAGGAACGAAGACAATAAAATATTTTGAATAAATATTGACTCTGTAGCAAGGCTTAAATAATGTACAAATATTTCCATTTAATTCTCCGTATATCCAGTTACTGTTCGCTGTACCCAAATAATTAATCCAAGAACAATGAATGCTCCAGGGGCTAACAACATTAATCCCATATTTTCATAACCAGCAGCATAAAATGAATCTGGGATTACATTCATTCCTAATAATGATCCACTTCCTAACAATTCTCTGATAGCAGAAACAAGAATAAGAATTATTCCATATCCCAAACCATTACCTAATCCATCGTATGCAGAATCTTTAACTGTATTTTGTAAAGCAAATGCTTCGGCTCTTCCCATTACAATACAATTTGTAATAATTAAACCAACAAAGACAGAAAGTTGTTTACTTATATCAAATAAAAATGCTTTCAATAATTGGTCAGCCAATATTACAAGCGTTGCTATTACAGTTAACATTACAATAATTCTAACTTTTGATGGAATAGATGCTCTAATAGAAGAAATAATCATATTTGAAAATGTAAGCACAGCAGTTAATGCTAACACCATTACAATCGCAGTATCCATTTTTACTGTAACAGCAAGGGCAGAACACACACCAAGAACCTGTTTTGTAATTGGATTATTTAATATAAGAGGATCAGAAAATACCGTAGATTTTTTATTATTCATTTGAAATTCCATCCATATTTTGTACTAAAAATATTTCATAATCCTTTAAATTCCTGAGTAAAAAATCACTAACTCCTTTGGTTGTTAGAGTTGCACCGCTAATTCCATCTACTTCATGATCATTTACTTCAGGAGTCTTTCCTTTGTTAATTTCAACAGAAACTAATTGATTATTGGAATTAAATATTTTTTTACCAATAAATTGAGAAGTAAACCAATCTTTCTCGATTTCTCCTCCAAGCCCGGGAGTTTCACCATGTTCATAAAAGGTAATCCCTTTAATTGTTATCATATCTGGGTTTAACGCTAAAAAACCATTTATTGTTGACCATAAGCCTTTTCCAGAAATAGGTAAAATATAACCATCTAATTTATTATTAGTTTTACATTCGAAATAATCAAGTGAATTGCTTTTAACTACTTTTGATGAAATATTTTTTTTATATGTATTCACAATTTCACTTTGAGTCATTTTATCTTTATAAAGGTTTACAACTTTTAAAATATTTTTCTTAGTATCTAATTCCCTGTTAAAATCTTGCCTTGATTTTAAGCTAGTTGATGCAAATGATAATAATAATGCAGCAAGCCCAGTTAATATAATTATGAATTTGTATGTGTATACATTACTGTGCATATCTTTTTTGCCTCCTATTAATATGTGCTCTTAAGACATAAT
>CAZGWH010000010.1:42884-47904 GCA_964529325.1 uncultured bacterium | reverse complement strand
TAGGTATTCCCAAAAACTATCGGGATGAGCGAAGCTCATTTGACACTTTATCCTGAGCCGATGTTACCCTGAGCGAAGACGAAGGGAGGCTCAGGATCGATTTTTGAAAATAGTATGGTTTTCAACAAGGGGGACATGTCCCCCTTGTCGTAAATATAAAAACAATTAAACCCTGTGGAATAAAAAAAACAGATTCCACTGGTCAAGAAATTAAGAATTATAATGGTATAACTCCGTAGGAGTGGTATATTTGTAATAAAAACAAAATCGAATAAAAACTGGTTCCATCGGAACGAACTATTAGGTCACCTCTTCAAAGTTAAAAAATAAACTAAATCTAAATTATCCAGGTCTAAACCTATAATATCCAATAAAAATTCACTTTTAATTAAAATAACTTATTAGACTCATTGTTGTGAAAAACCTTCTCCCTTTTAAAAATAATAAATACTATTTTAGAAAATAAAATTTATACTTAAATCATAATTAAAATGGTAAAAATCACCACCCTTATTAACGCTTTAATAAAAAACAAAAAAAATATAATTTCCAACTCAATTTAAATATTCTGTTACACTAATCACTATAATTATGTACTAAAAATTGACTAAATTAACATAGGATAAAAAGATAGGTATATCGTTATTATGGCAAAACTTAAAGGACATGTAATATTTAATATTGATAACTGTAAGGGGTGTGAATTATGTATCGATGAATGTCCGCAAAATTCTTTATTAATGTCTGGTAATATCAATTCAAATGGTTACCATTACGCTGTTTTATACAATAATAACTGTACAGGATGTACTAATTGTGCCTTAGTTTGCCCCGAAGCAATAATTACAGTATTTAGAGAATCCAAAAAAAAGAAAATTCCATCAAAATCAGGTAATTTTGTTCCTAATTCAGTTTTGGTTCATTAAATGGCAACAAAAAAATTATTAATGAAAGGTAATGAAGCATTAGCTGAAGCTGCTATTCGTGCCGGGCTAAAAGGATACTTTGGCTATCCAATCACTCCTCAATCTGAATTACTAGAATATTTAGGTAAACATTTACCTAAAAGAGGAGGGGCTTTTGTTCAAGCCGAAAGCGAAGTTGCTGCTATAAATATGGTTTATGGTGCTTCTGGATCTGGTGTACGAACAATGACAAGTACAAGTGGCCCAGGATATAGTTTAATGCAAGAAGGAGTATCATATATTGCGTGTGCAGAACTACCATGTTTATTAGTAAATATAATGCGTGGTGGTCCAGGATTAGGAACTATTCAACCCTCTCAAGGAGATTATTTTCAAGCAGTTAAAGGTGGTGGACATGGGGATTATAAATGTATTGTTTTAGCTCCGAATTCAGTTCAGGAAATGGCAGATTTTACTTTTTTAGGTTTTGACTTAGCAGATGCTTACCGTATTCCTGTTGTAATTTTAGCAGATGGTGCATTAGGGCAAATGATGGAAACAGTTACTTTTCCTGATTATGATATAAATGAACATAAGATTAATCATTCTGATTGGGCAACTACAGGCAGACTAAATATGCGAAAAAAACATGTTATTACCTCACTATATTTACAAGCTGAAGAAATGGAAAATATGAATTTAATCCTTCAAAAGAAATATAGACAAATTGAAAAAAATGAAGTCATATATGAAGAAATATTTACAGATGATGCTGATATTGTTGTTGTTGCTTTTGGAATGTCTGCTAGAGTGTCACATAGAGCAATAGAATTAGCCCGAGAGAACGGAGTAAAAGTTGGATTATTTAGACCAAAATCATTATTTCCATTTCCAACTCATGAATTAATTAAACTTTCTAATCGTATTGATAAAATGTTAGTCGTTGAAATGAATGCTGGCCAAATGCTTGAAGATGTAAAATTAGCTATAAATGGCAGAATTCCAGTTGAGTTTTATGGCAGGATGGGTGGAGTTATTCCATCTCCCGATGAAATATTTAATAAAATAATAGAAATATTTAATCATTCGGAATTATTATGTCAGAACTAAATCAAGAAGGAATTCAATGTAGTATGTTAAATTCTATGGATAAGGTGTGGAATAGACCTGACTCATTAATTGATATTCCATTACATTATTGTCCTGGATGTGGTCATTCCGTAGTTCATAGAGTGTTAATGGAAGTTCTTGAGGAGCTTGAATTAATAGAAAATACAATTGGAATTGCTCCCGTTGGTTGTTCTGTATTGGCATATTTTTATTTGAACATCGATATGCAAGAGGCTGCCCATGGAAGAGCAACAGCAGTTGCTACTGGTGTTAAAAGAGTATTTCCTGACAAAATTGTATTCACATATCAAGGAGATGGTGATTTAGCAGCTATTGGGACTGCTGAAACGATTCACACAATTAATCGTGGTGAAAAAATAGTAATGATTTTTATAAATAATGGAATATATGGTATGACAGGCGGACAAATGGCTCCAACAACACTTCCAGGAGTAAGAACATCAACTTCTGTAGATGGACGTGATGTAAATTCACAAGGCCACCCATTGAAAATTGCAGATATGATTTCTTTATTACCTGGTGCTTCTTATGTTACTCGTCAATCAGTAACAACAGCAAAAGCGGTTAGAAAATTAAAAAAGGCACTTAAAAAAGCATTTTCTTATCAGGTTGATGGAAAAGAGGGTACAAGTTTTATTGAAGTTGTTTCTAATTGCCCATCAGGATGGAAAATGACACCCGTTGAATCTAATAATTGGCTTGAAAATGAAATTTTTGATTTTTATGAATTAGGCGATTTAAAAGTTCCAGAGGAAAAATAAAATGACTGAGGAAATTTTAATAGCAGGGTTTGGAGGACAAGGTGTTTTATCAATGGGTATGACAATTGCTTATGCAGGAATGATAGAAAATAAACAAGTTGTATGGATGCCAAGTTATGGTCCTGAAATGAGAGGTGGTACGGCTAATTGCACAGTTATAATTTCAGATAAAAGAATAAGTTCACCAATAATTAATACATTTGATTCGATAATTATTTTAAATCAACCTTCAATGGATAAATTTGAATGTACAGTAAAACCAGGTGGGAAAATTATTTATGAATCAAATAATATAATAAACCCACCTAGCAGAAAAGATATAGATACATTTAGTATTCCGGCACTAGAAGAATCAGTTAAACTGGAAAATAAGAAAATAATGAATATGATTATTTTAGGTTCATATTTAGCATCGAATTCGATTATTAAAGTTGATTCTATTTTAAAAGCATTAGAAAAAGTTTTACCTAAAAGACATCACCATATGATTAATTTAAATAAAAAAGCATTAATCTGCGGAGGTGAATTAATTTTTAATCTTGCTATATAATTAAGGAGAATACAATGGCTCATTCACATATACCAGAATTTAGTACAATTGAAGAAATCCTTCAATTTGCCATAAATGAAGAAAAGGATGCCTATGATTATTATTTAGAAGCATCTGAAAGAATTACAGATCCAAAATTAAAACAATTTTTAATTAAATTGGCAGCAATGGAAGTTGAACATTACAATTTACTAAATGAAAAATTAGACGAATATAAAGTTAATTTATTTTGTTCTAATGCTATAATGTCTTCGTTTTCTGAAGAAGATTAGGATTAGTTTTCTACTGTTTTTCTATAAATCCAGGATCTACTAGTACTGAATTTGGATATTATGAAAATGATATTAAAATTTGGAATAGGAGAATTGAACATACTCAATCTGAATTGCAAGGAAATATTTATGATCAGGTTAAGTTTAGATTCTCATTGATAGAGCCATACCTTTCAAATATTTCAAAATTAGATGTAGTTATTGGAAGAGGTGGACCTTTAAAGCCATTAAAATCAGGTATATATGGTATCAATGATGAAATGTTATCCGATTATTACAATCAAAAATACTCCAAACATTCTTCTAATTTAGGTGCAATATTAGCAGATAAAATTTCTAGATTTTATTACTGTCCCTCTTTTATTGTAGATCCAGTTACGAGTGATGATTTTATTCCAGAAGCGAGAATATCTGGAATACCTGGTATTGAGAGAAAAAGTAGAAGTCATTCATTAAATATTAAGTATTGTGTTAGGAAAGCAGAAAAAAAATTAAAAATTATACCACAAAGAGGTAAATTTGTAGTTGCTCATTTAGGTAGTGGGTTTTCAATTGCATCTATTGTGAATAATAACATTATTGATGTAAATGATGCATTATTAGGGATGGGACCGTTTTCAATCGAACGTGCAGGCTCAATTCCATTACAGGGATTATTAGATTTATTTTTTAAAAATAAATTAACTGAAACTCAGTTAATCAAATTATTTTCTAAAAATAGTGGGTTTATGGGATATTTAAATACAAATGATTTACGAATAGTTGAAGAAAAAATGTATTTAAATTCATATGTGAAATTAATTTATGATTCAATGATTTATCAAATTTGTAAAGAAATTGGAAGTGCTTTTGGTGTTCTAGATGGTGTGGTAGATAGTTTGATTTTAACTGGAGGACTATGTTTATCAAAAAAGTTCACCTATAAAATAAAGAAGAAATGTAAATATTTTTCAAATGTAATTATTTTTCCAGGTTCATTTGAGCTGGATGCTCTTGTCTTTGGAGGAATAAATGCAATTAAAAATCCGTCAATCGTGAAGAAATATCACTCATGATAAAGTCTTATTCTGAAATTTATAGTCAAATAAATTCTCAGCCCCCTGTACGATTAGCAGTAGTAAACCCCAAATCAAATTATTTAAATGAATTATTAAATGAAGCAAAAGGATTAGGATGGATAATTCCTGTCCCCTTTTTTTCTTCCTCAAATCAAAGTGCAATTATAGAGGCAGTAAATGCTATAAAAGATGATGATTGTCAAATACTTATGAAAGGTGATATAGATACATCATCCTTAATGAAAATTGTTTTGGATTCAAATTATGGTATAAAAAAAAATAAAAACTTATCACATATTGCAGTAATAGAATCTTTATTTTATCATAAATTATTGTTAATAAG
>CAZGWH010000010.1:0-42784 GCA_964529325.1 uncultured bacterium | reverse complement strand
TATCACATATTGCAGTAATAGAATCTTTATTTTATCATAAATTATTGTTAATAAGCGATGGAGGAGTAAATATTTCAATAAATGAAAAGATTTTGGATTCTATTTTATCTAATTGTATTACATTTTCAAATTATTTAAATATTTCTAAACCTAATATCGGAATTTTAGCATTGATAGAAAAAATTAATAAGAAATTACCTGAAACAATATTAGCAGATTCAATTTTTCAAAAATATAAAAATGAGACGCAATTCAATGTTGAAGGACCAATTTCGTTTGATGTTGCAATTTCAAAAAAATCTGCAATAAAAAAGAGAATTAAATCTAAAATTTCAGGTAAAATTGATGTATTGATAGGGCCATCAATTTCAACATCAAATATGATAGTAAAAGCATTAATGTCCGCTGGTGGTGCAAATGGTGGTGGTGTCATTTTAGGTGCGAAATGCCCAATAGTATTATTATCAAGATCAGACAGAAAAATTACAAAATTAAATTCAATTGCGTTAAGTTTATTAATGCTTCAAAAAGGAAATTATGGATATTAGAAATAAAAAAATATTGATTTTAGGAGGTTGGGGGTTAGTAGGAATGGCAATCTTACGAAAATTAGTATTACATAAACCAAAAGAAATAATAATCCTATCCTTGCAAGAAAAAGAAGCATTAGATGCTTGTAAAGAAATTCAAAAAGAATGTATAAAAGTGAAATTGACTCCTGAATGGGGGAATATTTTTGTGCGTCAAAGTTTAAAAGATTTAACACGAAATGAAATAATGGATTGTCAAAATCATAGACAAGCATTATTACAAGATGCAATGGAATCTTTTGATGATGAAGTTATGAAATCTTCATTTTTGAACAGGGTTATTTCAAAACATAAACCAAATATAATTATTGATTCTGTAAATTCTGCAACAGGTCTTGCATATCAAGATATTTATAATGGGTATTATAATTTAAAACAGAGTTTAATTGAAGCGCAAAAATCAAATAGTTTAACAGGTAACTTGACATTTGAAATTGAAAAGATGCTCACAACTTTATATATTCCTCAACTTATTAGGCATATTCAAATTTTACATGCGAGTATGGTAGAAAATAAAACAGGTGTATATTTAAAAATAGGTACAACAGGTACAGGTGGCATGGGTTTAAATATACCATATACACATAGTGAAGAACGACCCTCTCGCGTATTATTAAGTAAAACTTCTCTTGCAGGAGCACATACACTTTTACTTTTTTTAATGGGTAGAACTCCTGATGGGCCAATTGTAAAAGAACTAAAACCAGCAGCAGCAATAGCTTGGAAAAAAATTGGTTGTGGAGAAATAAAAAAGAATGGAAAACCAATAAATTTATTTGATTGTCAGCTAGAAAATGCTGAAAAATTATCAGACAAATTTTATTTTGAAGGTAATCAGAATTGGGATGCAGTAGATGAAACATTGAAATCAGTATATATTGATACGGGGGAAAATGGTACATTTTCACTTGGAGAGTTTGAAACAATTACATCAACTGGGCAAATGGAATTTGTAACTCCTGAGGAAATTGCCACAAACGCAATAATGGAAATTCAAGGAGATAATACAGGTAGAGATATAATAAATGCGCTAGATAATGCAATAATGGGGCCAACTTATAGAGCTGGCTATATGAGACATCAAGCGATTGAAGAAATGAAAAACCTTCAAAATAAATTTAATATTGAATCTGTTGCATTTGAAATTTTAGGACCTCCACGATTGTCAAAAATACTTTACGAAGCTCATTTAATTAAATTAGTTTGTAAAGATATAAATAAAATCAATACATTTTCATCTATTGAATTAACAGACTATTTAAATGTAGAAATTTCGAAAAATAAAAAAATAAGGTCACAAATAATATCAATTGGGTTGCCCATTTTATTAAAAGATGGTAATAGTATTTTACGTGGACCAAATGTTAAAATACCAACTCAATTAGGCCGTTCTTTTATTAAAATGGATAATATTGAAAGAGAAAAATGGGCATATGCTGGTTGGGTCGATTTACGTGAACAAAACATTAAAATGTGGTTAAATAGATTTAATAAAATATTAGATGAGATAAATACTATTCCCCAACATGATTCAAGCTCTCGATACCATCATGGAATTCAGTATTGGGATATTAAAAATTCATTTGAAATAGGTAAAATTGCTGCTTGGATTTTTATTAATGAAGATAAAGGGTTAAGAATAAAACGATAATTTTTTTTTGATTTTTATCTCTAATTGAATCTAAGTAATAATATAAATTAAATTATTGAGATGAATTGGAGATAACTAAAATCAATTATGTTAAACAAATTAATTAAGTTCGATTCTCAGTTTCGGAAAACTAATAAAACGATAATTTTAGGAATTGATGAGGCTGGGCGAGGACCGCTTGCTGGACCCGTTGTAGCTGTTGGTGTAATTTTGCCTCCTAATTGGAATCACGCAGACATTAATGATTCTAAAAAACTGAGTGAAACTAAAAGAAATGAACTGTTTGAGGTTATTCAAAAAAATGCCTTAAAAATTATTATTGAGATTTCATGGGAAGATGAAATTGATAAATTAAATATTTTAGGTGCAACTATTGAATGTTTTAAGCGAATTATTGGTAAAGTATATCCTAAACCTGAAATTATTTTAATTGATGGAAATCCTGTACCTATTAAACATTATGATATTCAATGTATAAAAAAAGGAGATTCAAAGTCATTATCAATTGCGTCCGCGTCAATAATTGCAAAAGTAACACGAGATAGGATTATGTCTCAATTTGATTTAGTTTTTCCTAATTATGGTTTTAGAAATCATAAAGGTTACGGAACAAAAAAGCATTTTGAAGCAATAATGGAAATTGGAAGTTTGCCGATTCATCGAAAATCATTTAATCCTGTAAATCAATATTTAATTTCTGTTGAAGGGTTGAATAATCGTGATTTAGGGATTTTAGGTGAAAAATGTGCAGGGGTGAGTATAATTAAAATGGGATATAAAATAATTGAAATGAATTATTTAGTGTCTAAAATTGGTGAAATTGATATTATTCATATGGAAAATGATGAGTTAGTTTTTTCGGAAGTAAAAACAATTTATAATCCATCAGAGTTTGATAATCCTGCTTCACGAATAACACAAAAAAAAGCAGAGAAATTAATGGCTGTTTCTAGAATGTATTTAGATGAGAAAGAGTTCGGTGGAGATATCCGATTTGATGTAATTTCGGTGCGTTTTTTTGGCAACAATCCACATATTTCAAGAATAAAAAATGGAATTTCAATTTGAAAAATTTAGTTATTTCAATATTAATATTTAGCTTATCAATTGTTCAAATATTATTTGCTCGATTTCCAAGTGCTGTTGGTTATAACGGTGCGGTATCAAGTTCAAATGAATATGCAACACAAGTGGGTATTGATATTTTAGAAAAGGGTGGTAATGCAATAGATGCTGCAATTGGAGTTGGCTTTGCTTTGGCAGTTGTTCATCCAGGTGCTGGTAATATTGGTGGTGGTGGGTTTATGGTTATTCGAACTGCTGATGGAGAAGTTACAACTATCGATTTTAGAGAAACTGCACCTCTAAAAGCAAATAGAAATATGTTCCTGGATGAAGAAGGAAATGTAATTCCTGGGAAATCTTGGAAAACTTCTTGGGCAACGGGTGTTCCTGGAAGTGTAGCAGGTTTTGGAATGGCACATGAGAAATTCGGTTCTTTATCGTGGAAAAAAATTGTGAAACCATCTGTTAAACTTGCAAAAAAAGGGTTTAATTTAGATTATCTAAATATGAGTTATTTTAATTCAGATTATTATAAAAATTATTTAAGTAATGACCCAATTACAAAAGAAATTTTTACTCGAAAAAATGGTTTTAAAGTAGGTGAGAAATTTATTCAAAAGGATTTAGGAAAAACATTATCACGCATTGCATGTAAAGGATCTCAGGAATTTTATACAGGTAAAACTGCTGAATTAATTGTTGCATGTATGAATCGAACAGACGGGCTTATTTCAATGGATGATTTGAAAAATTATTCTCCCGTTGAACGAAAGCCGATTTCATTTGTTTACAGAGATTATATAATTCATTCTATGCCTCCAGCATCTTCTGGCGGGATTGCCGTTGCGGGTATTTTAAATCAACTTGAAAATATTAAATTAAATGAAATTGATTACCATAGTGCAAAACATATACATTTAGTTTCAGAGGCTGAACGAAGAGTTTATGCTGATCGTTCACATTTTTTAGGTGATATGGATTTTATTAATGTTCCAATTGATACACTTATTTCTCAAGATTATTCAAATATAAGATGGAGTTCAATTGATAACGACTATGCATCAATAAGTAATGAAATTTCTAATAGTAATATTCCGTTTGACATAAATGAGAGTGAAGAAACAACTCATTACTCAGTCGTTGATAAAGATGGAAATGCGGTAAGTGTTACAACAACGGTAAATGGCTGGTTTGGTAACGGAATTACAGTAGATGGTGCAGGGTTTTTATTAAATAATGAAATGGATGATTTCTCAGCAAAACCAGGAGTTCCGAATGCCTATGGATTAGTGGGAGCTGAAGCAAATTCAATTCAATCAGGGAAAAGAATGTTAAGTTCAATGACTCCAACAATTGTAGAAAGCCCAAATGGAGAATTATTTTTAGTTGTCGGGTCACCGGGTGGTTCAACAATTATTACGACTGTAGCTCAGATCATTATGAATGTTATTGATTTTGGTATGGAAATCGAAGATGCGGTTAATTCACCTCGATTTCATCATCAATGGTTGCCAGATAAAATTCAATTTGAGTCGAGTGGATTTTCAATTGAAACCTTAAATGCATTATCAGAAATGGGGCATCAGTATAAAATTAGAAGGTCTATTGGTGAAGCGAATTGTATAATGAAATTAGAAGATGGGTTAATTCAAGCAAGTTCAGATAGTCGCAGTGGCGCATCAGCAAAAGCGTATTAAATTTTATGAATAAAAAAATTTTAGGAATAACAAGCAAAGGTTGGTACGAATTAAGAGTATTAATAACCTTAATCATTATCGCTTTTACGATAAAATCTACACTAATTGAAATATATATTGTTCCAACAGGTTCAATGGAAAATACAATTATGACAGGTGATATGTTAGTAGGAAATAAATTTGTTTATGGCATGAGAACTCCGCCTTGGATTGGTTTACCATATACTCGAGTAGGTTTTGAAGTTCCATGGGTTCGTTTCCCCAAATATAAAGAAGTTCAATCGGGTGATGTAACAATATTTGAATTTCCAAGAGATCCATTTCAAAAATATGTAAAAAGGTGCATTGGCACTCCTGGAGATTTAATTGGATTAGAGAACGGTGATATCTATATAAACCAAGCAAATTTTCCATTCCCAGAAGAAGCAAAATACTTACATGAAATTCGGCAACAATCTACAGAAAAAGGGACCGGAATATTCTCTAAATTTGATGGGAATAAAGATAATATATCACCCTTCACAGTGCCTTATAAAGGAATGGAAATTGTATTTAATGAGGTTAATGATTGGAATTCGGTGATTACATTACTTGTACAAGATGGAAATGAAGTTACGATTTCAGATAAATCTTTTACAGTTATTGATCCCCAAGAAATAGGAAGAACACGAGGCTTTTTAAAATACATGTTAATGGGTGTATTTATGGATAAGGCAAAAGTTCGCCGTCTTCAAAATGAAGATAGAATAAGTCATATTCAAAATTTAATATCGGTAAATCGAAAAAATGGAATTTATAATCCTTGGGATTTTAGGGATGTTTATAAAAACCACCCTCAAGATATTTATAATAATTTAAAAGTAAATGGTGAGTTTGTTAAAGAATTAGAAGGTTATGAAATTAAACATGATTATTATTTTTTCATGGGTGATAATAGGGATAATAGTTACGATTCTCGGTTTTGGGGGTTTGTACCTGATTATCAAATTTTGGGAACTCCTTTAGTTTCTATCATAAATGTATTTAATTTACCAGGTGTTTTTAGACTTAATTTTAACGATTTTTTAAGATTTGAATATATAAAGTAAATGCTAGAATTTATTGGGTTTATAATAAAATTAATTTTTGGTGGTTTGTTAGGTGGGATATGTAATTATAATCAAAATGAAACCGACCAAAATACAACATCAATGTTTACGGGTGCTGTAGTTGGAATTATTGGTACAATTTCAACTTCTTTTGCACTTTCTACGAGTGGAGATAATAATTCAATATTAATTGGGTTTATGATAATGGCATCTCTATTTATTACAAAATCAATTTTAAATGAAATTGATAGTAGAATTGGCACAAGAGAAATGTTTGCATTAATTATTGGCTGGTTTGTTGGAATAGGAAATATTTTACATGGAATTGTACTTGTAATTTTTTTAATATTCTTTCTTTCTCGGTTCAATGAAAATAAAAATCAAGAAACAGAATAACTCATTAATTTTCTCTTTGGTTTTAATGAGGAAATCAGAAGAAATTTAATGCTCTGAATAAGAATGATTATTCAGTTTTTCCTTAATTTTAAACTATATTAAACAGGAACGAAAAATGAAAACAATTTATATTTGGATTACTATATTTTTAATAGTTACTGCAGGACTATATTATTATTTTACAATTGACTCTCAAAGAGTCGTTAAAATGGATGATCTCGGTAAAAAAGATGTAGAGTTAAAAGAGGATTATAATTCCACTGTTAGTAGATATCATGATTTTGATTTAAAACTTATTGGGCATGGCAAGCATTTACAGTCTATGCAAACAACCTTAGATGCTCATCGAAAAGCATATTCAGAAAAAATGGATTCTATGAATTTAGTATTTGAAGAAGTTAAATATTTAATTGAAGATTTAGAAACAAGGTTTACAAAGAAAATTAACCGTGTATCTGATGATGTAAGAAATTTATCCGATAGTTTCGATAGTTTTAAAAGATCATCTAAAAGAGATGTAAGAGAAATTCAACATGATATAAGTAGTCTTCAAGATGAAATGAAAGAAGTAACTGAACTAATGCCAATTATCAAACAAAAGCTGAAGCTAGATAAAGAAGAAAAGAAGTGAACATTGGTGTCGTAAAAGTTTGGAATCCTTCAAATGGTTGGGGATTTATTTCTGGAAATGATGGAGAAGATTATTTTTTGAATGCAAACAATATTAGGCAAGGGCAAAAGGTAAAAGTGGGAGACCGTGTTAAATTTGATGTCTATGAAGGTCAAAAAGGACCTTCTGCTGAAAATGTATCTCATGCTTAATTTTTCTAAATATATAATAAATAGCCCTACAATTTGTAGGGCTTTTTTTTTATGAAAAATATGAATCATACACATCCTGCTTTTTGGGAAAATTTATATGAAATAGAAGATATTGGCTGGGATTTATCTGGACCGACAAAACCATTTGTAGAAATTTTTAATAATTTAGATTTTCATAATAAAAAAGTGTTTGTTCCTGGTTGTGGTAACGGACATGATGTAATTGAATTAGCAAAAAAGGGAGCAGAAGTATTTGCTGTTGATTTTGCAGAAGCTCCATTATTAAATATAAAGAATAATCCAGACTTTATTGAAAATAAAATTCATTTAATTCATTCTGATATTTTTGAAGTTTCAAATAACTTCAATAATCAATTTGATTATATATTTGAATATACTTGCTATTGTGCGATTGATCCTAAATATAGAGAAAAATATAGAGATTTAGTATATCGAATTTTAAATAAAAAGGGTAAATTTATTTCTTTATTTTTTCCAATTTTAAAGCCTGAGATTGATGAAGGGCCACCATTTGGTGTAGATTTAGATAAAACAATAGAAATGTTTAAAGAAAAATTTAATATTTTAGAAATCAATCAATCAATAAGTTCTATTCCTAAAAGAGTAGGAAATGAAGTATTGGTTTTTATGAGTAAAAATGGATAAAATTCGTATAAATAATATTCAATTATTTGCATATCATGGGGTTGCAGATGAAGAGCAAATTTTAGGTCAGAAATTTGAAATTGATGTTGAATTAATTATCGATTTATCTATTGCTGGAAAATCTGATGATTTAACTAAAACAGTTGATTACAGTCATATTTATAAAATAATTGAAAAAGAATTTTGTAATACAAAATATAAATTATTAGAAACAGTTGCAGAAAAAATTTCAGAAAAAATATTAAGTAATGAATTAATTCAATCGATAATTATTAATATTCGAAAGCCAAATGCACCAATTAAAGGGACATTTGATTCTGTTGAAATTGAAATTGAAAGAAAAAAGTATTGATTGCATATTTAGGATTGGGAACAAATATTGGTGATAGGAATTATTTTTTAGTAAAAGTGAAAAAAGAGTTAATAAGTTGTGATGTATTAATAATTAATTCAAGCTCTATTTATGAATCAAAACCAATGTATGATGAAAATCAGCCTAATTTCTATAATCAAGTATTAGAAGTTGATATTAAGGATAATCCAATAAATTTATTGAAGAAAATTAAAAAAATTGAAGAAAATATGGGGCGTAATTTATTTGCTCCAAAAAATTCTCAGCGAATTATAGATATTGATATTTTGGCAATTGAACATTTAGAATATGAGGATACACAACTTCAAATTCCACACCCACTACTTCAAGAACGGAAATTTGTATTAGAACCATGGAATGAAATTTCTCCAAATTTTATTATACCAAAAATTGAATTATCAGTTAATACCGTATATGAAAAATTAATAGACACTGTGAAATTAAAACGTATAAATAAATTTGAGGTCGTAAATTGAGACCTTCATTTTATATTGCAATTGAAGGAACAATTGGAGTTGGTAAAACGAGTTTAGCTCGTGTATTATCAGAACGATTAAATGCTCGATTAATATTAGAAGAATTTGAACAAAATCCATTTTTAGAAGATTTTTATAATGATCCAAAAAGTTTTGCATTTCAAACACAAATATTTTTTTTACTATCGCGTTATAAACAACAAGTTGGTTTACAACAAATTGATTTATTCGCAAAAAATGTAATTGCTGATTATATGTTTGCTAAAGATAGATTATTTGCAACATTAAATTTGAGTGATAAAGAGCTCGATTTATATAACACTGTTGCAAATATATTGGAAAAAAATTTATCATTTCCTGATATGGTTATTTTTTTACAGTCTGATACAAATCGATTAATTGAAAACATAAGAAAAAGAGGTAGAGCATTTGAAGAAAAAATTGACATTGGTTATATTGATGCTTTAAATCAAATTTACACTGAATATTTTTTTAAATATGACAAAAGTCCTCTTTTAATTATTAATACGAATGATATTGACTTTGTAAATAACCAAGATGATTTGGAAGAAATAATTAAATTTATTAGAACTCCTGTTAAAGGAACAAAATTTTTTAATCCTATTAAAAGCATTTAAATGCCACTATTTAGAACTATAGCTATTATTTGGATCTTTTGGTGGATTATTAAAAAAGTATTAACTTATTTAGGTAATCAAGCTAAACCTACTCGCAAACCTAATTTCAATAATCATAGAAAAGAAGAATTCAAACAAAGAAATATGGATGTGCAAGATGCTGAATTTGAGGAAATAGATGAAAGCAGTTAGAATTCATGAATTTGGCGATTATCATGTTCTTAAAGTTGATCAAATTGATGAACCAATCTGTATGGCAAACCAAGTTAAAATTCAAATGAAAGCGTGTGGAATAAACCATTTAGATATTTGGGTCAGACAGGGGTTACCATGGATTAAATTTCCATGGGTTTTAGGGTCTGATGGAAGTGGGGTTATTGTTGAAATTGGTAATGAAGTTCAAAATTGGAATATTGGAGATGAAATTGTTATCCACCCTGGTTATTCATGTGGAAAGTGTACAAAATGTCAAAACCAACAAGAAAATTTTTGTGATAATTATTGTATATTAGGTGAATCTACAAATGGAGTTCAGCAAGAATTTATTTGCTTGTATCCAAGTCAAATTGTTAAAAAACCAACTCATTTAAATTTTGTAGAATCAGCTTCAATGCCATTAGTATTTATGACCTCTTGGCAAATGTTAATTGAGCGAGCAAATTTGAAAAAGAATGAATGGGTTTTAATATATGGAGGTACTTCAGGAGTTGGTGCTTCTGCAATTCAAATTGCAAAATATTTAGGTGCAAATATTATTTCAACTGTTGGGAATGATAATAAAATAGATAAAGCTATTTCTTATGGTGCAGATTTTGTAATAAATCATTCAAATGATAATTGGCAAGATGAAATAAAATTAATTCAAAATAAGTTTGATGTTATATTTGAACATATCGGTTCAGTAACTTGGAAAAATTCAATGAATTTATTGAATAAAGGTGGTAGAGTTGTAACATGTGGTGCAACAACGGGTTATAAGGTTGAAATTGATTTAAGGCATTTATTTTTTAAGCAACAGTCTATTCTAGGTTCAACGATGAGTAATTATAATAATTTTCATACAGTTATGGAAAAAATTTCTTCAGGAGTTTTTAAACCGTGCATTGATTCAATTTATTCTATTGAAGATGTAGGAATTGCTCATAAAAAAATAGAAGAACGACTACATGTTGGCAAAGTAGTTTTAGAGTTAAATTAATGAATAAATATTTATCATTGCTCATAATTATTAATTTTATTTTTTCGTATGAAAAACCAACTTTTTATCATGGTGCAGGAATTGAGTTAACTCAAAATGGTGCAGGGATATATTATGAACCTGAATTAATGGGAAAAGTTGATAATTATTTAAAATTTGGATTTCATTTCGAAAGGTCAAATACATTGGAAGTTAATCCATATTTTAATACTCAAAATCCAGGATTTAAGAAAACGATTGGTACAATTTCATTTGGTACTCGAATTCCATTAATTCAAAATTATTTTTATAATAATATGAGTATTCATCTATTAGGGGAATTAGGAATTGGAAATGAATTTAGTTCATTAATTTCAGGAGAATTAAATAAAAAAAATAATCGTATATTAACAGGCTTATCTTTAGAAATTCCAAGTGGGAAGTTTATAAAAAGGTATGATATTTGTTTTCAAACAAATAATGATATTAGTGGTATCTTTTTAATCCGAATTCATTTTTTAAGAAAGTTTGATATTAATGACTGATTGTTTATTTTGTAAAATTATTAATGGTGATATCCTTTCTGATAAAATTTATGAAGACGAATTTACATATTCATTTAGAGACATAAACCCTGTTGCATCAACACATATTCTTGTGATTCCTAAAATCCATGTAAATGGATTAAATGATTTAAAAAATGAGAATATTGATATAATGTCTAAACTTACTTTGTCTGCACAAAAAATTATTGAATTAGAAGGAATTAAGAAAAATGGGTATAGATTTGTAATTAATTCAGGAATGGACGGAGGACAAACGGTAAGCCATTTACATTTACATATTATAGGCGGAAGAAAATTAAAATGGCCACCAGGATAAAATATTAATGTATATATCAAAAGTACACCTACAAGGATTTAAATCATTTCTAAATAAAACGGATTTACAATTTGGGCATGGAATAACATGTGTTGTTGGACCAAATGGATGTGGGAAAACCAATATTGTAGATTCTATTCGTTGGATATTAGGTGAACAAAAATCATCTGTTTTAAGATCTAATAAAATGGAAGATGTGATATTTAATGGAACTCGAAAAAGAAAATCTGTAAGTTTCTGTGAAGCATCAATAATGCTACATAATGAGGGTCGTTTACCTGTAGAATATACTGATATTGAGATTACTCGTCGATTATTTAGAAGCGGTGAAAGTGAATATTTGATGAATAAAGTTCCATGCAGATTGAAAGATATCAATAATTTATTTATGGATACAGGAATGGGTGCTGGGGCTTATTCTGTTATTGAGCTTAAAATGATAGAGTCTATATTATCTCAAAATACCGCTGAACGAAAGCATTTAATTGAAGAAGCTGCTGGAATAAATCAATATAAACAGCAACGCCAACAAACATTTAGAAAATTAAATGCAACAAAATCTGATTTAGAACGGGTTAATGATATTTTAATTGAATTAGATAAAAATGTTAAGGGGTTAGCATTACAATTAAAGCGGTTTGAACGACATGCAAAACTCACAGAACAATTAAAAAATAAATCCATACTTATGGCTGGATATAAATATAACTTATTAAATTCACAAATAAGCCCTGTAAGTGAAGAAATGGATTTTAAGAAAAGTACATATTCAAAATTATCTAGTCAAATGAATATGGATGAAGAATTAGAAAAAAGCACCCAAAAGAGATATGATGATGCACGGTCTGAAATGGAAACATTAGAATTAAATTTGGCTGACACAGTAAAAAAATTAACTGAAAAAAATAAAAATATTATCATTTGGACTGAAAATAAAAAATCAAATGAAGGGCGAATACAGCAAAACTCAGATGATTCAGTGCAAATGGAAAACCAAAAAAATATTTTAAATGAACAAATTATAGATTTAAATAAAACATTAAAAGAAATAGAACCTGAAATTCATAATCGAAAAAAATCCTATGAAAATGAAGTACACGTTTATGAAGAATTAAAAACAGAGTCTGAACAGCAAATAAATAAATATAAAATTAAGCAATCCGAGTTTGATGTCCATTTAAATATGATTTTTCAAGAAGAAACAACATTTAAATTAAATGAAAATTCATTGGAATCACATGAGGAATTAGTTAAAACACTTCAGACTAGAAGAACTGAAATGAAATCAAGAGAAATGAATAGTTTAGAAGGAATCTCAGATTTAAAAAAAATGATTGGTAAAAAAGAAGAGTCTGCAAATAACCAATTAATTGAAATTGAAAATTTAAAAAAAACTCAATTAAATATAAATTCAGATTTAATTTATGTTATTGATTCAATTTCTGAAATTAATTTAGAAAATGAACGAATAAATTCTAAGATTAATTTATTTGAAAATATTTTGAAATCAAGAGGTGATAGTGCTTCTGGATTAAATTTTATTGAAAAAAATAAAGAAAAATTTAAAGGATTATTAGGTATATTATCAGATTTAATTGAAATTCCTGAAGAATATCATAAAGCGTCGGAGGTAATATTAGGTGATTTAAAAAATGCAGTAATTGTAGAGAATTTTGAAATTGCAAAATTAATTATCGATGAATTGAAAAAAAATGATGGTGGTGCACTCACATTAATATCACTTGATAAAATACCAATAATTAAATCTAAAGTTAAAAGTGCATTTGTAAAACAAATTAAATCAAAAGAGAAACTAAATGATTTAGTAAATCACTTATTTAATGATGTCTTGATAGTTGATTCAATTTCAGAGATAAATAAAAAGTCACCATTAATTGTAACTAAAGACGGTGATTTTTTGAAAAATGGATATGAAATTAAAAGTTCTTCATTAAAAAATAAAGTCTCTGTGCTCGGTAAGAAAAAAGAGATGAATGAAATGAAAAAGCAAATTAATCTAAATTTAATTCGCCTTGAAAGCCAAGAAAGTAAAAGGCAAGATTTAGAATCTAAATTAAATGATATTAATAATAAAGCTACTTCCTTAGAAACATCGTTTGAAATCATTGTTTCTGATAAACAAAAATTAGAAATTGAACTTTCAGGTAAAGAAGCAGGACAAATTCATTTACAAGAAATTAAAAATGAAAATAGAAAAGAAATTGATAAATCAATAATTCAAATAGAATCATTTAAATTAAAGATTGAGAAATGCAAAGATGAGGTGAAAAAATTAATTGAAGAAAAGGTTCTATTAACTGAAAAAATTGGAAAAATTACTCAACAAACAGAAAATTATCGACAAAAAACTGTAAAACAACAAGAATTAACACAGCAGAAACAATTACATTTAATAGAGTCAGAGAAAGAAAAAAGCACAATTGAGTTTAGATTAAATTCAATTGAAGATCGGATTGCAGAAAACCAACGAAGAATTGATCGTATAAAAAGTATTAATATTCAATTAAGAAAATCGAATGATGATTTAGATAAAAAACTAAGTCTTGAAAATGAATTAAAAAGTGAGTTGTTAGAAGAACAAGAAAAATTAGGAGCACAAAAAGGTAAAACCGATAAAGAGTATAATGATGCTTATCAGGAATTAAAAGAACTCCAACAAAATATGAGAAGCCATCATAAATTAAAAGAAGATCGGATTTTTGAAATTCAGGAAATGGAATTAAAAATTTCAAATTTAAAAAATGAACAATTAATTGTTACGGATAAAATTTATGAAAAGTTTGGAGTTACAATTGAAGAACTTAAAACAATTGATGTTTCTGAATTAAATAATGAAAATTTACTAGAAGAAACTTTAACTTTAGAAAAATCGCTTGAACGAATAGGCCCAATAAATATGGCAATTCAAGATGAATATGAAAAAGAGAGTGAACGATTAACATTTTTAAAAGAACAAGTTACAGATTTAGTTGAAGCAGAGAAAACATTAGTGGAAGCAATCCAGAAAATAGATAAGGATGCGAGAGATCAGTTTTTAGATACTTTTAATGAAGTTGCTGTAAATTTCAAATCTACATTTAAACGATTTTTTGATGGTGGAGAAGCCGAAATTAAATTAGAAAAAGATATAGATCCATTAGAAGCAGATATTGAAATTATTGCTAAACCTCCAGGGAAAAGAACTCAATCATTAAAAATGCTATCAGCAGGCGAAAAAGCTTTAACAGCAATATCGCTTTTATTTGCAATTTATTTAGTAAAGCCAAGTCCATTTTGTATTTTAGATGAGGTTGATGCACCATTGGATGATCGAAATATTAAAAAATATACAAAAGTATTACGAGAGTTTGCAGAAAAAACTCAATTCATTGTTATTACACATAATAAATTGACTATGGAATCCGCCGATTATTTATATGGTGTAACACAAGAAGAAGAAGGTGTCTCAAAAATTGTTTCTGTAAAATTTAAGGAAAATAACGATTTTCAATTTGCTTAATTCAAGTATTGTAAATACTGGATTTAAATCTTTTATTAATTTTTCAGATGAATTATTATTTCCTCAATTTTGTTATCAATGTAATGAAAAATTAATTAAAACTGAATTATTAATTTGTATAGATTGTCTTAATAGTCTAAACATTATTATTACAAATAATAGAATAAAAAACCTTAAATCCTCAACAAATTTAGATTTTGCTTATTCAGGGTATTGGTTTGATGAAGAGTTACAGCATTGTTTACATTTATTAAAATATCAGCGATTTACAAAAGTTATAAAATATTTACTTTCCCCATTAAAAAATCAAATTGTTCAATTAATTAAAAGTAATTCAATTGATACACTAATCCCCGTTCCATTGCATTCAGTTAAATGTAGAGAAAGAGGATTTAATCAAGCAGAGATTATTGCAAAAGTAATTTCAGATTTCACAAAAACCCCTATTATACAGCCCATAATTAGAAAAAACTGGACTACAACTCAAACAACATTATCTATTAATCAACGCAAGCAGAATATAAAAAATGCTTTCCAATTAATTGAAATTCCAAGTGCAACAGGGATTTTAATTATAGATGATGTGCTTACCACAGGTTCAACAACAAATGAATGTGCTCGAATAATTAAAGAAAGATCTAAGTCAATTATTGGTGTATTTACAATTAGTGCTGCAAAATAATGAATAAAATATTTAGATATTTTATACTGATATTTATTATTTCAAACCTATTTGGAAATAAAATTGAAATAAAATTACCATCAATTTTATTAACAGGGATAAATAATGAAATTCTAATAAATGTTAAAGATTCGACAATTTTACCCTTTATTTTACACATAGAAAATCAGCAATATCGTATAAAAAAAATAGATAAGAAAATCAATCATTTATTTGAAAAATCAGGTAAACATTCTATTAAATTAGAAAAAAATGATTCAATTATGATTATAAAAAAATTGAATGTTATTCCTGGACTAATATCAATCTTACCCCCTTTAATTGCAATTTTAATGGCATTATTAACAAAACAAGTAATTCCATCATTATTTTTAGGAATTTGGATTGGCGCTTGGTCTATTAATGGTTTTACAATAAAAAATATTTTTGTTGGATTATTTAGAACTTTTGATACATATATAATTCAATCATTAGTGCCAACTGATGGTGGAAGTGGACATGCTTCAATCATTATGTTCTCTATGATGTTAGGAGGTATGATAGGTGTAATTACTAAAAATGGTGGCGCAATGGGTATTGTTAATTTAATAACAAAATGGTCCAATAATTCAAGCCGTGGCCAGTTGTCAGCTACAATTTTTGGAACTGTTTTTTTTATTGATGATTATGCAAATACATTAATTGTTGGTAATACTATAAAACCATTGACTGATAAATTAAGAATTTCAAGAGAAAAATTAGCTTATATTGTTGATTCTACCGCTGCGCCTGTCGCTTGTATTGCTTTAATCTCTACTTGGATTGGTTACGAAGTTGGATTAATCGGAGAATCATTACCGCAGTTAAATTTAGTAAATCAATCACCTTATGGAATTTTTCTACATTCTATAAAATATAGTTTTTATCCAATTTTAGCTTTATTTTTTGTTTATTTAATTTCTATTACCCGTAAAGATTTTGGCCCTATGTGGAAATTTGAACAAAATGCAAGGAAATTTGATAAAAGTAATAATAATATAATTGAACTTGATTCAGATGAAAAAAATATGTTGCCAAAGAATGATGTAAATGCAAAAGCATTAAATGCATTTATACCAATTATTTTAGTTATTTTAACAACTATTTATGGCTTATTTATTACAGGTGAAGGAGAATCTTTTCAGGATATTATCGGTTCTGCTGATTCTTATTCTGCTCTTTTATGGGCGTCATTAGTTGGTGTACTTTCAGCTATATTACTTTCAATTTCAAAAGGAATTTTATCTCTTAAAGAATCTATGGAGGCATGGTATTCGGGGGTTCGATCTATGCTCTATACAATGATTATTTTACTATTGGCCTGGGCATTATCAAATACAACTGAAGTGTTAAGAACTGCAGATTATTTTGTATCATTATTAGGTGATATAATTCATCCTGGATTTTTACCTGTAATAATTTTTATTATTTCATCTGCAACTTCATTTTCTACGGGAACAAGTTGGGGAACAATGGGTATTTTGATGCCGTTGACAATTCCACTTGTTGGGTCAATTTTATACTTAGATGGTGGGATTTCAGAGATAAATATTCACATTTTATATGCGTCTGTGTCTGCTGTTTTATGTGGTTCTGTTTGGGGAGATCATTGTTCTCCAATATCAGATACAACTATTTTATCTTCAATTGCTTCTGGGTGTGACCATATAAATCATGTGAAATCTCAAATACCTTATGCATTAGTTGTTGGTGGAGTGAGTATCATTTTTGGTTTAATCCCAATTGGATTTGGTGCACCATGGTGGTTGTGTTTGATAATATCATGTATAATTTTAACTATTATATTAAATTTAATAGGCAAAGAAACTAAAAATTATTCAATTAATTAATTTATAAAAGGAAGACAATGGTTAGAAAATTATTTATTTTTATTATATTATTTTTATTTGTCACTACTTGTGCGGTAATAAATAATACGAATGTTCAAAAAGAATTAAAATTAAATTCAAAAATAAAAACGGGCAAACTAGAAAATGGATTAACATATTATGTTATGGAAAATGCTCGACCTAAAAATAGAGCTGAATTGATGCTTCTTGTAAATGCGGGTTCAATTTTAGAAGAAGATCATCAACAGGGAATTGCTCATTTCACAGAACACATGGCGTTTAATGGGACAAAGCGGTTCCCTAAACAAGAATTAGTTAATTATCTTGAATCAATTGGTTTGAAATTTGGTCCTGATTTAAATGCATTTACAAGTTTTGATATGACCGTTTATATGCTTCAAGTTCCTTCAGATGAAAAAGATAAATTTGATACGGGCTTAATGATTTTAGAAGATTGGGCACATAATATATCAATGGATAATGAAGAAATTGACAAAGAAAGAGGTGTTGTTTTAGAAGAGCTTCGTATTGGTAAAGGTGCAAGAGAACGAATGTTAAATAAAAAACTTCCTGTTTATTTAAAAGATTCTAAATATGCAAACCGTCTCCCAATTGGGAAAGAGGAAATATTAAAAACATTTGATTATTCTTCTGCCAAAGATTTTTATAAAGATTGGTACCGACCTGAATTAATGGCTATTGTTGCAATCGGTGATTTTAATGGAGATGAAGTTGTTAACCAAATAAAAACTCAATTTTCTAAAATTCCAAAAGCAGAAAACCCAAAAGACAGAAAAGAGTTCTCAGTACCACTTCATAATTATACTAGCTATTTAGTTACTGAGGATCCAGAAGCAACGAGTAGTTCCGTCGGAATATCATATAAATTTCCAAAATCTAAGGTCGAAAATACTGTAGATGATTTTAAAAATTCGGCATTAATAAATATGATGACTGAAATGTTTAATCATAGACTTTCTGAATTAACACAAAACCCTAATTCTTCTCTTATTTATGGATATAATTATAGGGGAAGTTGGGTGAGAACTATTGACGGATTTAATGTTGGAGCAGGTGTAAAACCGGGAATGGTTTTAAATGGGCTGAATGAAATATTGACTGAATTAGAAAGAATTAAACAATTTGGATTTACCGAAACTGAATTTGAAAGACAAAAAAAGTCATTTTTAAAATCAATTGATACACAGTTTAATGAAAAAGATAAACAAGATTCAGACCGATTAAGGTGGGAATTCTTAGACTTATTTTTTGAAAATAAAATTATTGTTGGAATTGAAAAGGAATTTAAATTAGCTCAACAAATTATTCCTAAATTAAAAGTTTCTGATTTGAATACATATATTGAACAAATTAAAGAATCTAATTGCAGAGTAATTACCGCAGATTGCCCAGAAAAAGAAGGTATTATTAATCCGACAAAAGATGAATTGAAACAAGTTGATTTGTCGGTTGAAAAACAACAAATCTATCCTTATGAAGATAAGGTTATAGATTCGCCATTACTTTTAGAAATACCAACTCCAAAGGAAATTATTGATTTTAAAAACCATGAAACGATTGAAGGAATGGAATTTGTTTTAGAAAATGGTGTACGAGTTATTTTAAAACCAACAGATTTTAAAAATGATGAAATAATATTTAATGCTTCTAGTCCTGGTGGCACAAGTTTAGTTTCTGATAATGACTATATTTCAGCTAAATATGCTTCAAATATTATCTCTGAAAGTGGAATTGCAGAGTTCTCTAAAATTGAGCTTGATAAATATTTAAGTGATAAACAAGTTTCTGTCACTCCATATATTAATGAATTAACGGAAGGATTTTCAGGCTCAAGCTCTGTTGCTGATGTAGAGACAATGTTTCAGTTAATTTATCAATATTTTCATTCTCCTCGAAAAGATATTGATGCCTATACTGCATATTTAGAGAATATGAAGGGGATGGTTCAAAATAGGAGTGCAAGGCCTGAAAATGTGTATAGAGATTCAATCTCTGTAATTATGAGCAATAGACATTTTAGAGCAAAACCAATAAGTACGCAATTATTAGATGAAGTTGACTTGGATACTGCTTATAATATATTTAAAGATAGATTTAGCGATGCAAGTGATTTTACGTTTATTTTTGTGGGGTCAATTAATCCACAAACATTTATTCCGCTTGTACAAACATATTTAGGGAATTTACCATCGATAGATAGAAATGAAAATTGGAAAGATATTGGTATTCGGTATCCAAATGGAAATATAGAAAAAATTGTAAATAGAGGAATTGAAGAAAAAAGCTCTGTTCAAATTAGGTTTACAGGTGATTTTGATTGGAAAAGAGAAAATAGATATATTTTTAAAACACTCACTTCTTCGTTTATGATTAAATTAAGAGAAATATTAAGAGAAGACATGGGGGGTACTTATGGCGTTTGGGTAGGAGGATATCCTGAGTTTGAACCGATTGAAGTATTCCAGTCTATTATTGCATTTGGGTGTGGTCCTGAAAATGTAGAACCGATGGTGAATGAAGTTTTTAAACAACTTGAACTGCTTAAAAAAGAAGGGTTAGATCAAACTTATTTAGATAAAGTACTTGAAGCGGATAAAGTAGAATATGAAAAAAATCTTAAAGAAAATTCATATTGGTTAAGTGCAATTTCATCTTTTGATGAATTTGGAGAACCACTTTCTCAAATTTTAGAAAGAGAAGAATTATATAAATTAGTAACAAATGAAAATATAATTAATGGAGCAAATATATATTTTAATTCTAATAATGTATTAAAGGCATATTTATATCCTGAAAAATAATAATTAATTTAATTCTTCATGTGCAAAGGATTCAAAGTCATTCATAATTAAATCAATTTCATTATGTGTTTGTGCCCGTAAAAATTTGGTTCGCCAGCTTACGGCATGATTGAAGCCCTTTAAATACCAACTAAAATGTTTTTTTGTTAAATTAAGAGCTAAATTTTCATTCTTATTTTTTCGTAATAATTCTAAATGATATTTACACATTTCTATTCGGTCTTTGACGGTAACTATATTTTCTTGAATACCATTTAATCTGTTATGTAACGCTTTAAAAAGCCATGGATTACCTAAACAACCACGAGCAATCATTACCGCATCACAGCCAGTTTCATCAAACATTCTCATTGCATCATCAGTATTGGTAATATCACCATTTCCAATAATTGGAATATTTACTGCCTCTTTCATCTCTTTAATATAAGTCCAGTTTGCTTTTCCTGTAAATGCTTGTTTGGTTGTTCTTGGATGAAGTGTAATCGCTTTTACTCCGATTTTCTCTAAACGAGCAGACGCCTCTGTTGAAACTAAGTGTTTAGAATCAAAACCAATTCTCATTTTTACAGTCACCGGAATATTAGATGGCGTATTTTCGATAACAGCAGATGTAATATCATCCATTAGACATAAATCTTTTAATGCACCTGAACCAGCCCCCTTTTTTACGACTTTAGGAACGGGACATCCATAATTTAAATCTAAAATATCAGGCTGAAATTTTTCACACACTATTTTTGCAGATTTACCGACAATCTCTGGTGAATTTCCAAATATCTGTACGCCAATTGGTCGTTCATATTCTTGGAATTTAATCATATTTAGAGTTTTAATTGATTCTCTTATAATTCCGTTAGAGCTTACAAATTCTGTATAAACTACTCCCGCTCCCATTTTTCTACAAATTACCCGAAAAGGATGATCTGTAACTCCAGCCATTGGAGCTAAAAATACTGGATTATCTAATTCAATATTTCCAATTTTTAATTTATTTTTCATTTTCTCTTCATAGCAGATTGTTAAAATTACATACTTACATAAATAAAATCACTAAGTGGATTTAATCTAATATCATTAATTTTACCTTATAAATTTTAGGATTATTTTGATAGAACATACAACAATTGAAATTTTTGGAAACGAATGGTGGATGGGTAACCTTTCTACAATATTTGTAATTATAGCAATTATCTTTTTAGGTAAAAAATCTAATAATGTAATTAAGGAACGAATTGTAAAAATTATTGGTGGAATTTCACTTTTCAGATGGGTATTTATTCAATATTATGCATACGACATTGGGATTTGGTCTGTGCAGTCAAGTTTACCTTTACAGATGTGTTCATTTTCATCACTTTTTTGTGGTATTGTTGTATTTTACCGAAAGCAATATTTATATGAATTTGTGTATTATATGGGGATATCAAGTGCTATACATTCATTGTTAACTCCTGAGTTTACAATGGGAAAAGAAGGGTATTTATTTTTTGAATATTATTTAAACCATGGTTTAATTTCATTAATTCCACTTTATTTAACATTTGTGTTAAATTATAAACCAAAAAAATATTCATGGCTAACCACTATATTATTTGCACAAATATTAATAATTATTGCAGGAACAGCAAATTGGTTATTTGGAGCAAATTATATGTATTTAGCAGAAAAGCCAATTGTTAATAATCCATTTGTAATAGGAGAGTGGCCTTGGTATATTTTAGGATTACAATTTGCAGGACTACTTCATTTTATTATTTTATATATTCCTTTTTCCTTTAAAAATAAATTTAGTGAAGTCAAAATGAAAAATAATGAATTTGAAATTGAAGGGTTATAAAATAATCGTTAGAAATAAAAAGCTGAAAGTGGAACGATGGCGAGAAAGTACCCAGTTGAGAGCACAAGTGAAAATGTCAATTTATGACAAATTACTTAATTTACCGCAAGAGCCTTACTCTGACGAAGAAGTTCACACCAAGACAGATGTGGTATATCAGCATATTTTTACAAATTATTATGGTGGTGGTCAAAGTGCATATAATATTCAATATACTTAAAAAAATATATAATAGAAATGAAATTTAACTTAAAATTATTAAAATATGTACTTTTTGTTTTATTGGGAATTGGCAACGCCTTTGACTTTGAATTAATTAACAATTCGGTAATCATTAGTGGAGAAAATTTTTATTCAGAAAACCCATTTATTGGAGGAATGAATAAACCCAAAGTTCAATGGGTTGACTGGAATAGCGATGGTTTGATTGATTTATTTCTTTTAGATGAAGATAAAAAATTGAAATTTTTTCAAAATATTGGTATAGAAAATAACCCCCAGTTTGAATTAATTCAAACATCATTTCAAAATATAAATTGTGAAAACTGGTTTTACTTTGCCGATTTTGATAATGATTCTGAATTAGAATTAATGGCTCAATCAACACAAAACTCAATGCAATTATCTTATTATGAAAATAATAATGGAGAATTAGAAATATTAACATTGGGAGTATTAGATGAAAATGGAGCATTGGTTTTAGGAGAGTCCGTTGTAACGCCAACTTTTGCCGATATAGATAATGATGGAGATTTAGATTTTTTCACAGGAAGTGTATTGGGTTCTGTAAGTTATTATGAAAATATTGGGTTTAATAATAATATTCCACTTTTTGAATTTCAAACAAATAATTGGCAAGATATATTAATAATTGGGCAATCTCAAATGGAAAACCGTCATGGTGCAAATGCAATTAACTTTATAGATTTAGATGGAGATATAGATTTAGATTTGGCTTGGGGAGATTCCTATAATCAAAGTTTATATATCGTTTGGAATAGTGGTACTGTTGAAAATCCAATAATGGATAATGTTAATATTACAAATCAATTTCCACCTCAACCTTATTCTGTTGAAACTTCAGGACAAAATATGGCTTCTTTTGCAGATATTGATACTGATGGTGATATAGATTTATTTATTAGTGTATTAGGTGGAAGTTTTGGAATTCAGAATAATAATAATTTTTATCATTTTGATAATGTAGGAAATAATAATAACCCACTTTTTGTTGAAATGGGGCGAAATTATTTAAATATGCTCGATTTTGAAGATAAATCTTCGCCTGAATTTGTAGATTTAGATGGAGATGGAGATGATGATTTAATTATTGGAAACTCTTTTGAAACAATTTCATTTCCGTGGAATGCACGATTGAAATATTTAGAAAATATTGGAAGTCAGGAGAACCCAGAATATGAAATTATGGACAATGCCTTCTTAGGAAGTTTAATTGGTAAGGAATTAACACCTGTGTTTATTGATATTGACAATGATGGTGATTTAGACTTTTTTTCAGGTGAAACTTACGGCGGAATATTATTTTCTGAAAATATAGGGAATCAATATAATTTTGAATTTACAAGTTTTAATGCATTCGAAGGGATTGATGTTGGTTATAATTCCGTACCTGAATTTGTAGATATTGATAACGATAATGATTTTGATTTAATAATAGGAAACTCAGATGGGTATTTAATTTTTTATGAGAACATTGGGAATTCATTTAATTTTGAATATATTTTAGTCTCAGAAAATTATTTAGATATTAATGTTATAAATTATTCATCACCTGATTTTTTTGATATTGATAATGATGGTGATTTTGATTTAATTATTGGTTCGGGTGAATTAGGATTAAAATATTATGAAAATATAGGCTCTATAAATGTCCCATTATTTGTAGAAATTGAAAATACTCTCAATTTAGGAACCCATTTAAAGCCAGCTTTAAAACAATCGTCTTATGGAATAATTGATGCTTATGTTGGAAATACATTGGGTGGAATTTTTCATTTACAGTTTTCATCCTGTGGTAGTGGAGATTTAAATAATGATTTATTAATTGATATAAATGATATTATTTTAGTTATTAATATTATTATTGGAAATGAAACCAGTGAAGTTCTTATATGTAATGCCGATGTGAATTCTGATGAATTAGTAAATATAATTGATGTCCTTAAAATTTTATCATCAATAATATTTTAAGATAATAATTCAAAATTCAATTTTAAATAATATTTTTAACTCGATTTTTGTATTCCAATTGATTAGGTTTTTAAAATAAATTTCAGGTCTATATTTAGCATGAATTTACTATATTGGAGAGGTGTCAGAGTGGTCGAATGTACTCGCCTGGAACGCGGGTGTAGAGCAATCTACCGGGAGTTCGAATCTCCCCCTCTCCGCCATAAAATTTAACGGAGGATATACTTGGCAGTAAAAAGTAAAAATGTGAAAGCAAAAATTACAAAAAAATCTAAGAAAAACACGGTTTCTGATAAATTAAAAAAACAGGTTGAAGAATTAAATTTGATAAATGAAAATCTTTCAAATGAGGTTGAAAAATTTAAGGATAAAAATATTCGTTTATTAGCTGAGTTTGAGAATTATAAAAAAAGATCAATTAATGAAAGAAAGAATTTAACAAAATACGCAGGTGAATCTATAATTAAAGATTTAATTACTGTCGTAGATGATTTTTCTCGAACAATTGAGTCAACAAATGATGATAGTCCATTATTAGATGGTGTGAAATTAGTTGAAAGTAAAATTAATAAAATATTTGAGGAGCATGGTATTCTTTCCTTTGCTTCTATTGGAAATATATTTGATCCAGAACTACACGAAGCATTAATGAATCAAGAAACTGAAGATGAAGAAGACGGTGTGATATTGAGTGAATTTACAAAAGGCTATAAATATCATGATAAAATACTTAGACACGCAAAGGTTGTCGTGAGTAAAGCAAAACAGGAAGCATAATTTGAACGATTATTATGATATTTTAGGAGTTGATAAAGACTCATCTCAAGATGAAATAAAAAAAGCATACCGAAAAGTTGCAATGAAATTTCATCCAGATAGAAATCCCGATAATAAAGATGCTGAAACTAAGTTTAAAGAAGCTGCAGAAGCTTATTCTGTTTTAAGCGATGGCCAGAAAAAGGCTCAATATGATAAATTTGGTCATGCAGGTATGAATGGCAATGGATTTAGTTCTTCTGGTTTTACAGATATGAATGATATTTTTAGTAATTTTTCAGATATTTTTGAAGCATCAGGGTTTGGTGATATTTTTGGTGGCGGTGGAGGTCGTTCACGACGACAGCGAAAAGGGACAGATTTAAAATTAAGTATTCCAGTCACTTTAGAAGATGTGTATTCTGGAGCTGAAAAATCAATTAAAATTAAACGCTTAGAAAGTTGTAAAAGTTGTACAGGAAGTGGTGCTGAAAAAGGAGCTAAGCCAATCACATGTACTGGTTGTAATGGAAGTGGTGAAATTAGAAGAATGCAACGCTCACTTTTTGGTCAGGTGATGAATGTTCAGCCGTGTCAAAATTGTAAAGGAACAGGGAAAGTTATTTCCAACCCCTGTAAATCATGTCGAGGTGATGGGGTTACACGAATATCTGCTTCAGTTTCATTTGAAATCCCTCCAGGTATTTCGGGTGGAAATTATATGACTCAGCGAGGTGAAGGAAATAAAGGACCAAATGGTATTCCTGCTGGTGATTTAATGATTTATTTTGAAGATATAGAGCATTCATTATTCACTAGAGATAATAATGATATTTATATTGATGCATTTGTTTCTTATCCAATCGCTGTTTTTGGTGGGCAAATAGAAGTACCTACTTTAGCCGGAAAAGTCAGATTAAAAATACCTTCTGGTATAAGACCTGGGCAAATGTTAAGATTAAGAAACAAAGGTTTACCTGGACTAAATACGCATAGACATGGTGATTTGTTTGTGAGAATAAATGTTCATGTTCCTAAACATGTTTCTAAAAATGCTAAAAAAATAATTAATGAATTAGGTGATGAGCTTAAAGAAAATTCAGAATTTAAAAAATATAATTGATGAAGATTTTCACAAGACAAGAAAAGTCATTAGTAATGATTCTTGCTTTTGGCTTATTAAGTGGGATTGGTGTTAAGTATTTTAAAGGCGGATTTGATACAAATAATTCGAAACTTGAATTTGTAGAGTTGGATGAAGAGATAAATGAATTTTATATAAATTTAAATGATTCAACACATGAAATAAATAAAAAGAATAATGAAGAATTTATAATAAATATTAATTCTGCCCAAAAAAAAGAATTAATAAAATTATCTGGAATAGGACCTTCATTAGCAGAAAGAATAATAAAAAAAAGACAAGAAATA
The DNA here is from genome assembly GCA_964529325.1 of uncultured bacterium. GTDB lineage: Bacteria > Fidelibacterota > Marinisomatia > SCGC-AAA003-L08. The sequence continues at coordinate 16,136 of CAZGWH010000010.1, read as the reverse complement.
GGTAAATTTAATTCAATTGATGAATTAAAAATAGTTAAAGGGATTGGTGATAAAATAATAGAAAGAAATTTAAATAATATTTCAATAGAGGATAATTAATGAATAATAAGACAGAACGCAAAATTGGTTTATTAGACTGGGGTTTAACCGTCTCATTTATCATTTTAGGATTAGTGATTTATTTACCGAAATCAATTGATAAGGAAGAAACTTTTTTTAAAAATGAGAGCCGACATCGTATGGAAGTTATTTATTCGGCAGAAGAGCTATTTTTAGAACTCACAGGGAAATATACATTAGATGGTGAAGAATTATTTAAAGTTGTTCAACAGGCACGGGACTCATTAATGGGTGATAGCTTATTTTATGGAAATAAAGTAATTCATATAGATGGAGTTGCACGAAATATAAATATTCCTCGAGATTTACAAACTATTGTAGATACTACTTTTAGTGATGAAATTATTTTGAAAAAAGAAGTAACGAATATTGTTTATTCAGTTGGAATAAACAATCCAGAATCGGGTATAATTGATACTATTTTTGTGAATAAAAATAATATTGATGAAATAAGAGCAAATGAAAATTTTGTAGGTGAGTATAATATTGATACAACAAGTCACTCTGAAGTTTATTCGGATTATAAGCGAAAAGGATATCGGTTAGATTTTAGTTTATTGAAATGCCCATTATCAAAAAAATTATATAAAATTGAAATTGATGAAACAGATATTGAAGATCCGACTCTTACAGTTTCAAGCCCTGTTCCTGCAAAATATACTGAGCCTCGTTTTTTACATTTATATAAATTTAAAGCAGGAAATCATGGAATGATTTCTGCTGGCATGAAAAGTTGGAAATCGAGCTAAGATTATATTTTGCTCGCAATAGCTCAATCTGGAAATAAATTTCATTATATAAACTGGATACCAACTATTAATGGCCCTGTCGTTGATGGGTATGGTGTTAAAACTTATGAGCAGACAAATTTATCATCAACTCAATTTTTTAAATCACTGTTTAATGAGTTAGTTGAACAATATAAAATAGAAATTCCAATAATTAATTTTTCGTTAGATATGGATTCAGTACATCTCTCTGAATGCTTTTTACCAGAAAATACACATATAGAGAATTATAATTCATGGGTGAATTCTCTTACTTATGATTCTGAATTTTCAAACCGGTTTGATACATTTAATTACCCTTTTGATGGAAATCAATCTAAATGTTTAAACATACATTTACCAACCCAAATAAAGCAGTCGATTATAAATGCTGTAAAACAATCTCAATATGAAATTAGGTTTTTATCTTTAGGCATTTTTTCTGCAGAAACTTCTGCGAAAATTTTATATAAATCAAATAATTATAAATCATTTTTAATTTGGCGAATTGGACGGTTTAATTTTAATGAAATACTTTATATTAAAGATGATAACTTGATTTGTTATTTAAGGCTTAAGAGAATTAAAGGTGTTTGTAAACTACATAATTATTATGGAGATACAAAGGCAACTGATAAAATATTAAAACAATTGGAAAAGTGTTCTGAGTCAAATTTAGAAAAGTTAAAAATAACAGATAAAATATTTATTTATTCAATTGTTGAAAATTCATCAGAAATTAAAAATATTATTTCCGAAAATAATGCTGATATTGAACATTTAAATATCGCTAATAAAATTAAAATTGATTATAAATCATCATCAAAAACACCCTTTATTTTTGCAGAAACGGGGTTAGGGTTTAGAGGCTTTGATGTTTGATGTAAATTTATTAGGAGAACCGGGGATACAGCCTAAAGTTGTTAATACTTCCCTTTCATTTTTAGATGAAACGCAAAAAGAAAAAGTTGATACTAAATATAAACCAATAGAAAAAAAACCACCTGCAAAATCTAGGATTAAAAGTTTAATCATAATTGGATTAATAATTACAGGGTTAACGGCAATTTGTTTAATGTATTTACTTCCACTTATTAATCCGAATAAATCGATTGAAAAACCAAATTATAATTTAGAAATTTCTCAAAATGAAATTGTATCAGGGTTAATTGATTTATTATTAAATAATAAGTTAAATCAAGAAATAGATTTAATAGAGTTTAATATTGATGAAATAAATATTATTTACAATAAATCAATTAATCAAAAAATTAAAGAACTAGAATTAAATGATTTTTACGGTATAAATAAAAGAGCTAAAATATATCAAGCTAAAAAAATGAATTATATATATAGAATTCCTTGGTTTGGGAGATCAAATCCTATCAATCAAGAATTTTCTAATATTAAAAAAATAATCGGAGAGCGGTTTATTTTAAGTAATTCGTATGATTTTAAAACAGATACTTTTTCTTTAATTGTGAATGAGTATAAAAATATTGTTTCAATATTGCTAAGATTACATGATGCGGATATTCTAACAAATTTTAATATTAAAATTCAGTCTGGGCCTGATGAATTTTCAACAATTTCTTTGAAACCATTTTAATAAATGGCTTCTGTGCTTGTTGGGAAATATAAAGGTCGTAAATTTTTTACGGGTAAAGATCCAAAAATTAGACCAACGCAAGGTAGAGTTAAAAAGTCTGCGATGCAAATATTAGAGCCATTTGTTGAATTGGATGTTCTTGATTTATATGGGGGATTGGGAACATTAGGAATAGAAGCATTAAGTAGAGGTGCAAAATCTGTTACATTTGTTGAGAAATATTACTCAAGTTTGAAATATCTTAAAAAAAATATTGAATTTATTTGTCCATTAGAAAATATAAAAATAGTTCAAGATGATGTGTTTTCATATTTACAAACATGTAATAAAACTTTTGATGTTATTTTAGCTGACCCTCCATATTTTGGAACAGATATTCTTAAATTACATGCTTTGGTAAAAGGTGTATTAAGTAAAAAAGGTAAGTATTTTTTAGAGATGAAACGAACTAAAATTGAGGATGCCGACATTCGTATTGTAAATTATGGAAATAGTCAGGCTGTATTTGGATGGAACGAAAAAAAATAATAGCAATTTACCCAGGTTCATTTGATCCTATAACATTAGGACATTTAGATATTATAACTCGAGCTTCAACTTTATTTGAAAAAGTAATAATTGCAATTGCGGTAAATTCTGAAAAAAACCCGATGTTTTCAAAAGATACGCGTCTTAAAATGATTAAAGAAGTGACTAAAAATATTGAAAATATAGAAATTGATAAGTTTTCAGGTTTATTGGTAGATTATGCAAAAAATAAAAATGCAACAGTAATTGTAAGAGGAATCAGAGCATTATCTGATTATGAATATGAATTTAATATGGCATTAATGAATAGAAGTTTGGACGAATCAATTACAACAACATTTTTAGTTGCTCATCAAAAATATACACATTTAAGCTCATCCTTAGTTCGTGAAGTTGCAAGTTTAGGTGGAAATGTATCTAATCTTGTACCTCCGTTTGTAATAGAAGAATTAAAACGAAAAATTAATGAATAATATTAGGGGGAATATTTTAAGTAGAGCTTTACAAAAAAAAGCAAAAATAATACTCCCTGAAATAGAAGATAGCCGTATTCAAGAAGCTATAATAGAATTAAAGCAATTAGGAATTGAAATATTAAACCCAACGGAATTTAAAAAAAATACTGAAGAATGTATTCAATTTATTAATGATATGAAATTTACAAAGAATTGGAGTCATGAAATGTTGACTGGGTTTCTTGATAATTATCTTCATTTAAGTGCTGTTCTGCTTGCAATGGGTAAGGTTGACGGAGTGGTTGCAGGAGCTATAAATTCTTCTGCTGATGTTCTTAGAACTGCAATTAGAATAATTGGCGTTTTACCAAAGTCTAAATGGATTTCTAGTATTTTTTTAATGGTACATCCTGATGGTGAAATGGCATATACATTTTCAGATTGTGCTGTCATTCCTGAGCCAACATCAGAACAATTAGTATCTATTGCAAAAAATGCATCTGAGTTCCATTTCTTATTAACTGAAGAAATACCTAAAATTGCATTTTTATCTTTTTCTACAAATGGTAGTAGTGAACATTATAGAGTAAAGAAAGTGAAAGATGCTACAACTCAATTTACAAAAAAATATAATGATATTTTACATGAAGGAGAAATTCAATTTGATGCTGCCATAAATTTACAAGTAGCTGAACGAAAAATATCTCATTCCAAATTAAAAGGAAATGCAAATGTATTTGTTTTTCCTAATTTAGATGCAGGCAATATTTCATATAAAATTACGGAAAGACTTGCTGGATATTCTGCAATAGGTCCATTATTACAAGGACTAAAAAAACCGATTCACGATTTATCTAGAGGATGTTCAGTTCAAGATATCATAGATGTCGCTTGTATTACTGCTCTTCAAAAGGATATGAATTATGCCAACATATAATTATAAATGTAAAAGCTGTGATGAAAGAACAGTGGTATTGCAAAAAATTTCAGCTACTCCTCTCATTCAATGTGAAAAATGTAATGGAGAATTAAAACGAATAATAAGTGGTGGAACAGGGCTAATATTTAAAGGCGATGGTTTTTATTTAACTGATTATGCACGAAAAGATAAAAAATCTAAAATTAAAAAAGAAAAATTGAAAACTGACGAAAAACCAAAAAGTAAAGGAAAAGATGAATAAGACAATTAGACCAAAGAATGGTTCAAAAATTACAATGGTAAATAAGAAGCTAAATGTACCAGATAATCCAATTATACCTTTTATTGAAGGAGATGGAATTGGTGCTGATATTTGGAGTGCATCCAAAAAAGTTTTAGATACAGCTGTAAATAAAGCGTATAATGGAAAGCGAAAAATTGAATGGATGGAAGTATTTGCAGGTGAAAAAGCAAATGATATATATGGACCAAATACATGGCTCCCTGAAGAAACTTTAGATCGAATCAATGAATACCTTGTTTCAATAAAAGGTCCACTTACAACACCTGTAGGAGGAGGGATTCGCTCAATAAATGTTGCATTAAGACAGAAGTTAGATTTATATGTATGTTTAAGACCTGTAAGATGGTTTAAAAATGTTCCTTCTCCTGTAAAAGATCCATCTAAAATTGATATGGTTATTTTTAGAGAAAATACTGAAGATATCTATGCAGGAATTGAATTTGAACAAGGTACAGAAATAAATCGCAGTTTTATGAATTTTATGGAATCTGAAATGCCTGAGTTATTTAAAAAAATTAGGTTCCCTAATACTGCAGGTATTGGCATTAAGCCTATTTCTGGGCAAGGAACAGAACGGTTAGTCCGATCTGCAATTATATATGCATTAGACAATAATCGAAAAAGTTTAACTTTAGTTCATAAAGGAAATATTATGAAATTTACTGAAGGTGCTTTTAAAAATTGGGGGTATGCTTTAGCTGAAAGAGAATTTGGTGATAAAGTGTTTACTTGGAAACAATGGGATGATATTAAATTAAATCACGGTGAAGATTCTGCAAATCATGCAATGGATAAAGCTGAAAAAGCAGGTAAATTAATCATTAAAGATGCAATTGCAGATAATTTTTTACAACAAATTTTAACACGACCCAATGAGTATGATGTAATTGCAACTATGAATTTAAATGGCGATTATATATCTGATGCACTTGCTGCACAGGTAGGGGGTATTGGAATTGCACCAGGTGCAAATATTAATTATAAAACGGGAAAAGCAATATTTGAAGCTACTCATGGAACAGCTCCTAAATATGCAGGACAAGATAAAGTAAATCCAGGTTCTGTAATTTTATCAGGAGAAATGATGTTGCGATATTTAGGGTGGACTGAAGCAGCAGATTTAATTATTAATAGTTTAGATGCAACTATTAGTCAAAAACAAGTAACTTATGATTTTCATAGACAAATGGATGATGCAACATTATTAAAATGTTCAGAATTTGGAGATGCTATGATTGAAAATATGGGTTAATAATTGAAATTCATTGACCATGTTGAAATTAAGGTTAAAGCGGGTGATGGGGGGCATGGTTGTATTGCCTTCCATCGAGAAAAATTCGTACCAAAAGGTGGTCCTTCTGGAGGTGATGGCGGAAATGGTGGAAATATTATTCTCAAAGCAAACCAGCAGTTAACAACATTGCAAGATGCATCTTTTAAGCGAATCTATAAAGCTGAAAAAGGTCAACATGGTCAAGGAAAAAAAATGCATGGCCGAAAAGGGAAGGATATAACAATTTTAGTACCGCCTGGAACTATGGCAATTAATTCTGAGACAGAGGAAATTATATGTGATTTAACAGAAGATAGCCAAATTGAAATTCTTGCAAATGGTGGTAATGGTGGTTTTGGGAATGCACGGTTTAAAACTCAGAAAAATACGGCACCACGAAACGCAAATGATGGACAGCTTGGTGATGAATTATTAATTGAATTAGAATTAAAAATAATGGCAGATGTTGGTCTTGTTGGGTTCCCAAATGCAGGGAAATCGACATTATTATCAAAAGTTTCGTCTGCTCGACCTAAAATTGCAGATTATCCATTTACAACTCTTGTTCCTAATTTAGGAATAGTTAAGCATGGTACATTTAAATCATTTGTAATGGCTGATATACCTGGGTTAATTAAAGGCGCAAGTGATGGTAAAGGATTAGGTGCACAATTTTTAAGACATATTGAAAGAACAAAAATTTTAGTATTTTTAATTGACGGATTATCTGAAAATTTAATTCAAGATTATGAAACACTTGAGGAAGAATTATTAAACCATGATGTCGATATGTCAAGTAAACCTCGATTAATATTTATATCAAAAAGTGATTCGATATTTGAAAATGAAGAAGTTGAAAAATTCAATAAAAAATTTAATTCAATTTCATTTTCATCTATTACTGGAGATAATGTAGATTTATTAGTTCAGAAAATAGCAAAAAAAATAGAAAAAACAAATGATTCCCAAAAACGAAATATTCGCCCTGAGCCAAATAAAGGGGGTTGGTCCTTCCCGGATTCATCAGATTTGTAGGCTTAGTAAAAATGTAAATTCAATTAATGATATTTCTAAAAATGATTTATATAATATTGGAAATTTATCAAAAGCAATTATCGATAAATTATTTTCTTTAGATATTCATAAAGCGGATGAAATTCTTAATAAAAATCAAGAATTTGGTTGTGATTTTTTAACATCTCAAGATTCTAACTATCCTAAATTATTAAATTCAATTTATAATCCTCCTGTCGGTATTTTTGTGAGAGGAAATTTAAATTATGAAAAACCCATTGCAATTGTTGGTACACGAAATATTACACCTTATGGTAAAAAAATTGCAATTCAAATTACAACGGAATTAGTTAATAATGGTTTTACAATTGTCTCTGGGTTTGCAAGAGGGATAGATTCAATCTGTCATAATACTACGGTGAACCTAAACGGGAAAACTATTGCTGTTCTAGCAAGTGGATTAGATTTTTGTTACCCTAAGGAGAATAAAAAATTATATAATAAAATGTGGCAAGATAATATTTTTTTATCTGAATACCCAATTGGTCACAAACCTGAAGCAATGTATTTTCCAAAAAGAAATAGAATAATAAGTGGATTATCTCTAGGTACAATTGTAATTGAAGCAGGTGAAAAAAGTGGAGCTGTAATTACTGCATATAATGCACTTGAACAAAATAGGGATGTTTTTGCAGTCCCAGGTCGAATTGATTCTAAAGCTTCAATTGGATGTAATAAATTAATTAAAAATGGTGCTAAACCCGTTTTGTCTGTAAATGATATATTAGAATCTTATCAATACAATTCTGTAAATCAAATTAAAGAACAGTTAAAATTAATTCCTGAATTAACAAAAGATGAAAAGTGTATATATGATTTTTTATCTCATGACCCAATTCATATTGACGAACTTTCTAAGAAAATTGGAATTAATGGCCAGTTAATTCTATCAACATTATTGACATTAGAATTGAATGGAATAGTAGCTCAATTACCCGGTAAAATGTTTGTTAAAAATTAAAGATTATTTAACATACTTTTAGGTATAAAAGAGTAAAAAGTATTAATCTATCAGCTTAGATTCACACCTGAATCAACAACTTTCAACTATTAATTTCTGCGGAGCAATTCTGAGTAACCACATTACAATTATTGATTTTGGTTCACAATATACACAACTTATTGCACGACGGATTCGCGAGCTAAATGTTTATTCAAAAATAGTTCCATATACAGAAAATCCTCAAAAGATACTTGATGAAAACCCCGATGGGATAATTTTTTCTGGTGGTCCATCTAGCATTTATGAAAAAAATGCTCCTCAAATTTCTAATGAAATATTAAAAAGTAAAATCCCTATCCTTGGTATTTGTTATGGTATGCAATTATTAATTGATTTTTATGATGGTGAAATTGGAAAATCAAATAATAGAGAATATGGGATTTCTGAAATTATTCAAAACAAAACATCTAGTCTTTTTAAAAAGGTGAGTAATAAAACACAGGTTTGGATGAGCCATGGCGATCATTTAGATAAAGTTCCGAATGGATTTGAAATTATTGCACATTCTATTGATAAAATACCTGCCGCAATATTATCAAATGATAAATTGAAATATGGGATTCAATTTCACCCTGAAGTTTCACATACTTCGGAAGGAAATACGATTCTTAGTAATTTTATTTTTGAGATTTGTAAATCCAAAAAAGATTGGACTTCCGAAGAGTTTATAGAATCTCAAATTAATTCGATAAAAGAAAAAGTAGGTGATGACAAAGTCATTTGTGGGGTTAGTGGTGGAGTAGATTCTACAGTCACTTATAAATTATTATATGAAGCAATTGGTGAAAATGTAATCCCTGTATTTATTGATAATGGATTATTACGAAAAAATGAATTTGAATTTGTTAAATCTATGTTTAAAAATAGAATGAATATCCCCTTAAATTCATTTAATCGTAAAAAACTTTTTTTGGATAATCTAAAAGGGATAACAAACCCTGAGAGAAAAAGAAAAATAATTGGCCGAGAATTTATTCGAGTTTTTGAAAAAATATCTAAAAATTATAAAAATTTAAAATATTTAGCTCAAGGAACACTATATCCTGATATCATTGAAAGCGTGTCAGTAAATGGTCCTTCAGTAACTATTAAATCTCACCATAATGTGGGCGGATTACCTAAAAAATTAAATTTAAAATTAATTGAACCAATGAAAGAACTTTTCAAAGATGAAGTTCGTGAAATTGGTCGATCATTAAATGTGCCTGAAGATATTTTAATGCGTCATCCTTTCCCTGGTCCTGGGTTAGCTGTTAGAATTTTAGGTGATATTACACTTAAAAAAATAAAATTATTGCAAAATGCAGATGCAATATTTATAGATGAATTACAATCTCAAGGATTATATAAATCTACATGGCAAGCATTTGCTGTATTATTACCAGTTAAATCAGTTGGTGTAATGGGCGATAAAAGAACTTATCAGCGAGCAATTGCTCTACGAGCAGTTTCATCAAGAGATGGAATGACTGCTGAGTGGACTGAGTTTCCACATGATTTTTTAAGACGAGTTTCAACTCGAATAGTAAATGAAGTTCCTGGAATAAATAGAGTGGTATATGATATTAGCAATAAACCACCAGGAACAATTGAATGGGAATAAAAAAATGAACGAAAATAGAATTTTGAAAGAAGCATTAACATTTGATGATGTTTTATTAGTACCTCAAAAAAGCCAACTTTTACCCAAAGATGCTATACTAAAATCACGGTTAACTAAGAATTTAAATCTTAATATTCCATTAATTTCAGCAGCTATGGATACTGTGACTGAAACTAAAATGGCAATAGCAATGGCTCGTGAAGGTGGATTAGGTGTAATTCATAAAAATCAACCCATTGATGAACAGGCTGATATGGTTGATCAAGTTAAAAGATCTGAAAGTGGAATGATTTTAGATCCAATTACAATGAATTCTAATAAATGCATAAAAGACGCACTTAAGTTGATGGCAAAATTTAGAGTAAGTGGTATTCCAATTGTTGATAATGGAAAACTAAATGGTATTTTGACGAATAGAGATTTACGATTTTTAACTGATTTTTCTAAACCAATTAGTGATTATATGACACCTAAAGAAAAATTAGTTACCGTTCCAAAAGGTACAACTTTAAAAGAGGCTGAAATAATTCTTCAACATAATCGTATTGAAAAATTATTAGTAGTTGAAAAAAATGGTGATTTAGCTGGTTTAATTACAGTTAAAGATATTTTAAAGAAAAAACAATATCCAAATGCCATCAAAGATATACATGGTAGATTACTCGTAGGTAGTGCCGTTGGGACTGGACCAGATACATTAGATAGAGCAAATGCTTTAATAAATGCAGGGGTGGATGTTTTAATTGTAGATACTGCTCATGGTCATTCACAGGGTGTATTAGATATGGTTGAAAAAATTAGATCTAAACATGATATTGAAATAATTGCAGGAAATATTGTAACTCCTCAAGCCGTAAAAGATTTAATAGACAGAGGTGTTTCTGCTGTTAAGGTTGGTATTGGTGCGGGTGCAAGTTGCACAACCCGTATTGTTGCAGGAGTTGGTATTCCTCAATTATCTGCTATAATGGATTGTGTTGAAATGGGTGAAAAATATAATATTCCGATTATAGCAGATGGCGGTATTCGGTTTTCAGGGGATATTTCTAAATCGATTGCTGCTGGGGCAAATACCGTTATGATTGGTTCATTATTTGCAGGAATGGATGAGTCACCTGGTGAAACAGTATTATATGAAGGTAGGAGTTTTAAGACTTATAGAGGGATGGGTAGCTTATCTGCAATGCAAGATGGTAGTGGCGATCGATATTTTCAAGAAGGTCAAAAGCAAAATAAACTTGTACCTGAAGGTATAGAAGGAATGGTTCCATTTAGAGGAAAAGTTTACCAAACAATATATCAATTAATTGGTGGTTTAAAATCAGCCATGGGTTATACTGGAAATAAAACAATTGATGAGATGAGATTAAATTCTAAATTTATAAAAATCACATCTTCAGGAATGAAAGAAAGCCACCCTCACGATATGAAAATTACAAAAGAAGCACCAAATTACAACTTATAATTATGGTAAATAAAAAAGAAGTTAAATATATTTTTGTATTTGGAGGCGTTTTATCGGGTTTAGGAAAGGGAATTGTTTCTGCATCCTTAGGATATTTGTTAAAATCTCGTGGGTTTAATGTGACTATTCAAAAATTAGACCCATATTTAAATGTAGATCCTGGAACTATGAACCCATATCAACATGGTGAAGTTTTTGTACTCGATGATGGGTCTGAAACTGATTTGGACTTAGGGCATTACGAACGATTTATTGATACAAATTTATCGAAAAATAATACAACTTCAGCAGGAAGAGTATATTGGGATGTTCTAAAAAGAGAGCGAAAAGGGGATTACCTCGGTGAGACAATTCAAGTTATTCCTCATATTACGGATGAAATTAAAAATAGAATTTTAGATGTAAATAAAAATAATGAATTTGATGTTATAATTACAGAAGTTGGTGGAACTGTTGGTGATATTGAGGGTCAACCATTTTATGAAGCTATTAGACAATTACGATTGAAAATAGGCCGTAAAAATACAATGGTAATTCATCTTACATTACTACCATATTTAAGTGCTTCTGGTGAAATTAAAACAAAACCAACTCAACATAGTGTAATGAGATTGAGAGAAATTGGTCTTGATCCTGAAATGATAGTTTGTAGAACAGAAAATAATCATCACTTAACTCAGGAAATGAAAAATAAAATCAGTTTATTCTGTAATGTAAATCCAGACTATGTATTTGAATCTCCCGATGTTGAGAGTATTTATGAAATCCCACTTGTATTAAACAAACAAGGATTTGATGATGCTGTTATATCCGAATTAGAAATGATAAAAACCTCAAACCATACTGGTGTTCAATATTTAAATCAATTTATGAGTGATTTTCAAAATCCAATATATAATATTACAATAGCAATTTGTGGAAAGTATAATGATTTACATGACGCATATAAAAGTATTTTAGAAGCATTCATCCATTCTGGTGTTGAAAATAAAACTCGAATAAATATTAAATGGGTCGATACTGAAAAATTAGAAATAAATGGAAATGTAGAATATTCATTCTCAAATATAGATGGGATTTTAATACCTGGTGGATTTGGAGATAGAGGAATTGAAGGTAAAATTCTTTCTGTTAAATATGCACGAGAAAATAATATACCATTTTTTGGAATTTGTTTGGGTTTACAATGTGCAATAATTGAATTTTCACGAAACATATGTAATTTGAAAAATGCAAATAGTACTGAATTTGATGTAAATACACCCTTTCCTGTAATTGATATTATGGAAATGCAAAAAGGGATAATGCATAAAGGTGCGTCTATGCGATTAGGTTCTTACGCTTGTGAATTAAAACAAAAAACGAATGCTTCAAATGCCTATGAAGTAAAATCAATTAATGAACGGCATAGGCATCGGTTTGAGTTAAATAATAAATATAGAAAACAATTAAAAGAAGCTGGAATAATATTTAGTGGAATTAATAAAAAACTTGATCTTGTTGAAATAATTGAAATTAAAGACCATCCATGGTTTGTTGGAGTTCAATTCCACCCTGAATTAAAAAGTAGAGTTGTAAAAGCTCACCCATTATTTAGAGATTTTATTTCAGCGTCAGTAAAATTTTCAAACGAAAAAAGTAAATAATAAAGGATAGCTTGAGAAAAGATAATTTTAGAAATATAGCAATAATTGCCCATGTTGACCATGGTAAAACAACTTTAGTTGACGGTATGTTAAAGTATAGTGGTCAATTTAGAGAAAATCAAGAAGTTGTTGACAGGGTCATGGACTCTATGGATTTAGAAAGAGAAAGAGGAATCACTATAACGGCCAAAAATACGGCTGTACAATATAAAGGAATAAAAATAAATATTGTTGATACTCCAGGGCACGCAGATTTTGGGGGTGAAGTTGAGAGAAGTCTAAATTTAGTCGATGGTGTATTATTATTAGTTGATTCAAGTGAGGGACCACTACCACAGACTCGTTTTGTAGTTAAAAAAGCATTAGATAGACAACTCCCTGTTATTTTAGTTATAAATAAAATTGATCGAAAAGATGCCCGGATTGAAGAGGTGATTAATGAAGTATATGATTTATTTATTGATTTAGATGCAACGGATGAACAAATTGATTTTCCTATTTTATATACAAATGCCAAAGAAGGAATTGCACATAAAGATTTAACCGATGGTTCAGATAATTTAGATCCTCTTTTTCAAGTTATTTTAAATAAAATTAATGGACCAATAGGTAATGACAATGCTGAACCTCAATTATTAGTTACAAATTTAGATTATGATTCTTATGTTGGACAAATTGCTGTTGGAAGATTAAATAATGGTAAATTAGAAATGAACAAAAATTATAGTCTTTGCCATGAAACAGGTATTAAAACAGGGATAAAGTTTTCCGCTATTTATACTTATGATGGATTAAACAAAATAAAAGTAAAGTCCTTAGAAGCAGGTGATATTATTGCAGTTGCTGGTGTACCAGATGTCAAAATAGGTGATACAATTTCATCTGAAGAAAATCCAGATATTTTACCACGAATAAAAGTAGATGAACCTACTGTATCTATGCAGTTTTGTGTAAACAATGGGCCATTTTCTGGGAAAGAAGGAGATTATTTAACTTCACGGCATTTAAAAGATCGATTAGAAAAAGAAACAATGATAAATGTATCTTTAAAAGTAAAATCGACAGAAAATGCAGATACATTTGAAGTTTGTGGTAGAGGTGAGCTTCAATTAGCTATTTTAATTGAAACAATGAGGCGAGAAGGCTTTGAAATGATGGCGTCTAAACCTCAGGTAATTACAAAAGAAATTAATGGAAAAATACATGAACCAATGGAGCAAGTATTTATAGATCTCCCTGAAGATTTTGTTGGAGTAATAACTGAAAAATTATCAAAGAGAAAAGGACGAATGTCCAATATGCAAAACCATGGTCATGGAAGAGTAAATCTTGAATTTATTATTCCTTCAAGAGGATTAATCGGATTTAGAAGTCAATTTCTAACTGATACAAAAGGTGCAGGAATTATGAATAGTTTATTTCATGGATTTGCACCTTGGTTTGGCGAAATTCCACACCGTGCAAGCGGTGCTATTATTTCTGATAGGGATGGAAAAGTAACACGATATGCTATTCTTGGAATGGTCGATAGAGGTGAATTATTTATTGAAGCTGGAACTGCAGTTTATAAGGGAATGATTATTGGTGAGCGAAATAGAGATGGTGATTTAGAAGTCAATATTACAAGAGAGAAAAAATTGACAAATATGCGTAGCTCTACTTCGGAAGCAACCGTTACAGTAAGACCACCTAAACGGTTATCATTGGATCAATCTATAGAATTTATTTCAAGTGATGAATATATTGAAGTTACTCCTAAAAATATTAGACTTAGAAAAATGGAATTAGATACCAATAAAAGAGCTTCTCGTAAAAAGAAAGAAAAACTTAAAATATAATTTTTTGTTGAGAAAGTAATGAAAAGAACAAAAATAATTGCTACTTTAGGACCTGCATCAAATAATCCTGAAATAATTAAAGAATTAATTCAAGCTGGAATTGATGTCGCAAGAATTAATATGTCACATTCACAGGATGAAAATGCAGTTAAATTATTAGTTGATATTATTAGACATGAGGCAAAACAATTAGATCGTTCCGTGTCAATTATTTTTGATTTATCAGGACCAAAGTTAAGAGTTAAGCGGTTTTCAGAAAATAAATCTATTCATATTGAAAAGGATAAATTTTACACAATTGGCTATACTAATTCAGATATTCCTATTGATGTAAATCTTAGATTTAAGCATGTTGAAGAAGGTGCATTGGTTAAAATAAATGATGGAAATTTATCATTTAAAGTGATTAGTCATAAAAATTCTCAATTAGAAATTTGTGCTGAAAATTCTGGAGAAATAACTTCAGGTAAAGGTGTTAATTTTCCTGGTATTACATTAAACATACCCGCTGTTACAGAGAAAGATATAAATGATTTAAAACTTGCTATTTCTTTGGATATTGATTGGGTAGCAATTTCATTTGTTCGGAATGTTGAAGATTGTAAACCAATTCAAAAAGTATTTGATGAATATTCAAAATCTATTCCGATGATTGCAAAAATTGAAAAACCTGAAGCACTTGAAAATTTATCAGAATTAATTAATCTATTTGATGGAATATTAGTTGCTCGAGGTGATTTAGGTGTTGAAATGCCATTAAATGAATTGCCCATTTTACAAAAGAAAATTGTAAATGAATGTTTAAAAAAACATAAGCCCGTAATAATTGCAACCCAAATGTTAGAAACAATGATCGAAAACCCATCACCTACTCGAGCAGAAGTGAACGATGTTGCAAATGCAATTTATGATGGTGCAGATGCAGTTATGTTGTCTGGTGAAACGGCAATGGGGAAGTATCCTATTGAAACTGTAAAAATGATGTCATCTATAACTAAATCAGTTGAAAAGGATTATGACCAATCTAATTTTAATCGAAATATTCAATTTAAAAATAACATTAAAATAGACAATCGATTATCTATTGCACATGCTGTATTTACACTCGTTAAGGATATGAATGTAAAACATATTGTTATTATGACTGAAAGTGGTAAAACGGCTAAACAAATGGCTGTTTTTAGGCCAGATGCAACTATTTATGCACTTTGCCCTCATTGGGATATTTGCAGGGAATTGAATCTAATTTGGGGGATTATTCCTGTACATGTAAATGAGTTTAAATCAACAGATAATATGTTAGTTCAATCTTCTGCAATATTAAAACAAAGGGGATTTTTAAAAGAAGGTGAAATCTTTATTTTGACCGCTGGTGTACCTGTTGGAATTTCAGGCTCTACCAATATGTTGAAAATTCATACAGCTTAATATTAGCTAAAAATTATTTTCTAAATATATTTTTTAATCCTTTTAAGCCCTCCCAGTTGCCTCATAATAAAAGGTAACCATAACGCTTAAAAAGTCGTTGATTT
>CAZGWH010000009.1:36371-48316 GCA_964529325.1 uncultured bacterium | reverse complement strand
CGTTGTGGCATATATAAAATGAATATAATTTCCATAATTTGAAAAATAAAATCTAAAAAGATATGGGAAAAAAAGGAGTAATGCCAAACTTCAAGACTGTTGACGATTATATCGGCAACCAAACCGAAGAGGCTCAATTAATTTTACGCGAGATAAGAAATCTTATAAAAGAAGCTGTTCCAGAAACAGTCGAAATTCCAAACTATAAAGTTCCATCTTTTACACTTATACCGGGTACAAAACCTGAACAACAATTAATGATTGTCGCTTATGCGAAATATATTAGTTTCTATCCTTATCAAACTGTAATAAAGCATTTTGCAGATGAGCTGGAAGGTTTTGAATTGGGTAAGGGAACTGTAAAATTTCAATTTCATGATCCTCTTCCGAAGGATCTGATTAAACGAATGGTAGTTTTTAGAAAAAACGAATTATTGAATAATTAAAAATAATATTCATTTTTTCACTTGAATAACCATTTATATTAGGTCCAATTTTAGTCATGCGACAAATTAGTTATTTACTATTTCTTTTCATTTTTATAATTAGCTGTACTATAAAGCCAGATGAAAATCAGTTGACATTAGTACTTGCAGGAGATCCTAAAAATATTGACCCTGCTCATGCAACAGATGTTCGTTCTGGGCAAGTTTCGGCATTAATGTTTGATAATTTAGTTCATTATGGACATGGCTCAGAAATTATTTCTGGAATTGCGAAATCTTGGTCTATTGTCGATAATGGGAAAACATATATTTTCCAATTACACGATTCTATCTTTTTTCAAAATGGCGAGTTATTAAATTCGTCTCATATAAAATCAAGTTTCGAACGCATATTAAATCCACAAATAGCTTCTCGGCGGTCATGGTTATTTAAATCCGTTACAGGTGCAAAACCATTTATGAAGAATGACATTGAAACGGTGTCTGGGTTTATATGTCCTAAAGATTCAACTTTTATTATAAAACTTGAAAAGCCATTTGCACCATTTTTAGGATTTTTAGCAATGCCCTCCGCATCCATAGTAAATGTAGAAAATGATAAAATTATTGGCACAGGGCCTTGGATAAAAACAGATTGGATTAGAGATGGACATTTTTTATTTAATGCAAATGAACATTATTTTAATGGCGCACCAATATTAGATAAATTAAAAATCCGAATTCTTCCAGAAGCATTACCAAGGGTTGCCGAATTTATTACCGGCTATCTTGATATTATGGAAATCCCAAATGCTGAATATGAATTATGGTTAAAAGATCCAGAATGGAAAGATGATATTCAGCTTATTGACCAATTAAATACGTATTATATTGGATTAAATTGTTCAAGGCCCCCTTTTGATAATGTAAGTGTAAGACAAGCTGTAAATTATGCAATTAATGTAGAAGAAATTTTATCAACAATTTTTTCAAGTAGAGGACAAGAAGCAGGAGGACCAATCCCACCTGTTTTATTAGAAAGAAAAGAAAATCCAATTTTTGGATATAATCCTGAAAAAGCAAAAAAACTATTAGAAAACGCAGGATATAAAAATGGATTTTCAGTTGAATTGTGGCAAAGCCAATCCAAGGAATTATTTCAAATTACAGAAATTATTCAAGACCAATTAAAGCAAATTGGAATTAATGTAAAAATTGTAAGAAATGATTGGAATATGTATTCTGATGCAGTTAGAAAAGGAATTCCTGATATGTATTATCGTTCTTGGTGGGCAGATTATCCTGATCCTGAAAACTTTTTAGCTCCATTATTTGAATCAGAAGTAAGTAAAAACCGGTGGACTCGATATGAAAGTTCAGAATTAGATAGTATGA
Organism: uncultured bacterium; assembly: GCA_964529325.1. GTDB lineage: Bacteria > Fidelibacterota > Marinisomatia > SCGC-AAA003-L08. The sequence continues at coordinate 46,496 of CAZGWH010000009.1, read as the reverse complement.
TTGTTGAATTACAAACAGAAACAAACTCTGAAATAAGATTGAATATTGCCCGAAAAGCGAATGATAAACTTATGAACGATGCTCCTTGGATTTATTTATGGCATATGCAGAGTGCAGTTGTTGCTCAACATAATTTAATAAACTGGCAACCATCTGTAATGTTTAATGCAGAAAAATACAATAAAGTAGAAAAATACATACCTTAAATTATTCATATAAATAATATGAAAAATTTATACAATTGAATACATCACTAAATACTTGGTTATTGGCTTTTCGCCTTAAAACATTACCCGCTGCAATTGCACCTGTAATTATTGGTTTAAGTTTTGCATATCATGATGGGTACTTCCAACCATTTATTGCATTTTGCACCTTTTTAGCCTCGGTATTAATCCAAATAGGGACAAATCTCGCAAATGATGTGTATGATTTTGAAAAGGGTACAGACACAGATGAGCGTTTAGGCCCAAAACGCGTAACCCAATCTGGGTTATTAAAACCATCACAAGTAAAAAGGGGGATGTTTTTTTCATTTTTTCTTGCATTATTAATTGGTTGTTATCTTGCTTGGATTGGTGGGTTGCCCATTGTCATTATTGGAAGCATTGCAATTTTTTCGGGTTATGCATATACAGGTGGGCCATTTCCATTAGGGTATAATGGATTAGGTGATTTATTTGTATTTGTCTTTTTTGGATTAGTTGCAGTGCCAGGAACATATTTTTTACAGGGCGGTGATTTATATAATTCAACAGCTATATTATTGGGTGTTATTATGGGATTAATGTCTGATTGTATTTTAATTGTAAATAATATTAGAGATGCAAATAATGATATTAAAACTGGAAAGAAAACAATTGCTGTAATATTTGGAAAACCATTTTCTAAAATTCAATATGGTATTTTTACTTTAATTCCATTTTTAGTCCCATTTTACTTATATCACTATTTAATCCCCAAATTGGCAATATTTTTAGTAATATTTTGTTTACCTATTGCTTTTAAAAATATTATTGATATTTATAAAAAATCGGGCTCTTCATTAAATAGTTTATTGGCAAATACAGCACGATTGCAAATTGTTTATACTATTCTATTGGCAATGGGTTTTATAATTTGATTATTTCTTCAATTAATTTTAGTGCTTATCGAATTCCATTTATCCAACCATTAACCACTGCAAAGGGTGAAATCTCATTTAGAGAAGGAATTATTATTGAGCTAAAATCGGGTATTTATTCTGGATATGGAGAAACAGCCCCATTGCCAGGTTTTTCAAAAGAAATTCTGATAGAAGCTCGTAATTGTCTGGAAGGATTTTCTCTTGCTATAAAAGGAATAGAAGAAAATCAATCTTTAGAAGATTTATTAATATTAGCAAAAGCTCAATCTTTCGAAAATCCATCAGCCCTTTTTGGGTTAGAAACGGCGATATATGATTTATATTCAAAAATAAATATGATACCATTTTGGAAGAATTTTTCAAATAAAAGCGGTGATTTTATTACTGTAAATGGATTAGAAAAAGATATGCAATCTGATATTAATTATCAGGTGTATAAAATTAAATTGACGGATAAAAATATATTTATAATTAAAGAAAAGTTAAATGTAATTCAAAATAAAATTGGGCGAGATAAAAAAATTAGAATTGATGCAAATGAATCCTTAGACCTACCACGAGCAATTCGATTATGTAGAGAACTTGAAGAATTTAATATCGAATATATTGAACAGCCATTACCAAAAGAGAAATTAGAGGATTTAGCAGAATTACGCTTACATACAGAAATTCCCATTGCGTTAGATGAATCATTAACTGATATTAATTCTGCTAGAGAAATAATTGAATATCAATCTGCTGATATTTTTGTAATTAAACCAATGATTACTGGGAATATAAATGAATGTTTAGAAATAATAAATTTGGGGAATAAACATAATATTAAATCTGTAATCACAACAACTCTAGGTACTGAAATTGAAAAACAGGTATGTATTCATCTTGCTTTTTCTAGTGATATAAAATTGGCAAATGGTTTCTCTGCGAATTCACTTTTAGAGAGTGATATCGTAAAGAATCCAATACAAACTTCTATTATTAATAAACCAATAAAACCAGGACTAAACCTCACACCTGAAAAAATACCCTACCAATAAATGATTAATCAATTATTAACAATTGCAAAAAATAATCCTTCATCAATTTTTTTAAATTATAAAAATAAATCATATACTTATGAGGAAATTCAAATTCAGGTTATTCATACCGCACGCGTAATAAATCAAAATAATTTAAAGAATAATATATTAATTGGAATTCAAATTTTAGACCCCATAGAATTTATAATTAATTGGTTTGCATGTGATTATTTAGGATTAATTTCTGTTTTAATTAATCCTAAATTTAAATCAAATGAATTATATACAATTATTAATTCAGTTCAATTATCCCATTTAATTACATCTCGAAAAAGCGATTCAAGAAAGTTAGTTAATAAAGTAAATTTAATTTTTAATGAAGATGGATCTTCAATTCAAAATTGCGGTGTATCAATAATACCCATTCAAAAAAATCTAAATGATACAATAACAATAATTTTTACAAGCGGAAGCAATGGTAAACCGAAACCGGTTGAATTATCGACACAAAACTTTTTATCCAGTTTTAAAAATTGGAATAATGAAATAAAGTTTAGTGATAATGATTCCATTATGAATGTTTTACCTCTCCATCATATTGCTGGAATTTCATCAATTATCAGGGGTTTATTGAGCCATTGCCCTGTTTTTTTACTAGAAAAATTTAATGTCGATAATTTTATTTTAGAAGTAAATAAACAAAAAATAACGGTGATTAGTTTAGTACCAACAATTATTTTTAAGCTTTTACAAATTGAAGAAGGTATTAAGTGTTTACAATCCTTTAGAATGATTTTGACAGGAGGAGGTCCTGCAAATTCTATACTTTTAGAAAAATGTATTAAATTAAATATACCAATATTTGTGACCTATGGAATGACAGAAACTTGTTCGGGAGTGTCGGGATTTTGGATAAACGATTACCCAAATAAATTAAATTCAGTGGGAAAACCATTTAACCATTTAACAATTTCAACGACAACACAGAAAAATAAATATTCAAAAATTTGTATTTTAGGTGAAATAATTGCCAATAGTTATTGGGGAGAGTTACCATTTAATTCGCAATTTACTACAAATGATTTAGGTGTAATTGATAGCGATGGCTTTTTATTTTTAAAACCACTGAGACGATATCGAATTGTAACAGGAGGGGAAAATGTTAATCCATTTGAAATTGAAGAAATAATTTTAAAATACCCCAATATTGAAGCGTGTTGTGTGCTTGGAATTGAAAACCAAAAATGGGGGGAGGAGATAATTGCTTTTATAAAAATAAATGGAAAATTGAATAAATTAGATTTAGTAGAATTTTGTAAAAGTCAATTATTAGAATATAAAATCCCTAAAAAATTTATTATTTGCAATGAAATTCCAAAAAATGAATTAGGGAAAATAAATCGATTAAAAGTTGATCAGTTAATTAAAGATCACGAGCACATCTAAACCCAAAATTAGAAAGTATGTCTGCGGGGTAAGATGTATGTTCAATTATAGTTGTTTGATTAAAAGCAGGGTTTTGATATGAACCTCCTTTTAAAATATATTTATTCACAGAATTAATTTCACTAGTCCATTCCCATACATTTCCAGCCATATCATACGCACCAAAAGGTGACTTGCTGTCGATAGTACTAATATTTATTCCATTATAATAGCCAACTGGAGTTGTGCCTGATTCCCACGGGTCACCTGAATTATCAAAATTTGATCGATTGGAATTATTTTCATTTCCCCATGGATATGCGTAGCCGGTAATTCCTCTTGCAACTTTTTCCCATTCTGATACTGAAGGTAATCTCATTTTATAATATTCTGCAAATGCCGTTGCACCATACCAAGTTACACCCGTAATAGGATGATTAATGTAGGTGCTATCCATTGCTCTAAATTTATTATTATTCATTTCAATTGCACCTAAATGATGAACAAATGAAGAATCTCCAAAAGAAATAAAATCATTTATTGCTGTTATGGTTGAAACATTTCCTTTAATTTTATTTCCAGAAATTGTAATTACACCATTTGTATATGCTTCATTAAGGAATACAAGATATTGCCCAACAGTGACAGGATAAGTCATCATTTGGTAATCATAAAGGATTTCTGTTTCATTATTCCCCGAATCAGTAAATATACCAGAAGGAATATTAATAAATCGCAAACTATTATCGATAAAGATTTCAACTTCTACAGATTCTCCGACATTTCCAAATTCATCCTCACCAACACCTTGAATTGTAATACTTCCCGATTCAAATTCTGAAACATGTAACATATAATAAAATTTATTTGGGGAGGATAAATCTGTATTCATAATGAATTCCTCAAATCCATTTAATCGTAAATTCATTTTAAACACTTGAGATTCATCGGAAACCTCATACCGAACCTCGACTGAATCAGATGCAACATATCCAATATTTGGATACAATAAAGTAACTTTTGGGCCTTTAACATCTTGGTTAAATCCGCCACCACAAGAAACAAAAAATAAAATAATAGATAATAATATAAACTTATTCAAGATTCATAAACCATTTTTTAGGGGTTCAAATTACAAATTTATTCATTTAGTAAAATACCTTTTTGTATATACTTTTCAGTATATTTTTTATATAACATTTTATGGCGGTCCGACATGTCAATTTTTTTACCATTTATAAATGCCTGTTCAACATTTGACCGAATATCTAATATATTTCCGTTTGTAATAAATAAAGTTGCATCTTTACCTGTTTCTAATGAGCCAACATTAGTATCTATACCTAAAATTTCAGCTGTAGATAGTGTAATTGACTTTATTGCTTCTTCAGCATCAAGTCCAAAGGCGGTTGCCATTGATGCATGATAGGGTAAATCTCTTAAATGAGGGGTCTGGAATGGGCTTGTACTGTTAGTAATACAAAATTTGATTCCGGCATCAAATAATAATTTTGGTGTTTTATATGGTTGATCATAATCTTCAAATCGCCGAGCAGGAACAGACAAGACACTTTCATATATTACGGGTATATTTTTTTCTTTTAATAATTCGGTAGTCCTCCATGAATCTCGACCCCCTAATATTGCTATTTTAATATTCTGTTTTACACTCCAATATACAGCAGACTCAATTTGTTTTATAGTATTTGCATTAATAATGAGTAATAATTTACCTGTAATTACTTGTGAAAGTGCTTCTAGCCTTGGATTTGATTTAAACTCAAGACTTGTTTGATCTAATTTATTATATGCTCTTGCTGAATTAAATAAATTATTTATTTCATCTAAAGCCAGATCTCTTTCTTGAATTTGGTCTTTGTGACTTTTTTTATTCCACGAATTTAAATTCAATTCCATTGAAGGCCAATTCATATTCATTGCTATTGGATGTTTTAAAGTACAATCTTCCCAAGTCCAACCATCTAACATCATCACCGAAGAAACTCCAGGGATTCGCCCTGATTTTGGAATTACATGTGCTAATAAAATTCCATTACTTCGCGTAACAGGTATAAGTTCAGAGTCAGGGTTATAGCTCACATTTGCTCTTACATTAGAGTTAATCGACCCTGTTTCTGCATAATCTCTAGTTGCTCTTACGGCGTTCACCTCTTGAAGCCCAAGTGACGAACCTGCTGAAATTAATCCAGGATAAATATGTTTACCTGAAACATCAATAATTTGAGTATCTCTTGTAATTTCAATTCCATGGCCAATAGCAATAATTTTTCCATTATTAAATAATAAATCTGGTCCTTGAATTATTCCACTACTAACCGTATGCAAAACCCCATTTTTTAATAAAACAGGGTGAGATTGTTCTGGAGAAGGAATTTGATCTGATGAAATTAATATTGAAATAATAAATAATATTATAATTTTCATTTTCCAACTCCTTCTAAACAGCCATGTTCTTTATGTGAATGTTCTGTATCTGGTTTTAAATATTCTGTTGTTGATTTTGAGTCAGATAAAATATATTGAATAATTTCCGCTCTATATTTTTTATCTCTTTCTCGTAATTTTAAATCTTCATCAATTGAAAAATATTGAGTTCCATCAATCCATGTTTGTTCACATTTTGACATGGTTGACAATGGATGTCCCGACCAAATTACAAAATCTGCTTCTTTTCCAATTTCTAATGAACCGACCCATTCATCAATTCCTAGCTGGATTGCAGGGTTTATTGTTACAAACTTTAGAGCCTCTTCTTCACTAATTCCACCATATTTCACGGCCTTTGCAGATTCTAAATTCATTCTTCTTGCTAATTCATCAGAATCTGAATTAAAAGAAACCGTTATCCCAACATCATGCATTAATGCACCATTATATGGAATTGCATCTATAACTTCAAACTTATATGCCCACCAATCACTAAAAGTAGATGCTCCTGCACCATGTTCAGCAATTCTATCTGCAACTTTATAGCCTTCTAATACATGTTGAAATGTACCAATAGTAAATCCATAATCATCTGCAATCCGAGATAGCATTAAAATTTCATCTTGTCGATATGAATGGCAATGAATTTTTCTTATACCCTTAAGAATTTCTACAAGTGCATCTAATTCTAAATCTCGTCTTGGCGGAATTTTATCAATTTGAACTTTTTGAATAATTTTTTGATTATAAATTTGCCATTGTTTTTGATATTCAATCGCTCTATCAAATGCATCTCTAATGACTTGTTCAACCCCCATTCGAGTTTGAGGATATCGCGTTGTATAATCATCTCCCCAATTAGATTGTTTTACATTTTCTCCTAAAGCAAACTTTATTCCTTGTGGTGCATTTTTATATAATAAGTTCTCGGGTGATTGTCCCCATCTTAATTTAATAACAGCATTTTGCCCCCCAATTGCATTTGCCGATCCATGTAATATATTTGCAATGGTTAATCCGCCAGCAAGTTCTCTATAAATAGCAATATCATCACTATCAAGAACATCTCTTATTCTTACTTCTGAAGTAACAGATTGAGTACCTTCATTTATTGCAGATGCCGCCGAATGGCTATGACAATCAATTAACCCTGGAGAAATATGTTTTCCTCGTGCATTTATTACTATTGCATTTTCTGGTGGTGCAATATTTGGTGCAATATTATGAATAAGCCCATCTCTAACTAATAAATCCATATTTTTGAGGATACCTTTTTCTCCACTTGTCCAAATAGTTGCATTTTTTACCAATACTATTTTCGGTTGTTGATGTAATTTTTCTAAACCATACGCACCCTCAGGATATAATATTGGCATTGAAAATTCTTTCAATTTAATTGGTTTTTTATCATCTATTTTATTTCTATTTTTTATAGCTTCCCACTTTGCGGTGTTTCCATTTGAAAATAAAACACTTCCAATTAATTCATTATTCTCAATATTACCTATAAATTGAGAAATTTCATTTAAATTTTTTGTGTTTAATGATGCAGTAAAAGAAATTTGATATCGATTATAATTTATATTTTTTAAAGGAATTGAAATCTCACCTATTTCAAAGCGACCTCCCTTTTTAGAAAATATTAATTCTCCTGTTCTTTCAAATCCATTAAAAGTCCATTCCCCATTAAAATTAGTGCTATTATCAATAGCTATTTTATGTTCTTCTCCTGCAACCCATACCGATTCAATTTTTGATTTTTTATCAAAATAATCACCACTGGTTATTATTAAATTTGCTAAAAACCCTTTACGAATCTCCCCTAATTGATTTTCTAGTCCTAATTTTTTTGCGGGATGAATGGTAAGAGCTTTTAATGCTGTTTGTTTTAATAAACCATGATTTTGAACCATATTAATTAAATTACTTCTAAAGTCAGTTTTTTTCTTTAACCCATCTGCTGTAAATGAAAATGGTATATGTGCACTATCTAATATTGCAGGATTTTTTGGTGCCATTATCCAATGATTTAATTTGGTTGTTGAATATGATAATGCATCTTGAGGATTGGAAACTTTTGGTTTGGGCTGAAAATTTAATGGAAGAACAAAAAATGAATTTTTCTTTTTAAATTCATTTAATCGTCTGTATTCATATCCATTAGATTTAATCCATAAATTTAATCCAAATTCTTCTGAAATATTAAATGCACGGAGAGTTGCAATTTCATCGCCTGTTCGAAAAATAAAACTTCCATTATTATCTAAATGAGATTGAATTGATTCTAATGATAAATTTCGACGAATTGGTTCATTTTGTTGAGGGTTTGAATTGTAGGCTGTTATTGCTCTTTTATACCATAATACATCATAAAAAGTTTGCCTTAATAAGGCTATTGTCCCTAATAGTGAGCCAGGATATTCATCAGCCCCCCATCCAAAAGTTTCAAATGCAAGTACTTGCGTTGGCGAACTTTCTATGTTTTGCTGAATTGAGTTTAATAATCTTACGGCTGATTTTCCTCTAAATATTCCTTTGTTTGGAACAATATGGGCTGCAGTTATTCCATTTAAATAAAATTCATTTAATTGCTTATTTGAAATTTCAGGAGAATTCCCTGAATTAAATTCAGGGTGTACTTTACTATTCCAATGTGAATTATGATTTTGCAAAGAATCTGGCTGTGCATATTCAAACCAACTATCAATAAAACCAGGATAAACAGTTTTATCTGTTAAATCAATTTCAAATGCATCGCTTGGTGTTTGAATATTATTCCCAACGGCTTCAATTCTTGATCCTCTAATAATTATCGTTGCATCTTCAATAATTTCTTCTGGGTTTAATTGAACTTTTGCATGTATTAATGCAAATACACTGGGTTGGTTTTCTTGCAAATTAGTAATTGGTGAAATATTTGAAAATAAAAATTGAAATAAACTAATTTGAAATATTAAAATAATATATGTTAAAATTCTTGGCATAGTTAAATATGTCTCTTTCTAAAATATAAGTGAGTTATGAGGTGGTAAATTTAAATAGGTAAAGATTGAGGAACAAATAGGAACGAATTTAATATTTCTTCAATTTATCTTTTTTTATTTAATAAATAACTAATAAGTTTTTAGCAAATTTAAAGTAGATAATGACAAATTCATACTCAATATTCAGAGATTTTTTATACTATGCTTTGCCATGGCGAGCAAAAATTATACTGGCAACATTTTTTTCTATAATGAATAAATTATTCGACATCATGCCAGAAATACTAATTGGTTTTGCCGTTGACCTCGTAATTAAGCAACAAGATAGTTTCATTGCATCCCTTGGTTTTTCAAATCCCAAAAGTCAAATTACAATTTTAGCAATTGTTACTTTTTTTATTTGGATTTTTGAATCCCTTTTTCAATATTTACATTCAATTACTTGGCGTGGAATTGCACAATCTGTAGAGCATGATATTCGGCTTGATGCTTATAATCATATTCAACATTTAGATTTGGAATGGCATGAAAATCAAAGAATAGGCAATATAACAGCAATATTAAATGATGATGTTAATCAATTGGAGCGATTCTTGGATTCGGGAATAAATAATATTATTCAATTGATTGTATCTACAATAACTATTGGTGCTGTATTTTTTTATATTTCACCAATCATTGCATTTGTAAGCATTCTTCCAGTGCCGGTAATTATTACAATTGCATTTTATTTTCAGAAAAACTTATCACCAAGATATATTGCAGTTCGGGAGGCCGTTGGGCGAATTAGTTCAGCTATATTCAATAACTTAAATGGAATTATTACAATTAAAAGTTTTACATCTGAAGGAAATGAATATAACCGAATTGATAAATTAAGTAGTGATTATAGAGAAAGCAATAATAAAGCAATTAAATTAAGTTCTGCATTCGTACCAGTTATTCGAATTGGAGTATTATCTGGGTTTTTAGCAACTTTAATTATTGGTAGTTTTATGACAATGAATGGAGCAATAGCTGTTGGTTCGTTTAGTGTGTTGGTATTTCTTACACAACGGTTTTTATGGCCATTTACAACATTGGGACAAACAATAGATCAATTTGAACGGTCAATGGCTTCCAC
>CAZGWH010000009.1:0-36271 GCA_964529325.1 uncultured bacterium | reverse complement strand
CATTTACAACATTGGGACAAACAATAGATCAATTTGAACGGTCAATGGCTTCCACAGGGAGAATACTATCATTATTGGAATTAAAAAAATCAGTAAAAGAAAATGATGATTCAGAAGAATTAATAAATCCCAAGGGCGATATTATTTTTAAAAATGTACAATTTAAATATCCAAATAATTCGCCTGTATTTGAAAAATTTAATTTAACAATTTTGAGTGGAAAAACAATTGGAATTGTTGGGCAAACAGGGTCGGGAAAAACCACTTTAATTAAATTATTACTTCGTCTGTATGATATTCAGAATGGTTCTATTTGCATTGGTAGTCAGGATTTAAAAAAGCTAACACTTTTTAGCTTACGAGAAAGTATTGGTTTTGTAAATCAGGAGCTTCATTTATTTGAAGGGACAATAAAAGAAAATATATCTTACCCCTTTATTTCCGATAATTTAGAAAAAATTAAAAAAGCATCAAAAATAAGTCATTCATTAGAGTTTATTGAAAATCTACCAAATGGATTTGATACTGTTATAGGAGAGCGGGGGCAACGATTAAGTGTTGGTCAAAAACAACGATTAACAATTGCTAGAGCTATTTATAAAGACCCTCCAATTTTAATTTTTGATGAGGCAACATCTTCAGTAGATAATGAAACAGAACAATTAATTCAACATGCATTAGAAAATATTGCAAAAGATAGAACGACAATTATTATTGCTCACAGACTTTCAACTATTCGCAATGCAGACCAGATTATAGTTTTAGATAAAGGAAGAATTGCAGAATCAGGAACACATGATAGGCTGATTAATCATAATGGTATTTATAATCATTTGTGGCAAATTCAAACGGGTAAAAAGAATAGTTAGTTATAGATTTATATTAGATTCTATGCAGTAATTAAATTGAAAGCTCATCTTTTTTCAATAGGAGTGGATTAAAATGAGAGTTTATGTTTTTCGTTCTTTTTTTCGAGCCGCCGGGAATAAAACATTATTTAAAATTAATCTATAACCGGGTGAATTCCGATGAAGTGATAAATCAGTAACAGGGTCTCCCACAAAATGACGATAATCTTCGGGGTCATGTCCACCTAAAAAAGTATAAGTTCCTTTACCGACATTGCCATGAATATATTTAACCATTTCATCATTGGGAACATCGCCCATAACAACGACATGTTTTTTTAAAGTTGATCTATGAAACCCTGTTGTTTGCCCCATAAATCCATTTATAACATCAACATGGTTTTGAGTTAACATTGTTGGAACAGGATCCCATTTTGCAGAAAAATCAAATAAAGCAAAATAGTCTGCTTCTGCACCCTTTGCTATCGGTTTATGGCTCGATGGAATATCTATCGTTGAATATTCATAAGTTAATGGACTTGTATATAAATCATAATTTTCAAAAGCCATTGATTTAGTAAAATCCATTTTTTGACGATAACCAGTCTCAACAGAGGTCCCGTCATAAACTCTATCCACAATATCTACATTTTCAGATGCAAGTGCAATATCAAACGAGTCTGTCGCTGAACACATTGCAAATAAAAATCCACCCTTTTTAACATATTCTCTAATTATTCGAGCAATTGCTTTTTTCATTTCGCTTACAGATGAATAACCATATCGAGAGGCTCTTGCTTCAAAACTTGCTTTTTGTTGTACATACCAACCTGCTCTATGATAATTTTTATAAAATTTACCATATTGCCCTGTAAAATCCTCATGATGTAAATGAAGCCAATCATACTTTTTTAATGCACCTGCTAATAATTCATCATCAAAAATAATATCATATTCTATTTCTGCATAAGTGAGCGCAAGTGTAACTGCATCATCCCAAGGTTGTTTATCAGGTGGTGAATACACTGCAATTTTTGCAGATTTTTCTAGTTTAATAATATCCATATTATTTGATTCAACAGTTACATAGATTTGTCCTAATCCCGATGCATTAATATTTTCTATCAATACTCCGCGTAAAATACCTTCTCGAGAAATAAAATCATGTGTATCCACAACAAAAGAGCCACCTCTGTAATTTAATAACCATTCTACAGAAATTCCTTTATTGATAATCATATGAACAATACCATAAGCCTTTAAATGATCTGTTTGTACACCGTCCATTGGAATTAAATATTTTTGACCAAAAACAAAAGATTGAGATAAAAATAATAGGTATAAAAATAATTTTTTCATTTAACTTGCCAATTCCCTAAGTCGTAATCGAATACTGTCATAATAAATACTATCTGGATATTTCCCCAAAAATTCTAAATATAAATCTACTGCCAAACTAAAATTATTTTGAATATAATCAGCAATTTCACATTGTAAAATAAAAGCGAGCTCCGAATAAATTGTTTCACCATTCATAATAAATGCGAGTTCAATTGCAGGAATATATTCTTTTTGCATTAAATATAAATAAATTATCTGATATTGAATTAATTCTGCCAATAATGGATCTGAAATATCCCTCATTCCTTCTAAAATATAAATTGCTTCCTGTCTTTTATTTTGATGTATTAAAAATTGAGCCTTTCCAAAATCAGAATAAAAATTACCCGAATTTTGAAATGTTAAATTTAAGCTTAAAACATCTAGCACATCGTTAAATCCATAATCTGTTGATTTCATTAATTTCATTGTATTGCGGAGATAATTATTGAGTGAATCTCTTGCCCCTTCAAACATTAATAGTTGAGCCGATTTAATTCTTATTAGATTATTATCAGAATTGTTATTGATAAATTGAGTGAATTTTTCAATATTACTTTTTGCAGAAAACAAATCCCCTTTTGCAATGTCAATTTCAATTATTCGCAGTGCACATTTTTTTTTCATTTCATATTTTTTTGTAGAATTTAATATTTTAGTAAATATCATGTTTGCCCCATCTAAATCACCCAATGCTCTAAATTTTATTTCTGCTAATCTAAATTTTGCATCATGTGAATTTGAATTTATACTTAAAGAATCATAAATTGAAATTGCATTTATAAGAGAATTATCAGAATTATTAATACTAATAAATGGAGGGGTAAAGAATGGGTTCCCTCTATAAAATCCAGAAATAGGCAATTTATTTGAATTATGAATACTTTTTAATTCTAATGCTCTCCCAATATTAAAAATACAATGTTCAATAACTTTTTGATTTTTACTTTTATTTAATATTTCCCTAAATACCATTTCTGCGAAATTAAATTCATTATTCTCTAATAAATCCTTACCCATTTCAAGTTGAAATTCTTCATTTTTAGAGTTTGATTTTAATATATTCCATGCTGTTGGATAATTCTCTTCCCTGAATTCTAAATTTGATAGAATAATTTTAGAAAATTCATTTTTATCCAATATTAATATTTCTCTTACCAAATTAACAATATAGTCATCTTTGGGAATATTCATTATTTTATCTGAAATTAATTTTACATCATTAATATTATTTTGAAGATATAAAATATATTCTAAAACTCCAGATTGATAATCCATTCTCATTATATAAATATCACCAAGTTCTCGAGATAGAAAAGAAGGCTCGTTCCTATATTCTCTCATTATTTGGGTGATTAACTTTAATTCATTTGATAACCCTGCAGAATACATTGAAAATATTAACTGCCTTAATAAATTATTATTTGAATAATTTTCTTTAATAAATATTTCTGCTTCTGTTTGCCAATTATTTTTATGATTTAAGATTAATCCATAAATCCATTCATAATATGCTATTGGGTTGTTTTTATTATTTTTATAATAGTTTGTAGCAATATCAAGTATTTTTTCTTGGTCACCTATGTTTACTAAAAATCGTTTATAGGCATCATAAAATTGATGATTTTCAGGGTCTGCACTAATTAATTTTTCATATAAGTTCATTGCTTCATCTGTTAACCCTGCCTGTGCTAAAGATCTTGCTCGTTGATAAAGTTTAGCATTTTCTACTCCCTTATTTTGAGAAAAAGTAATTGAAAACAAAAATAAACTAATAATTAATAATTTAAGGAAGTTCATTTTCAACCTCCATTGTTTCTTGTAATGACTGGAAATAAATTCTAATCATTTTATTATAATCTTGTGAATAGCCTTCCTGAAGTGCTTGTTCCATCGCTTCCATTAAAATCAACTTTCGCTCACCAAAATCAAGGGGTAAACCATCAGGACCAACATATAAAAATTCTTCAGCTTCAGAACTTTTTCGTTTTTTTGATAAATCTCGTTGAGTCATTGATTTTTGACTATCTAACATTCGGGAAAGAATTTTTTCTTGGCGTTCAATTGTTCGGTCATCTACTTTTCGTTTTCTAAAATCTTTTATAACTTCTTCCATATCTTGTCTCGCTTTATCTAATCCACTCCCTTTTTTTCCTGGATTATTACCTAATAATTCTTCAAGTGCTTGTTGTAATGCCTGTTGTTGTTGCATTAATTGTTGCATCATTGCTTGTTGAGCCATCATACCCATTTGACCCATTTGCATTGTCCCCTGATTCACTCCCTGCTGTTGTTGAGACATTTGTGCCATTTGTTCCATAAATTGCTCCATACCAGAAGCAGAGCCAGAGGAATTCATTTGATCCATTGCATCTAATAAGACGAAAGCTGCATCGTTTAAGGTTTCTATTGCAGATAATTGTTGTTTTCGTGCAGTTGAAATTTGCTTTTGTTCTAAACCTGCAATTGATTTATTCATATCTACAATTGAGCGACCTAACATTCTCCCAATTTCGGGTGTTATATAGAATGTTTTTGTTGAAAGCTCCATCACTTGGTCCATTAATCGTTGCATTTGCCGTTGAACATTATTTTGTAAAACAGCTGTTTCAATTAATATTGGACTCTTAGATTTTAATTGCTTTGAGATTTTATAAATTTCTTCTTGGTCTTTTGAAATGGATAAAATATTATGCACAACGCGTTGAAACTCTTTTGTCATTTCACCAACAGTTTCTTGTTGGAATTCCTGTTGCATTTGGGCAAATTGTTCAGATAGTTTCTCTAAATTATCTTTTGCAGATTCTGCTTTTTCTCCGCCCTTTTTCTTCTTTCCTTCTGAAAATTCTTTTTGTGCATCAGAAATATCAGATTCTGCATTATCCATCGGGTCACTTTTTTCAAGTTCATCCATGTTTTCTGAAGTTGATGGTGAAATATCCTTCATCATTTCTTCAGCATCTTTTATTGACTTTTGCAGATTTTCCATTTCTTGTTCTTGTCGTTTTTCTCGAGCCGCTAATTCTTCTGATTTAGGTGAATCATCTTTCAACTCATCCATGACCGCTTGTTGCTCTTTAATCATTTGCTCTATTTTTTTCTGAATCTCATCCATCTTTTGTTCAGCCATTGCCATTTCAAACATTTCAATAAATCGATCTAATTGGTCTTCAAAATCCTGAGCATTAAATTCAAAGTCTTCTAATGCTTGTAGCATTTTTTCTGGATCTAATTCTTCAGAAGCCTCTCTCAACTTTTCTAATGCTTCCTTCATTTCTGGTGTCATTAATTGATTTAATAATTCTTGTAAATTCTGAAATTTCTCTGTTAAATCTTCATTAATTAAATCATTTTTTTCTATTTGGTCTTTTACTGCATCCATCACATCAGACATTTGGGACATTTGTTCAAATATATCTTCCATTTTTTGAACAACTTCTTCAGCCTGTTGAGTCTGTTCCCAATTCATTTCTTCCGATTTTAATAAATCTAATTTTAAATCTTCGACCAATTCTTGTACTTCATCCATTGTCAGTGTGATATCTTCTGCTTCTTCTAGCACCTCTTCTTCATTTTCTTCCATTTGAAAAAACATATCTTCTAAAGATGGATAAAATGCATTTAATTTTTTAGAATATGACCAACTTGGTTTAGGTATTGTATTATTATCACCCGCACCAATTTGAAAAATAACCTCATCCTCTGGCATTAAAGATAAAAAATTAATATTCCAATTGAATGAATAATTTTGCGATTTAATATTTTTATCAAACCCATTTAGTGGAAAATGATATTGCATGGTGTCTTCAGGGAGATAATCAGGATGAATAATTGAATATTTTATTTCCATTTCAGAAATTCCATAATCATCATTGACCATAATCCGCATTGGGATTTCCATAGATTCCCCAAGTTCAACTTTTGATGTTGGTTCAAAAACTAAAATTTCAGGAGGCATATCTGCATAAGTTTGAATATTGAAGTGAGTGGGGGAATTATTTTTAATCTCATTTTCATCAGTGCAATATATTGTTAGTGTATCATTTTTAAATATTGAAAATGTGCCATTAATTTTATTTCCTTGTGCACTTAAACTTTTCTTTTGCTTGCCTATCATGGCAAAGGCAGATACAATATTTTTAGTCACTTCTGCGTGAATTTTAATTTTACTCCCCGGTAGGACCGAAATATTTGTTACATTTCCAAGGTGTTTTCGTGTTTCTAATTGAGTATATTTTGGCGGTATAATTGCAAATTCAACATTTTCAATTATGGGCCTGTCTTGGACAAAAATTGTATCTTTGTCTGATGAAATTTTATCCCATGGTGAAAAAATAGATTCCGATTTAAATTCACCCCAAACAACATGGTCTTTTTTAATATTGGGTAAATTCAAAATATATTTACCATTTAATAATGGAATTCTATTTGTTATTATTTCATCTTTATTTTGAATTACCATTTCTAGTGAATCAGGTAATTCTCCAATTCCTTCAAGAATTATCTGCGTTGTATCACCGCCTAAAATAAATTGATTTTTTGTTATTGAAGAGAGATGAAATGGTGTTGGGACATCATACTCCGTTTTTAGGTTTAATATTCTTACATACGCATTTTCAGGTGCTTCTGAGAATACTTTCCAACTCCCACTAAATAAAATAATACTAATAATAAATAAATATTTCCATTTATTTGATTGAATATTTTTTATACTTTTAAATGGAATTTTCTCAATTTGCGATTTAATTTTATTTATAGCATGGTCAATTAAATCATTGTTTTGAGTATTTTTACTTTCAATTAACTGAATTCCATTAAGTAGTCTATCTGCAATTTCAGGTTTAACTTCACCAATCCATGATGCAATTTCAACATCGGAATAATTACCAAATAATCCCTTTGATTGAATAATCCAATTTGAAATTAAATAAGTGATTCCGCCTAACAAAATGAAAAAAATAATTTCAAAAATTATCCGTCTATTTTCAATTCCTAAATGGAATATAAATTCAATACCTCCCAATAAAATAGAAATAAAAATAATAATACTAAAAAATGAAAATGCAGATCGAATAAAATTTTGATTGGCTTTATTCGTACGGACTTTTTTAATATAATCTAATAAATAATTATTCATTATTTAATGAGTGAGTGCGTAAATAATGATGTTTGTTCCCATTTTTAATGCTTGTTCTTTAATCGCTTCACTGTCTTTATGAACTTCAGAATCTTCCCATCCATCACCTAAATCAGATTCATAAGTATAAAGAACTACAATTTTTTCATCTTCAAATAGAGCCAATGCTTGTGGGCGATTATTATCATGTTCATGAACCTTAGGTAAACCATTATCAAAATTAAAAAATACATGGAAAATCTCATGGTCTGGAGGTAGCTCAACCCATTCCTTATCTGGAAATACTTTTTTCATCTGCTCCCTAAATGATTTATCCATACCAAAATTATCATCCGCATGTAAAAATGCACCTGCTTTTAAATGGTTTCTTAAAATAAATGCTTCATCATTTGTAAATGAAATATTACCATGCCCCGTCAAATAGAGATATGTTGATTCTGAAAATATATCATCACCTATTTTTGATCTTTTTTCTTCAGGGTATAACTTAATTGAAGTTTCGTCAGCAATAAATTTTAATAAATTTGGTAATGAACTTGGGTCTGAATACCAATCGCCACCACCATCATATTGAATTCGAGTAATTGAAAATGCACCCGCAGGAATATCTTGAGAGATTAAAAATCCAATTAAAATTATTATTATATATGTTATTTTGTTAATCATTTTAAGGGTGAAAAAATACGATGAGTTCTGTTTGATAAAATATGATTAATAGGCTCTATTTATCCAAAATATATTTTAAGGAATTTCCGAATAATGCCTTCAAATTTTTCTGATTTTGAATACCACCACATTTCGTCACCTAAATTAATTCTATTTATCATATAACTTTTTTGCAAACAAAATGCTTTTATACCTTCTTCACCATGCACTCGACCAATTCCACTTAAACCAACCCCGCCAAACGGCAAATCTGCAATTCCATAATGTGTCATTACATCATTTATTGCAACTGACCCAGCCCTGATTTGAGAGGCGATTTTTTTACCTTTGGATTTATTTTCTGAGAAAACACTCGCACTTAATCCATATCCTGTTGAATTTGCTAGATTTATTGCCTCTTCCTCTGTTTTAAAACTTGTAATTGAAACAACAGGACCAAAGGTTTCATCTTGCATTAGTTCGCCGTTAATTTCAGGATCAATAACTACAGTTGGTGGAAAATAAAATCCATTTTCATCATTTCCTCCTTGAATTATTTCACCTGCATTTTTCTCATTTTTAATTTGAGATTTAATTTTTTCTAATCCAGCCTCAACGGAAATGGAACCAATTTCTGAGTCTTTTGAATTTCCAGCTGATAAATTTTTAATTTTCTCAGAGATTTTATTTACAAATTCGTCTTTTATATTTTCATGTACAAAAATTCGTTCAACGGAAATACATGTTTGCCCCGCATTACTCATTCCACCCCAAACAGCACCACTAACAGCTCGTTCTAAATTTGCATCTTCACAAATTATCATTGGGTCTTTTCCGCCTAATTCTAAAATGACAGGTTTTAAATTTTTTGCACAATCAATCGCAATCATTTTACCAATTTTAGTACTACCTGTAAAACAAATAATATCTACTTCTGGAGCATTTACTAACTTGCTACCTATTTTTCCACCCCCATAAATTATTTGTAAAATATCAGGTTGATCTGTGGCATCATCCCAAATTGATTTTAATAATTCAGTTGTTAATGGAGTTTGTTCCGATGGTTTTAAAATTACGACATTCCCTGCAGATATTGCTTCAATAACAGGTGTAAGTGTTAAAATTAACGGGTAATTCCATGGTGAAATAATTCCAGCAATTCCTAGTGGCTTTAATTCCGTCCATGCTTTTTTTGTTAATAGTGTTCCAACAGATCTATTTTTTTTCTTAAACATTTTAGAAAGTAATTTTTCCGAATGTTTCATGTGTTCAACAGAAGTATAAACTTCTAACATTCCTTCAAATTTCTTTTTACCTGTTTCACTGCAAATCGTATCTATGAATAAATCCATATTTTTAATTATTGCTTTTCTAAATTTTTTAATCAAATTTTTTCTAAATTTAGGAATACTATTATTCCAAGAATTTTTTGATTCAATTGATTTTTCTATTATCTCTTTAAATTGGCTATCATTCGTAATTGGGATTTCTTTTATATGTTGCCCATTTGCCGGATTAAAAACTTCAATAACATTTTCTTTTAAA
This sequence comes from uncultured bacterium, assembly GCA_964529325.1. GTDB lineage: Bacteria > Fidelibacterota > Marinisomatia > SCGC-AAA003-L08. Next base: position 26,716 of record CAZGWH010000009.1, on the reverse strand, counting down.
TTACAACTCATTGTGCTCCCTTTTCAGGCATTTGGCTCATTGCATATTCAGCCATTGCCGTAATTGTTAAACTTGGATTCACCCCTAAATTAGATGGAATAGATGACCCATCAATAACATAAAGTCCTGGATAATTAAATACTTCGAAATTTTTATCTATTACACCATCTTCAATTGTATTTCCAATACTACAACCACCTAATATATGTGCGGTTGTTGGTATTCCAAATATGCTATCAAAATAACTCGTCATCGGCGTTCCGCCCGTTTTTTTTGCAACCATTTCTGCAACTTTTTCTCCAATAGGTATATATGCAGGAATTTTTTCAGCCGTAGTTCGATTACTATTTATAGATCTAAATCCAAACCGCCACCATCGACGATTATAATTTAATTTTAAGTAATTATTTATAGGTTGCATAACTAATAAAATCACCGAGTTTTCTGACCATTTATATGGGAAAATCGATTTTAAAAAAACAATTGGGTTTTGTACAATTGCAATAAGCCATCCTAAAATCCCTGGTAAGTTTCTACTTGAAGGCATAATTGTAGATAATCCTCCCATTGCATTTTGACCCTTCCCAAATCGAACAGCTTCAATGGAAGTTTTATCATCTGGGTGGAATTGTGCTGAAATTGCAATCCCTTTTGTATAATCATTTCGTTTTTTATTTGCTTTTATTACGCCTAAAATTGCTTCAGAGTTTGTTCGTACAAAATCACCAAGACAATGTGAAATATTATCTAAAAACCCTTTTGTTTTACATTGAAATAATAATTTTACAGATCCCATTACACCGCCTGATAGTATCACTTTTTTTGAAGTAAGATATTGAGAGGAGTGAATTATTCCAGTAGATTTTTTTATTTTCACCTTATAAATTCCTTCTTGTGGATTTATTTGAACCACCTCACTTTCGGCAATTATTTTTGCTCCTAGAGATTCAGCTAAGTATAGATAATTTTTATCCAATGTATTTTTTGCATTATGCTGACATCCCACCATACATCCCCCACAAAAAGTACATCCGCTTCTTATTGGACCTTTTCCATTAAAATAGGGATCTGTGGATTCTTCTCCTGGTTTACCAAAAAATATTCCCACATTTACTTTTTTAAAAGATTCTGCTTTCCCTAATTCTTCAGCACATTCCTTTAATATATCATCTGTTTCTCCAAATCCATAAGATGGAACGGTGCCTAACATTTTTTGAGCTAATTCATAAAATGGAGTTAATTTTTCTTTCCAATATTTATCTGGCCATTTTGTATCTTCAAAGGCTTTGTCTGGTGGAATTAAATGTGTGTTTGCATAAACTAAACTTCCACCGCCTACACCTGCACCATGAAGAATAAACACATCTTTAAACAGTGTAAGACATTGAATGCCATATAGAAATAATCGTGGCATCCAAAAATATTTTCTTAAATTCCAGTTCGTATTTGAAAAATCTTTAGACTCATATCGTTTACCTTTTTCAATTACGAGCACAGAATATCCTTTTTCGGCCATTCTTAATGCTGAAACCGCACCACCAAAACCGGAACCAATAATTATTACATCATAATCCGTTTTCATTTTTCACTCAATATTAATTTTTTTGCTTCTTTTATATAGCTTAAACCAATTTTATGTCCGCCATTATACAAATGTAATTCTACATTTTTTGTTTCATTTTTTAATATTTCATAAATTCTTTTTGAGCTTTTACTTGGAACAATATCATCATTTTCCCCATGACCAATAAAAATGGGGGTTTCTTTTTGTTTGGGATGGAGCCTTGCTTTTGTAGAATTAAAATCTCGTAAAAATCCTGCAATAGGGTAAACTCCAGCAAATTTTACAGGCAATTTTAAAACAAATTCAAAGCAAATAGTTGCACCTTGAGAAAACCCAATGACATGCACTTTTTCAGAAGGGAATTTAGTAAAGACTTCATTAATAAAAAAATTTTCTAAATATTGTTGAGCTTTGGTTGTTTCATAAACCCCTTCTTCGACTTCTTTTGCCCATTTAAATTCACCTTGTCCCATTTCATAAGGTGCTTGAGGGTAAAACCAATATGAGTTTTCGATATTAAATAGCTTTGCAACTGCTTTAAAACTATCTCCATTTCCCTTCCATCCATGAATTCCGACAATTGGAATTTCATTTTTACCGTTTATCATTTTGTAACCTGCAATGTTTATCGTTGAGTTTTGTAAATTATCTGCGGTAATTTTAGGCATGTCTATACAAAAGAAAATACTTATTTTAATAACCTGCACAGGGTTAATGTTATTAAGCGCTGGTTATAAATCTTCAAATGATCGATTTGCAAAACTATCCACACTCGCAAAATTAGTCAATATTATTTACAGTAACTATGTAGAAGATGTTGATATGGATAATGTCTTGGAAGGTGCAATTGTGGGGATGCTTGAAGAATTAGACCCCCATTCAACCTACATTCCCAAAAAAGAATTTGAAGAAGTTAGAGAGCAATTCGCTGGAGAATTTGAAGGGATTGGGATCGAGTTTGATATTTTAGATGGATATATTACGGTAATTTCTCCAATTCCAGGCACTCCAAGCGAAAGAGCGGGGTTACAAAGTGGAGATAAAATAGTCAAAATTGATGATGAGTCTGCATATAATATAGAGCAAAAAGATGTTGTTAAAAAATTAAGAGGCCCAAAAGGATCTTCTGTTGAAGTAACTATTAAACGGATGGGACAAAAAGAATTATTAGATGTTACTTTAGTCCGTGCAAAAATTCCTCTCGTAAGTGTTCTTGCTTCTTTTATGATAGATGAATCCACAGGTTATATTAAAATTAATCGCTTTGCCTCAAATACAGCTTATGAAGTAGAAGAAGCATTAATTGGACTTGAAAACCAAAACATGGAACAACTTATTATTGACTTTAGAAATAATGGTGGTGGGTTACTCGGTCAAGCTGTTCAAATCGTAGATTTATTTGTAAATACAAGGGATACAATTGTGTTTACACAGGGACGAATTCCGGGTTCAAACGAAGTTCATTTTTCAAATAAACAAAACGATGACCGACATTACCCTGTTATTGCGATTATTAATCGTGGATCAGCAAGTGCTAGCGAAATTGTTACGGGTGCTTTACAAGATTTAGACAGAGGATTAATTATAGGTGAAACAAGTTTTGGGAAGGGGCTTGTTCAAAGACAGTATGAACTACCAGACGAATCAGCTGCACGAATTACAATTGCTCGATATTATACTCCATCTGGGAGGTTAATCCAAAGAGAGTTTGAAAATGTTGAAGACTATTATCGAAATCTACAAAATAAAAATCGAGAATTAAATGATTCAACCGTTGCAGATAGACCATTATATTTTACACGAAAAGGGCGTAAAGTATATGGAGGTGGTGGAATTACTCCTGATGTTTTCATTCAAGACACTACAAAATATACAAAATCTACAATTAAATTATTGACAAGTCCTGAACGATATTTGTTTAATTATGGCTCTATATTAAAAGAAAACATTGGTTTAAGATATGAAGACTACGATGCTTTTGAGCGATACTATATTTTTGGTGAAAGTGATAGACAAGCATTATTTAATTGGCTTAAAGATTCTAAATTTGAATTTGAAGAAGAACAATTGGATGATGATATTGATATTATTGAAAATAGATTATTAGCAGAAATTGCAGGGGCATTATGGGGTAAGGAATTTTCTTATCATAAACGATTACAGCTTGATAAACAAATTCTTATTGCTCTTGAAAATATTGATGAAGCGTGGAAAATATTAAATTAAAAATTCCTCTTTGTCTATAGTGTAAATATGAGGTAAAATTTACGGCTAAATTTTTACCACTATTTTTCAATTAGAACTCAATTTATGAAAGGACATTTATGCAAGTAGCCACATATTATTTTAACCAAGGTGGCGGGTATATGTACCCTATTTTAATAATTTTAATCATTGGCTTGTTTTTTGTAGCTGAAAGATTATATTTTTTATTTAAAGGACTTGGTTTCGGCTTTTCTTTTTCTGAAGAAGTTGCAGATACTGTTACTTCATCAGGTTTTAAATCTGCTGTTGATAAAAGCTTAGAAGGTGTTGGGCCAATTGCTAATTTATGCCATGAAACGGTTACAAAAGCAGAGTTTGGTGTAGCTGAAGCTGAAAAATCTATGGAAAATACTGCGGCGATTGAAATGGCTGCAATGGAAAAAAACATGACATGGATTTCTCTTTGTATTGCAACGGCACCAATGATTGGATTCCTTGGAACGGTTGTGGGTATGATTCAAGCTTTTGATGATATTAAAGCAGCCAATGATATTTCTCCTGCGGTTGTTGCAGGTGGTATCTCTATTGCTCTTTTAACTACTGCATTTGGATTAATTGCAGCTGTTATCCTTCAATTATTCCAAAACTTATGCCTATATATTATTGATTTACAGATTGTAAATATGCAAAAAGGTGCTGTTGTTGTAATGGATTCAATCAAAAGTCATTTTAGAAAAAATAACTAATACTTATTATTTATGTTTAAAAGTAGCCGAAGAGAACCAGAAGAAATAAATTCATCATCCATGGCAGATATTGCATTTTTGCTATTGGTATTCTTTTTGGTAACCACAACAATTTCAATGGATAAGGGCTTAAATTTAGTTCTACCCCCTATCGGTGAAGAGCTAGAAGTAAACCGTAAAAATATTACAAATATTTTAATAAATGAATCGGGAAAAGTATTATTTGATGAGAAACCTGCAAAGGCAAGAGAAATTTCTCGACTTGTCTCTGAAAAATTAAGACAAAACGAAAAAATGATTTTCTCTGTTCAAACCCATTCAAGAACAAAATATAGTGATTATATTTTAATTTTAGATCAATTGAAAATAGCTAAAGCGTCTCGTATCTCAATTGCTAACCCGGATCAATAAATGAAAGTATATCGTAAAACATCAACCAAAAAAGGTATATCTACTTCATCAATGCCAGATATTATTTTTATGCTCTTAATCTTTTTTATGGTAACAACTGTAATGAGAGAGTTTGAAGGATTAAAAGTATTATTGCCAACCGCAAGGACTATTGAAAAATTAGAAAGCAAAAGGCATACTACTTATATTTGGGCTTCAAAAGATGGTTTAGTAAATATTGATGATCGAATAATTCAAGGACAAGGTCTTCGAAACATCATTTATAAAAAAATATCGTCAGACCCTAAATTGACTATTTCTTTAAAATCAGATGAAGATGCACAAATGAAAGTTATTACAGATATTCATACTGAAATGAGGAATGCTCAAGCTTTAAAATTAAACTATTCAGCTTTAACAAAGATTGACTAAAGTATGCGTATAGATCCACTTGTTTTAAATTATCCTGTTCGTATTCGTGCTATTTCACTTGGAATTATTATTTTAATAGCCAGTGTCTTTTATTTTTCTCCTCGACTACTCGAGAATACTTCATCAATTGAAAAATATATCCCGACAGATATTGAATCTATAGTTGTACCTCCAACAGAGCAAATGCAAATTGAAAAACCACCTGCTCGACCTTCCGTTCCAATTGCATCAGAAGATGAATTTTTAGATGATGATATAACAATTGAAGAAACAGATTTAGATGATCTAGAAGACTGGGATGCACCCCCTCCCCCTCCAGATCAGGGACGAAAAGTTAAATTTATTCCTTATGATAAAGCACCGAAACCACTTTCACCAATTCGACCTGAATACCCAGAAATTGCAATGGAAGCAGGGATTGAAGGTACTGTAATTGTCCAAGCCTTTATTAATAAAAGAGGTGTTGTTGAAGAGACAATGATTTTAAAAGGGATTCCAAATACAGGATTAAATGAAGCGGCTGAAGAAGCTGTTAAGCGAACGCGATGGAAACCTGCTCGCCAACGAGATAAAAAGGTTGGAGTATGGATGTCAATTCCAATCAACTTTAAATTGACAAATAATTAATAAAAACTAATTTTCTTTTTTTTGTTTAGAGGCATCCTTATTGGATGCCTTTTTTATTTTATATATATGTGTAATAATTGTTGTACATTATCAAAAGAATTTTTCAATTTAATTTGGTTATAAGGAAAAAAAATAATTCTGTTGAAATAAGGAAGGGAATTAAATGAAGAAATTGTACATAATTATATTTTTATCACTTTTCTATTCTCAAGAAGATTATTTTGAATTTATAATCACACCAGAAGAACCTGAATTTGGTTAAACTTATGGAGCTTACTTATCAATAAATGAGAATGAATTTGTTATACCTACCATGGATTTATAAAATTCTACTGATATTACTAAGTTTTTTCATCAAGTTGAAGATGGTTGGGTACAATCACAAGAATTAGTATATGATAATACTCGAATACATCAATTAGATGAGGATTTTCTATTTATTCGGGATTCATATAATGATGGTCGTATATGTGAGTTTGAAAAAATAAATGGTGGGTGGGTAAATTCAGGTATATGTATTACAAATCCTGACTATGGAAGTTATATTCAGTTTGGTGTAACTTTTGTTAGAAATGAAAATCTACTTATTACCCGATCTAGGAACATAGAAACAAACTATAGAAATTTATATGTATTTAGAAAGCTTAATGGCTCTTGGATCGAAAAAATTTCAATTCAAATAGAAGAAATATATGGAGGTGGACGTTATATCAATGAAAGTTGATTTGCATATGGAATGATGGGTTATGATATTAGTGGTGTAGATTCAAATGAAGGTGCAGTTCAAATTTACATTCGGGATGGAGACAGTTGGTTAGCTGATTCATTAATATTCTCTCCGGAACCTAGTATTGATGGAAGGTTCGGATATTCTATTGACTATTATCAAAATCAACTATTTATCTCTGATATTTTTCTTAACAATGAGAGTGGCGCTATTCAAGTATATGATTATATTGAAGGTGAGATAACTTATAATCAAACAATTGTTTCAAACGATATTGCATTTGGTGACCAATTTGGTAAAATTATTAGGGTCCATGATAATTATTTAATAACCAATGCATGGAAAGACGATGATGCGGGCCCATCAACTGGTGCTGTATATATGTTTCAAAAAAATGACAATGGTATATGGATAGAAATTAGAAAAATAGTTTCTTCAGATGCTGAAGCACTTGATATTTTTGGTTCTAACTTTGCATTTAATTCAAATCATATTATAGTGGGTGCCTCTTTTAAAAACAATATGTCAGGCTCTGTATATGTGTATGAATTAGAGGATTTTTCACTCCACTCTAATTTTGCAACTTACCCTATTACGGGTAATGCACCTTTAACATTAACCTTTAATGACCTCTCCCAAGGCAACCCCACCTCATGGCAATGGGATTTTGACACTGATGGTATTATTGATAGTGAAGAACAATACCCTGAACATACTTATGAGTTTTCTGGTGACTATACGGTAACGCTAACCATAACCAATAATGAAGAGACCTCAACATTCACTAAAGAGAACTATGTTTCAATAACTGGCGGTTTGATTTATGGAGATATAAATGGTGATATTTTAGTTAATATTATAGATATCCTTATCCTCATCGACATTATTATGGAAGAAATAATCCCCACAAGTATTCAAATTGAATCAGCTGATATGAATAATAGTGGTAATATTGATATTATTGATATTGTCATCATCGTTAATACAATATTAGGCGAATTATAATATTTTTACTATATAACAACATCTAATTGAAGTGCCTTTTTTTTCCTTATATTCTAAATATCCTTTAATAAATTCCGTTTTAAAATAGCAGAACATGTTAATAATCCCGAAAATAGTGCACTTGATAATCCAACCGTGAGAATATCTTGACCTGTTAAATATAAGCCTTTAATTTCGGTTTTTGGTTGAAGCCATTTTTGCTTAAACCGTTTGGGAGTATGGTCAATTCCATATAATTCGCCTGATTTATAGTTTGCTAAATCTCTTACCGATAATGGTGTGGATAATTCATAATAATCCAATGAGTCTTTAGCTTGAGGAATATGTTTAAATAACTTTTTTAATATTCGTTGAGATAATTTTTCTTTCTCGTTTTCATATTCATCGCCTCTTTTTTTCCACGGTTCTTTCTCCCATTTTTCATACCATTCAAAATTTGCCATGGTTATTATTTCAACAGTTGAACAGTTTGGATTATTTTTATCCCACTCTGAATCTTTTGCGGATGGAAATGAAACATATAAAACAGGAAATTCTTGAGATGAATCTTTCGCAAATTTTGATATATTTTCATCATGGTCATAATCTGGATAAATCCATAAATTTGTAGCTTTAAAATCTAAGTCTTTTGCAGATTTATTAAAGCCTAAATAAAGACAAACATAACTCCCTGTTGGGTTTATTTGTTTTAATCGAGATTTATATTTTTCTATATTTGAATTATTTCTTAAAAATTTAGTGTATGTATTTACAATTCCTGCACTGCTAATTACAATTTTTGACTTTATCTCATCGCCATTTTCTAACTTCACACCGCTTACTTTACCATTTTCAACACAGATTTCATCCACCCCAGCATTTACTGCAAATGTGCAATTATATTGTTCAAGGTTTTTTCTGACTGTTTGTGCTATTTTAACAGAACCACCTGCTGGATAATTTCCACCGTTTAAATAATGATTTGCCACAATAGATTGCATATAAAAACTACTTTGCGAAGGAGGTAATCCATAATCTCCCCATTGTCCTGTTAATACACCGAGTAATTTTGGGTTAGAGGATAGGTTCGTAATTAATTGCTTTGTGGTTTGGTTTGCATATTTAAAAAAGGTATGAGACATAAAAGGATAGCTTATTTTTTGTAACATTCCAGGCATTGCTTTATTTGCAAAAAATGAACGACCAGATTTTACAGAATTCCTAATCTCTGTTAAGTAAGTTTTAATCGCATTTGTATCATTAGGAAAATATGAACACATTGTTTCTTCAAATTTCTCTTTAGGAGCAATAAAATCATATTCCTTGTCAGGGAAAATAATGCGATCATAGTTTGCATCCATTGGGGTCCATTTCAACTCGTTATTGGATATATTATCAAAAAGTCGTCGAACAATTGATTTGGGATTTTGTACTTCTCCTATATAATGAATTCCAGTATCCCATTCATATTGATTTCGTTTAAACGAATGTGTAAATCCGCCCATTTTAAAATGCTTTTCTAATAGAAGAACTTTCAATCCTTCTTTCGCTAAAAAAACGGCTGATGTTAGACCGCTTATTCCTGAACCAATAATAATTACATCATATGCTTCATTTGAAATTTCACTTCTATAACCCGGCCATTTTTCCATAATATTTCCTTAAATTTAAACTCAATTTACATTCTTTCCTGAACTCATAAAGCTGTAATTTAATCTATGTTTAAACTAATTATATTTATTTATTTATCACTTATTTTTGCTGACATTCCGAATGGATATTATAATTCTGCTGAAGGACTTGAAGGCAATTCATTAAAAATCGCATTACACAATATTATTGATAATCATGATTCTCAAAGTTATGGCTCACTTCATGACCATTTTGAATCCACGGATAGAAAGCCAAATGGAACCGTATGGGATATGTATTCAGATGTCCCAAATGGAAACTCTGCGTATGTATATCATTTTGTAGATTCTGATCATTGTGGAAATTATAATAGCGAAGGCGATTGTTATAATCGAGAACATTCTTGGCCTCAAAGTTGGTTTAATAGCGGAAGCCCAATGAAATCGGACTTATTCCATGTTTATCCCACCGATGGATATGTAAATAGCCATAGAGGTAGTTATCCTTATGGCGATGTGGGCTCTGCTTCTTGGACTTCAACCAATGGTAGTAAAAAAGGTAATTGCTCAAATTCTGGTTATAATGGAGTTGTATTTGAACCCATTGACGAATATAAAGGAGACATTGCTCGTACTTATTTTTATATGTCCACACGATATTATAATGAAGATTCATCTTGGGATAATACGGATATGACGAATGGTGCAGAAATAAAAAATTGGGCGATAGATGTATTACTAAATTGGCATCAACTAGACCCTGTTAGTGAAAAAGAAATTAATCGGAATGATGAAATTTATGATATTCAAGATAATAGAAATCCATTTATAGACCATCCTGAATGGGTTGAATGTATTTGGACAGATATGTGTGACTTATCTATTGAAGATTCACCTCAACCTCAACATTATAAACCACTCATTAATATTATTCAAAATAAATCCACAACTATTTTAGAAATGAAATTTGAAAAAAAATACGAAGTTAATATTGATATTGTAAATATTACGGGTCAGCATATAAATCATATATTTAATGGTATTTCTCAATCGGGAATAAACCGATGGGAATATCAACATTCATCAATACCATCAGGAATTTATTTCTTTAGTATAAATATAAAAAATGAAATAATCTCTCAAAAATTTATTATTCATAAATAATGTAAGAGGTGTTTAATTAAGTATCAATCTAAAGAAGAGCTTTTAAAAGACTGTAAAATTGAAACTTTTAGATCTGGTGGAAAAGGTGGACAACATACCAATAAAACTGAAAGTGCCGTTCGAATAACTCATCTACCAACAGGAATTACGGCAAGCTGTCAAAATGAAAGAAGCCAATACCAAAATAAATCAACTTGTCTTGAAAATCTGTGGAAAAAATTAGAAGAACATTTTAAAGTTGACCTCCCTCGAAAACAAACACGGATTCCTAAATCACAAAAAGAAAAACGATTAAAAAATAAAAAGCATCGCTCCGAAATAAAAGAAACACGAAAAAAGCCACCCCTTTAAAGTATTTTTTAAAATGGTAATTAAAATAATAAATGGCTCAATCGCCGAATTAAAAACATATTTTAAACTTTCAGTTCCTGTCCAAATGCAATTAATATCAATGGGATTAAATCAATATGTACCATCAGCACACAAAGAATATTATTCTTCATTCCACAAGAAGCAAAAAAACAAAGAGTTCTATTGTATAAGAAATAATAACGAAATGATTGGTGGGTTTTGTATATCTGCAAAACCTTCAGAATGGTGGGTGAACCAATCAACGAATGCAGTATATCTTTCTAATTTACTTATATGTCAAAATTATCAAGGGCAAAATATTGGTAAGGCTATTTTAGATAATGTTATTAAATTAGCAAAAGCTTCTGATAAACAATTCATTAGATTAGATTGCTTTTCTGAAAGTCATTGGCTATGTAATTTTTATGAAAATTATGGATTTAAATTTATTAAAAAAGTCAAGCAACATATTAATTATTATGGCAATCTTTATGAATATAAAATTGATTAATTACAAAATAAATTAATGTCAAATAAAGGTCAATTAAGTCATGTTGAAATATATGTTTCTGATTTAAAATTAAGTACAATATTCTGGAAATGGTTTTTAGAAGAATTAGGATATAAACAATTTCAAAAATGGGAAGATGGTATTAGTTGGAAATTAGGAAATACCTATATTGTATTTGTTCAAACCATTAAGAAACATAATCAAACAAAATATAATAGATGCCAAACAGGATTAAATCATCTTGCATTTATATCTGAGTCTAAATTAGATGTGGATAAAATGTATAAAAAATTAAAAAAGAAAAATATACCTATTTTGTATGAAGACAAATTTCCAAATGCTGGTGGAAATAACACATACGCCGTTTTTTTTGAAGACCCCGATGGAATAAAAGTTGAATATACTCTTAGCAATTTTGATTAAAAATTATAAAAAAAAGGAATAATAACAATGATATTAGATATTTTATTACCACTTTCATTAGTATTTATCATGTTTTCGCTCGGACTAGGGCTCACAATAGAAAATTTTAAAGATGTCATTAGAGAGCCAAAAGCATTTACAATTGGGTTAATAAATCAAATGCTTCTTTTACCTCTCTTTGCATTTATTATTGTAACTTTGTTTGGACTATCACCTGAATTAGCAGTTGGAATGATGATACTCGCATGTTGTCCCGGAGGAGTAACAACGAATGTAATTACTAAACTTGCAAAAGGAGATACCGCATTATCTATTTCTTTTACAGCAGTTGTTAGTATTGCAACGGTAATTACAATGCCATTAATTGTAGGTTTATCCATGCAACATTTCATGGGGAAAAATGCACCTGAAATAAACATATTAACTTTAGGTTTAACCATGTTTCTTATTACTGCACTTCCTGTTGGAATTGGATTATTAGTTCATTCAAAATTTAAAGAGTTTACACAATCATTTGAACCCATCGCGAGTAAAATCTCTACCGTTTTATTTGTCATTATATTAATTGGAGCATTAACAAGTGAGTGGGATGCATTTATATTAAATCTGAATTTATTAGCCCCTGCTATAATATCATTAATTTTTATAATGCTTTTTATTGGTTATAATAGTTCACGGGTTTTTAATATGAGTAAAAAACGAGCGATAACCGTAGCAATAGAATCGGGTATTCAAAATGGAACGGTGGGTATAACTATTGGAAATTTAATCTATAATCACCAAGAAGTAGGGCTTTCAATACTAAGTTTACCATCTGGGGTTTATAGTATTTTAATGTACTTTGTTTGTTTACCATTTGTTTATTGGTTTGTAAAACATAATTCAAAATAATGGAAAAAATTAGCCAACAATCAATTGTAAGAAGTTTTGGAATCGCTGGTATTTTAGGTGGAATTATTTTATTTATTGGAGATATGTTAATTTTTTATTCACCGACAGAAACAAATTTAATTATAAATATGTCAACCGTTTCAAATACTAGAATTATTGCAAGTGGTGTGTGTGCATTATTTTCAAGTTGGTTTTATTTACTTGGTGCTTTTCATGTGTCTTATGCATTTAACTCATCAAAATTAATTGCTAAAAATATAATTCTTTTCTGTTTGGGTGGTATTGGAATTGCCTATGGAATCGTTCATGCTGAATATATTGCAATAGCGACAAGTGCTAAACTTTCGGCTGAATATCAACTTAATATGCAATCTGCAATTGCATTAGCAGTACAAGCCAATCAAATATTACGCATGATTATTTATCCATTATTTGCTATTCTTTCCTTCGTTTTTATTAATAATGTTCTGAGAAAAAAAACCTTATATTCAAATTGGATTCTTTTATTTTACCCACTTATTCCATTTTTAATTCAAAATATAATTTCTAATAATTTAACAGGAAAATGGAAAGTAATTATTGCAGGTGGATATTTAAATTTAATTTTAATTATTTTCTATACAGCCTCAACAATTAATTTGTGGAATAAATTTAAAAGTAAGGATAAATAAAATTATGTTTCAAGCTCAATGCCATTGTGGAAATGTTAAACTGATTGTAAACAAACTACCATTATCAATCACGAGTTGTAATTGTTCAATTTGTAACCGTATTGGTGCATTATGGGCGTATTATACAAATGATGAAGTACAGATTTCTAAAGGTAATTATCCAATTTCAATATATTCATGGGGGGACAAAACCATCGATTTTCATTTTTGTTCAAATTGTGGCTGTTCTACTCATACCACTTCCATGCTCAATGATAATACAAATAGAGTTGCAATAAATATGAGAATGGCTTCTCTAAAAATTATTGAAAATATACCTATTCGTCAATTTGATGGTGCTAATACTTGGAAATATATAGAAGAAAAATAATGAATAATTCAATTAAAATATTTCCAGAAATGACAGATGATTTCGATGATATAATTAATATTCATAATCTTGCATTTAAAAACAATACTGAAGGTAAAATTGTAAATCTATTAAGGAGAAATGATAAATTATATTTATCTTTAATTTGTAAAATAAACAAATTGACAATTGGACATATTGCATTTAGTCCGATGTATAATAAACTAAATCAAGAAATAGGAATTGGTCTTGGACCTATTGGTGTACTACCAAAATTTCAAAACATGAAAGTTGGATCTACACTAATAAATAATGGAATTGAGCAAATATTAAAGCTAAATGTTAAATATATTTTCGTTCTCGGGGATCCAAAATATTATATGAGATTTGGTTTTACTTTAGCTCGTCAATTTAATTATTTCTGTAAATATGATATAGACGGAAATAATTTTATGTGTTTAGGTGTAAAAGAAAAATTACCCCAAAAGGAGGTTATAAATTATTGCACAGAATTTGATATTTAAATTCTTTAATTAAAATCCCATTTCCATTTCACCGCCACCATTTCTTCCTCCACGGCTACTTCGTTTTTCTTCCTGCATTTTTCCAAAATGATATTTAATATTAAAGGTAATTGTCCGCGGATGACGAGACATGTTTACATTTGTATTTTCATAAGCATATTGGTTTCCACCACTATCAAACAATGGTTTCTCTTTAATATCCAATTGGAAGCCACCACTATCAAATAAATTATTTATACTAAGAGATAGTGATAGTTTATCATCTATAAATGATTTTGATATTCCACTATTTGCCCAAAGTGTCCCTTTATTACCAAATAATGAACCACCAGGCACACCAATTTTCATATAATAAAAGCCAAATTCGAAATCAAAGAATTTGATAAATTTTTCGGGTAAATTAATTCGTGAAAAAATATTCATATGTGTTTTATTACCATTGAGCTCATAGTCGCCCGTCGAGTCATCCATTTGAGTCATATTATAACCACCTCCAATAGTTTGTCCCATAATCATAGTAAACAATTCAAATCCAACTGTAGAGCCACTTTCTGCATTTTTAAATGTTAGAACATCAGCATTTTCAAAACTATCGTCATCTACCCATTCAATTATATTTTTTAATTGGTGATAAAATAAATTCACATATCCAAAACCCATTGGAACTGGCGTTTTATATGATACATCATATTGCGTAGAATATTCTGGCTTTAAATACGGATTTCCTATAAAAATAAAAGATCCCGAATAAATATCTCTCGGAAACGGGCGAATACTTCTAGACCCTCGTCCATGCCCACCAGCTCCAGGTCTATTCACTCTTTTGCTTAAACCAAATTGTACACTCTGTTTTTCATTTAATAAATATGTAAAATGCAAATCAGGATAAATATTTCTATAATCATCTTCAATATCTTTTTCTCCAATAGAGTTTAAAATTTGAGCGAAAATAATTGAATCATTATCCTCAGTGATATTTGAAGTAAATGAAATATTTTTATTTACTTGTTCAACTCTGATACTGGGTTTTATACTTAATGATTCAGAAACTTTATAATCATATTCTGCAAAAATTGCATTTATATTTCGCTTATAAATAAAATCATTCATACCTGAAAAACTTTCTAAATTAGAATTTTTTGAATTTGTAAATTCAAAATTCATATATTCTGCATTATCATCAAATCTTCCATCATAACCTATCTCAAATGAGTTTTCATTTTCAAAGGGATGATGGTAAGAAAGCTTTATTTCTGACAAATTAATATTACTACTTAAAATAGTTCTATCATTATAATCTGAATGTAATAACTCAACATAGCTTGAATCCAATTTTTTGTTATTATCAATTAAAAATGTAAGTTTTTGATCGGGGTTATCAAATGTTTTTATAAATCCAAAATTCCCATTAATACTATAATTATCACCAAAGTCACCATTTTGAGTAGTTACAGTATTTGCATCAGGTTGAGTATATAATTTATTTTCATACGAACTTTTTGAATCTTTTGAATATCTAAACTCACCATTAAATTCTAATGATTCATTTGCATAATAATCTGCCCCAAAAGTCAATGAATTACTCGGTCGCTCAGAATTAGACTCTGTCGTATAATGAATTGATTCAATATTTATTATTTCTAAATTATTTAATGTATCTAAATAATAAGTATCAACATTTCGATGTCCTGAAACGGTTCTCACTCTATTATTTAAATTAAAAGATGAGAATAAATTCCATTTTTCAGTTTTATAATTTCCATAAGCGGTAAGCCCATTCATTTTATCTAAACTATTAAATTCATTATATTTACCATTGATTTTTAAACTTCCATTAAGCCCTTCATATTTCCCTTTTTTCATTACAATATTAATAATTCCAGCCATACCATCTGGGTCATATTTAGCAGAGGGAGAAGTAATAACTTCAACCTTTTCAATTAATGAAGCAGGAATATTATCAACAGAATTTGGTCCATCACCCGTTCTATTTGGTCTTCCATTTATAAGAATTTTTACATTTCCATTTCCGCGTAAAGATACAGCACCATCTTGATCAACGGTTACCATCGGTACTTTATTGAGCACATCTTCTGCCGTTCCACTATCAGAAATAATATCATCAGATGCATTATAAATCATTTTATCCGTTTCAAATTCAAAAATGGGTTTATCTTCAACAACATTTACAGCATCCATTTGCAATAAAGCTGGATTTAGTAAAATTGCACCAATATCATGTTTAAATAAACCATTTTTAGGAGAAATATTTTTATTCTTAATTATTTTGGATTTATAACCCATAAACTCAATTTTTAAATTATATTTACCTGGTTTAATTTTTGTTATATCAAAATGTCCACTTTCACTCGTAACACCACCTGTTTCAATAGTATTATCTTTTTGATTAACTAATGATATTGAAGCATATTCAATTGGTTTTTGAGATAAAGAATCTAAAATTATTCCAGATATTATTCCACCTGAAAATGAATGTTGGCCTCTTCCTCCACCATGATTATGTTGAGAAAAAAGACCGCAAAGTAAAAATATAAAAATTAATGTAATTTGTTTTGTCAATTGTGTTCCTTTGGAGAGTAAAATAATAAATTTTAAATAGTCTATAATTTATTACTTTATACTATTTAGATTTTAGTGTATTGTGAATTTAATATTAGTGAGATTAATGGTTATTAATATAGATGAAATTACTTGAAAAGTGATGTGAAATCATTTTTTCGATTCCATGCAAACCAACTGAGTACGGTCACAAATACTATACCTGCACCAACTCCTTCGGGTTCTAAAAAAATATGAAAAAAGAATATATTAAAAATAATGGGGGCAAGAATTACAAGAGCAAAAGATACGGCTCTATTTGCAACAAGTAATATTCCTCCAATAATTTCAACTATTGCAATTGAAGGTATAATATATTTGGCATGATTTAATGCTTCCATAAAAGCAGTACCTGTTTCCGACATTTCAGGCATTGGCATAAATCCAAAAAGTTTATTTAACCCTGACATTGCAAGCATTAATCCAATGAGTATTCTTAATCCCATTTCTATTTTATTTTTCAATTGTTTTTGTTCCTTTGTTTTGTATTCAAATTGTGTGAATTAATTTAAAAATAAACAATTACATTACCCTATAAAAAAAGGTTCAAATAAAAATGCAAGAAAACGAAGAGTGGTTGCGTCAAAGGTTGTGAGATGAGTTAAAATTAACAAAAACAAAAAAAAGGAAATATCATGACTACTCAAACAACAACAACCAAAAAAAACAATAGTGGAATTAAATCAGGATTAAAAACAATAGCTGTAATAAGTGGAGCGTTACTAATCCCCTTTTATGCAATCTATTTCAATACAAGTACAGAAGATAAATTAGAAATGATAAAATCTTCAACACCTGTAGTAGAAACAGAAACAATAGAAGTTAATTTTGTAGAAATTCCAGAAGAAAATACACAACCTGAATTAGAAGAAAAACCTCAAATTGATTTTAATACAAAATCATTTGATGAAACCTATAAATATAATAGAGATACTTTTGGTGAAGGAACAATCTTTTCTTGGAATGATGGTGAATATGTAGTGAATACCTACATAGAACCCATACCTTCTTCAAAATATGATTCTTTAGATTATGCAGATGCATTCTTAGATGCACGAAGTGAATTAGGTGCATGTAGTAATTTCAATTGGAGAGGAAATAAATACAATGCTTGTCTTGCAGGTGAAACGGTTGAAGCGATTACTGTAACTGTTGAACAAAAAGAAGAAACTCTTTTAGAAATGCCTCAAGTATTAGCTAATAAATAAATCCCTCTTAACAAAGTCCCTACCTCACACCTTAAGCCCTGTAGAAATACAGGGCTTTTTTGGGTAAAAAAAGTTTCCTCACCTTAATCCTTTCCTGCTGTAGAGGGAATGGATAATCTCTTTTTTCATAATCATTTTCACCCACAGGGAGAAGGCTACTGTATAATTATTGATTTTACGAATAGTTGAGGTGGAGTAATTCTTTATTTATTTTATAAATCACCACATTTAAAATAGTATTATGCATTGTTTTAATTTTTTTCTTTCTAAAAACTTCACCATTTAATGTTTCTGCTATCTTTCGGCTCGCAATATTTTCTTCATCTACGGGGTAAATAAAATAAGAAAATTCAATATTTTTTATTGACCAAGATGTTAGATGAATAATCGCTTCTAGCCCAAATTTATTTCCATGAGCATCTTTTTTAATCCAAATCCCTAATTCAGGGGTATCCTGGTTTTTTCTAGAATGTAGTCCACAACATCCTAAAAATTCATTATTTTTTTATTCAAAATTACAAAAATCAATTCATTTTTATTTTTCATATTATTAATGGATTGAGAAATAAAAATTTGTGTTTCTTCTATTTTTTCCGCAGGTTTTGGAAACATATATTTTGTAATATCAGGCGTAAATTCATTAAATATTTCAGTGTAGTACTTTTTCGAAATAGACTGTAAAACTATTCGCTCACAATCAATTTGAATGGAGGTGAAATCCATTCGAAATTTTATTTTTAATTTATGAACTTGGTGTTTCAAAATAGTTATGCAGTTCATTGATTTCTTTATGACAAAAACAACCAACTATATGATCATTTACTAAGCCCATTGCTTGCATAAATGCGTAGGCAGTCGTTGGACCAAAGAATTTCCATCCTCTTTTTTTCAAATCGTTACTTAATAATTTAGAAGTATGTGTAATGCTTGGAATTGGGTGATTGTATTCTCCTTTTCCAATATGCAGTTCATTTGTTTTCGGTTTCCACTTCCAAATATAATTTGCCAAACTTTCAAATTCATCTACAATTTCAATTGCGCGATGTGCATTGTTTATTGTGGCTTCAATTTTGCCTCGGTGCCTGACAATACCTGCATTTTGAAGGAGTTGAGAGATATTTGAATTATTATATTTTGAAATTTGGTTAAAGTCAAAATTTAAAAACGCTTCTCTGAAATTATTTCTTTTACGGAGAATAGTTAACCAAGAAAGCCCAGATTGAAAACCTTCTAAGCAAATTTTTTCAAATAGTTGAAAGTCTTTTTTTGTTGGTCGTCCCCATTCATTATCATGATAATCTTTATAATCAGATGGTTCATTTCCCCACCAACATCGTGTTATACCATCATCATTTGTAATTAAGTATTTATTATTTTCGTTTTCCATAACTAAAAATAAGAGTTCAATTTAATTAAATTGTCCCACCATCATAATTAAATAAGAAATTATTTGCCCAAGGTTTAAATGAATCATTTAATATTGCTTTTCTCATTTCCGCCATTAAATATATATAGAACCTTAAATTTTGTTGAGTGGTAATTCGTAAACCTAAAATTTCATTTGTTCTAAATAAATGATGTAAATATGATTTTGAATATTGTTCAGACATGGGTGCAAAACCGGTATCATCAATTGGAGAAAAGTCGGCTTTATATTTTGCATTCTTTATATTTACTTTTCCATTTAAGGTAAATAATTGCCCATTCCGAGCATTTCTGGTTGGCATAACACAGTCAAACATATCAATTCCTCTAGCAACACATCGTACTAAATCAGCTGGAGTACCTACGCCCATTAAATAACGAGACTTCTCTTTGGGTAAAAGAGATGCTGTGAGTTCAGAAATATCTAATAATTCTGGCTTTGATTCGCCAACAGCTAATCCACCAATTGCGTATGCATCTGCGTCTAGTTCAATTAATTCACCCGCTGACCTTTTTCGTAATTCAGGATTAGTTCCACCTTGAACAATGGGTAATAAAATTTGTTGATGACCATAAATTGGTTCAGTATTTTGAAAATGCTCCATTCCTCTCTTCGCCCATCGAGTTGTAGTTTCTAATGCATCAATCCAAGTTTTATGGTCTGCATCACCAGGAGGACATACATCTAACATCATCATAAAATCAGAACCAATGGAGCGTTGAATATCCACAACTCTTTCAGGTGTTAAATGGTGTTTTTCTCCATTTAAGTGAGATTGAAAGGTAACTCCATCTTCTGTAATTTCTCTAAACCCTTTTAAACTAAAAATTTGAAACCCGCCAGAATCGGTTAATATTGCACCATTCCAATTCATGAATTTATGCAAACCGCCCGCTTGTTCTAAAATTTCAGTCCCTGGCCGTAAGAATAAATGATAAGTATTACTCAACAGAATACGACTTGGGAGGTCTTTGATTTCATCTGAAGATTGTGTTTTTACGGCTCCATAAGTACCTACTGGCATAAAAAATGGAGTTTGAATATCTCCATGGTCTGTAGATAAAACGCCTGTTCTTGCACTCGTTTCAGAGCAGGATTTTTCTAAATTAAAAATTTTCAAAATATATCTCTATTTGTTAAAAGTCAAGCCCAATGGTTAAAAACCAAGATCGTGTTGTTTTTTCTTTTTTATAAGGATTGGCATGCCATGCATAATCTAATTGCCATGGTAGCCCTAGGAATATAAAACGAGGGCCAATACCATAAGTCCAAATAAATCCTTCGGGATTATTATTATCCCAATTTTCTTCTGACCAAGTGGGTATTTTTTTATCCCATGTAAATCCAAAATCTGAAAAGGCAACCGCACTTATTTGACCTAAATATTTAATTGCAGGAAAATAATAAATTAATAGAGGTAATCGAATTTCCATATTTAATAAAAAGGTACCATACCCATATTTTTGATTTATTTGTGCCCCACGAACAGGCATTACATATTCTGAAAAATAAACGGATTCAAGTTCATAATCTAAATTATTTTCCTCATGAGTAGCATAATATTCAGAACCTAATGAAGACCATACCCAGGGTAAACCACCCATTTTAAAAAGTTGAGCATTATCTCCAAAACTATAACCTGAATATATTCTACCGCCTAAGCTGATACCATTTTTTATAGGATGATATTTTCGATAATCTAGAATAAGTGAATGAAAGGTGAGTCCATTATCTCCAATTTTTGGACTTGTTTTAAATGTTGCATTAAATCGTGAACCTTTAAAAGGGAAAATATAATCCCAAAGTGTATTATCCCAAACCATGCTTACGGAAGGAATAAAAGTAGAAAGTGATGCACCAAAAACACCATCTGATTTTTCTTCAACCGTAATTCCATAATCTGATTGTCCTACTTCCCAAAGAGATACTTTTTCAACATGGCCAAATTTAAGTGCTAAATCAAATCGTTTAAATCGAGATGTTGGAAATGATGCTGTACCATTTAATAATAATTGCCTTAAATATGATTGGTAATATAGAGGTTCTTCTGCTTCTCTAATTTCATTACCATTTAAGTCTATAAATGTATTACTGAAATTATTATCTAAAAAATTAATTGCGGTATGATAAAAAAGAAAATTATAATCAACTTTAAATGGAAGAAATCTATAATACAAATAATAATCTGAATTTCGTAAGGATGTAATTTGCATTTGTGTACCAAGATAAATTTTATGATCACCCAAAACATCGCTCCATAAAAATGACGCCATAGCCTTTGGAGAATAAAGTGTATTATAAGATGCATATCCTTGAGCTAAATCAAGTGAAAACCGTGTTAAATATTTTTTAGAAATAAAATTGCCTTTATTATCTAATCGTGACGAATCTGGAAGTTCAATGGCTTCTTGGTTTTCTTCAATAATTGGCTTTCTACCACGAGCAAACACATAGTTTTTATATTCGCCACTATTGCCACTATTTCTATCTCTATTTTGATTTACTTTAAATTCAGTTTCTTTCTTTTCATTTACCCAATTTAATATTGAAGGATTGTGGTTGTTTTCTAATTGATCCAATGGATTAACAAATAAATAAATATCATAACCACTTTCTTGAAACCCTGAAAATACCAGTTGAGAATAATCAGAATTCCAGTTTAATTGTGAAATCCCAGTGAGAACATTTGTGATTGGTTTCGGAGTTGGTAATTCATTATTTAAAATATATATATTATTAATTCCAGTTTTGTCAGAAACAAATGCTAAATTTCTATCATGTGTCATAACAGGATAAGATTCATTCCACACTGTATTTGTAATTTGAGAAATTTGACCATTTCCACGAGAAATTGAATAAATATCGGTTTGCTCTAGAGAGTGAGTAAATTTTGATAAGGGTTGTTTTTCTGCAAGATAATTTTCTCTATCAGAAATAAATAATAAATCTAAACCATCGGGACTCCAAGATACATGGTCTTCGGTGAACCAATCATCTGTTAAGTTTAACAATTCTTCTGTGAATAAATCATAAATATAGATGTCACTTGTTTTACCATCATTTCCAATAAATGCAATTTCATCTGCAAGCGGACTCCATGTTGGTCTAAAAATACCTTCCAATTCTAATCTAATTTTTCGTGTTTTTTCTGTTTCCAAATTATAAATAAATAAAGCGTCAGATTTTCCTGATTTTGCTGAAAATACAAGTTCTGAACCATCTGGAGACCATGAAATACCTGGTTTTAATATATGCAATTCTTCATATTCAGAATTTCGCTCCCCTTGAATTATTTTATTTAAAAATTTCCCCGTTTCAGATGAAATAAGATATAGAGCCATATTGCCAGATTTATTTGAATAAATTGCTATTTTACTTCCATCAGGTGAAATTACAGGTGCAATATTATATCCATTCCCTAATTTTTTGTGGTCTGTTAATTGTCGAGCAATATCTGTTAATTTTTGTTTATTTGAAATTTCAGGGAAATAATTTTCTTTTAAATAGTCATGCCATTGTTCATTTATTTCATTTAATTTCATTCCAAGTGCAGATTCCACACCTTTATTCACACTTTTATTATTTTTAATTTGATAAAAAATTTCAGCAATTGCTTCATCTCCCCATTTGCCAGTTATAAATCTCCAAACAGATTGCCCCCCGCGATATGCTAAATATCCACCAAGTTGGTTAAAAGATGGTAGTTCACCAAAATTTAAAGTTAAATCTCTAATCCACATATCAGATGCTGTATTCCAATCGCTTGATAAGTATTCAGCGAGCCCTTCGTTCATCCAAAGTGGAATTATATAGCTAATTTGTTTTGTAATTAAATTTTGTAAGCTTCCTCCATACAAATAATCATTTATAAACATGTGAACAAGTTCATGATGAATTACATGTTTAAACTCAGAATGAGAACCATCAAATGGGATTACAACTCGCGTTTTATATAATTCAGTAACGCCTCCGATGCCTTCATACATATAGGATTCAACTACATTGGTCTGTTGGAAATCATTGTGAGAATTATAAATAATAATTGAATATCTATTTGTTAAATCCCAATCTAAATATTTAGAAATATGTTTATATGCTTGTTCAGCTTCATGTGCGACATATTCAGCATGAGAAAACCCTTGATCATAATAATAGATATCAAAATGGTTTGATTGAATAAAATACCAATCAAACTCGTCATATTGAACAATATTTTGTCCAAATTGCCCAAAGGAAATTGAAAGATAGATAAAGGCTATAATTTTAGTAATATTAATTTTCATCATAATTTTAATGGTTATTAACTCTTTTTGTTCGTCACAAATCCTATAAAACTAAGAAACATTTTATTTTCAGTTTGAGATAAATTTGTATAGTTGTGTATTTTCTATGATTCTATTCACTAAACCCCGTAATTTTTACTAAATGAACACACCCATTTATTTTATTTCCGATAATCATTTTCAGTTTACAGGCTTAAATAATGAGTGTAAACGGCGAGAACTATTATTTAGTTTATTTGAAAAAATTAAAATAACGGGTGGTTCATTGGTAATTGGTGGCGATTTTTTAGATTTTTGGTTTGACTATGGAAATGCTCAAATGCCAGGATATGAAAGTATTTTTGAAGCATTAGAAGACTTAAATAAAAATGGAATAGAAATCCATTATGTATTAGGTAATCATGATTTTTGGGATTTTGGGTATTTTCGCTCTAAATTTGGGGCTATTATATATCATGAAAATCTTGAATTCAACATCGGAAACGAAAAAATCCAGGTGATTCATGGTGATGGCTTGTTAAAAAATGATTATGGTTATCGTCTAATGAAAAGAATTATTAGGCATCCTATATCCATTTATTTTTTTGGTTTACTTCGACCTAAAATCGGATGTAAAATAGCAAGCAAGGTATCCAAGACAAGTCGGCATTTTACCGAAGGATATACAGAGTATGAGGAGGTTACGAAGGATATTGAGGAATATGCTCATGCTCAATTTGATAAGGGTTATCATACCATTTTGGTGGGACATTACCATAAAATAGGTATAAATACGGATGAGAATAAAAATTTAATTTGGATGGGCGATTGGATTAAATATTTTACGGTTACCATTCGTGATGAAAGTGGGTGGAAACAGTTAAATTGGAATAATCATCCTAATTTAAATGTTTAATTAAAACTAGGATTTACAAAATGAAAATAAACTGGAATTTTAATATGTACAAAAAAAGTATATTATTGTTGCTTTCTTTTTTCCTTTTTTGGGGATGTGCAGCAAATAGTACTGTTTTTTCATTAGAAGAAGTAGAAAAGCATAGATTAGCATATATTGATGGGAAAGAAGATGCCGTTGCTGAACTTGTGAAAATCTTTCAAGATCAAGCACAAGCTTCTAATGTGAGAATGGCAGCATTAACTGCACTAAAAGATAGTCGTCATCCAATGGCGATTGAAGCCGTTCAGCAAACAGTAGGCGGAAGTGGTTTGATTGATTTAGATTTAATGATTCAAGCGATAAATATGTTGAAAGAATTTGGTGATGAACATTCTAACCCATATTTAACTAAAGGGTTAATGGCAACTGAAGATAAAATCATTGAAACTCGAAAAGCATATATGAATGCAATAAGTAGTGTCGGAACACAAGATGCTATTACTACTTTACTTGAATTATATGAAATAAGTAAAAGACAGCAGGTTAGAATGGATTCTATTTTAACTTACTCCTTAGGTGCTATGGAAGACACAAAAGTAATTCCGTGGTTAATTAATATTTCTAAAAATAATGATATTGATGTGGGTGTAAGAAGTATTGCGATTGATATTTTATCCAAAAAAGAAGGTCCTGAAGTGACAGATTACTTTTTGGATATGCTTGGAGATCCTAAAACGAATTTAAAGGCTAAAGAATTTGCTTTACATGCAATGGGAGATATTGAGGAAAGCCGAATGATATCTCAAATATTAACAGCTTATAATAATGGGAAGGATGAATATTCTAAATTATTAAATCATCTTTTAAGTGCAGTTTCAGAATTTAAAGATCCTACTTTATTACAACCATTAAAAGAAATTGTAAAATCAGAGGAATATCCACAATCTATGAGGCTTAAAGCATTAAGGGCTGTTGGAGATTTTAATGATGAATCCGTATTGAGTGAAATTATTACAATATTAGAAAATCCAAAAAATTATATGTTTTATCCAGAAATTTTAGATATGTTGGTTAAAATGAAAAAATTTGATGATTATAAAAATGAATTGAGAATGGCTGCATATAAAGCACATTCAATAGGTCAAATCCAATTGGAGGTTAATTAATGAGACAGTTTTTATCATTATTATTGATATTACTTTTTTTAACAGGATGTTCATTATTTAAGAAAGATGATCCTTCTCCTGAATTAACAGATGAAGATGCTGTTGAAGAGATTGGAACCATTGCCGAAACTGAAGAAGAAATTGGTGAAATACCATTTGAGGAAGCTTCAGATGCGCAGGTGGTTGAAACAAATTTAGTGATGTCTGGTTCTTTTTATCCTGTGAAAGAATCATTGGATGATTTACGACGAGAAATGAATGAATTAAAAGCTCGTATTGTTGAATATGATTCACGGGTTTCTGTTCCTAAGGTTAATAATGAAATGTTTAAAATGATACAAGCTCCACATCTTAAACATCGAATTACACTTTCAAATGGTACTATTGTGCATGGAAATATTTTAAATGAAGATGCAGATAAAATGACAGTGGAAACTCAATTAGGTCAAATTACACTAGATAAAGCAACAATTGAAAAATATGATGAAGTTTCTGCACCAGCACCTGAGGTAAAAATGCAAGGTACTTTTTCAGGTCCTGAGCAACGAAATGAAGGAGAAACATTTGTGTATTCGGGTTCGCTTGTAAATAGTGGAAAACACAAAGCAGATTTTGTTCGAATTGTATTTAGTTTATGGGATGAAAATACAGGATTAATTGCATCTGATTCGGCATTTGTGGATGGTTCAAATATTAAATATTCTAACGGTGTAATAACAGATTCTGCTTTAGAGCCTGGTGATGTCGGCTCTTTTTCAGTGGCAGTAAATGTACCCAAAGGTTCAAAATATGAATATGAAACATATAATATTCATTGGGAAAATTTGAGATAATTTTAATTAAAATATTCTAAGTAACAAAAAAGCCTCTTATTTAGAGGCTTTTTTGTTACTTGTGGTTCTTCACACTTAACGATACTTTTTTCAATGTAGGTTGTAGATAAACAG
>CAZGWH010000008.1:0-50074 GCA_964529325.1 uncultured bacterium | reverse complement strand
AAATAACTTCTTATATCCATAAAAACCATATAAATTAACATAGTTGGATTAGAATATAATTTAGGCACTACAACTTTTATTTTTTATTTTTACTATATTTTAGTAGTACTTAATTGATCAACAATAAAGATTATTTTTTATTTTAAATTTTTAGATTTTATTTATTTTATTTTTGTAGCCTTCCGATAAGACTCTTCTAACCCATCTAAACAGGCAATACACACATCTATCATGATGAAATTGATAGAGATGTAATTAACGATTATTAAACGGATGGACCCTGTTATGCTTAAAGAAATTTTTATAAATGTTACAGCTGGTAGCACACGAATTGCGATCACTGAAAACAAAGAGTTAGTTGAATTATTTTTTGAATTACCCGAACATCAGCGAATGGTGGGTAATATCTATAAAGGTAAAATTCAAAATATTTTACCTGGTATGCAAGCCACATTTGTAGATATTGGTCATGAATTAAATGCTTTTCTACCATTTTCTGAAATTGGAGATTCTGAATTCATGTCTAATTTATCATTTGATGACGAAGATGATGAATCTCCTTCTCCAAAGAAAAAGGGTAAACCTAAGGAAATAAACCCTGCAAAAGATTTTAAAATTGGAGATGATATTTTAGTTCAAGTAATAAAGGAACCTTATGGTGAAAAGGGCCCTAGAGTTACAACTAATATTTCAATACCAGGAAGTTTGATGGTTGTTGTTCCAAATAATAATTATATTGGAATTTCACGAAAAATTGATGATAAATATGAAAAAAGACGACTACGATCATTTGCTAAAGAAATCAAACCTACCGGTGCAGGATTAATTCTCAGAACAATAGCTGAAGGCAAAGATGATAAAATCTTACAGCACGATTTTAAATTAGTAATGGAAAATTATAGAACTTTAAACCATCGTGTTAAAAATCGTACTGCACCGATAATTGTTTATGAAGATTATGAAACTGTTGATCAAGTAATTAGAGATCTTTTTACATCTGATATTTCAAAAATGGAAATAGATGATAAAACATTATATAAAAGACTTCATAGTTATGTCAAAACTGTTTCTCCTGACCAAATAAATTGTATTTCTCAATTTAAAAGCAAGGGAACTGTTTTTGATAATTACAATATCGAAACACAAATTGAAAAATGTTTAAAACAAAAAGTGTGGATGAAAAGTGGGGCTCACCTTGTAATTGAACAAACAGAAGCAATGCTCGTTATTGATATTAATTCTGGCCGTTTTATCGGTAAAAAGGATCATGAACAAAATTCAATGGCAATTAATCTTGAATCTGCAAAAGAAATAGCAAGGCAACTACGGATTAGAGATACTGGTGGATTAATTGTAATTGATTTTATTGATTTATTACAAGCAAAAAACCGCAAGAAAGTTTATGATGAATTTAGAAAACATTTAAAAAGAGACAGAGCAAAAGTGTCTGTTAGTGAATTTTCTAATTTTGGCTTATTAGAAATGACAAGGCAAAGAATTAGAGCATCATTAATGGCCACATTAAGTGAGGAATGTGAATTATGTAGTGGTGTAGGGCGTATCGCTTCAAAAGATACCGTAATAACTTCAATCGAAAATTGGGTTAAAAGATTTAAGAAAAAAGCGAATGATAAAAGACTAGTCATTCATCTTCATCCAACTTTATACAGTTATATCAAAGAAAATAAACCAAAATTAATAAATAAAATGATGTGGAATAATTGGCTTTATTTAGAGTTTGAAGAAGATAGAACAATACTTAGAGATAAATTTAAAGTATATTCAAAAAAACGAAAAAATTTCATTACAGAAAATATTTAAAACTATTTGAATGTATTAAATTATATAAATAAATTACTAGGCTCAAATAAGGGTTAAATATGCAAGCATTAGTTGAAATATCAGGGAAGCAATTCATAGCAGAACAAGGTGTGACTTTGAAAGTCCCTACGCAATCAGGAAATACTGGAGATTCTTTATCTTATGATAAAGTACTTTATATTTCTAATGATAATGATAAAGTTTTTGGGAAACCGTATGTTGAAAATGCTTCTGTTGAAGCAGAACTTGTTTCACATGGTAGAGATAGAAAAATCATCGTTTTTAAATTTAAAAGACGAAAAGGGTATCAAAAGAAACAAGGACATCGTCAAAATTTCTCTACAATTAAAATAAATAGTATTACTCAGGGGTAGCCCTGAAAGGAGTATAATTCTATGGCACATAAAAAAGGTGTTGGTAGTTCAAAAAATGGACGCGATAGTAACCCTAATTATTTAGGTGTTAAGCGTGCGGATGGCCAAGTTGTTACAGCTGGATCAATCATTGTTCGGCAAAGAGGTACTAAAATTTATCCAGGTCAAAATGTTGGGATTGGAAAAGACCATACATTGTTTGCAACTGCAGATGGTCGAGTTAAATTTGAACCTAAAGGTCGTTCAAAAAAACAAGTTAGTATTTATACAGCTTAATAAATAAAACTTCATATCTTCTTCTTTTAGAAAGGCTCAATTATATTGAGCCTTTCTTTTTTTAGGTAATTTTTTCCTCTTCATTTTTACCTTAGTAGAATAAATTTCCTCATATAAATTCACTTCATCAATCTTTTTCTACTTAAAAACCTTATAATTAATATATTTTACTCTTTTGGCATATATATTGATAATGTAACGATATAATTTAAAATTAGAAAATGGCATATCAATTTTCATATCAAAAAATATTAGATGTTAAACAAATTCAAGAAGATCAAAAATCTACAGAAGTTGTATTAGCTCAGAATGAACTCAATGAGGAACAAAATACTTTATCCAAATTAGAGAAAAAAAAAACGAATGTATTAAATAATAAAAATACTTCAATTGATAATACGGGAGATATGCTGAGACATAATTCTTATGTTAATCAAGTAAATTCAACTATTGATAATCAAAAGAAACAAATTCAGAAAAAAAATAAATCTTTAATTTTAAAAAAAGATGAATTATTAGAAGCAGCAAAGTCTAGAAAAATTTTAGATAAGTTAAAAGAGAGTGATATGAAAAAATTTAAGAATGAGCAAAATAAGATTGAACAAAAAGAACTTGATGAAATCGGTGCAAAAATTGCACATAATAAGAAAGAAAATTAATCATGAAAATATTAAAATTAATCGGTGGTTTACTTACTATATTCTTAGCGTCAATTGGAATCTCATTTATGATTTTAAGTCAAAATACTCCACTACCTGAACCTAAAAGTCCGGAAGATATCGTATGGGAATTTTTAATTAAAGATGAACCAATCAACCCAGAAGTATTAAAAAGTCAACTTATTTCATATAAACGAAATTTAAGAGATTTAGAAAATAAACATAATTATTATGAAACCACAATTGATAGTTTATTAGTAATTTTTACAAATAATGATAGTATTCATTTTGCAGAAGCAGCATTTAAAGATAGTTTGCTCATTACTCTAAAAGATAGTTTATCTAATGAAATAGAAGTATTGACTGCAAATTTAAAATTAAAAGATATCGAAATTGCAGATTCTCAAAATCAATTAGATATTTTAAACCAACAACTTGAAGTTTTTACAATTAAAAAAACTAATATGGAAGAAAAAGAAGCAAATTTAAAAAGTCTTGCGAAAACTTACGAAGCAATGAAACTTAAAGATATGGCATCTATATTAAAAAATGTAGATGATAATACCGTAATGAGAATTTACTTTGAAATGAAACCTAAAAAAAGACAAAATTTATTACTTGCTCTCGATAATAAACGAGCAGCAAATATTACTCGAAAGCTTGCAGTTTTGGAACAATCTTAATGCAATTATCACAGAATAATAATATTAATTTATCATTAACTAAAGTGATGAATAATACTGGTAAAACTAAAATTTGGGAAGCTGTAAAGCAGAATCAATTTAATTCTGCTAATAGAATCAATTCAAATGGTAAAGATCAAACATCTATAGAGATTATAGAAAAATTTACAGAAGGATTAGATAGAAAATCTAAAATTAATTTAATTGAGAAGCCAATAAACTCAAAGGAGAATATTCAAAAACTACAAAAATTTAATATATCACCTATAAACACTAAGTTAAATACTGGAAAAAAAAACAACTTAAATATAATAGACAATAGCAAAATGAATCAAATTACTAAATTAAATTTAGTTAATAAAAAACAATTACCATTAAAAAATAACCAGTTTATTAACACAAATCAGCAAAAAAATATTAACAGAAAACAAATTAAAACGGACCCCTCAATAATTATTCAACAAAACATTTCACAAAAAAATAAACCAAAGAATAAAACAAATAATCCTCAGTTTCTAAATATTAAAAAAAATACTGAAATTCAAGAAGCTGGGCATAGTGAAATTGTTTTTTCAATTAATAATGATAGCTCTGAAAAAAAGGGCAAAAATAATGATAATTCACCCGAATTATTAACGGAAATTAATTTAAATAACAAAAAAGTTGAAAAAGGAATTTCAAAAGAACAATTTGAAATACCCAATAATAATATTGATATTAATTTTCAAGATGATTCATCCTCTTCATCAAATTTGAATAACTTTCAAGATGATTTTAAAGATACATTACTCCATTTAATTAATCATTTTAATACAAAAATTAAGGGTGAGATTGTGGGAGACCACTCTGGTGAATTTGAAATCAAAACCGAGCAAGGAAACTTATCAATTAATATTAAAAAAATAAAAAATGAATTAACAATAATTATTAATTCTAATTTAATTGATAATATAAAAGATCAATTAAAAAGTATAGAAATATCCATTAAAGAAAAAATGCCCGAATTAGAATCTGTTATAATTTTAGGAAATTTAAAAATTTCAGATGAAAAAAAAACTGTTTTTTTTAAATGTGAAAAAGAAGAATCAAAAATACAATTAAATCAAAACACAATTTTTAAATTAAATTATCTTATTTAAAGGAATAAAATGAATACATTAAATCAAATAAGTAATAATGGTGGATTAGCACAAGTTCTTGCAGGTCAAAATGCAAATACAATGGCAAAGGATGAATTTTTACAATTATTAGTAACTCAATTAAGTCATCAAGATCCATTAAAACCTATGGAAAGCCATGAATTTGCTTCTCAACTTGCACAATTTAGTTCATTAGAGCAATTGCAAAATTTAAATGGTACTATGGAAGAGGGTATATTATCTGATTATATGATGACACAGTCAATCAATAATACACTTGCCACAACATTAATCGGAAAAAATGCAATTGCTTCTGGTAATGAATTTTCATATACAGGGGATGACATAAACCTTCAATTTAAACTTGGAAGCCCAGCTGAAACTGTAACCGTAACAATAAAAGATTCTGCTGGAAATATTGTTAAAACCATTACAGAAACAAATTTCAATGAAGGTATAAACACTATTGAATGGAATGGAGAAAATGCACTTGGAGATATAGTAACTGAAGGAGAATATAGTTATTCAGTCTCGGCATATGATTCAACGGAAACTTCTGTTTCAGCAACTCCATTAATTTCAGGTGTAATTGAAGGAATTACATTTGAAGAAGGAGGCATTGTATTAATGGTAAATGGACAATCAATATCATTAAATGAAGTATTAGAAATAAAACAATCATAATTAAAAAAATTTATAAGGAAATAATTATATGTTAAGATCAATATATGCGGGGGTATCGGGAATAAAAAACCATCAAACAAAATTAGATATTTTAGGTAATAACATTGCAAATATAAATACAGTTGGATTTAAAGGAAGTCGATTAACATTTGCTGATACTTTTAATCAAACAATTAACTCCAATCAAGTATCTAACAATCAATTTATTAATGGAAAACAAATCGGCTTAGGAGTAGGAACGAGCTCTGTACAAACATTATTTAATCAAGGAATGCTTGAGGCAACTGGCAACATTACCGATTTAGCAATTCAAGGAAATAGTTTTTTTGTACTTAATGATAATGGAAATCAAGTATATTCAAGAGACGGAAGTTTTCATTTTGATGCAAACCGGAACTTAGTAAATAATACAGGAATGTCTGTAAAAGGTTGGATGGCGGATTCTTTTGGTCAAGTATCTGTATCAGAAACATTGGATAATATTCAAATAGATACAAATATGGTTTCAAGTCCAATCGCAACTCAAAATCTACGATTATCTGGAAATTTAAGTTCGAGTAATTCTGCAATACCTTCAGTATGGCA
Organism: uncultured bacterium; assembly: GCA_964529325.1. Lineage (GTDB taxonomy): Bacteria > Fidelibacterota > Marinisomatia > SCGC-AAA003-L08. Next base: position 43,853 of record CAZGWH010000008.1, on the reverse strand, counting down.
ATTAGGTGAATCCATGGAACTAACAACTCAAGCTTTAGAAGCAGATCCTAATGCTCAAATTTCAACAGATACCTTATTAAAAGATGTTACACAATTATCAAGTTATTTTAATGGAAATATTTTCTCAATGAATTTATCTGGTTCAAAACTTTCAGATGGTACTTCACCATCTCAAACAAGTATTGAATTAAATGAAAATAGTACAATTACAGATTTAAAATTAGAATTAGAATCCGTTTTTACTGATTCTACGGTAACTCTTACTGGTTCCAATCAATTAGAAATTCGAGATAACCAACCAGGGAACTCAGAAACTGAAATTCTAATTGCAGAAGTTTTAAATGGAATTAATCCAATTCATTCTTCATTTGGGAACGATGCAACATCTGTTTCAGGATCTGCTGTTATATATGATAGTTTAGGCGAAGCACATAATATTATACTAAAATTTACACCTAAAGAAGGTAATGAATGGGCTTGGCAAGTAGAAACAACTGAAAATGAACAAATAATTAGCGGTGGTTCAGGTACGGTTAATTTTAATTCAAATGGTAATATAATAGCCAATTCATTTTCATTTAGCGATCCTGAAATTTCTAGTTTAACATTAAATGACGGTCAGGCTAATTTATCTATTAATATTGATGTAGATGGCCATAATGGAATTAGTGGATTATCTGCAAACGGATCAATGTCCACACTTTCTGTATTTGACCAGGATGGTAGGGCAACGGGGACTTTCGAAAATATGTATATTGAAAATTCAGGAAATGTTATTGCTCAATTTACAAATGGAGATTCTCGAACAATTGCTCAAATAGCAACGGCAATTTTTAAGAATCCATCAGGATTAGAAAAAGCAGGTGGAAATTCATTCATGAAAACAAATGCAAGTGGAAATGTAACTATTGATAGTGCAATAAATTCAAATTCGTCAATTGTCTCAGGTGCTCTTGAAATGTCTAATGTCGATTTAGCAAATGAATTTACAGATATGATTGTTTCTCAAAGAGGATTTCAAGCATCAACAAAAGTTGTTTCAACCTCCGATCAAATCTTAGAAGAAGCAATAAATTTAAAACGCTAATTTTATGACGGATTATTATAATCATATATTAAAATCTCATTATATTAGGTTAGGTTAAAAATTAATGCAAATGTTATTCCGATTAATAAGTAAGCTTACTTTAATAGTAATTTCTGCACCAATTGCATATTACGGTTATTTTTTAACGAGTAATATTATTATGCCGAATTATATAGAGCTTCTTGAAAGAGATATTATAGAAGCTCGTTTTATTGAAAAACAGGCTAAATTAAGAAGACCGAAAGTAGTAGGTGTAGAAGCTAAGATTTATAGGGTAAAAGACATAATGTCAAATCCATATAAAGAAAATGCATTTGAAGACCTAGTCAGGTTTACACTATCTATTGAAACTCAAGATGACTCTGTTTTATATGAGCTTAAAACGAGGCACTCACAATTGCAAGATATGATGGTGAATTATGTTAAAACACATGATTTTGATTTTATGTCAATGATTGAATATAATGATAATGCTTTATCTAGTATTGTAAAAACAATAAATAATGATATCCTAACAAGAGGATATATTGATACTGTATATATTGAAAACTTTACTTTTAATTAAATTAAGGATAAATTAAATGGCTGATGAAAACGAATCGATAGATAGTCAAGAAAAAATAGTGGTTGAAACAAAAGATAAAAAAGATGATGGTTCACCCATAATGATGTATGCTGTCCTTGGTGTTCTTAGTATCCTAGCTATTTATGGCGGATTTATTATGTCTAAATATACTTTAATACCTAATTATGAAGAAATTCAAGCACAAAAACTAGAAGAAGAATACTTGGAAGAAGCATTATCAGGTGTAATGAATAGAAGTTTTGGCATATCTAAAGAATTTAAGGATATAATGGTAAATCCAGCAGGATCTAAAGGAATGCATGTTGTTCAGGCAAGTTTTGTTGTTGAAACAAGTGACCAATTAATTATGGATGAAATGGGCACTCGTGAAACACAATTTAAAGATTTATTTATTTCATATTTGAGAAGACATACAATGGACCAATTAGCATCTATGGAATTTCAGTTAAAATCTAAAAATGAATTAGCAATGGAAATTAATAAAATGTTAAATACTGGAAATATTGATAGTATTTATTATAGTGGATTTTTCATCCAATAAAGGAATTAATAAATGCCGAAAATATTAAGCCAAGAAGAGATTGATGCTCTTTTGAAAAATGTAGGTGAAGATGATGGTACTACTTCTTACGAAGTAATTGGTGGAAATGAAAAAAAAGTTTCCCCTTATGATTTTAGCCACCCTCAACTATTATCAAAAGAACAAGAACGAATGATTGAAAATATTCATGAGAATTTTTGTCGAACATATAGTGTATATTTATCTGCTCAATTAAGATTATTGGCGGAAATTAGACAGCTTTCAATTGAACAATATACATATTCAGAGTTTGTTACCTCCGTTTCAAATCCAAGTTGTTTATATATGATGGATTTTGAAAGACCTAATGGACGAGGAATCTTAGAAATGAGTTCTAAACTAAATATTTTTATTGTTGAAAAATTATTTGGAGGACAAACTCTTTTTAAAGATATGGAAGAAGAAAGAGAAATTACTCATATTGAGCAAAAAGTGATGAAAAGGGTGATGGATAAATGCTTTTCAGAATTAACAAAAGCATGGCTTTCAGAAAATGATATTGTTTTAAAATATGGGTCGTTTGAAAGTAACCCAGAATACGCTCAAATTGTCTCTTCATCTGAACCCGTTGTTGTTGTAACTTTAGAAGTAATAATTCATGGTACAAAAACACTAATGAATATTTGCTACCCTTATAATTGGTTGGGCAAAGTTATGTTTCAAGAAGATTTTCAAGCTCAAATGCACGAAGAAATAAATGAAATAACAATAGAAGATCAAGAAGCTGTTGAGGAAATATTATTAGAAACTAATGGAAATGTTTCAGCTGTATTAGGGAAATTAAATTTATCTATTAAAGAAATATTAGAATTAGGAGAAGGAGATGTTCTCCTTTTACCTACAAAAATAAATTCACCTATTTCAGTTTATTTCGGAAATAAACATATTTTCGATGGGCACCCAGGTTCTCATCGACGAAGTAAAGCAGTTAAAATTACAAAAGTTTTATAAAATTTATCATAGGATAAACAAGGAGAATAAATGGGAAATACAACCGAAGATACAACATTAGAAGTACAGTCAGCTGATTTTGCTGAGCTTGACTCATCAGTTGAAGCAAATTCTGAAAATAAAATTGACATGCTTTTAGAGGTAGAACTTGATGTAACTATAGAGCTTGGTCGAAAAAAAATGTCAATTCAAGAAGTTTTACAATTAGGGAAAGGATCAGTAATTGAATTAGCAAAACTTGCTGGAGAACCTGTTGATATTTATGTGAATCAAAAACAATTAGCTAAAGGTGAAGTTGTAGTCGTAGATGAAAACTTTGCCATACGAATCACAAACTTAATTGAAAAATCAGAAAGACTGAAAAGTTTAGGAAAATAATGGCGAGTAAATTAATACTCGTAATTGTACTATTTTTAGGATTTAGTTTTGCGACTGACTCCATTCCAAGCAACGAAGTTAATAATAAACAATTTTTAAAAAGTAACATTCACTCACCTTCAGCTGAAGAATTAAAAGAGGAGTTTGGGGTTGCTTCAAAAATTAATTTGTGGGGATATTTTGGAAAAATTATCCTCATTTTTATTTTATTAGTTGGACTAATATTTATAATTTCAAAATTTACAGACAGTAATTCATATATTAAAAATAATGTAAATGCAAATAATCATTTAAAAATACTTTATCAACAATATTTATCTTCAAAACAAAAAATTATATTGGTAAAAGCATTTGATAAATATCTATTGCTCGGGATTTCAGACCAATCAATAAATCTGCTGACTGAGTTTAATAAAAATGAAATAGATGAAAATCAAATTAATTCTATAAATTCTAAATCAATATTTTCTTCATTATTAGGACGATACATACAGAATGAAAAATAAAATATCAAATTTAAAAACATCATTTAATAATAATAGACCCACATGGGTTATATTTTTGTTTTTTGTTTTTATTTTTGGTGGTTTTGCTTTATCTCAAAATACATTTCCATCAATAAAATTAGGACTAGAAGAATCATCAAACCCCCAAGATTTCAGTTTAACAGTGAAAATTGTAATATTAATGACAATTCTTTCATTAGCACCGTCGATTATCATGATGATGACATGTTTCACTCGGATTATTATTGTATTTCATTTTTTACGATCAGCACTTGGTACACAATCTGCACCATCTAATCAAATATTAGTAGGTCTTGCATTATTTATTACCTATTTTGTAATGACACCTGTAATTGATGAAGTTAATAATAATGCTCTTCAACCCTATTTAAATGAAACAATAAGTCAAGAAATTGCAATTCAAGAAGCTGTAAAACCAATAAAAGCATTTATGATGAATCAAGTTGATGAAAAAAGTTTACAAATGTTTATTAATTTTTATCCTGGAAACAAGCCATCATCGCCAGAAGAAATTTCTATGTCTGTATTGATTCCTTCATATATTTTAAGTGAATTAACAATAGCATTTAAAATTGGATTTTTACTTTATTTACCAATGTTATTATTAGATATGATTATTGCGAGCGTATTAATGGCAATGGGAATGATGATGCTCCCGCCTGTAATAATTTCAATGCCATTTAAAATAATGTTATTTGTGTTAGTAGATGGGTGGAATTTAATAGTTGAATCATTAGTATCGGGGATTAGAATATAATGGATTTAGATTATGTCGTTTTTTTAAGCAATGAAACAATAATGACTGCAATTAATATCTGTTTTCCAATCCTAGGATCTGCAATGTTAATAGGTTTATTAATTGGTATTTTTCAAGCAACAACTTCAATTCAAGAAGTAACTTTAACTTTCATACCTAAAATAGCGGTGGTCGGCATTGTTCTTCTTTTTATGCTTCCATCTATTTTGAATCAATTAGTAGCATATACAATTAATATTTTTAATCAAATTCAAATTCTTTATTAATGACAGATATTTTTCCAATTTTAGACTATACTTTTAATTGGGTACCTACTTTTATACTGGCATTTGCAAGAATATCAGCAATGATTTTTTTATTCCCTTATTTTGGATATAATGCATTTAAACCAAATGTTAGAGTTATGTTTGTATTGATGTTAACTTTAATTGTACTTCCATTTACGGGTACATTTAATTTCCCAATGGATATGTCTTTTCTTTTATTAATTTCATTATTAGTCAAAGAAATTGCAATAGGATTATTTATTGGCTTTGGAAGTGTTTTTATTTTTGAATTATTTACTTTTGCAGGCTCAATTGCAGGAAAACAAATGGGATTAGGAATGGCTGAAATGATGGACCCAACTCAAATGATAAGGTCTTCATTAGTTGGTCAATTTTGGGCATTAGCAATGATGGTTGGGTTTTTCAGTTTAGATTTTCATCATTTTTTAATAAAAATTGTTGTTCATAATTTTCAAATAATACCTATTGGTACAGGACATTTTCCCGCTGAGTTAGGTGAAATGTATGTAAAAGCAGGACATGATTTATTTTATGTTGGACTTCAGCTTGCAGCACCAGCTATTGTTTTTATGATGATGATTGATACTGCAATTGCATTGATGGCTCGAATAATGCCAAGTTTACCTGTATTTCTTATCGTTTTACCTGTAAAAGTAGGAATGGGACTATTTATTATAACCATTTCAATGGAGATTTTTCAAACATTAGCAGAACCATTACTACAAGATACTCAGTATTTTATTTATAAAACGATAAAACTTATAAGTTAATGTCTGATTCCGCTCAAGAAAAAACAGAACAACCAACGCCAAAGAAAAGGCAAGATGCAAGAGAAAAAGGACAAGTTGTAAAAAGTGTAGAATTAAATTCTATTGTAATTATGTCGGGTGCAATTTTAACACTTTATTTTATGATGAAAACACTTTCAATTGATATGATGAATTTTACAAAACATATATATTTAACATCATCCAATACACTTCTCTCAACGGATACAATCCAGAATTTAACTTCTGAAGGATTAAGTTTTGCAATTGATATGTTGATGCCAATATTCATATTTCTTCTTATACTTGGTTTAACAATAAATTTAGTCCAAGTAGGAATTAACTTCTCATTTAAAGCAGTAATGCCTAAATTTGAAAAAATTAATCCACAAAAAGGATTAAAAAGAATTTTTTCTATGAGATCTATAGCTGAAATGTTAAAGGGTGTAATTAAAATTACAATTGTAGGGTTAATCTGTTTTTACCTAATTAATAGTCAATTAACTGATTATACATTGCTTGCTCATAGCCCAATTCAATCAATTATTAGTTTTATTGGCGATAAAATGTTTACCGTATTTATTCTTGTATCTCTAGCATTAATAATTCCTGCAATTGCTGATTATGCATACCAAAAATGGGAACATGAAAAAAATCTAAAAATGACTAAGCAAGAAGTTAAAGAAGAAGCAAAAGATACTGAAGGAAACCCTCAAGTTAAAGGTAAAATACGCTCTCTGCAAATGCAGGCAAGTAGAAGACGAATGATGCAAGCAGTTCCAGATGCAACTGTTGTTGTAACCAATCCAACTCATATTGCTATTGCTCTTGAATATAATTTGGATTGGAAAGGGAAAGCACCAAAAGTATTAGCTATGGGGAAACGCAAAACGGCAGAAAAGATAAAGGAAATTGCCAGAAAACATAATATACCTATTTTAGAGGATAAACCCTTGGCAAGAGCCTTAATCGAAGTTGCAGAAATTGGCTATGAAGTTCCTCAAATGTTTTTTATGGCAATTGCAGAAATTTTAGCTAAAGTATTTCAAAAGAAAAAGAATTAATTATGGGTGAATTTTTTCTAAGATTATCAAAATATACACGCTTAAGCGAGTTGACAATCGCTGGCTATGTTATGCTATTATTAATTTTAATGATTATTCCTGTCCCTACAATGATAATGGATTTCTTTCTTGCAATGAATTTTACAGGGGCACTCGTTATCTTATTTATGGCCGTTTATGTTCTTAGACCTTTAGAGTTTGCAGTTTTTCCAGGTGTTTTATTATTAATCACTCTTTTTAGATTAGGAATTAATATTAGTACCACTCGTATGATTCTTTCAGATGGACATGCAGGTGCAATTATTGATGCATTTGGCCAATTTGTTACACAGGGTAATCCTGTTGTCGGATTTATTATTTTTCTAATTTTAATTATCATCAATTTTGTAGTTATAACTAAAGGATCCACTCGAGTTGCTGAAGTCGCTGCACGATTTACTTTAGATGCAATGCCTGGAAAACAAATGGCAATTGATGCAGATTTAAACGCTGGGTTAATTGATGATAAACAAGCACAGAGAAGAAGGTCTGAAATTGCCCAAGAAGCTGATTTTTACGGTTCTATGGATGGTGCAAGTAAGTTTGTTCGAGGTGATGCCGTTGCAGGATTATTAATTACGGCAATAAATCTTATTGGTGGTATTATTGTTGGATCTCTTCAAGAAGGATTACTACTTTCGGAAGCAATAAGTAAATATAGCTTATTAACAATTGGTGACGGGTTAGTTGCACAAATTCCAGCCCTGATTATTTCCACAGGTACAGGTATAATTATTACTCGTTCTACTGGCCAAGTAGGTAATTTAGGATCTGAAGTTTTTGCTCAATTTTCAGCACAACCTCGTGCTTTATTCATTACTTCTGGAGCAATGATTTCAATTGGACTATTACCCGGAATGCCTTTTTTTCCATTTTTTATTATTGGAAGTTTAGTGGGAGGTGCTGGTTATTGGTCTATAAAACTTCAAGATGCTGAAAAACTTAAGATTTTAGAAGCAGAAGAAGCAGAAGTCGAAGATGTTGTTGAAGAGCCTCCACAGATTGAAGATTTAGTCCACCCTGATTCGTTTGAAATTGAAGTTGGTTATGGACTCATTTCCTTAGTTGATGAAAAACAAGGTGGTAATTTATTAAATCGAATTTCTTCTGTTAGAAAATCTCTGGCAATCGAGCTTGGAATTGTAATTCCTCCAATTCGGATTAGAGATTATGTTGAACTCGAACCAAATTCATATCGATTTAAGGTTTATGGAATTCCTGTAGATGAAGGTGTAGTTTACCCAAATAGATATATGGTGTTAGTATTAGATGAAAAACCACCATTCGAAGGAATTGAAACTACAGACCCTACTTTTGAATTACCTGCAATTTGGATTACTGAAAAACAAAAAGAAGATGCTGAAGTATTAGGGCATACAGCAGTAGAAGCAGAAGCTGTAATAACAACTCATTTATTAGAAACTTTAAAGAAAAATTGTCATCGCCTTTTAGACCGCCAAGAAACTCAAAAAATTATCGATAAGATGAAAGAAGAAAAAAATGCAGTTGTTGAAGGGCTGGTTCCTGACCAAGTTTCAATTGGTGTTATTCAAAAAGTGTTAAAGAACTTATTATCAGAAAATATTCCTATTCGAAATATGATTGTTATTTTAGAATCCATCTCTGATAATATAGGAATTTCAAAAGATCCCGATGTACTTACTGAATATGTTCGGACAGCTCTTGCAGATAGTATTGCAAATTTATTTAGAATAAAAAATCAACCATTAAAAGTAATTACATTTAAGCCAACATTAGAGGACAAAATTGGTCAATCTCTAAAAAATGAAATAGAATCCAGGTATAATTTGGGACTCAGTCCAGATGAGGTTAATTTATTATTTGGAAATATAAAAAAAGAAATTGATAATATGAACAGAGATGGTGATAAACCAATAATTTTAGTTTCTCCAGTAATTCGTCGATATGTTCGAAGATTTTTAGAACCTGTATTTTCGCAAATAACAGTTTTATCATATTCGGAATTACCACCAATTGTTCCATTAGATACTGTTGGACAAATAGATATTATTGAATAATTTATAGGGTAAGGAAAAAGGTTAATTTTACGTGGAACGATTTACATCAACATCTTATGAAACTGCAATGAAACTTGCAAAAACCAAATTTAAAAATGGTTTTGAAGTAACAAATACACGAGAAATTGATTTGAGTAACTCAGGATTATCAAATGATAGGCTTGTGGAAATTACGGTTACGCCCATAAAAAATATTCCAGAAATTATCGAAGCTAAAGAAAATAATTTTAATTTAAATAATGAATTAATTCATATAATTAAAAATGAACTTACTCCAGTTAAAGATTTACATATGGAAATTTCTTTATTAAGACAAGAAATAGACCTTTTAAGCAGAAGAGTAAGTAAATTAATTCAGCCTGAATTAAACGAAAATGAACAAGAATTATTCGATTCATTATCTGAAATTGGATTTGAAAATCCAATGGCTTTAAAATTTACTCGTGAATTATCAGCATTAAAGAGAAATCAATTTAATTTAAAAAATATCTCTAATTCATTTAATAAAATATTTTCAAAACATATTTCACCACTTTTAATAAAAAATGGGGATGCAATTGTATTATTTGGGCAAACAAAATCTGGAAAATCAAAAACTTCAGAATTAATTGCTGATGAATTATTAAATATTGCTTCTGTTCATATTCGTAAAGAAATAAATTTAAATGAAAAGATAAAGGATGGAATTACAATTATAGATTCCCCTCCAATTAAATTAAATGAAATGGGTGCAATGAAAAGTTTATCTCAACTTGCTGATTCATTTAAACATATCCATAGAGTATTAGTATTATCTGCATCTACCGGATTTGAAGAAATGCTTCATTTAGTCGCAAGTTTTGCACCGATAAAACCCGACTATATTATTTTTACGAAATTTGATGAAACGGTAATGCTAGGAAAATTATTGACTGTCTTAAATGAATCAAGATTAAAAATTTGTGGAATAACAAGCTATACCGATGGAGAAATTGAATTTTCTACTCAAATCCAAAATCATTTTGTAAATGCAATATCAAAACAATTGGGATTAAATTAATTGAATCAATCTAATCAAAAATCTACAAATACAACTCAATCTAATAAATTGAGACAACCTCAAATTATTGCAGTTACAAGTGGAAAAGGTGGTGTTGGAAAAACAAACTTCAGTGTAAATACAGCTCTATTACTTGCCAAGTTAAATCAAAAAGTTTTAATAATTGATGCAGATATCCATTTGGGGAATGTAGATGTAATGTTTGGTATATCACCTGATTATACTTTAGTTGATGTACTAAAAGGAAATAAATCTTTAAAAGAAATTATAAAAAAAACACCTTATGGAGTAGATTTTCTACCAGCGACATCAGGTATAATGGATATGATTGAAGGCGAAGATAATATAGTTCGATCAATAGCTCAAGCGTTTAATACATTTCAAAATGATTATGATATTATTTTAATTGATACAGGTGCAGGAGTAAGTATTTCAACATTAAGCTTTGTACTCGGAACTGAAAAAATAATTGTAGTCGTAACACCAGATCCATCATCTATTTCAGATGCGTATGCAATGATAAAAATTATAAATCAAAACCAAGATAATGCTCAAATAATGATGATTGCAAATAAAGTGAGAAATGATGAGGCTGGGGAATCATTATTTTATAAAATGAATTTAATTGTTAATAAATTCTTAAATACATCACTAATATTTGGTGGGTCAATAATGGAAGATAATCAGGTTTTGGCAAGTGTTCACGCTCAACAACCTGTTGTGATTCGCTATCCAAGATCTCGGGCAGTTATCAATATGCAATTAATTTGTAGAAGAATATTAAAATTACCAGTAAGGCAATCTATTCAAAAAAATGGAAATTATTTTGACCGTGTACGAGAAAGATTTAGCAATCTGGACTTAGAAGGAAAATCAGCATGAATCGATCTTTTGTACAATTAGCAGCTATACTTGCATTATTAACTTTTGTTTTCAAGTTAAATTCTGAAAAAAATCCATTTGATGCATTTATTTTTTCTGGTCTTATTTTTATTGCAGTTATTTTCATTGTCTTAATTGGCTTTTATTTTATGCGAACGGGAATCTCGCTCATGGAAAATCAGAATGATAATATCCCTGATTTAGAAACAGATGACGATGATGAAGTTATCAATACGGAGGAAATTTAATTGCTCGAATATTCACCAGCAAAACCGCATGAAGCGGACGGTGAACTCATTGTTCGGGAGTATTTTAAAACCCCAACAGATATAAGTAAAGGTAAAGTTGTTACAGCCTTTATCCCTCTTGTTTATAAAATAGTAAATCGCCTGAATTTACCAAGTACTAATATTCTAACAAAAGATGATTTAGTGCAAATTGGATTAATGGGATTAATTGAAGCACTTAATCGATTTGATATTAGTGCAGGAATTAAATTTAAATCCTTTGCATACACAAGAGTTCATGGTGCTGTTATTGATGAAATTAGAAAGTCTGGGGTAATTTCAAGAGGTAAATTATCAAAGCTCATGCATATTGAAAAATTAACTTCTAAATTATGCCAAGAATTAGGTAGAGACCCTATCGTCATTGAAATTTGCGAAAAAGCAGAAATAACTGAAGATGAATATCATCAATTAATGGGAATTGCTCAATTAAGCTATACACTATCATTAGATGAAAAAGTGGAAGGCAATGAAGATGATGAATCAATGACTCGAATAGAAGCAGTAAAAGACCAAAGTGTTCAAACCCCTGAAGAATTAATTATGAATGAATCTTTGAAAAGTGATGTTATGGCGACAATTAAAACTTTGCCAGATAGAGAACGGCTTGCTTTAGTTTTATACTACTATGAAGAGTTAACTTTACAGGAGATTGCAAATGTCATTGGAGTTTCAGAATCAAGAGTTTCACAAATTTTAAATAAAACGTTAATGAAAATAAGGATAGCAGTTGTAGAGGAAAACTAAATGGCATCACCAAGTGATATACCAAAAATTCAATCTAATTTTAATTTAAATCAGACAATTGCGACTGAATCAAGTAAAATTGATAAAGACCGTAAAGAGAATCCTCATAGCCAATCTGACTCAAAAAATGAAGAAAAAGATTCATTAGAATTATCTACACAAGCTCAAGAACAATTAGAAAATAGTAAAAATGAAGAGCAAATGACGAATACCCTACTTGATGAAAATGACGATGAACCTGGATTAAATATTGATATTAAAATTTAATAATAATGGCTGATTATCAAATAGACACATCAAAAAATTTACAAGATTTACTAAAAAGATTAACACCTATGTCGAAAGTAAAGGGAAGGATTTTAGATAAATTGGATGAAGAAAAATATATATTAAGAATATATGGCTATAATATTATTACCGAATCAAAAAAAAATCTTAATATTGGAGATGAATTAAACTTTGAAATTAAAAATAATAATAACCATTTAACAATCAAACTTATAGAAAATAAATCAACAATTAAAACATCAAGAATAAATATTACTATTTAGTATGGATAATTTAAATCAATTAGAAAATATTTCGGAATTAAGTATTGATTTACAAAAAGATAGATTGCGGTCATTAGGAGAACTTAGTGCAAGTATTCTTCATGAAATTAATCAACCTTTGACAGGAATTAGAATGTCGTCTGAGCTATCAATTCGATTACTGGCCCCCAATAAAGAAACTAATCTTGAACATTTGAATAAAAATTTAAATGAAATTTTATCCTTAACACAAAAGGTTGAAGAAATTATTAATCGAATGCAAACCTTTGCGCGAAATAGCCACCAAGATGATTTTGCTCATGTGGATTTGAATAAATCTATAGACAATGCAGTCACGCTTCTCACTCATCAATTTTCTAACGAAAAAATTTCAATCATTACTAATTTAAATGAAATTCCATCGATTAAAGGGCATGAGATATGGCTTGACCAAATTTTTGTAAACTTACTTACAAATGCAAAATATGCTTTAATAAATAATAATTCTAAATGTAAAAAAGAAATTTTAATTTCGTCAGAATATTGTAATATTGATAAAAAAGTACATGTAATTGTTAAAGATAATGCAGGAAGTATTGAAAAAGAAATACAAGAAAAAATATTTGAACCTTTTTTCACGACAAAGGAAATGGCAGGAAATGGCTTAGGGTTATCAATTATTAGATTAATTATCAATTCACTAAAAGGAACAATTGATTTAGATGTTGATGAAGGCAAACACAGCTCCTTTAAAATTTCTTTACCTATTGCATCATGATTAATATAAAAAAACTTCACGAAATAGGTCTATTATTAAAAAAGAAATTGGATGATTCCATTATTTTTGAATCAATTTTTGAAGTAGTTTTTGAAGCTATACCATTTGATTATGGTACCTTATTTATTCATTCTACGGATAAAAATCAATTAATGCCTATCTATTCAAAAAATGAAATTATTGTAGATTTAGCATCTGAGTTTAAAATTGGTAAAGGTCAAGGTATTGCAGGTTGGGTTTCTGACAATGAAGATCCGATAATTTTTTCACAATTTACAAATAGTAATCCACAGCGAAAATTTAATTCATTTGTTTCTATTCCATTAGTAGTAGATGAAAAGCTAATTGGTGTTTTAAACTTAGGGCAAAATGAATCTGGATATTTCACAGAAAAGGATAAAAGCGAATTTATTTTATTAGGTGGTCAAGTCGCACTAATTATTGATAAATTTAACTTAAAAAAAGAATTACTGCAACAAAAGCAATTATTTGAAAATACCCTTAATAAATTAAAATCCACTGAAGAAAAACTTATTATTAAAGAAAAATTTGCAACAATGGGTGAAGATGTAGAAAAATTAAATAAAGAAATTAATAATCCGCTTTCAATAATTATAGGTTTTTCAGAATTATTAGTCCAAAAATACAATAATAATTTAATTAATAATGAACTTTTAGCAGAAAAATTAAATATTATTTTAGATTCTGCACGAAAAATAGATACAATCCTTCACAGAGATAATTAGTAGTATAAATGACAACTACTATTCGTAATGTTAATTATAAAAAAGATTTAAAACACATTCACCAAATTTGGCATGAAGTTGGATGGGTAAGTCCAGAAAAATTTAAATTTTTAAACGATTGGGTAAAAAACTCAAATGGTTTAGTTGCTGAGATTAATGGGCAGGCTGAATGTTATGTTTCTAGTCTTCTTGGTAATTTTAAATATCAACAGAATACTTTACCATTTTCTGCAATTACTGCAGTCACAACAAGTTTCATAGCTAGGAAAAAAGGATTTGCAAGTAAAATGACTGCTTTGCAAATTGCTAATGATGCACTATCTGGGGCTGTAATAAGCGGTCTTTCTATGTTTGAACAAGGTTTTTATAATAACCTCGGTTTTGGAAATGGAACCTATGAATATTTAATAGAATTTTCACCTTCTATTTTAAATTTAAAAACCCCATTTCGTACTCCTGAACGATTAACCAAAAAACATTTTAAAGAAATTCATTTATCAAGAACAAACAGGCTACGAAAACATGGTTCTTGCGTACTTCCAATTGTTAGTACAAAATTTGAAGTCTCATGTGGTTCTAAAAATTTTGGTTTTGGTTATCGAGATGAAAATAATAATTTGACCCATCATATTTGGTTACATGGTTTAGGAGAAGAACAAGGGCCTATTTATGTAAGATGGATTGTTTATCAAAATTATGATCAATTAATTGAATTATTATCATTTATTAAAAGTATAGGGGATCAAATACCTTTAGTTAAAATGATTGAACCACCTGACATTTTCATCCAAGATATTTTAAAAAAACCTTTTTTTCATAGATATTTATCAAAAAATTCAAAATTTATGAACCAAAATAAGTCATTTTCTTTTTCCCAATTTAGAATCTTAGATTTATTTAAATGTATCGAAAGTACATCTTTAAGAATTGACGACTTTTCTTTTAATCTAAAATTATCAGACCCTATAGAATCCTATCTTGACAACTCGAGTGAATGGAGAGGAATTGCAGGAAATTATATTATCACATTGGGCAAGAATTCATTTTGCGAAAAAGGAATAAACAAAAAATTAGATACTCTAGAAACTACGGTCAATGGATTTACTCGAATGTGGGCTGGAGTTTTACCTGCGAGTTCACTAATTATTTCAGAAGACTTTTCCGCAAATGAAAATCTAATACAAAAATTAGATTATGCTTTTGCTTCTTTACCAAAACCTCATCCAAATTGGGATTTTTAATGAATTATTTCTATATCATATTTTTTGCTTTAACAAAATTTATTCTTTCACAAGACTGTAATGATGATTCTGGTTGGTGTTATGAATCTACTATTAATCAAGCATTTTATATTATTGAAGGTGTATTAATTAATGATACTGAAATTATAAAAGGTAATTTAGAACCCGATGGAACAGTGTCATGTCCTAGTGAGAATTGTGATATTGTAGGAGCATTTAATGGTGATGTTTGTGTGGGATGGTCAATTTATTATATAAATGATATGGATAATAAATTCACTTTAAATGTAAATGGCTATGATGGGTTTGAATATTCAGAAGGCTATTTATTACCTGGACAAGTACCTAACTTTAAAATTTATAATATGAGTACAAATAATATTATTGACGCAACTTGGACAGAATGTTTTAATATTATGTCTGGTGAAGAATCCGAATGTCAATACACAAACTTTGGCGGATTTAGCGTAGGAGAATTAAATAGTGAGGATATTTCAGAATCAATTTCTGAATTTATTGAACCATCTCAATTTTCTATTGAAAAAATATTTCCTAACCCTTTTAATCCAAAAACTCAAATAGATTATACAATAAATATCACAGAACCAATTTCTATTTTAATTTTTGATTTAAATGGGATCGAAATTGAATCTAATTATCTTGGAAATAAAAACCTTGGTAGACATTCTTGGATTTGGGATGCGTCTAATTATCCATCAGGTGAATATATTATTAAAATAAGTACTCCTACCCAATCCCTAAATCAAAAAGTTATTCTTATAAAATAAATTTATAAGTCTTTAATAACTCCCCTAATTGCTTCAGCAATATTATCAATTTGCCATGCATCAATTGTTAAGGCTGGTGCTAAACGAACGGTTGAATGATGTGTTTCCTTTGCATATACACCATTATTCATCAAATTAACAGAAACAGTATGGCCATCTAGATGTGGTTCATCATGCATTTCAAACGCAGTTAATAGTCCTTTTCCTCTAACTTCTTTTATTTTATCAGGGAATTCATTCATAATATCTTCAAAATGATTCATTAATTGGGCACCTCTAACTCGTGCTTTTTCAGCAAGTTTTTCATCAACTAATACCTTTATTGCATATATTGATGCAACAGCTCCTAAAGGATATCCTCCAAAAGTTGAGCCTTCAGAACCCGGAGTTAAAGTACCAATTACTTCATCACTACCAGCAACAAAAGATACAGGTAATATTCCACCTCCTGCAGCCTTACCACATCCCATAATATCGGGTTTAACACCAAATAATTGATGAGCAAAATTAGCACCCGTTCTTCCAAATCCTGTCTGTACTTCATCCATTGCTAATAAAATATTATGCTCTTTGCAAAGCTTTGAAACTTTTGGCCAATAATCATCATCTGGTACAATTACTCCAGCCTCACCTTGAATGGGTTCTACAAGATAGGATGCAATTCGATCACCTTTTTCTTCAAATAATGTTTTTAATGCTTCATAGTCATTAAAAGGCACAAGTTCTATTCCGGAAACAAATGGACCAAAATCTGTTCGAGAGTCTGGATCATCAGAAAGTGAAATTGCAGTCATCGTTCGGCCATGGAAGTTCCCTTTTGCTCCAACTATTATCGCTTCACCCTGAGGAATTCCTTTCTTCTGATACCCCCACCTTCTTGATAATTTAAATAATAATTCAGGGGCTTCAACGCCCGCTACTTTTGGAACGACTCTATCCATTTCTGTAATTCCTGATACAGCAAGTAATAATCCACTCATATATTTATGACGAATAGATCGTGGAACTGTTGGTAATTTTTCTTCCGTTAAATGTTTTACAACGGCATCAACAATTGTTTTATTTAATTGGCCCTGATTTACAGCAGAATAACAACAAAGTCCATCTAAAACTTCTTCTTCAATATATGCCTTTATATTATCAGGGTCTGGTTTTCTACAAATTAATGTAGAGGAATCTTGAACATGGGATACAACAACATTTTCTAATGGACTATAATTTCGTCCACCATTTTCTAATTCTATTTTTTCATGGTCAGCAGGTGAAAGATCTCCAATTCGTGTTCCATTAATTGTTAAATCATCTCCAAATCCAATGATTTTTAAGTTTGACATATAAATTTCTCCAAAATATTAAAAGGGGTTAAAATAAGGTTATGAAATTTACATTTATTAACAGATTTGCAATTAGTAAAATCCATTAAATAACTTTTAAATTTTGATATACGGATAATAAACGAAAGGAATCATTTCATGTCTGATTGGGCTGTAATTTTAGGAGCATCAAGTGGTATTGGTGCATCATGTGCAAGAAAACTTGCAGAAAAAGGAATTAATATTTTTGGTGTTTATTTAAGAAGACCGAAAGACCAAATTGAAACACTTACAAATGAATTAGAAGCATTTGGGGTAAAAGTAATATTTAAAAAAATGAGTGCAACAAATGCAGAAAAAAGATTTGAAGCAATTGAAGAATTAATTACACAGGGTGATATTAGAGTAAAAGTATTTGTTCATTCATTGGCTTTTGGAGCTTTAAAACCATTTATCGATGAGAATTCCAAAAATATGATTTCTCAAAAACAAATTGAAATGACCCTTGATGTAATGGGTAGTAGTCTTATTTATTGGGCACAAGATTTAGTTAAAGCGAAATTACTTAAAAAAGGAAGTCATATTTTTGGTATGACTAGTTCAGGTAGCCAAAGGCAATGGAAATCCTATGGTGCAGTTTCGATGGCTAAATCTATATTAGAATCTGCCTCTCGACAATTAGCATTAGAATTAGCACCTCATGGAATTGCATCGAATACAATTATGGCTGGTGTAACGGATACTCCTGCATTACGAAAAATTCCTGGAAATGATAGAATGATTGAACATGCAACAAATGTCAATCCACATGGAAGATTAACTTTACCTGAAGATATCGGAAATGCAGTGACATTAATTGGTTTAAGTGAATCATCATGGATTACTGGAAATACAATTCGGGCAGATGGTGGCGAAGATATTACAGGTTAATTTCTAATTCTTAAATAGGGTTGTATTTTTACTTCAATACATTTTTTTCCGTGGGTATCAATACCATCAATAGTATGCCATTCTTGATATTTTCCATCCCTCTTTATTATTTTAAAAAAATCTTCTATTTCATCATTCATAACTTTAAAATGAAATGATAAATCAGTTTTTGCTTCACGGATATATTTTACCGTTGTAGATTTTGTAAAAAAATCTGTTTTTATTCCATTCCGTAATGCTATCTGTTTAAGGATAATTGGAAAAAAACCATCCGCCGCACTAAAAATAGCACCACCCCATAACGCTTTATTGGGATTACGATTCCAAATTGAATGAATTAATCTTATTTTTATTTCTGTAAAATCATCAGATATATCTTCTATTTTTACACGATTAAAAATAAATGGTATCCACAGATTTAACATTATCTTTAATTCACTTGGCTTTAAATCTGGTGAATGATATCGTTTTATAAAATATTTTGCTGGATTAAAAATCAATTATCAATTATATCTTTTCTTTTAGTTTTACTGTAACTAATATTATAAATAATTTAGAACTACTAATTATAATTTTCATTCTCAATATAAAAATACTACATTTCCCCATAATTAAAGTTAAAAATTAAAAAAGTAAAATTTGTTTATCATTTGGGTTTTTAAATAGAGCTGTATTAAGTTCTGGTCCTTTTGTTGTTAAGCTGTGTTTTTTCATGCACAGATTAAATAAATCCAAGATTTGTTTTGCATATTTTCCCTTACCTGTCATTCGATGATGTATTCTTTTTTCTTTTATATTTCCATCACGGCAATCAGAAAGAAGTGATATTATTTTATTAAATTTTGCAGGAAAATGAGTTTGTAGCCAATCTTTAAATAATTGTTCAACAGCAAATGGTAATCGTAAAATGGTATAACCAATAAAGTGTGCTCCATGTAATTTTGCCTGTTCTATTATTTTAGGTATTTCATGATTATTTAACCCAGGAATAGTGGGTGCAATCATTACACCTGTTGGGATTCCATTTTCGGTTAATTCTTTAATCGCGTTAAGTCTATTTTGAGGTCGAGAAGTCCGAGGCTCCATTTTATTGCATAAATCATTATCTAATGTGGTTATTGAAATCATTACTGAAACAGTATTTATTTCAGACATTGATTTTAAAATATCAATATCTCTTTTTACCATATCATTTTTTGTAATAATGGCAACGGGGTTTTTAAAATCGGCTAATACTTTCAAGCAATTTCTTGTGATTTTTAATTTTTTTTCGATTGGTTGATATGGATCGGTTATACCACTAAATGAGATTAATTGTGGTTTCCACTTTTTGGCTGAAAGTTCTTTTTTCAGTAATTCGGGAGCTTTTTCTTTTACCATAATTTTGGTTTCAAAGTCTAATCCCGATGACATTCCTAAAAATTCATGGAATGGTCTTGCATAGCAATAAGAACAACCATGTTCACATCCTCTGTATGGATTTAGACTCACATTGAATGGAATATCTGGACTTTGGTTATATGATAGAATTGTTTTTGAATGATCAATAATTAATTCTGTTTTTGGGGAGGGTGTTAATTCATCAATGTATTCATAAATATTTTCTCTAGAT
Source organism: uncultured bacterium (assembly GCA_964529325.1). GTDB lineage: Bacteria > Fidelibacterota > Marinisomatia > SCGC-AAA003-L08. Next base: position 23,898 of record CAZGWH010000008.1, on the reverse strand, counting down.
TCAAATCTATTTTTTGGATTTGATTGTACTCCGCGACCATTATGAATAGTGTTATTTTTCATTGTCTTTTTCAGGTGGGTAGAATTTATCTAATATTTCAATCCCATGCTGTCCAGCATTAACATCTTCAAATATATAAATTATAATTCCATTTTCATCTATCAATATTGTTTTTCGTTTTGGCATAAACCAACCGTCTGCACAATATTTTTTAGATACAGATTTATCAATATCACTGAGTAAATTAAATGGTAAATTATGTTTTTCTATAAATGAATTATGATTTTTAGAATTATCATAACTTACACCTAATATTGAAATATTATTATCGGTAAGAACTAAATAATTATCACGAATACTACATGCTTCTTTTGTACAACCAGGCGTATTATCCTTTGGATAAAAGTATAATGCTAATTTTTTTCCATGATATATAGAAAGTGTATGTAGTGAATCATTTTGATCTTTTAATGAAAAATCAGGTGCATTTTCTCCAATAATTAAATTGCAATCAGATGAGAATAAGATTGAACTGGTAATTGATATTAGAAGAATTATTGTATATTTATTCATATTCATTTATATTTTTCCACTCTTTTATTTTAAGGTAAATTATAGTTATTAAATTAAACATATTTTAAGACATGACAGAGATAAAAAGAAAAAAATCTAAACGGCGAAAAAAATCATTTGTAAAAAAATATTCATTTGAATTATTAATTTTATTTTTAATTACTTCAGGTGTATTTTTATTAGTTGAAAACTTAGAAATAAAATCTACAATTTTAGCCTATATTAAATTTATATTTAAATCTATTCTAAATTTTATTCAAAATAGATTTTCATCATTTTCTTCATTTATTGAATCACGAGAAGGATCTGATATTATTGGTATGATTTTAATTTCAACTGCATTTATTTTAATATATTTTAGATACAGAAAAATGGTCTTAACTGATTGGAATTGTGGAAAGGAATGCCTTGAATGTGAATCAAAAATGTTAAGGAAGCGAAAAGATACATTTCATAAAATTTTAGCACGGATTTTATTTGTAAAGATTCGACATTATTTTTGTGAAAAATGTAATACATCAAGGTTGAATTTTAGGTAATCTGAATGCAACTTGCTACATTATGTTATTTAAAACAAAATAATAAAACACTCATGCTTCATCGTGTAAAAAAAGAAAATGATATGCATGAAGGAAAATGGAATGGTTTAGGTGGGAAGTTCGAACCAGGAGAAACTCCCGAAGAATGTGTGATTAGAGAAATAGAAGAAGAAAGTGGCTTGAAAATAATAAACCCTACTTTACATGGATGGATTTCTTTTCCCGCTTTTGATGATATTAAAGATTGGTTTGTATTTATTTTTTCATCAACAGAATTTTCTGGTGAATTAATCGATTCTGATGAAGGCAATTTAGAATGGATTGAAGACGAAAAAATATCGTCTTTAAATTTATGGGAGGGTGATAAAATTTTCATGGATTGGACGAATAAAAATAAGTTTTTTTCAGCTAAATTTATTTATAAAAATAAAAAGTTAAAATCACATTCAGTAATATTTTATCCAAATAAAATAAAATAAAAATGTCGGATATATTTTCTAAAATAGAACAATTAAAAAAAGAACGAAATGCTGTTATATTAGCCCATTTTTACCAAGATCCTGATATTCAAGATGTTGCAGATTTTATGGGTGATAGTTTGGCATTGGCACAGTATGCAAAAAAAACAGACGCGGATGTAATATTATTTTGTGGTGTTCATTTCATGTGTGAAACAGCTAAAATATTAAATCCTAAAAAAACCGTTATTTTACCTGATTTAGATGCTGGCTGTTCTTTAGCAGACAGCGCCCCACCAGAGAAATTTAGAAATTGGTTAAAGCATTATCCCAATCATACTGTTATTTCATATATTAATTGTTCTGCTGAAATAAAGGCAATGTCAGATATAATTTGTACATCATCAAATGCAGAAAAAATAATAAATAGTTTACCCAAAAATGAAAAAATTATTTTTGCACCAGACCGATTTCTAGGTTCTTTTTTAAGTAAAAAAATTGGACGAGATATGGTTTTGTGGGATGGTTCTTGTCAAGTACATGAAATTTTTTCTGAAAGAGAATTAATTAAATTGAAAGTACAAAATCCCAATGCTGAAGTATTAGCCCATCCAGAATGTCAAGAAAATATATTACAACATGCAGACATAATCGGTTCGACAACAGCACTCATAAATCATGCAACAACTTCTTCAAAAGATATTTTTATTATTGTTACTGAGCCAGGTGTTATTCATCAAATGAAGAAAATTGCTCCACATAAAACATATTTGACAGCACCAAATCAAGAAGGATGTTCATGTAATGAGTGTCCACACATGAGATTAAATACACTTGAAAAAATGGCTTCTGCATTAGAAACACTTGAACCACAAATAATAATGTCTGAAGAACTTAGAATAAAAGCATTAAAACCATTAGAAAGGATGTTATCACTCAGTTGATTTCTTATGCACAACACACCGAACTTTCTGAAAATTATTTATTAAAAAAAATAAAAGAATTTCTTTTAGAAGATATTCCGAATGGAGATAAAACATCGATTGGAACTGTACCTCAAAATGCAGAAATAAGAGCTGAAATACAAGCTGTTGAAGATTTAGTTTTTTCTGGAGGACCTGTAATTAATGCTACTTTTAAAGACATAGCTAAAATTGAATTATTTACTACTGAAGGTCAAAAAGTAAAAAGTGGTGAGGTAATTGGTGAAATAATAGGAAATGCAATTCAAATCCTTTCACGAGAACGGGTAATGTTGAATTTAATTCAACGAATGTGTGGGATTGCAACTAATGTTAAATCTTTTACTGAAATTGCAGATAAATATGATGTATGGATTTTAGACACACGGAAGACAACACCAGGATTACGAAAATTTGAAAAATATGCAGTAACTTGTGGTGGTGGAAAAAATCATCGATTTAGTTTATCCGATGGTATTTTAATAAAAGATAATCATATTCAATCTGCTGGTGGAGTAACACCTGCAATTCAAATGATAAAAGATGAAAAATTTAATTTACCAATTGAATTAGAAGTTGATTATTTTGAGCAAATTGAAGAAGCACTTGAAATTGGAGTAGATGGTTTTTTACTTGATAATATGTCTCCAAATGAAACAATTAAAGCTGTAAAATTTATTCGTGATTTTAAAAGTGATGAAGATGTTTTTATTGAATCTTCAGGAGGGATGACATTTGAGAAATTTCAAAACTATTTAAATACGGGAATAAATGCAATTTCGATTGGTGGTTTAACACATTCTGTTAAAAGTTCAGATATTCGCTTGGAATTTAAATCTCTTTGAAGACAGATATACTTATTATCGGTTCTGGGTTAGCAGGAGTAATTTCTGCAATTGTTTCTGCTGATAATGGTAAAAAAGTAATATTAATAACAAAAACAAAAACATTATTGAGTGGAAATACACCTCATGCTCAAGGTGGAATAATTTTTAAAGGAATAAATGATAGTCCTGAAAAATTAAAATCTGATATTCTAAAGGCAGGAGCAGGAAATTGCTGGAATCCTGCAATTGATGAGCTTGTAAATAATGGTTCTAAATATGTTGAAAAATGGTTAATTGATAGATTCAATATCCCATTTGATCAATCTGAAAACACATTACATTTAACTTCTGAGGCCGCACACTCTGAACCTCGAATTATTCATGTAAAAGACCAAACAGGTAAAGGAATTCAAGAGAAAATATTAACTGAAGTTAATAATCATCCCAATATTCAAATTTTGACTGAACATTTTGCCATTGATTTATTAACACTTTCTCATCATTCAAAAAATTATATTGATATTTATAAGAAACCTGCATGTTTTGGTGCAATTGTATTGGATATGAATTCAACAGAAATTTTTCCTATTAAGGCAAAAAATACAATATTAGCCTCTGGTGGGCTGGGTCAAATTTATTTACATACATCTAACCCTGAAGAAGCTCGAGGTGATGGTATTGCAATGGCATGGAGAGCAGGTGTTAGATGTTTTAATTTGGAATATATCCAATTCCATCCCACAACATTATTTCATGATACAGGGCGTTTTTTAATAAGTGAAGCATTGCGTGGCGAAGGTGCAATTCTTATAGATAAAAATGGTGATGAATTTATGTCTAATTTCCATCCTGACGGTTCGCTTGCACCAAGAGATGTAGTTTCAAGAGGTATTCACCAGACAATGTTAGATACAGGCCATCCCTGTGTTTACCTAGATATAAGTCATAAAAAATCTTCTGAAATAATTAATCGATTTCCTGCAATTTATAATAAATGCGTTGAAATTGGAATTGATATCACAAAAGAGCAAATCCCTGTTGTACCATCAGCACATTATTCATGCGGAGGAATAGGTGTAAACTCTGTTGGAAAAACTTCATTAAAACGATTATACGCTATTGGTGAAGTTTCTTGTACTGGTCTTCATGGGTCAAATCGTTTAGCAAGTTCATCGCTCTTAGAATGCTTAATTTGGGGTGTAAATGCAGGTAATGATGTTTCGATTGAAAGAGATGAAAATAATTATTTCCCTGAAATTTGGTCTTGGGAACAAGAATATAAAGAAATTGATCCCGCATTAATTGCACAGGATTGGTTGACAATAAAAAATACAATGTGGAATTATGTTGGTTTAATTAGGACGAAAGGTCGATTAATTAGAGCGAGAACAATTCTACGGCATTTACAAAGTGAAATTGAAGAATTTTATAGGAAAGTAAAACTGACGAGAGAAATTTTAGAATTAAGAAATGGGGTACAAACCGCATTATCAGTTGTTTCTGCGACTTTAGAATCTAGAGAAAGTAGAGGCACTCATTTTATTCAAGAAAATGAATAAGTTATATTATCTATCAATCTTACATCTCCAAATTGAACAGCAACGCTAATTAATATTTGGTTGGAATTTATTTCATTTAGTTCAACTAAAGTTTCACTATTTGCAATAGACACATAAATTACTTCTGCATTTTTAACTGTATTAATTTTTGCTTTTATAAATTTCTTTAAATTTACAACTGATATTTCACCGCTGTTAAGTGCTGTTTCAGCAAGTTTTAATCCTTTATAAATAATACTCGCATTATTAAAATCAACTTTATTTAAATTTTTATTACGCGAACTCATTGCAAGTCCAGATTTTTCACGAATTGTTGGGCATGGTATAATATTTATATCAAAATTTAAATCAATGACCATTCTTTGAATTACCCTTAATTGCTGGGCATCTTTTTCTCCAAAAAAAACATCTGTTGGATTTATGATATTGAATAATTTGGCGACAATAGTTGTAACACCTTTAAAGTGGCCAGGGCGTGATTTCCCTTCTAACCCTGAGCTTACTTTTGATTCATTAACAAATGTTGAATATTTATTCGGATACATTGAATTATTAGTTGGTAAAAATAAAGCATCAACATTTTCTGAATTTAAGATGTTAATGTCGTTTTCGACTGGTTTTGGGTAGTTATTAAAATCTTTTTTCTGATTAAATTGAATTGGGTTGACAAAAATACTAACAATAGTTTGATTACATAGTTGCTTTGATTTTTGAATAAGGGATAAGTGGCCATTATGTATTGCACCCATTGTAGGGATAAGACCAATTTTTTTAGATTGTAACTTTCGCCATTCTTTTAAAGTATTTATATCTTTAAAAATTTCCACTGTTTATGAAATAGTTTTTAAAACTTTTGGATTAAGTTTGGTAGAATTTTTTTCTGATGGAAATTTTTTGGATTCAACTTCTTTAATATAGGCTTTTATTGCCTCTGTTGAATCATCTTGCATTTTAGCAAATTGTTTGGCGTGTTTAGGGTTGAATGTATTATCTAATCCTAAAATATCATGATAAACTTGAATTTGACCATCACAGAATGATCCAGCTCCAATTCCAATTGTTGGAATCATTAATTTTTCTGTTATAATTTTTGCAAGTTCTGTGGGAATACCTTCTAATACAATTGAAAAAGCACCTGCACTTTGGATTGCAATTGCATTCTTAATTATTTCTTTTGCTGAATTTTCATCTTTCCCTTGAATTTTATATCCAGACATTTGATGAACGGACTGGGGAGTTAATCCTAAATGCCCCATTACGGGAATTCCAGCTTGGACAATAGCCGAAATTTGAGGAATAACATTTTCACCGCCTTCAAGTTTCACCGCGTTTGCATTGCATTCTTTAATAAAGAATCCCGCATTTGTTAATGCATTCTCTACGGAAGATTGGTAGGACATAAAGGGCATATCTGCTACAACAAGTGCATTGTTTACTCCCCGAGAAACTGCTTTAACAAATATTGCCATCTCCTCCATTGTAATTGGTAAAGTATTTTCATACCCTAACATTACCATTGCGGCACTATCACCAACTAATATTATTGGAATTCCAGTAGAATCAACTATTTTTGCAGATGTAAAATCGTATGCCGTTAGAGTTGCAAAAGGTTTATTAGAATTTTTTAACTCTAATATTTTTTGAATAGTTATTTTATTCAATGATTAATTGAGAGATAAAACAGATTCAGGAAGCTTTTTAGCAATCCTATTTTGTTCATCTACATGTACTGTTATTGGTTCATATTCTGAAATTTCACTCTCATTAAGAATACAATAGGCAACTATGATCACAAGATCACCTGTATGAATTAGATGGGCTGCTGCCCCATTTATACATATTTCTCCTGAACCCCTTTTACCTTTAATGATATAGGTTTCAATACGATTACCATTTGTAATATCCAATACATGTACTTTTTCATGCTCTGACAATCCTGCGGCATCTAATAAATCTTCATCGATTGTTATTGAACCAATATAATTTAAATCTGCTTCTGTAACAGTTGCCCTGTGAATTTTACATTTAAAGAAGTATCTTTGCAAAAAACTCTCCAAAATTTAGCTAAGTAATTTATTATAAAATTGTTGGATATAAAAGTTTCAATATTTTAAAATATACTTGTGATTAATTAATAGATAATACAATATATGGTGGTTTTGGTATAAAGTTTTCTTTCGGATGTAAAAATTTTTCTTGGCTATAGAATTCTATACTTAATATATTCAAGCACCTGTCATCAATTAAGAGTTAATGGGTAATTTTCGATATATAGCAAAAAAGGGATTTGGATGAGGTATCCTTCTTTAATAAAAATTATATTATTGAGTTTAATTTCTATGAATTGTGTTCATTTACAATTCAAAGTTGGAGAAAAACCAGTAATAAAAGAGAGCGAAGAAATTGTCGCTTTAGAAGTAATTGAAACAGTAAACAATGTTAGTTCTGCTACCGATAAACTATTGGAAGAGAATGATTTTGTTATTAATGAATTGACCTTTGAAGTTAAAAAACTAAGGGCTGAGTTAAATAATGCCGTTTCTGAAATAAATAATCTGAAAAACATAACAACTGAATTGTCAGATCCATATAAATCTTTTAATAAAGAAATTTTATTAAATAATGGTTCGACAATCCAAGGTAAAATCATTTATCAAGACGATGAATCTATTAAAGTTTCTACCATGATAGGTGTAATGTCATTTCCTCGGAATTCGATAATTAGAGTTGTTGAAAAATCACATTTAGCTTTGACCACAATTGAAGAAGCGGTTTCACAATCCCAAACTGCAAGTTTAGCTGGTGGTGGATTAGAAAATGGATTTATTGATGCTATAGGTGTTCAGAAAAATAACGGACAACCGATTATGAATAGTGCTAATTTAGTTTTAGTTGGCAATATTGATGAAGGTAAGGATAACTCTGGGAATACTATTATATCAGGAAATGTGAAAAATATTGGGACTCAAAGGGCTGATTTTGCAAAAGTTACATTTGTAGTTAAGAAAAACTGGAATGGAGATACAAAAATTATGACTTCATTTATTCAGGGAACCTATCATACATTTGAATCTGGTGTAACGGCTAATTCATCTGTTTTATCTGGAGCTTCTGCATCATTTGAGTTAATAATACCATCATCATTTGGTCCTTTTATAGGATATTCTTATGATATTGAATGGGATGAATACAAATAATTGTCAATATTATTTGGCTGAATTAAGGATATAGATGTTTAGAATTATTAAAAATATGGGTATTATTATAATTATTTTTGGAGTTGCACTTTCAACTTCAAGAGTATCTTTTTCTCGTCCAGGAAATATGATGAATATTCCTTCTAGTACTAATTATATTGATACAGATTCTTTTATAATTAATGCTTCTACTGATATTTATAATTTTACAATATTTAATCAAAGCTCTTCAGTAGGGGTTAATACTTATTTAACTCATAATATTAATGTTGGGTTAACAATTGGAACAGTGGCAAATCCTTCAAATGATTTAATGAATTCATCATTATTTAAAACACCCGTTGAATTTGGTTTACATTACCAACATCGTGTTTATAGTTTTAAAGATATAAGTATTTCTTTAGGTGTGCAAGATTTAATATTTAATAGTATTGGCGGATTTGATGCAAATTCAGCTTCATTATATACCGTTTTTTCAAGTGAGCGAAAATTTGAACAATATACACTTGGTTCTTATATTGGTGCTGGAACGGGTAAAATTGCAGCTAATAATTTTTTCTATGATGATTCAAAAATTGTAGAACGCCACCCTGACTCTGGTCAATTAGATACTTTAGGAAATTTATATCCTAATATTAGAGAAATCACAGAATATGATGATTTTTTAAACTTACAAAGTGTAAATGTATATTTAGGATTTATTCTTAAGACACCATATTTGATTAAAAATGGTGGTATTGATTTACTCGGAGAATATGATGGTAATGGTCTAAATATTGGAATGAAAATACCATTATCTCCTCGTTATGTTATAACAGCAGGAATAAAAAACTTAAATAATATTGCTGACATTGGAATGCAGTCTTTGGTATTAGAAGGAGGGAGTACTTGGCAAAACTCGGCTTTAATATCAACTTCCCCAGCAATTCATTTTGGAGTAAATGTAAAATTACCCAAAACAGGCAAAACAGTAATTATTCCTAAATCTCTTAGACGGGTTGGTACAAGTGGACAAGAATTTGCAGAACGCGTATATAATCAAGAATTAGATTCGTCATTAATTTATTTTGACGAAGCTGTGGGACAATTAAGAGATTCTTTACGATTAGTTAATTTTAAGCTTCAAACTTTAAATACCCATAATCAATTGCTTAATCAAAAGTTAAGTTTTTTAGGTGATTCAACTGAAGCGTTACGGATAAAACAAAAATTATCTGATTTTAATCAAAATAAAATTGTAAAACATTTAACAAAATCTCTAAAGCATTATTATGATGGAGATTACATTAGTGCCCTTCAAGAATCAGAAATTGCAATTGAATTAAACCCCAATTTAGCTGTTGCTTATGCAAGAAGAGGTTCAATTTATTATCAATTAGGCGATATTAAAAGAGCACGAATAAATTGGAATATGGCTTTAAAACTTGATCCTGAATATGATGAAGTTAGAGGGATATTAAGCTCGGTGAATACAAGTGATAAAAAAGGGCGATTATAATAAAATGAAAAGGATTAATTAATGGATATAGCGTCAATTGTCGGAACAATTTTGGGTATTGTACTACTTGGTGGTGCAATGTTTATGGCTGCGAGTGCTGGTGACTTGTCTGTAGGATTATATTGGGATTTAACTTCTGCAATTATTGTGCTTGGTGGGTCATTGGCTGCTACTGCAATTGCATTCCCTTTACCAAAGGTTATTGCTGTTTTTAAATTAATAGGAATGGTTTTTCAAAAACCACCTTGGGAGCAAAAAGAATTAGCACAAAAAATAATTGATTTATCAGCAGTAGCTCGTAAAAATGTAAAAGATTTACAGGGAGAAATGGATGGAATTCGAAATTGGTTCTTAAAGGATGGTGTACAATTTATCATTGATGGTGTTCAACCTGATGAAATTAGAGAAATGATGGAGCTTAGAGAAGAAACAAGAGAGGAAAAAGAATCATCAGAAGCAAATGTGATGAAAAAAATGGGTGATTTCTCTCCAGCCTTTGGTATGGTTGGTACTTTAATTGGATTAGTTATTATGATGTTCTCAATGGGAGGAGGTGGTGGTGACGATGAAGGTGGTGATATGGCTGCACGACTAGGCCTTTCAATGGGTGTTGCGCTTATTACAACATTTTATGGTGCACTATTTGCAAATCTAATTTTCTTACCATTCTCTGAAAAACTAAAAAGTAAAAATGATGAAAATAAAAAAGTTCAGGCATTAATTATAGAAGGTGTGACTTTATTAGCTAAAAAGGTACATCCTATTATGGTAACTGAACGATTAAATTCATATTTACAACCAGCAGATAGGATTAGAGGGGAAGCATAGGTGGCAGAAAAAAAATGCCCTAAATGCCCCGATGAAGGACTTCCTGGATGGATGGGTACATTTGCGGATATGATGACTCTGTTGATGTGTTTTTTCGTTCTTCTATTTGCAATGTCTTCATTGGATCCAGTAAAAATTCAAATGATGCAAGAATCAGCAAATAAAAGGTTGGGACTAAATCAATCTTCGCCACAAATTAAAAAAAGACCAATTGATAATAAATTAAATATTAAGCAAAAATTAAAGAAAATTGTTAAAGATATGGAAATTGATGAGCAGGCGAAAATTGTATCTGATCCGAGGGGAATGGCTATTGAATTTGATGGGTCTGTTTGTTTTGGTTCTGGAAGTACAAGTTTACAACCTGAAATTAAACGGATATTAGATAGGGTCATAGATGATTTAAATCATCCACGAGATTTAAGACCGATATTAGTAGAGGGTCATTCGGATAATCAAGATCCAGAAGAAGGAACTGCATTATGGAAAAAATATCCAACAAATTGGCATTTGTCAACTGCAAGGGCAGGACAGGTAACTCAATATTTAATAAAACAAGGAGTTAAACCTGGACGATTGATTTCTGCAGGGTATGCTGATCAATGGCCAGCAAAGGCTTCTTATGCACTTAGAAGGTTAGGGAAAATTGATCAAACATATATAGATCAAGCAAATGTAACGGGTCTTGATCAACAAGCAAATCGTCGTATAAAAATCGTTTTTCAAACAAAAGTATTTTAAAATGAGTAGGAAAAAGATATGAAAATAAAAACATCTATTATAAAATATATAAAAATTATATTATTTATAAGTGGAGTATTATTTGCAACAGAATTTGATAAATTATTTAAAGTCGCGACTTTAGAAAATACATATCAAAATAAAGTAGAATTTGCAGTTGCAAGAACAGTTGATGCAGGGCTATTTGATTTACAGGTGAATGTTGTAATTGTTGATAATGCAGAATATGCAGAATATTTAACTATTCAATCTCAAGTTGAAGAAGTAGAACCTGTTATTGAAATAGAAAATACAGATGAAAAACCAAACCAATCAGTAGGTTTACTACCAGGATTACCATCTATCCCAACATCTGCAGTCGATGAAAAGGGAATGGCTGTTGACACAAAAGCAACGGTTAAAGAAGAATCTAAATTTAATGGAATTCCAAGTGAGTTTATTGTTGACCGTATAGAGGTGATGGTGAGATTGGATGAATCTGTTTCAAGTCCAAATACAAAACAAGAGATAACAACAATAATTAGAAGTGTAATTCCAGATATTGAAAATTGTTTTGATTGTGTTGATTTTGAAGTAAAAGAATTTTTATCGCAATCACTAAGTAATAAAATTAATAAATTTTCTGAGGATCAAGGTGTTTTAAAAGAGGAATTATCAAATCAATTTAAATCATCAAGTGAATCACAAAAATCATTTGAAGACATATTAAATAATAAATTTGCTGAAATTGAATTAACCAATGAGAATAATAAACTTGATTTGGAAGATAGATTAAATGAATTAAGTAATTCTAGAGCTCAGGAAATTATAGAATTACAATTATCACTTGAAGAAAGCTTAGAGCAGATTGCAACCGATGTAAGAGTCAAATTAGAAGATGATATGTCATTGAGAGATCGCAAAAGTCATATTAACGATTCAACAATGTGGGCAGAATATGTTCAGCGTGCAAATGATTATCAGAAACAGCAAAATGATTTGATGAAGGAAATGACTGATAAACGGTTAGAAACTGAACAAAGATATGCTAATGATATATTAAAATTTGCTGAAGAGCAACTTGAAAGAGTGATGTCAAAAGATGATTCTGAAGTTTTTAATCCAGCATATAATCGTGCAGACCTCGGAATGCAAAAGATGGGTACAAAAGGTATAGTTGAGTTTTTGCCATGGATTTTTGCAGGCCTATCATTTTTATTATTACTTATTTCAATGTTTAAAAAACCTAAACCAATTTATTTAAAACCTAAGTATTCGAGTGAGCCAAGTAAGTCTTCTGAACCTGGTCCAATTATGGTTGAAAAGCAACAATTTGATGAAGATAATGATATAATTAGAACAGAAGTTAAAAGAATTCGCCAGGCTGCTGTTGCAGAAATTTTTCGTGAAAAAGAGGGTGCTGGTGATATTATTAGTGATTGGTTAGATGATGAAAATGACATGAATTCTTCAAAAGAAATTGAGAGTTCTGAAGATGAATCTGATGATAAAAATGCCAATGGCAAAGATAAGAAAAAGAAGAAATAGGGAGTATTCGGAGATATGACTGCAAGAGAAAAATATTTATTAAAAGATTATCCGAATCTAAAAGGCGAAGTTAAAGTTGCCATTTTATTCAAAGTTTTGGGTGAGGACATGGCTTTAACAATGTTTAAAGGTAAAGTCTCAGATGATAAATTATTGCGTGTTAAAAATAGATCTAAGCGGATTGAATATGTAGCACCTGCTTTACAACGAATGATTGTTGAACAATATTATAATAGTTTATTAACTGTTGATCATGCTGAAAATAAGAAAAAAGAAAATGATGGTGAAAAGCTTTCTGATAAAAAGAGAGAGATTGTTTATAATCAAATTTTCGCTTTTATAGGTGATTTAACTTCAGAACAAGTTTTCTATTTAATTGGTGAAGAAAAACCAGCTGTACAAGCATTGGTTATTGAACAGTTAGATTCTTCTGATCGAATGGATGTTTTAAGGCGATTCGATAAAAAAATTCGAAAAGCTGTAATGATTGAAATTTCAGAAATTAATAATATACCAATTGATGCAATTATTACACTTGCTGCTGAGTTAAAAAAGAAATCTAAAAAATTACCCGAACCAACAGAATTTAAACGCGGTGGAAAATCATCTGTTGAAAATATACTAAGGGATTTGCCAGAAGATGAAGCGGTTGAATTTTTAAAAGAAATTAAAAAGGATAATCCAGCACTTCATGCTCAAGTTAAAAAAGCAATATTTACTTTTAATGATTTAATTGATGGGCCACAAGAAACAAATGAAAAAATTTGGGGGGCAATAATTGCTCATGAAGATGTAGATATTACTAAAACTCCAAATATCGTCTCTCTTGCATTTAAAGGTGTTGATGAAGACATCTATGAACGATGTGTTATTTCATTGTTAACAGAAAGACAGAAAGCGATGTATGATCAATTGTCTGATACTCCAGTTGCAAAGGCTGAGGTTATGAAAGCTCGAGGTCAAATTAGAAATATTGCATATAGTTTAGTACCAAAAGAATTTACTGTTGATGATATATTTGAAGCAGACATGATTGAATAGAAATATATATAAATGTAGGAAATAAAAAAGCCTCAGATATCTGAGGCTTTTTTATTACAAATTATTATTTATGATTTGATTATGTTCCTAAAATAATATTTACGAGTTGAACAATATCAATAACATTAATCATACCATCGCCAGATAAATCAGCACATGGGTCATCAGTATTTGCTAAAACATGATTTACAATGCTAACCACATCAATTACATTTACGGCATTATCACCGTTTACATCTCCTAATATTCCACATCCTGAACCACCACCTACACTTATAGGAAGTATAACTTCAACAGTTTCATTATCATTCCCATCATTAAATAGAAAATGTGCATCAAAATCACCATTTGGAATATTTGATTCAAATAATGATGTAGAATAATTAACACCATCAAAATAAGTATGACTGTCAGGAATTAAATTAAAAGAATAACAATCATCTTCATTTCCCGAATTACACAATTCAGCCATTCTTAACCAAGGTAAGTTTCCATCATTATCTTGATATGAAACTGATAATAGTCCAGAATCATCATCATATTCAGCATTAGATAAGGTTGGCAAATTATTACCGTTTTGTAATTGTGATGACATTAGAAAAATTCCGGGACTTGAATCATCTAAGAATTCTGGTAATACATCAGCTCCACTTAAAGCGACTGATATTGTCATTCCAGTTGTAATAACACCTTGAATTGAATTTGGCCATTCTCCAAAATCGGCATCGTTCAAAATATAGTCAAATAATACAGAAGTTGTTAAATTATTTCCACTCATATTATAATTAATATTTGTTGTTAAGTATTCAAATCCGCTAAACTCACCCGTTACAACATCTCCAGATATTTTTAATAGTCCTGGAGTTAACTGTCCAAACCCACCATCTCCATAACCAATTGCATAAATTACAGATCCTTCTGAATCAGGGTTTATAATTCCAATTCCATAAAGAAACCATGGTCCAAACAGACTGCCTTCGTCACAACAATTTCCATTTAATTCTAATTTTAAATACAATTCATCTATGTCTGAACCCTCACCTTTAAATGAACCAGACACACCAACAATATCCTGTCCTGAACCAGTTTCGCCAGTTTCATCTGTTGAAAGTATTGCAAATAAATTATCTCCCATTGGCCAAGTACCATTTACATTATTCGGGCTTTGAGAAATAATAATATTTCCATAATCAAACCCAAGACCTTCTGAATTAATTTCTGAAGAAATATACCAATTAACTGCATTTCCACCATTTGTAGAAACCGAAGTTCCCCAAGTAGTTTCAAATCCTTCTTCATTTAATGGAGCGATTTCATTTGAAGTTGCCCAGCTATTTTGGCCATCATCAGAAACATGAATAGTTACTGAAGGGTTTGTATTTGAAAGTGAGTCTGAAATATCAGCATTAATAATAAACTCTTCTCTTGGTGCAGTTGTTGAGAGGTTTTCATATAATTCTTCTCTCAATCTATTTGCTTGATAGTTCTGTTTTACGATTATCGCTCTTTGGTAAATTTCTTTTGCAAGTTGTTCCATTGCTTTATGACCTAATTCTCTTTTTTCAGCATCAGAATATTCTGTAGAAAATATTAGGCTACTTAAAATTACTGAAATCAGTATTCTTTTAATCATATTGTTCTCCTTTATTATTAAATAATAATTATATATTAACTATTAAATTTACTAATATTCCACCACAAACATTACTATTTATTCAAAATTTCTGAACGACCTGCTGATAATCGTGCAATTGGTACTCGGAATGGGGAACAACTTACATAATCTAAACCAACTTTATTAAAAAATTGAATCGATTTAGGATCACCACCATGTTCTCCACAAATCCCAATTTTTAAATTAGATTTTGTTTTTCGACCTTTTTTTATTGCTTCTATTATTAAGTTCCCAACTCCCTTTTGATCAAGAGATTGAAAAGGGTCAACATTAATTATTGAATTATCAATATATAAAGGTAAAAATCCATTTACATCATCCCGAGAATAACCATAAGTCATTTGGGTAAGATCATTTGTTCCAAATGAAAAGAAATCTGCATATTTTGCAATTTCGTCCGCTGTCATACATGCTCGGGGCAGCTCAATCATCGTTCCAATTTGGTATTTAAATTTCACATTTAATTTATTTTGGATTTCAATAGCCACATTTTCCACAACTTTTCGTTGATGTTTTAATTCAGAATTAATTCCAACAAGAGGAATCATAATTTCTGGAAAAACTTGAATTCCCTCACTAATTAATTCTGCTGTTGCTTCAAAAATTGCCTGTGCCTGCATTTTGGTAATTTCTGGAAATGCAATTCCAAGGCGACAACCTCTATGGCCTAACATTGGATTACTTTCATGAAGTGATTCAATTCGTTCTTTAACATTCTCCTCCGAAATCGATAAATCAATTGCTAGTTTTTTAATTTGGTTATTATTTAAATTGATAAACTCATGTAAGGGTGGGTCTAATAATCGAATAGTTACAGGGAAAGGTGACATTGCAGAAAGAATACCTTTAAAATCAGATTTTTGAAAAGGAAGTAAATTATCTAATGCTAATTTCCGACCTTCTTCTGTATCGGCTAAAATCATTTTTCGGATATTTATAATTCGCTCAGGAGCAAAAAACATGTGTTCCGTTCTACACAGTCCAATTCCTTCTGCGCCGAATTTTCGTGCTTGTATGGCATCTTCAGGGCTATCTGCATTTGTTCTAATCGTTAGTTTTTTAATTTCATCGGTAAGATTCATTAATTTTTTATAATATTTATTTTGGTCTAAATCGGGAGAAATCAAATTTAATTTTCCATTATATACATTCCCATTAGAACCATTCAGTGAAATCCAATCTCCTTCTTTTAAAATTTTATTATTTATCGAGAAAGATTTATTATCGTTATCAATGTATATTTCATTACAACCAACAATACAGCATTTTCCCCAACCTCTTGCAACCAATGCAGCGTGGGATGTCATTCCACCTCTAGCGGTCAATACAGCTTCGGCAACATGCATTCCATGAACATCTTCTGGTGAAGTTTCAGTTCGTACTAAAATAACTTTTTTTCCAGTTTTTGCCCATTTTTCAGCATCATCTGCTGTAAATACAATTTGCCCACATCCACCACCTGGACCTGCTGGTAATCCTTTTGTTATGATTTCAGATAATTTTTCAGTTTCGGGGTCAATCATCGGGTGCATGATTTCGTCTAGTTGTTCAGGAGATATTCTTAGAATTGCTTCTTCTTTTGATATTTCTTCATTTTCATACATTTCAATTGCAATTCGAATGGAAGCACCACCATTCCGTTTCCCTGTTCTTGTTTGAAGCATCCAAAGTTTATCATCTTGAATAGTAAATTCAATATCTTGCATATCTCTATAATGTTTTTCTAATTTTTCTCGATAAACTAGTAACTCAGAATATATTTTAGGATTTGCTTGTTCTAAACTAATTAAATCTAAGGATTCTGATGTTTTACTATTTTCGTTCAAAGGATTTGGAGTTCTAATTCCCGCAACAACATCTTCGCCTTGAGCATTAACCATCCATTCCCCATAAAATTTATTTTCTCCTGTTGCTGGGTTGCGTGTAAATGCTACACCTGTTGCAGATGAATCTCCCATATTCCCAAAAACCATTGCTTGAACATTTACTGCTGTTCCCCATTCATTTGGAATATTTTCAATCTTTCTATACTTAATAGCTCTTTTTCCATTCCATGATGAGAATACAGCACCAATTCCACCCCATAATTGTTGAAATGGATCATCAGGAAATTCTTCACCTAAAACTTCAAAAATCTTATTTTTATAAAGTTTACAAAGTTGAATTAAATCCTCTGATGAAAGATCGGTATCATGTTCAATCCCTTTTTTATTTTTTAAGTTAAACATTATTTGTTCAAGTTGTTCTCTAATTCCTTTTTTTATTGTGGCCAAGTTGGAATTCCCTTTTTCCATCACAACATCTGAATACATAGTTATCAATCTTCTGTATGCATCATATACAAATCGTGAATTTCCTGATTTTTGAATTAATCCAGGAATTGTTTTTTCTGTCAAACCAATATTGAGAACCGTTTCCATCATACCTGGCATAGATTGTCTTGCACCTGATCGTATTGAAATGAGTAATGGATTATTAGAATCACCGAAAATTTGAGTCATATTCTTCTCTACAAATTTTAATCCTTTTTTAACATCACTTTTGAACTGCAATGGATAATTATTATTTTTCATAAAATATGTACATACTTCTGTAGAAATTGTAAATCCTGGAGGAACAGGAATTCCAATATGAGTCATTTCAGCTAAATTAGCACCTTTTCCACCAAGAATATTTTTATCATTTGCATTACCATCTGCTTTTCCATTACCAAATACAAATATAGTTTTATTCATTATTATTAACCTTTTTGAGTGATAAGTTTAATTAAATATATTATTAAAAACATTTAAAGTAAAATGAATATCTTTATCAGATATTCCAGAATGTGTTACTAATCTAAATTTATTTTTACTCAATGCAAAAAATCGAATTCCTTGTTTCTCCATGTGTTGAATAAATTCTTCATCACTAAATGGATTATTCTTAATACTAAAATATAAAATATTAGTTTTATAATTATTTGGATTAATTTCAATGTTTTTAATTTGAGATAAACCATTAGCAAGTTGAGATAAATGGAGATGATCCGTTTTTAATTGATTTGTCATTTTTGATATAGATATTAAACCTGCAGAAGCCAAAATCCCAACTTGTCTCATTCCGCCACCAAGTATTTTTCGTGTTCTTCGTGCATGATAAATAAATTCTTTAGTTCCGCAGACCATTGAACCAATAGGTGCTGATAATCCTTTGGATAAACAAAAAGTAATTGAATCTGTATATTTTGTTAATTCTTTTAAATCTAAATTTAATGCGACAGATGAATTAAATATTCGAGCACCATCTGTATGAACTTTTAAATTATTTTCTTGAGCAATATTGTAAACCTGTGAGAGGTAATCTATATTTATTGGCGACCCATTGCATAAATTATGTGAATTTTCTAACGAAATACAGTCAGTCCTTGGAAAATGAACATTATCTTCTCTTATTGAAGTTTTGATTTTATCAATATCAATTGTTCCATCTGAATTATTTGGTAGTTGAGCAGAATGAATACCACCCAATGCTGAGATTCCTCCAGCTTCATATTTAAAAGTATGAGATTTATCTCCTAAAATTACTTCGCTTCCTCGAGGGCAGTGTACCATTATGCTAATTAAATTACCCATCGTCCCACTTGGGACAAATAATGCAGAATCTTTCCCAATTAATTTAGCTGTTTCATCTTCTAACTTTTTTACTACAAAATCATCCTCTAATACATCATCACCTAATTTTGCATTTTGAATTGCATCCATCATTTCTTTGGTGGGGAGTGTAACCGTGTCACTTCTTAAATCAATTATGTTCATAAATTGGTAATATTTCCTATGAAAATTTAATGTTTAAATTACTTCTTTTTTTATGCGGGTTCCATATACAATCATTAAATTTAACTATGAAAATACCACCATTAAATTTAATAAATGCAAATTTTATTACACTAAATCCACAGCAACCTAAAGTTCAAGATATATTTATAAAAAATGGTAAAATTGAAAGTTTAAACCAACGAATGTATTCTGCACGAAATCTAAATTTGGAAGGAGCCACTGTAATTCCAGGGTTTATTGATGCCCATTATCACTTATCAAATTTAGGGAAATTTTTAGAAAATTTAAATGTAGTTGGAATACAATCTCCTTCTCAAATTGTAGAGTTAATTCAAAATAAGTTAATTGATTATCCGAAAGGGTCTTGGATTTTAGGAAGAGGGTGGGATCAATCTTTATGGGATAATGCTGAATTCCCCAAAGCTAAAATTTTAGATGAATTATTTATAGACCATCCAATAGCTCTTACACGAATTGATGGACATGCATTGTGGGTAAATAAACGAGCAAGGCAAATTTCGGGATATGAAGAAAATCCAGATGTTATTCCTGGAGGCGAAGTAATTAATGATTGTATATTTATTGATAACGCGATGGAAACAATTAGGAATGCGATTCCTAAACCAAGCGATTATGATGTAATGAGATATATTGAAACGGGACTTAAACAAACAGTTGCCAATGGAATTACAGGTATTCATGATGCATGGCAAGATAGTAAAATTGTAGCTTCAATTCAAAAACTCATAAATAAAGAACGCTTTCCAATTAGATGTTATGGTATGTTAAATGGAAATGATGCTAATTTTTTAAAGGAATGGTTTCACCAAGGTAAAAAAGTCAATGAGAGATATACAATACGAGCGGTAAAAGCATTTATGGATGGTGCTTTAGGTAGCCGTGGTGCATGTTTATTTGATGAATATACTGATGACCCTGGAAATTTTGGACTTGTTTTATTGTCTAATTATGAGTTTGATGAACTTGCAAAAAAATGTCATCACTTTGGTTTTCAGTTATGTACTCATGCAATTGGAGATAAAGGGAATAAGTTAGTTTTAGACACTTATAAAAAATATCTGAATGGTAAAAATAATTTAAGGTGGAGAGTGGAACATGCACAAATGGTACGAGATGAAGATATTCCAACTTTTGTAGATAATGATATATTGCCATCAATGCAACCATCACATTGTACAAGTGATTCTCGGTGGATGGATGAACGAATTGGAAAAGATAGAACTCATCGTATTTCAAGATGGAAATCATTTATTAATGCAGGAATAAAAATTCCAGGTGGTTCTGACTGTCCCATTGAAAAAGGAAACCCACTTTTAGAATTTTTCTCTGCTGTTACACGAAAAAATCCTAATTATTCAGATGATATTAGTTGGCAACCCCAAGAAAAAGTAAATCGCATTGAAGCATTAAAAATGTTGACCACTTGGGCTGCTTATGGAGGATTTGAAGAAAATCAAAGAGGCCGTATTAAAAAAGGATTTGATGCTGATTTTACGGTTTTATCTCAAGATATCACAACCTGTAAAGAAGAGAATATTTTAAAAACGGAAGTGCTAATGACTTTTGTAGGCGGAGAATTGGTGTATAAGAAATGAAAAAGATTGATAATTATTTTGTGAATTATAAATAGATTTTTAATTTAAGAATTAAGCTATTAACCTATCATATCTACTCGAAAATAACTCAAGATATTTCACTTTCATTTCATCAGATAGAAAAGAAATATTTATTAATTTGTCCATTTTCGTTCTGTTATTTATAATGTTTTGAATTTCAGACGATATTGTTTTATCGGTAAGCTGTAATCTTTCTTTTCCAAAATAATTTATTAAATCATTCTTTTGAATATTACTTTTTTTACCAGCCAATGGAAGTGCAAACTCTTCTCTTGTATTTTTTATTGGTATTGTTGAATTGAGTAAGTCAAATGCAGGGCTAAGCGTTATTTTTTTTTCTTTGGTCATTAAACTAAAATTCTTCAAATGCATATCTTCATTTCCGACTAAAAAACAAAATAATGTTCTTTTAAATAATTTTTTCTTTTCAACCATAGGGAATGTGCAATGGTTTTCAATAACAGGAATTAATTTCTCCATAGACCAATTATATTTTGTTTCTCTTTTATTATTTGTTAATTGAGCAAAATCCTCTACATGAATTTTTTTATTTTTTCCAAATCGGTCAAACCGTTTTATAAAATAACTAAAACTTCCATCTTTTGAATAAATAAGGCCTGTTAATGGAACTTCAATCCCCAATAATTTTGCCATTTTCATTGTTACATCTTCATTTTCTGGCAATTCCTTATAGATATTATTTTGAGGTTTAATAATATATTTTCCACCACTATCTACTATTTCCATCGCTCGATTTTTAATCGATAATATTGCACTCAATTTTGGTTGTACACCTTGAATAGACATTTTAACTGCTCTTGAAGTCGCTTCTTGCCGTTGTTCTTGTGCTGTAAATGGTAATGGGTTTAAATCAATTAATCGTGGTGATAATTTTATTAGCCCTGATTTACTATATTTATATTCACAAACCGTGTAAGTAATGGGACATCTATTCATCTAAATTTATCATTTCTTCAACAGTAACTGCCCCCACTAAATCTTGTCCAGTTAATAATAGTTGGGTGAAATAATCTGATTTATCAATTTTGTAATTTATTAATAATCCTTCAAGTTGTCCACCTTCAGGTAATAAACCTTCAAAAAAGGGAGGGAAAGATTTAAACTCATAGGAATTATAAACTGGCATTGTAAGCGAAATAGGATCACCATTATAGTCTTTATCATATTGAAAAATATAATTATTTGAATCTATTTCTGTTAATACTCCAGCAGGAAGATTATGAATTTTGATTCTTGCTTTTCTCATACTCTCTCATTAATGGACTTTGAAATTTTATTTTAATATTCAATGCATTTAAAATTGCTAAAATAGTAGTCCAACGAACTGTTTTTTTACCTTTTTCTAAATCATAAATTACTGTTTTACCAATTCCTGCCAGTTCTGCTAATTCATTTCGGCTCAATTTGGCCTGTTTACGATGAAATAATATTATACTATGTAGTTCATTTATTGCTGTCATAACAGTAATTTATGCTAACTATTTACATTAATACAAGAAATAAATAATAAGCTTCTTATAATTTACTGCTATAAAGGTAAAAATAGATAGAATGAAGGTGTTGTTGTGTGGATTTCAATTTATTTATTTTTCATTTGTCTAATTCTAGTAGCAACTTTAAAATTCTCTTCGGTTTCGCCTGTTTCAATATACCGAGCAACATTCTTATTGCACTCACTACAACTCCCTTTTACAATGATATCATTTAGTTTATTCAAATATATTTTTTTATCAATTATAATTTTATTTTGTGCAAAGCAGGAACAAAAGAAATTTCCTAAATAAAGGTTTCGGTCATTCCAGAATTCACCCATTATCAACTTGAATTCGAATTCATTTAATTCAATCTCGTTTAATTTAATTTTATGATTTCCTTTTTTGTTAGAAAAATAGCTTTGTGGAAATAAATATTCTCAATTTAGTTTAGTACCGTTGTTGTTATAGCTAATAATTATTATTTAGTAAAAATATTCTCAAGTTTTTCAGCCAATTCTTTTGGTTCAATATTTTTATCAATAATGATTCCAGTAGGATCTATAAGAAAATTTTGAGGTATTGCCTTAACTCCGTATGTAGTTGAAACTTTGTCCCAACCATCCAGATTTGACAAGTTGGGCCAAGAAAGCTTGTCTGTTTTTATGGCATTGAGCCACCTATCTCTATCTTTATCTACTGATATTCCAATAATAGTAAAGTCATTATATGAAAAGTGATTATAAATTTTAACTAACTCTTGATTTGTAGCTCTGCACGGAGCACACCACGAAGCCCAAAAATCTATCAAAACAAACTTCCCTTTAAAATCATTCAAACTAATAAGTTCCTGATCTGTATTTGGTATTGAGAATTCTGGTGCAGATTGAGATATTGCAACTCTTTTTATAGAAGGAAATATTTTTTTTAAGTGCTTATAATATTCTGATTTAGTTACAGGCTCTTTAAAGCTGTTCACTATAATATCTAGAGTATCAATATGTATATTGTGTAATTGAAATTGATAATAAGCTGTAAAAGCTGCGAAGGAATAGTCCGGGTATTTCAACATGATTTCCATTCCTTTTTTTCGCTCGAAAATATCATCAGTTTTATAAGAACGAAATAAGCTGTCTTCTCTTGAGCCGATTATTTTCACATTTTCTATCTCATTGATATTTGCTTTAATATCTAAATTGCTATTTTCAAGAAAGAAATGAATTTTACTTTTTTTATTTATTAACAGGGTATGCACATATGGACTTTCAAGGCTCCCATTAAAATTAAATTTTCCGTTTTTAATCTCAGTAGAGTCAACATCAATTCGTTCGTTAGTTACTAAATCAAGTTTTGCTAAAATAGCTTGTCCATTTGCCACACCTTCTATAGCTCCGTTTATGGAAAATCCTTTATCAATGTTGTTCGTATTTGTGTTACAGGATACCATGACTGTAAATAGGAATAATAATTGAAGTGAAATTTTGATTTTCTGCTTTTTGGTTTTCATCATTTTAAATTATTAACG
>CAZGWH010000007.1:23012-57611 GCA_964529325.1 uncultured bacterium | reverse complement strand
ATAGCTTTACCTATGATGAAAATGAATGTAAAACAGATAAACAATACTTGCTGTTGTTGTTGCACTCCAAAGGGGAATCCTTCGCGAGCATAGTTTTACATAAAAAATTTAGCGAAAACCCCTTTATCAATATTGATGAAGGGGTTTTTTTTTATATAGAAAAATGAATTAAATGAAATTATTAGAATTAATCGGAAATACTCCTCTATTACATCTAGAAGATATATTTAATAAAAAAAATATTAGCGTTTTTGCTAAAGCAGAATGGCGAAATCCTGGTGGGTCATTAAAAGATAGGCCTGTAAAACGAATGTTAACAGAGGCAATTAAAAATGGTGATTTAACTAATGATAAAATTATAATTGATTCAAGTAGCGGTAATGCTGGAATTGCATATTCAATGATTGGAAATGCGCTTGGATATAATGTTCAAATAGTTATTCCTGGTAATGCAAGCCGAGAGCGTAAAGATCGAATGTTGTCGCATGGTACAAAAATTATCGAAACAGATGCAATTGAAGGATATGATGAAGCACTCAGACATGTTCATCAATTAGTTGACCGAATGCCTAATCAATATTTTTTATGTGATCAATATGCAAACGATAATAATTGGCTTTCTCATTATCATGGTACTGCTGAAGAAATTATTCAACAAATAGATGGATCGGTAGATTATTTTGTCGGAGGAGTAGGAACTGGTGGTTCAATTACTGGAATTGGGCGAAAACTTAAAGAAAAGTTTCCACATATTACAATTATTGGAGTAAGACCTGAAATTTGGCCAGGTATTGAAGGGTTAAAACCTTTAGGATCACCGGAAGATATAATACCAAAAATATTCGATAATTCTGTTGTGGATGAATGGATTAAAGTTACTGCAGACGATGCAAAACATTGGTCAAATGATATTGCAAAAAAAGGATATTTTGTTGGGCAATCATCAGGTGCTTATTTATCTGCTGTAGAAAAATTAACTAATAATATTACATCAGGGAATATTGTAACACTATTTAATGATTTAGGAGAACGATATTTTAGCTCAGGATTATGGTCATAAAATGAATGAAATTATTCTAACACATAAAATTATAAATGAATTTAAATCACATGGTGAAGCTGATTTTCCACATGAATGTTGTGGATTTATTATTGGTGACTTTTTACCTAATGGAAAAAGTAAGGCAATTGAATATTTACC
This sequence comes from uncultured bacterium, assembly GCA_964529325.1. GTDB lineage: Bacteria > Fidelibacterota > Marinisomatia > SCGC-AAA003-L08. Next base: position 56,410 of record CAZGWH010000007.1, on the reverse strand, counting down.
TGCTTCCAATACAAAATCAGAAAATAAAGAACGACGATTTTTAATTGATCCTATGGCCTATCAAAATGCTGAAGATAAGGCAGATAAATTAGGACTTTCAGTGATTAGCATTGTTCATTCTCACCCTGACCACCCTGACCAACCATCTGAATTTGATAGAGAACATGCATGGCCAGGATTTAGCTATATTATTATCGCAGTTCATACAGGTAAAGCAGTGAGTTATAAATCTTGGCAATTAAATATGGATCGAACAAAGTTTTTAGAAGAAAAAATAACAATTATGGAGAAACATTAAATGGCAAGTCAATTAAGAATTCCTTCACCACTTCGAAGATTTACAAATGGTAATGCGATAATCGAAGTAAATGGAGTTAATATAAGAGAAGTTTTAGATGAATTATTTACACAACACCCTGAAATTAAAAATCATTTACTCAATGAAAATGGTGAATTAAGAAATTTTGTCAATATCTTTGTAAATAATGAAGATACCCGTCATAATGGTGGGCTAAATGCATCAATTTCAAAAAATTCAGATATTCGAATTATTCCTTCAATTGCAGGGGGTTCAGGAGAATTATCTCCAAATGAATTAGCTAGGTATAGTAGACATATTACATTACCAGAAGTTGGTATAGAAGGTCAGAAAAAATTAAAGTCAGCTAAAGTATTAATTGTTGGAACTGGAGGGCTGGGTTCCCCCGTTTCTCTCTATTTAACGGCTGCTGGAGTTGGCATAATAGGATTAGTTGATTTTGATACCGTTGATGAATCTAATTTACAAAGACAAATTTTATTTGGAGTTGACCAAGTTGGAAAAACAAAAGTAGGAAGTGCAAAAGAACGATTATCAAATTTAAATCCTAATATTAACTTTATCCTGCACAATGAACCATTAAATTCACAAAATGCGATTGATATAATCAAAGATTATGACCTTGTTTTAGACGGAACTGATAATTTTCCTACACGATACCTTGTAAATGATGCATGTGTGATGACAGGAAAACCAAATGTTTATGGTAGTATTTATCGATTTGATGGACAAGTTTCTGTATTTAATTTTGAAGATGGACCATGTTATCGTTGTCTATACCCTTCCCCTCCTCCACCTGGGCTAGTTCCTTCTTGTGCCGAGGGTGGAGTGATTGGGGTATTACCAGGAATTATTGGCTGTTTACAAGCAAATGAAGCAATTAAATTAATTCTTAAAATTGGTACACCGATGAAAAATAGATTTCTTTTATTTGATGCACTTGAAATGGAATTTGATGAATTGAAAATTAAAAAAAATCCAGACTGTGTTGTATGTGGAGACCATCCATCGGTGACAGAATTAATTGATTACCAACAATTTTGTGGCATTCCCAATCAAGAAGAAAAAAATGATGAATTTGGTGAAATTACTGTAGCAGAGTTAAAATACTTATTTGATGAAAATAAAAACCCATTTGTCCTTGATGTGAGGGAACCTTTCGAACTCAATATTGCAAAAATTAATGGAACCATTCATATCCCAATGAGAGAAGTTGAAAATCGAATTCAAGAACTAAACCCAAATAATGAAATAATCGTACAATGTAAATCTGGCGGAAGGTCAGCAAAAATATGCAAAGTTTTATTAGATAATAATTTTAAAAATGTAAAAAACCTAAAAGGAGGAATTTTAGCATGGTCGAGCGAAATAGACCCATCAATACCAACTTATTAAAACAGATTTTTTCTTTCCCTGAAACGATTATTGAATATGCAGCAAGAATTGTTGCTTTTTTTGTTCTTTCATTGACTTCATTATTTTTATATACAGAAAATATTTATATACTATATTTTGTAGCCTATGGGTTTTATGCACGAGTTCTTGCAGGCCCTACATTAAGCCCAATAGCACTCTTGGCAACCAAAGTAATAATTCCAACATTAGGCGAACCATATAAAGTATGTCCTGGACCACCAAAGCGATTTGCACAATTTGTTGGTTTAGTTTTTACCACATCTTCTATTATTCTCATACATTCAGGAAACCTCCAGGAAGCAACATACCTCCTTGGAATACTAATATTTTTTGCTGGATTAGAAAGTAGTTTTGGATTCTGTGCTGGATGTTGGTTTTTTAAATTAATGATGAATTGGGGATGGATACCTGAAAAAACATGTGAACGATGTAATGATATTTCACTTTCTAATACTTAGTAATTCTAATTAAATTGAAATCTATTTCATAATGACTTAGGTTAAAAATATTTGAACACAGATCGTTGAAGAAAAAAAAGAAAGGCAATTAAAAATTATGATTTTTTTTTTAAATCTGTCTTATTGAGAGTAGTCAAAATAAGATTTGCACCAACTATCACCTATACCCAACATCCACAATATAACGGAGTAGAATTTAAAAGAATTACCAATTTGATGATTTACAATCTTACATCAAAATAAAATATTAATTTGAACAAATATAATCTATATTTTATTTCTATTATAATAAATAAAATACACAACAGTACCAATTATTATAAATGGAGATAATAATAACCCGGCAATGGGAAGAATAATTTCTTGAATATAATTTTCACCAATTTGGCCAGCACAATATGGGCAAGAAAATAAAAAATTAGGAATTATAGTAATAATAAATAATAAAATATACTTTCTCACTATAATTATACAACCCATCTAAATGGTATATCATACATTAACGCAACTGTAAATAATATACCAGCAGGTATAGGAATAAATATTACCCACTTCAATGCTTTAGTCTCATACCTTACATGCATATATATCCAAGCAACTAATAACATTTTAGTAATCGCAAATGCCATTAATAAAACAATTTGTCCTGTTCTAGAAATTGATAAATATGATACTCCTATTTCAAGGAATGTTAATAATGCTAACCAAATTGCATTTTTTATATAAAGTGATTTATGATTATCCATTTTTTCTCCCTATTAAACTAAATAAATTATTGTAAATACTAAAATCCAAACCAAATCAACAAAATGCCAAAATAATCCTAAAATTTCAACATGATCCCAATCATTTGCAGAATACCTTCCATTACTTGCTGCCCATAAAATACACCCTATATATATAACACCAGATAAAACATGTAGTCCATGAAATCCTGTTGTTACATAAAAAATGGATGCATACATACTTGAATTAATTAAAAATCCATTATGAATGAAATGATAATACTCCCATGCCTGAATTCCTAAAAACAACAGACCACCAGCCATTGTATATGCTAAATATCTTTTTAGCCCACCTTGGTCGCCTTTTTGAATTGAACTTAATGCCATTACCATCGTAAAGCTCGTACATATTAATAAAAATGTATTAAATGCAGTCAAGGGTATATCTAATATTTCTCCTGCTACTGGCCATGAAGATGAAGATGCCCTCAATGATGCACCTGCAATTAATAACCCTGCAAAAGATAAACCATCAACAATTATTAAAAGCCACATACCCAACTTTCCATTACTTGCCTTTCCAAAAGGGTCATTAACTGGAATAGTTTGATTTATATTTTGATTCATAGAAGTCTCCGTTAAAGAATTAAGTTAATAAATTATTACGCTAATAAATATAACAAGCCATACAATGGTAAGAAAATGCCAAAACATACCTGTCAATTTCATTTGTTTAAAAAAGTCATCATACTTTCTAATATAAAAATTCAACCAAATTAATAAAAATACACCGATTATTATGTGTATCCCATGTAATCCTGATAACATATAAAATACAGCACCGGCTTGATGTGAAGTAATACTATAGCCATCATTAGTCATTATTAACCAGAGTTGAGTTTGCAATATAAGAAAGCATATTCCAAGAATAAGTGTAAAACTTACCCAGGTTAAAATCTTTTTTTTATTATTACCTTCAATTAATTTTGATGCATTATTAAATGTAATACTACTTAATAAAATTACAACTGTATTAATCCAAGAAAGTGATAATGGATAAGATTTTATAGAACCAGACATCCAAATATCTGAACGAACACGAAGAATTCCATAAGCTGATAGTAATGCAATAAATAGCATTGCTATCGAACTTAAAACGATTATCATTCCAAGTGTAGATGTAAAAGAATCACCTTTTACATTTCGCTTAAATTTGTTTGTAATTATTGTTTCCAAATTATTATTCTCACAATTATAATATTATATTTTTTCAGATTGAGATATCCAATCTCTGTCTTTCACTTTAGGATTACTATACTCATGAGGTCCATTATATACAGTTGGAATTGATGCAAAATTTCCATGAGGAATTGGATAATCAACAGTCCACTCTAATGTTGAAGCTCCCCATGGGTTTTTCTCTGCTTTTTTACCTTTAATTATACTAAAAACAAAATTAATTGCAAATATTAATTGACCTATACCAAGCAAAAATGCAAAGGTTGTCATTAGGTCATTTAATTGTAAAACTGGTTTTAAAAATTCATATACAGAAGGATCAAATATTCTACGATGGTGCCCTGCATACCCCATCACCATCATATTAAAAAATACAATATTTAATGGAATAAATGACATCCAAAAATGAATAATACCTAATTTTTTATTCATTCTTTTTCCAAACATTTTAGGAAACCAAAAATAAATTCCTGCAAACCCGCCAAATAATACGGATGCAGCCATTGTATAATGAAAATGCCCAACCACAAAATAGGTATCATGAAGATATATATCAGCTGTAATAGTCGCATTATATAGCCCTGTTAACCCACCTAAACCAAATACCCACATTACCGATAAAGCAAATAACATTGGAACTTCGAGTTTTATTGCACCCTTCCATAAAGTACCCAACCAATTTAAAAAGAATATTGATGATGGAATACTAATAAGCAAGGTTAAAAACATAAATGCCTTACCTAATAATGGACTCATTCCAGTTGTGTACATGTGGTGTCCCCACACTAAGCCACTTAAAGCAGTAATTGTACACATGCTTAATGCTGTCATCTTATATCCAAATGCTGGTTTTCTTGAAAACACAGATAATAAATCAGATACAACTCCCCAGCCTGGTAAAATTAAAATATAGACCTCAGGATGACCAAATATCCAAAATATATGCTGATATAATAATGGATCACCACCAGGAATTGTTGCTTTTTGACCTGCGACAAGGAATTGAGTTCCTGCGACAAGATCTAATAATAGAACAATTAATCCAGCTGCAATAATTGGAACAAATAATGCATTTAAAATACTTGTTAGAAATAGTCCCCAAATAGATAATGGCATTTTAAAATAACCCATACCAGGAGCTCTAAATCTCACAATTGTTGTAATATAATTAACTGCACCCATTAATGTTGCTGTACCAGCTAAAGTTAAAGCGAGCGTCCAATAAACCTGACCATATCCAGGAATTCCACCAACAGGTGTACTTAATGGAGGATATGATGTCCAACCACCCGCAGCCGTTCCTGTAGGTAATAAATAGGATGCGAGTAATACAACACTCGCTAAAAACATTGTCCAAAATGATAGCATATTTAATTTAGGAAATGCCATATCATTGGTACCGATTTGAAGTGGAATTAAAAAATTTCCAAAAGCACCTGTTAATATTGGCGTAATTGCCCAAAAAATCATAATAGTTCCATGCATTGTAAATAATTGATTATATGCATCTGGTCCAATAATCCCTACTCCTACGGGCGAATTTTGATATAATATATCTCCCAATAACCACCAAGGTAAAGGTTGCATATTATGAGATAATGACCACCTTATTAACATTGCCATAAATCCACCGAACATTAAGAAAAATATTCCTAACCATAAAAATTGCTTTCCAATTACTTTATGATCAGTAGAAAATATATATTTTGACATAAATGATTGTTCATGATTACTCATTAAATTGACTCCTTCCATGCCCAACCCCAATAAGTTGGAATTCCTTCATCTTCGTCTTCATCACCCCAATCATCCTCTTCTGGTTCACCTTCTTCTTCCAAAGAGTTTAACCATTTTTGATAATCATCGGGTGAATCAACTGTTAAAAAACCTCTCATTCTATAATGGCTATTACCACATAATTCAGCACAAGCTATTTCAAAGTTCCCAGTTTCTGTTGCTTGAAACCACATTGTATTTATCATTCCAGGAGTTGCATCAACTTTTACTCTAAAATTTGGAATAAAAAATGAATGTATTACATCATATGGTGCAATTTGAATAACAATTGGAGTATTTACAGGAATATGCATTTGATTTTGTGCAGGGATTAAATCATCATCTGAACCAAATTCATTATCTTGTCCAGCATACCTAAAATTCCATGCAAATTGTTGTGGCATTACTTCAATTCTGACTACATTGGGTCCTTTAGGAAAATTCCAAAATGCTTCTTTTAAATCTTTAAAAGCCATTCCTTCAATTACCACATCCACTGTTAAAAAAACCATCATTCCCATCAATAACGAAAAGATTACATATTTCTTTGAATTACCGTGAATATATTCGGCTTTATGTCCTGACCGTGATCTATATCGGATTAAAAAATATATCATCAACAATACTACAATACTAAAGTAAAAAAGAATTACTCCGTCTGTATATTGAATGACATCATCAATCCGATACCCATCAAGAGATATATCTTTGGGTGGATCTAAAAACCATATCCCCCAACATTTACCACCTATTTTTTGAGTAGTACATTTAAACCACCTCCAAGTATTTTGGAAGCTCATATATTATCCTCCTATTTTATAATTATTAAATTGTTTTTACTTTGACACCAATGAAGCTAATGTGGATTCACTTAAAGTTTCTATCATTTGATTTTGAACTTTTCTCCAAACAGAATGAACTGCACACATACTAATGCGATTACAAAATTCACTGTCAATTAAACACTTATTTAGGTAAATTTTCCCTTCAATTGCTTCAATTACTTCTAATAAAGTTATTAATTCTGCAGATCGAGAAAGTGTAATCCCTCCACCCTTTCCTCTTGTTGAAAATATTAATCCTAATTTTCTCAGTTGAACTACAATTTTCCTTAATAATGATTCAGGAATATGGTTCTTTTTTGAAATTTCTGAAATTTGAGTTGTTTTTCCTGGTGGTAATTTAGCAAGAGAAATCATAGCTTGAATTGCATATTCACCCGTCATTGATAGTTGCATTATTTCAGAATCTCTTTATAATCATTTGATACCTAATATACTCTTCTTCATCACCTTTATAATTAAAAAAACCTATATTTTAAAACTTATACTACAGTAGGATTTATTAATGCTATTTTCATTTAATTCTAATTTTATTTGCTCAATAATACTATGTTTATTTATATCTTCTTCAAATAATGTACTATTAATAATGTTCAAATCAGCTTTTTTTAATAAATATTTTGCGGAATTTGATTTACCAATACGCTTATTCCATAAACCACCAGATAATTGCAAAAATCCTTTTATATCTTTTCGCAAACATTTATCCCCATATTTCCAAATAATTTCCCATTCTTCATATGATTCATACATTTTACCTTCATTAAATAAATTTCGGCCAATTTTAAATACATCTACAACTTTCTCATAAGATATATTTTTATTTTTTAATTCAATCATTTTATTTGCTCTATTAATTTTTAAAAAAAATAAAAGTTTTGTAACTAATTGAATAAACCTTCATCATATTAACATGGAATAATTTATTATCTATTAATATTTAGATACTATTATCTTTTTAATTAATTTTTATAATTATTATTACTAATAAACTATTAAATTTTAATAACTGTAAACAGGAAAACATGGGAAATTCAATTAATCGTAGAGAGTTTATTAAATTAAGTGGTCTCAGTTTAACAGGAATCGCATTCTCTAACCCTCTTTTTGATTGGGCAACAAGTTCAATCTTACCTAAAACATCAAATACAAATACTTCAAAATTAATACCTACATATTGTGAAGTATGTTTTTGGAAATGTGCTGGTTGGGCACATCTTAATGATAAAAATGAATTATGGAAAATAACAGGGAATGATATTGACCCGCATTGTAATGGAAGATTTTGTCCACGAGGAACTGGTGGAGTTGGAATGTATTATGATGAAGATCGTTTAAAAACACCTCTTATTCGTAAAACAATTAATGGAAAACAAAAGTTTATTGAAGCAACATGGAATGAAGCTTTTAATTTAATTGTTGAGAAAATGAATATTATTTCAGATAATTATGGTCCAGAAAGTTTAGCATTATTTACACATGGATCAAGTGGTGCTTATTTTAAACGACTATTAAAAGCATTCGGTACCAAAAATATTACAAAACCATCTTGGGCACAATGTAGAGGTCCTAGAGAAGTTGCATTTTTTAATACCTTTGGAGAAGGAATCGGTTCACCTGAAAGAGTGGATATTAGAGACACTAAATGTTTAGTTTTAATTGGTTCACATATTGGTGAAAATATGCACAATGGACAAGTTCAAGAATTATCAGATGCAATAGATAAAAATGCATCAATTATTACTGTAGATCCACGGTTTTCAACGGTTGCAAGTAAGTCTAAATTTTGGCTTCCAATAAAACCAGCAACTGATATTGCATTATTATTGTCTTGGATAAATATTATAATTAATGAAGAATGGTATGATAAAAAGTTTGTAAAAAAATATACCTACGGATTTGATGACTTAAAAAAGCATGTAAAACAATTCACACCTGAATGGGCATATGGAATAACAACTATTAAACCAGATATTATTAAAAAAACCGCAAAAGAAATGGCAAATGCTTCACCTTCTGTAATTGTACATCCTGGAAGACATGTTACATGGTATGGTGACGATACACAAAGACTTAGAGCTGTAGCGATTCTCAATGCTCTTTTAGGAAGTTGGGGACGACGAGGTGGATTTTATAATCCAGAGAAAAAGAAATTACCTTCTATCCCCCATCCAAAATACCCAAAACCAAAGTGGTCATGGAAAGAAGCAGTAAATGGAAAATATGCTTTAACATTTTCTTCACTTGCAAATGGATTAGTAGATGCTACTATTCCAGCTACAGATCGAAAACATAATATAAAAGGTTGGTTTGTTGCTGGTACAAACTTGATTTCTACATTACCAAATACTTCTCGAACATTAAAAGCAATTCAAAATCTTGATTTAATGGTCGTAATTGATACAATGCCAATGGAAATAACAGGTTATGCAGATATAATTTTACCAGAATGTACTTATTTAGAAAGATATGATAGTATTCGAGTTAGTGCTCATAGAGAACCAACAATTGCACTTCGCTCTCCTGTTATGAAACCAAAATATAATACTAAATCTGCTTGGTGGATGGCAAAAGAGCTTTCAAATAGACTTAATTTAAACAATTATTTCCCATATAATACTCAAGAAGAAGAATTAGATTGGCAATTAAAACAAATAGGGTCATCTTTAAAAGAAATGGAAAAAATTGGAGTAAAAAAATATAATCGAGAATTTGAAGATTTATATCCTCTTACAAACTTAGATGATTTTGAGTTCAATACAAATACAGGTAAAATTGAATTATATTCAACTGCAATGGAAGAAGCTGGGTTTGAACCTATACCTAACTATACAATTCATGAAGAGCCTCCTGAAGGTTATTATAGATTAATTTATGGTCGAGCACCAATGCATACTTTTAGCCGTACTGCAAATAATCCAAATTTAACTGATTTAATGGATGAAAATAAAATTTGGATAAATCCAAAAGTAGCAAAAGAATGGGAATTTGTTAATAATCAAAAAATTTGGTTAGAAAATCAAGATGGTATTATTTCTTCATTTCCAATAAAAATAAGAGTTACTGAAAGAATTAGATGGGATTCTATTTATATGGTTCATGGATTTGGGCATACAAATAAAAAACTAACTCGGGCTCATGGAAAAGGAATAAGTGATTCTGAATTAATTACAAAAGTACACATTGATCCTGAAATGGGTGGAACTGGTATGAGAGGAAATTTTGTAACATTTTTAACAGAAAATCCACATAAAGGAGTCCAGTAATGCGTTATGCTATGGCAATAGATACAAAAAAATGTATAGGCTGTAGTGATTGTGTAGTTGCATGTCAAGTTGAAAATAATGTGCCAATTGGTTATTGTAGAGATTGGGTAGTTGAAGCAACATCGGGAACATATCCAGAATTATTTATGGAGCTAAGAAGTGAAAGATGTAACCATTGTTCTAATGCACCATGCGTAAGGTGTTGTCCTACTGAGGCTAGTCATTATGGTATGGGAGGAATTGTACTTGTTGATCCTGATGAATGTATTGGATGTAAAGCATGTATTGTGAGTTGTCCCTATGATGCAAGATTTGTTCACCCTGATGGATATGTCGATAAATGTACATTTTGTATTCATAAAGTTGAAAAGGGTGGAAATCCAGCATGTGTAGATGTTTGTCCTACTAAATGTATGTATTTTGGAGACACGGACGATCCAAATAGTGAAATTTCAAAATTACTAAAAAAACGCAAATGGAAAACATTGATTCCAGAAGCGGGGACTGAACCTAATATTTATTATCTAACTTAATGAGGATTTCATGAAAGAAGAAATTATTATAAGCGGAAGATTAAATCCAACTATAGATCCGGTTCTAAATGTTTGGCATTGGGAGATTCCCTTATACTTATTTATAGGTGGGTTAGTTGCAGGAATTTTATTTTTCTCAGCATTTTTTACACTTAAAGGTGAATCTGATAAATTCCATTTTACAGTAAAAATAGCTCCGATGTTTGCACCCTTATTACTTACTATTGGACTTATCGCATTATTTTTAGATTTAAGTCATAAACTATATTTTTGGCAATTATATACTAATATTAGATGGGAATCTCCAATGAGCTGGGGTGCATGGACTTTAATGTTAATTATGCCACTTTCAGTTTTATGGTCACTTAGCTGGATAAATGATTTATTCCCTAAGTGGAATTGGAAATTTAATTTTTTAATAATAATTAACTCATACATAATATCATACAGAAAAATAATTGCTTGGGCATTAATCATTCTATCAATTATTCTCGGTATGTACACAGGCATACTTCTGTCAGCTTTTAATGCAAGGCCATTTTGGAATTCAGCAATTATGGGACCTCTATTTCTTACATCTGGATTATCTGCAAGTGCATCAATTATATTATTATTTTCAAAATCTAAGATTGAAAAACAGCTATTTACTAAAATTGATTTAATGTTAATTATTGTTGAGTTATTTTTTATTGTACACCTCTTTATGGGTTATTTAGCAGGAACAAAAGTACATATCGAAGCAGCAAATTTATTTTTAGGAGGTGTATATACAGCACCTTTTTGGATTTTTGTTGTTATTTTTGGCTTAGTTTCCCCTCTTATTTTAGAAATAATGGAGTTAAAAGGGAGATCCATTCCTGCATTAATAACAACCTCATTAGTGCTTTTCGGTAGTTTAATGCTTAGGTTTATTGTAGTTGAAGCAGGTCAATTTAGTCGATGGTTATATTAAAAAGGAGATTATTATGAAAACAAAATATATGAATCCATATTTAGCAGGAATATTGCTAGGTTTGGTTTTATTATCAGCATTTTATTTTACAGGTCGTGGGTTAGGTGCTAGTGGAGCAGTCAAAAGTGTTGTTATTTCCGCTGTTGAAATAGTTTCACCTGAACATGTAACTAATTCAGATTATTACAGCAAATATACTGGGAATGGAAAAAACCCTTTGAAAGCTTGGCTTGTTTTTGAGGTATTAGGCATACTTGTGGGTGGGTTTCTCTCTGGAGCATTAGCAGGAAGATTAAAACTAAAAGTTGAACATCATCCAAATATTACATCAAAGAAACGACTGATTTTAGCTGGAATTGGTGGGATACTATTTGGATTTGGAAGCCAATTAGGAAGAGGGTGCACAAGTGGCTCTGCATTAACGGGTATGGCTGTTTTATCATTAGCTGGATTTGTAACCATGATGGCTATTTTTGGAACTGCATTTGCCTTAGCATATTTTTTAAGAAAAAATTGGATATAGGAGGTGAGTATGGGACCATTAATTCCACAAGAAATTATTGCTGAAGGATGGAATTTTTTAATTGCATTTATTATTGGAATTGGATTTGGATTTGTTCTAGAGCAAGCTGGGTTTTCTTCAAGTCGAAAACTAGCGGGTGTGTTTTACGGTTATGACGCAGTTGTATTAAAAGTATTTTTTACTGCTACAATAACTGCTATGCTAGGCTTACTTTATTTTTCCCTATTTGATTGGATTGATTTAAATTTAGTTTGGGTAAACCCTACATATTTATGGTCTGCTATTATAGGTGGAATTATTATGGGGGCGGGATTTATCATTGGAGGATTTTGCCCAGGAACTAGTGTGTGTGCTTTAGCAATTGGAAAAATTGATGCAATGATATTCTTAGGGGGAATATTTATTGGTATATTTATTTTTGGAGAATCATATTCCATTTTAGAGCCATTATATCTTGCAAAAGCAATGGGAAATATAAAATTATCTGATTTCTTAGATATTTCTTCAGGGTTTTTAGCATTATTAGTCGTAATAATTGCATTATTTATGTTTTATATAGCAGAAATTATTGAAAAAAAATTCCCAAGAAAGGAATATTAACAATGACTTCATTAATGAAAATTACATCAATATTTATTGGATTAGGGATTATAATTGCATTTGTACCTGAAAATACAATGAAACCTTATAAACTAACTGCTAATGAAATGCTATCTGAAATTCAATACCGTAGTGAAATAATAACTCCTGATGAATTAGCAGATTGGATTATTAATAAGGATCCAGCAATACAATTAATAGATATTAGAACACCAAAAGAGTATGATGAGTTCCATTTAGACAATGCAATTAATATTCCACTTAATCAATTATTAAATAAAGAATGGATAGATTTCTTAGATCAGGGAATTAAAATGAATATTTTTTATTCAAATGGTTCAACTTTTTCACATGATGCATGGATGATTGCAAGGCAATTAGGGTATGAAAATAATTATGTTCTTCAAGGTGGGCTCAATTATTGGACTGAAACTATTTTAAACCCAACATCGCCTAATCAAATAAATGCAGATGATGAAATTGCAAAATATAATTTTCGTAAAGGTGCAAGTCAATATTTTGGTTCAGGAGATAATAATTCAGAAAAAAAATCTACAAAAACAAAAGTTAACAAACCAAAAATAAAACGAAAGAAAAAGAAAAAAGCACCAAATGGAAGCTGTTAATAAAATAAAAAAACAGAAACTATTTTTCATGAACCATAAGAGATTAAATTTGGAAAGAAAAACTATTAATACTATGGTTTTAATATACTGTAGAAATATGCATTTCAACACTAAAACTCTATGTAAGGATTGTCAGGAGCTATCAGATTATGCATTGCAACGATTAATGAAATGTCCATTTGGTGAGAACAAACCAACATGTGAAAATTGTGAAATACATTGTTATAAATTAGATATGCGAAAAAAAATTAAAAATGTTATGAAATACTCTGGTCCACACATGGCTTATAAACATCCAATATTAACAATACTACATTTAATTCATAATATGAATTTAAACACGAAAACTTCAAAATCTAAATATTCAAAAGGTAATAACTAAAATGGGCAATAAAAATTATTTTATATTAATATTAATAATATTTTCTATCTCTTTTGCTGAAAAGGAATTTCTACAACCATATATTTTAGCTGGAGAAACAGGAACGAGCGTACAGGAAACTATATCATTAATAAAAAAATCATTTTTTATGAAAGACCAAATTGAAATAATTGGTGAATATAATCCAAAACTAGAAAATGAAGGTCATATATTAATTTTATCTGATTCTAATATTGATAAAGCAGTAAAATTAGGAAATGATTTTTCAGCAATTTCTTCAATATTTAGGTTAGCTGTATTTAAAAAAGGTGAACAAACCTATATTTCATATCAAAACCCTCATTATTGGGGTAATTTATATTTTCAAGATAAATATAATTCCATTAAGGAATATTTAATTAATTTTGAAAAACAATTAAAGATTTCCTTACCAAAAATGCGAGGTGTTTTCTATCAACATTATGGGAGTCATCAAAATTTTACAGATAAAGATTTGCAAAATTACCACTATATGTTTGGAATGGAATATTTTACTGATAATATTTTATTAGGAAAGTTTGATTCTTATAAGGATGCTATTTTAACTATTGAAAATAATTTTTCAAATTTAATAAGTTATAATAAAGTATTTGAAAAGGAATTCAAAAATGAAAAAATTAAAATATATGGGGTTGAATTATCTGGAAATAAAGGTGAGAACCATTTCATGCCAATTATTGATATTTCAAAATATAGTCATATAGCCTGTTTACCATATGAAATTATCGTAATTAAAAATAAAGTATTTATGTTGCATGGTCGTTTTAGAATTGCAGCTAGTTTTCCAGATTTAACAATGGTAACATTTGGTAAAATTATGTCCACTCCAGCAGACATTGAAAAACAATTAAAAAAACTAACAAATTAATATTTAATTCCTTTTATTGTTGTGTTATAGTTTTTATGATTAAATTAACAGGCTCTGTAATAATTAATTTTTAAATAAAATGTAAAGAGGTATTTACCTATGGCTGTACCAAAAAGAAAAATATCTAAGACGAGGGGTCGAAAAAGACGAACTCATTGGGTTGCAAAAGCTCCTCAAGTTGGAACTTGTACTCAATGCAATGCACCAATCCTACCTTATCGTGCCTGCCCGGAATGTGGAACATATAAAGGGCGTAATGTTATTTCTGTAAAAGGCGCTTAACACCACTTTTAAATGCGAATAGCTTTGGACGCCATGGGTGGCGACCACGCACCATTTTCAACAGTTAACGGTGCACTCGAATTTATTCGAGATTGTGGAAATACTCCCCCATTCATTGACCTTTATGGGCCTAAAAACGAGCTTCAAAAAATAATTGATGATTCTGAAATAAAAACGAATTTTATTTCTATTATTAATTGTGATGAAATTATTGGTCCAAATGAAAAATCGGTTAGAGCTTTTAAAGAAAAGCCAAACTCTTCTCTTGTTCAATCAGTAACTGCAGTTAAAGATGGTAATGCAGATGCAATTGTAAGTGCAGGAAATACAGGTGCACTCCTTACCTCTTCCCTATTTATCCTTGGTAAGATTGAAGGAATTAATCGACCTGCATTAGCTCCATATATTCCAACACAAAAGGGTGGTTTTATACTTTGCGATGCTGGTGCAAACGCTGATGTTAAACCAAAACATTTAGTCCATTTTGGAATAATGGCTTCAGCATATATGGAATTTTTAATTGATATAAAAAACCCAAGAGTAGCATTATTAAATATTGGTATAGAGTCTTCAAAAGGAAATGAATTATCTCGACAAGCATATCCATTAATGGAAGAACATATTTCAAATTTTATTGGTAATATTGAATCTAGATATATAATGGAAGATAAAGCTGACATCATTGTTTGTGATGGATTTGTAGGAAATACAGTTTTAAAATTGATTGAAGGATTAATTAAACATCTTTTTTCATGGATAGGCGACTCAATAAAATCAAACTCAACGACTTATACTAAAACTACATTATTAAAGCCTGCATTTAATGATATAAAAAATGTTTTGGACTATGAACAACATGGTTCAACTCCATTCTTAGGTGTAAATGGAATCGTAATGAAATGTCACGGTAGCTCTTCAGCCAAATCTATAAAAAGTGCATTGAAATCTGCACAAATTGCATATAATGAAAACTTAATTGAAAATATAGCTAAAAGAATTTCTAAACACCTAATTAATAATGATTCAAAAAGTGTAAATGAAAAATAATTCAATTACAGCGTCAATTACAGCAGTCGGAAAATTTCTACCTCCAAAAAAAATAACAAATTTTGATCTAGAAAAAATGGTCGATACAAATGATGAATGGATCCGTTCTCGGACAGGAATAGAAGAAAGAAGAATTGTTGAAAAAGGACAAGCTTCATCATATATGTCCGTTAATGCATTTAAAAACCTTCAAAAAAATTATAAAATAAATTCAGATGAAATTGATGTAATAATTGTAGCAACAGTTACACCTGACATGCTATTTCCTTCAACAGCTTGTTTAATTCAAGATCAAATTGGTGCAAAAAATGCATTCGCGTTTGACTTATCCGGAGCATGTTCAGGTTTTTTATTTGCTTTAGACACAGCAACTCGATTTATCGAATCAGGAAAATATAAAAAAATATTAGTTTTTGGTGTAGATACAATGAGTTCTGTCGTTGATTATACTGATAGAAATACATGTATCTTATTTGGAGATGGTGCAGGAGTCGTATTGTTAGAACCTTCTAAGGATGAGAATGGAATAATTGACAGCGAACTAAAAACAGATGGTTCAGGAGCAAAATACTTAATGATGAAAGCAGGTGGAAGCCTTCATCCTGCTACACATGAAACAGTGGAAAATAAAGAACATTTTGGTTATCAAGATGGTGCTACGGTTTATAAATATGCTGTAAAAGGAATGGCTGATATTTCCAAAGAAGTCTCTGATAGAAATAATTTAACCTCCCAAACTATTGATTTATTTATTCCTCATCAAGCCAATAAAAGAATTATTGACTCAGCTGCAAAACGACTAGGAATTCCAAAAGAAAAAGTATTAATAAATATTAATAAATATGCAAATACAACAGCAGGAACAATCCCAATTGCGCTAACTGAAGCTGTAGAACAAAAATTGCTAAAAAAAGGTGATAATGTAATCCTTTCATCTTTTGGAGCTGGTTTTACATGGGGTGCAATATATTTAAAATGGGGCATTTCTTAATATGAAATACGCTCTCTTATGCCCTGGGCAAGGATCCCAATTTGTTGGTATGGGAAAAGATTTATTTTCTGCATCTGAATTTGCAAAAAAATGTTACCATAAAGCATCTGAAATTTTAAATTTTAATCTTGAGGAAATTTCATTCAATGGTCCGAATGAAAATTTAAAAAAAACACAATTCACACAACCTGCTATTTATGTACATAGTTATATTTCTGCGATTAAATTAATGAAGGTAAAAAATATTACATTTTCAATTTCAGCAGGACATAGCCTTGGTGAAATAACAGCATTAACAATAGCAAATGTAATTTCATTTGAAGATGGGTTGAAATTAATAAAAGTAAGAGCCAATTCGATGGCTGAAGCCGGAGAATTACATCCCGGAACAATGGCTGCAATTATAGGAGCAAATAAGGACCAAATATATGAAATTTGCAACCAGACTGGGATTGTTGTTCCTGCAAATATTAATGCACCTGGCCAAGTTGTAATTTCAGGTGAAATAAATGCAATTGAATCTGCAATAAAAACAGCAAAATCATTAGGAATTAGAAGAACATTACCGCTTAATGTTTCAGGTGCATTTCATTCGCCTTTAATGTCATCTGCAAGAGATAATTTATCTACAATTTTAAATGAAATTAATTTTAATGATGCAAATTTTCCAATTGTACAAAATATAACAGCTAAACCAGAATTATCTGGAAAAAAATTAAAAAAGAATTTATTATCTCAGCTTGAAAATCCCGTAAAATGGAGTGACACGATTGAATGCATTTACAATTTAAATATTAGTCATTTCATTGAATGCGGACCTGGAAAAATATTATCAGGGCTAAATCGGAGGATTTTAAATAATTCCGTAAATTTCAATATTGGGACAACACAAGAAATTAATGAATTTGAATCTTAATATTAAAAATAAAATAGCAGTTGTTACGGGTGCATCTAAAGGAATTGGGAAAGCCATTGCTTTTGGACTTTTTAATCATGGTTGTAAATTAGCATTAATAAGTAGAAATGAAGCTGATTTAATTAAAGTAAAAGCTGAAATTGGGAATGATTCAGAAAATATAAAAATTTACCCATGTGATATTTCTAACTTTGATGATGTACAAAATATTTTCAAATCAATACATAATGATTTTAATACAATTGATATTTTAATAAATAATGCAGGTTTAACAAAAGATAATCTTGTTTTAAGAATCAAAGAACAAGATTGGGATTTGGTAATTGATGTAAATTTGAAAGGATGTTTTAACACAATTAAGGCTGTTACTAAACCAATGCTTCGTAATAAATCGGGGCGGATAATTAATATTTCATCTATAGTTGGTCAAATTGGTAATCCTGGGCAAGTAAATTATGCTGCATCAAAAGCAGGAATATTAGGGCTCACAAAATCTTTAGCAAAAGAATTAGGATCACGGAGCATAACGGTAAATGCAATTGCTCCTGGATATATTGAAACAGATATGACTGATAATTTATCAGAAAATGTCAAAAATGAACTTTATCAAAATATTCCATTAAATCGATTAGGAACGACTGACGATGTAACTAATTTGGTATTGTTTTTATCATCAGAAAAAGCTTCTTATATCACCGGTCAAGTAATGAATATTGACGGTGGTATGGTAATGTAACTCTAAAAAGAAAGGATGAGCATGTCTCAGAATTTTGACAAAATAAAAGAAATCATAATTGATAAACTAGGTGTTGACGAAAGCAAAATTGTAGAAGATGCGTCGTTTATTGATGATTTAGGTGCTGACTCGTTAGATACTGTTGAATTAATTATGCAATTTGAAGAAGAATTTAATATTGAAATTCCTGATGAAGATGCAGAAACAATTACTACCGTTGGAAAAGCATATAGCTATATTGGAAAACAAATAGCAAACGCATAGAAATAATTTGAGCCAAAAACGCGTTGTCATAACGGGGATGGGATGTCTGACCCCTATTGGAAATTCTGTATCTGAATTTAAAGATGGATTAATTTCAGGGAAAAATGGTGTTGCACCTATTTCACTTTTTGATGCTGAAAATTTAAGTGTTAAAATCAGTGCAGAAGTAAAAAACCTTGATATGGAAACTCATATTGACCGCCGTGAATTAAACCGTATGGATCGGTTTTGTGCCTTTGGAGTAATTGCTGCGGATGAAGCAATTAAAAACTCAGGAATTACAAAAGATAACTCCGACCCAGAACGGATTGGAGTTATCATTGGATCTGGGATTGGTGGAATAGAATCTTTAACTAAAAATCATTTAAAGTTATTAAAAAACCCTAGAAGAGTTAGCCCTTTATTTATTCCAATGTTAATAAGCGATATAGCTCCAGGGCATGTTTCAATTAAACATGGTTTTAAAGGACCAAATTATTCTGTCGTATCCGCTTGTGCTACAGGTACACATGCAATAGGTGATGCTTTTAGAATGATAAAATATGGCGATGCAGATGCAATAGTTGCTGGAGGTACAGAAGCTTCGGTTGTTCCAATCGCTGTTGCTGGATTTGCAAATATGAAAGCATTAACAAAAAATTCTGACCCAAATACAGCTTCTAAGCCTTTTGATAAAAATAGAGATGGGTTTGTTTTGGGTGAAGGTGCTGGGATATTAGTGTTAGAAGAATTAGAACATGCTCTAAAAAGAGATGCTAAGATATTAGCTGAAATTGTAGGTTATGGTGCTACTGGTGATGCATATCATTTAACTACTCCTGCCCCAAATGGTGAGGGTGCGGGAAGAGCAATGAAACTAGCATTAAAAGATGCTAAGATTAATCCTAATGAATTAGATTATATAAATGCTCATGGTACATCTACCCCATTAAATGATAAAAATGAATCAATAGCTATTAGAGATGTTTTTGGTGAACATGCAAGTAAACTATTTGTAAGTTCAACAAAGTCAATGACAGGTCATTTATTAGGCGCTGCGGGGGGGATAGAAGCAATTGCATCTATTTTATCACTAAAAGAAGGATTTTTACCTCCAACAATCCATCTAGAAACACCTGATCCCGATTGCGATTTAAACTATATTCCAAACCAAATAATAAAAAAAGAAATAAATTTTGCAATGAGCAACACATTTGGATTTGGGGGCCATAATGGTGTATTACTTTTTAAACGGTTTGATGTGTGATATCCATAATTAGGTATTTAAAATCTCTTTTCACTCAATCAAAACCTTCCAAAATTGAACAAATAATACAATATCGTTTTAAAAATATTTCTTTACTTAAAACAAGTTTAACTCATAAATCAATTGCACCTCAACCTGATAAAAATTATGAACGACTAGAATTTTTAGGAGATGCTGTTTTAGACCATGTTGTTTCTGAATGGCTATTCAATAAATATAAATATGACGATGAAGGTCAACTTACTCAAAAAAGGGCTGCATTAGTAAAAAAACAATTTCTTGCAAAAATGGCAACTAAAATTAATTTAGTAAGTTTTGCGAAAACAAGTTATAGTTTAGATATTAAAAATGAAAAAGTATCATATAATTTAAATGGAAATATATTTGAATCATTAATTGGGGCAATATTTTTAGATGGTGGTATAAAACCTGCTGAAACATTTATTTATAACTTTTTAATTATTTATAAAAATGAAGCGGATTCAAATGATAATTATAAAGGTCAATTAATTGAATATTGTCAAGATAAAGGAATCAGCCCTCCTAAATTTAAAATTAAAAAAGTAGATGGTCCAGACCACGATAAAATCTTTTCTATAGAAACATTAATAAATGAAAATCAAATTTTTGTTGGTGAAGGTAAGAGTAAAAAAGAAGGTGAACAAAATGCAGCAAGAAATGCATTGAAAAATATATTGAATTAATTAGTCTTCTAAATGAGCAATTTTATCTCTTAATCTTGCAGCAATTTCATATTCCTCATCTTCAATTGCTTTCCCAAGAGCATCCTTTAAATTATCCAATGTTTTAAATTTAGTAAATTCAGTTTCTTGAGTTGCAGGAGTAGTTGTTCCACTTTCCAAAACAATACTTTTGAAAGATGCATTTTCAATCACTTTATTTGTTGTAAATATGGGTGCATAAGTTTTTATCGCAAGAGCAATAGCATCACTTGGGCGACTATCAATTTTAATTTCAGAATTATTTATTTTTTTAATAAATATTTGAGCAAAAAAAGTTCCTCGAGATAAATTATTAATCACTACTCTTGAGATTGTAGCTTCAAAAGAATCAATAATATCCTTTATTAAATCATGGGTCATTGGTCGAGGCATATCAATCCCCTCCATTGCCAATGCAATCGATTGTGCCTCTGTGCTTCCAACAACAATTGGTAATTGTTTATCACCACCAATTTCTTGCAATAATACCGCATAACCTTTACTTGGTGGATGATAAGATATCTTTTTTATTTCAACATTAATCATTTTTGCTCCTATTTAAAAATAATACATATTAATTATCAATAAATATGTTATTCCTCACTTAATCTATTTTTTAAAATAGAAATTCTTTCTACTGGTGTTGGGTCAATATTATTCAGTAATGCACAATAATAACTAATCCAATCAATTAAATGAATTAGACATAATGCTTTTTCAACATCGGATTTGCCTTCAACTATTAATTCATATTGATGAGAAGGATATTTTCCTAATAATTCTTTTGTAATTGACATTCTTTTTTGCACTTGATTATGGTCAGAATCGTCTGTTATCCATATAATTACTGTCTTTTTTAAAATTTCAGGATTTAAAGTCCATCCTTCAATTTCATTATGATTTTGTTCAGGGAAATTTAAATGTGAACTTAATATTTTAGCATTTTCTGCAAGTTGCCCCCTTAATCTTAAAGCACAATTTGCTTGCCACCCTTCTCCCGCATAAATAATCGCAAATTTGTTGTGAGTTAATAATGCATTTTCAATTGAACAATTAATCTTTGAATAATCTGAATAATATTGGGTATATCTAATTAATGGAGGGATTGAATTTTGTAAAAGCTGGGTTATTACACCGTTTTTCACTAAACCAATTTTTTCAAGTAATAATAAATTTAAAGATATTGAATATCCAATTGCAGCACGAGGTTGTAGCCCCGAAGTCACTTCAATAATATCAAATTTATTTTCTATTGCTATTTTTTTTAATTTACCACCAGTTGTCACGGCAATCACTTGTGCATTTCTTTTACAAATAAATTCAAGAGCTGATAATGTCTCTTCCGTGTTCCCAGAATATGAAGATGAAATTACAAGTGTGTGCTCATTTACCCAACCTGGAATATTATATGATCTATTTACAATTATTGGAATAGAACAATATTGATTTACAAGAGAAGCGACAAAATCACCGCCAATAGCAGACCCTCCCATTCCTGTAATTAATATATTTTGAATATCATTGTATTGATATTTGGGTGCCCACTTTTCCATATAATTAAGTGACATTTTAATTTGGTCTGAAAATCCAGAAATAGCATCATACATTCCATTTTTATCATATTCTGAAATTAATTTATTAATATCTAACATATTACTTCTTTCTATTTTGAATAATTAAACTAAAATCTTTAAAATGTGATGTAAATAACCCATTCTCAATTAATAAATTATCTGCTTTATCAATCATATTTGAAATTAATTTCTGAATCTCTTTTTTAATCCCTGTTGATTCTAATATACCTCTAATCAATTCTTTTCCTAAATTTACATTCTCACCCGCAATTTTTAAAGCAGACTCCAATTCACTTGAATTTTGTTCTTTAATTTTTAATAATGGGTAAGTTTTTTTACCCAGAAGATAATCTGAGTCTAAACTTTTTCCCATTTTTTTTGCATCTGAATATAATTCAAGTAAATCATCTTGTATTTGAAATGCACGACCAATCAGATATCCATATTCTCTTAATGCTTTACAATAAGATTCATTTTCAGTTATAGATAATGCTCCTAATTCTGCGGCCATTCCAATTAAATACCCCGTTTTTAAATCAATCATATTTAAATATTCATCAACTGATACATTTTTAATTGATTCAAATTCTTTATCAATTGCTTGCCCTTCACAAACAGCTAATAATCCATCTGTAAACACTTTTAATATTTTCTGATTATTTCTACTACATTTTTGAAGCGTTAATAATGCAAGTGATAACATGGCATCGCCTGTCAATATTGCAACGCCATCATCCCATTTTTGATGTACAGTTGGTTTACCATGTCGTGTTGAATCATCATCCATAATATCATCATGAACTAATGTGAAATTATGAAGAATTTCTACGGCTAATGCTACAGGAAAAGCATCTTTTACATTTCCTTTACATGCATCTGCAGATAAAAAAGTTAATGTAGGACGAAATCTTTTTCCTTCTCCCGCAAGAACATAATTAATAGGCTCAACCAAAGACTTTGGGCCTGAATTATAAATCTGAAGAAGTTCTTCATTTATTTGATTTCTTAAATCATCAAAATGAAAATTAGTCATTAATAGTAATTTCCCCAAATCCAATCAATTTATCTAAAACTAATTTTTTTATTTCGTTTAATCTCTTTTCTGATTTTGCTTCAAACCGAGTAACAATTACAGGCTGTGTATTTGACGATCTAACTAATCCCCATCCACCTTCAAACCGAATTCTCACTCCATCAATAGTTTCACAATCAAATTTTTCTGTGAAATATTTTACTGCTTTTGCTGAAATATCAAATTTTTCTTGATCTGTAGGGCAATCCAATCTCATTTCTGGCGTGGAATAATATTTTGGAATTTCTGCTGTTATTTCTGATAATTTTTTACTTGTTCGAGAGAGTGTTTGTGCGGCTCTAAGACCAACATAAATTGCATCATCAAACCCAAAGAAATCATCTGCAAAAAAGATATGCCCACTCATTTCACCAGCAAATCGTACATTATTTTTCCTCATTTTTTCTTTAATTAAAGAATGACCTGTTTTCCATATAATTGGTGTCCCGCCATATTTGACAATCATTTCTTCTAAGGCTTGAGAACATTTAACATCAAATACAATTTCTTCTCCTGGTGTTTTTATTATTTCGGGTAAAAATAAACACATCATATTATCAGCTCTAATAATTCCACCTTTTTCATCAATTAAAATAACTCTATCTGCATCTCCATCAAATGCGACTCCAAAATCAAAATCGCCTTCTTTTATTACTTTTATTATATCTGTTAAATTTTTATCCTCTGTTGGGTCGGGATGGTGGTTAGGAAAAGTAGGATCAACATCACAATATAATTCAGTAAGTTCAATTCCCAATTCTTTATAAACTTGTGGACCAGATAAACACCCCGCTGCATTTCCACAATCCATAACAATTTTTAATGGTCTGTCTAATTTTATTTTAGACTTTAACATTTCCATATAGTTATTTAATATTGGAGTATTAGTAATTTCACCCTCGCCTTTTTCAAAATCTTTTATGTTAATTATTTTTTTTAAATCTTGGATTTGTTCTCCATAAAATGCTTTTTGACTTAATGACATTTTAAACCCATTAAATTCTGGAGGATTGTGACTTCCTGTAATTTGAACTGCCCCATCTATATCCAAATGATACATACTATAATAATTTGTAGGTGTAGGAATTATTCCTAAATCCATAACATTAATCCCTGTAGAAATTAACCCTTTAGCAAACATATTTTTTAAATGTGGGGTAGTATCCCTAACATCACCACTTAATGCAACCGTATTTCCACCAGTTCTCTTTACAAATGTACCGAATGCTTTTCCTAAATTAATAACAACATCATCTGTAAAATCAGTTGCAACAATACCTCTTATATCATATTTCCTAAAAATAAATTCGTTCAATTAATCTCCGTATTTTTTTCGTATTTCTTAATTCTTTTTATAAAAATATCCCCAAGGACAGTTTCATTTTTTGCACCTGTAACTGAAGGCATATTATTTGATATATTATTAAATCTTGTATAACCCAATACTGCCATAAGTAATGCTTCTTTATATTTAGGATTAATTCCTACATCATTTAAATCATGTAATTTTTTAATACCTGAATATAATTTTAAATCGTCTATTAAAACTGAATGATTTACTCCACCACCACTTACAAATAATCGATTTTCCAATGGGGAAAAATTACGAATTTTATATAAGTTCTTCGAAATGGATTTCGCAGTAAATGCAACAAAAGTTCGTAAAATATTGTATGGATTTTCATCTGTATTCATTTTGATTATTTCATGAGTAAGATTTTTACCAAATATATCTCTACCAGTTGATTTTGGGAAATTTAAATCAATAAATGGATGTTTCATTAAATCCTTCAATATTTTTTGATTTACTTTACCTTTTTTTGATTTTAACCCATCTATATCAAAAGGAATATTCCAAAAATATAAACAACATTCATCAATTAATGACATTCCTGGACCTGTATCAAATCCGATTACTTGATTTTTAATTCCGTTTTTAGGGATATATGTGATATTTGAAATTCCACCAATGTTTAAAGTAATATCATTATGTTTTGAATTTTTAAATATTAACCAATCTAAAAATGGCATTAATGGTGCACCTGTTCCACCAACTTTAATATCAGCCTCTCTAAAATTATAAAGAATTGGAATATTAAAATGATTGCTCAATGGTAATGAATCGCCAATTTGAATTGATTTAATTCTTTCTTTATGAAAAATTGTTTGACCGTGATATGAAATTAAATCTAATTGAGAATGATTATTTAATTGACTTGCACAGGAAGTATAAAAATTCCCTATTTTTTTATGTAATGATAAGTAATTTATTTGTGGGTTATCTACAATTTTCGAAATTTCATTTCTTAATTGAGACGGAATATTAAATGATTTTTTTTCTATAATTTTAAATTTTAATTTATCAAAACATTTAATTTGAATTTCAACAATTATACAATCTAGACCATCCATTGATGTACCAGACATCATCCCTAAAACAAGTAATTTAGAATTAAATTCCATTAGAATAATTTGAAATATTTTTTACATTAAATCTATGAAATTTATTTTAATTTTTGAAAGATTTTATTATTTCTTAAAGGACTAATCACCTTAATTTTACCCTCTTGGGCTCTTAGCTCAGTTGGTTAGAGCAGTGGACTCATAATCCATTGGTCCGGGGTTCAAGTCCCTGAGGGCCCACATTTAAAAAGCCTTGTTTAGATACACTAAGCAGGGTTTTTTTGTTTTCTACTCATTTTCTACAAAATACTCTTTTTGTTCTAAACTATCAAATATTGACAAATAAAAGGGATACCAAATGGGATACCGAAATGCAGTCATTTATAAACCTTATAAAACCCTAAAAAAATTATTGAGTTTATTCTATATTAACAAAAAAAATAAAGATGGGCATGATTATTTGTGCATTGTTTGTAGAGAAAATTACCAAAATGATTATTATTAAAAAAATAGAAAAATCATAAGTGAAAGAAATAAAAAAAATAGAGAAAAATTAAGTGATGTTTATATAAAAAATCTGATACCATTATTATATTATATTCATTTCGCATTTCATTAAATAAACTTGAAATTTCTCATCCTTATTAATTCCCTGACCATTCAATATCCAAGTAAAAATTATTTTTAATATAAATTAAAAACTACTCAAATGATATAGAGATAATAGATATAAATTTAATCGATTGAATAAATACTATTATTCAAATCATTTTTTAAATAGAAAATAATAAAATAGACAATTTATATGAATGTACTTTTAACAGGAGCAAGTAGTGGAATTGGTGAATATTTAGCCTATGAATATTCAAAACAACATGCTAATATTGGGATAACCGCAAGACGAGTAGATAAATTAGAGCAAATTGCAAAAAAATGCACAAAACTAGGTGGAAAAGTTTTTTTTTATAAATTAGATGTAAATGATCAAGTTGAATGCGAAAATGTGATTAATAAATTTGTAAATGAAGTTGGCGGAATTGATATTGTCATTGCAAATGCAGGTATTGGTGACCATGATAATTTGAAAACAGGTGATGCATCCATAATAAATAAAATTTTACAAACAAATATTATTGGTTTAACAAATACTATTTATCCTGCAATACCACACATGGTAAATCAACAAAGTGGAAAGATTGTAATTATAAGTTCAATTGCCAGTTTTTTAAATATTAAATTTCATGGTGGCTATTGTGCTTCTAAAATTGCGGTAAAAACATTAGCAAATTGTTGGCGGAAATCGCTCAAAAAACATAATATCAAAATTTCAACTATTATGCCCGGTTTTATTAAGAGTGAGATGACTCAAGATATAAAATTCAAAATGCCATTTATAATGGATACTCAAATCGCTTCTAAGAAAATTGTAAACGCAATAAAACAAAATAAATCCAACTATATTTTTCCATGGCAATGGCGAATTGTTATTCCAATTATAAGACTATTTTCATAAATAAATTAAACAGAGAGAATATAATTAATCTTATCCAGATAATAAAAAATGATATTCCATTAATTGATTTGCGTGCACCAATTGAATATTTAAAAGGTGCATTTCCTTCGAGTATAAATTTACCCATATTAAATAATGATGAACGAAATAAAGTTGGAATTACCTATAAAAAAGAAGGGCAAAACTCAGCAATACAACAGGGATATCATCTTGTAAAAGATGAAAAATTCAAAAGAATTCAACTATGGAAAGATTTTATAAAAGAAAATCCAAATACGAATCTCTATTGCATGAGAGGAGGATTAAGATCGGAAATTGCTAAATCTTGGTTAAATGAAATTGGAATAAATATACCCGTTATTGATGGTGGATATAAAGCCTTGCGAAATGCTTCAATAGAAATTTTACACGATGTTGAAAATGATAATAAAGAGTGGATTATTTTAGGTGGACGAACGGGTTCAGGAAAAACTGAAATATTAAGACAACTAAAGTCTGCAATTGATTTAGAAGGAATTGCACATCATAGAGGGTCGGCATTTGGTGGATTTCCATATGAGCAACCGACAGTAATAAACTTTGAGAACAAATTAGCTTCAACCTATATAAAACATCAAGGGAATGTTTTAATTTTAGAGGACGAATCTCGACGAATTGGGAAATTGCCAATTCCTGAAATATGGCATAAAAAAATGCAATTATCAAAAATGGTCATAATTGATTTACCAATTGATGAACGAATTAAAAACATTCATTATGAATACATTTTAAAACCTCAGGAAGCAGGAATTAAAATAGAAACTCTTTTGGAAACTTTTCAAAAATCTTTATTTAATATTCGAAAACGATTAGGGTTTGACCAATATTCACAAATCAATATTCAATTACAAAAAGCATTTTTTGATTATTCATTTAAATCACATGAAAATTGGATTTATAACTTACTTACACATTATTATGATCCAATGTATGATTATCAACTTAAATCAAAATTAGATCGATGTATATTGAAATCTGATACCGATGGAATTATTGAATTTTTAAATAAATTTTAATAATTAAATAATTTTAGGTTAAACTTACTATTTAAATCTAATTTCCATTGTTAATTCAAACTTTGTTCTTAAATAGTTTTCATTTGTGATTGAACCATTTTGAATTCGAATTGTTGGTCTTAATACGATATCTCCAAATTCTCCATTAAACCATTTATAACTATAAGATGCCCATATATATTTTAAAACCCTGTCTGGCTCCTCGGTTTGATTTTTTGTTGCAATATCAAAAAAGAAATTCAACATTCCTTCATTAATCTTTCCATTTAATTTAAAACGAAAATGATCTATCTCATACTTTTCTAAATTTGAATTCATTGATTTAAAAAATGATAATGAAGATGTAAACACACCTATATTCGGAAGGTGAAAATCAGAACCAAAAGTAATTGGCGAAACAGAATTTTCATCTGAAATTGCATATAATAAATGAGGATTAAAATTTAACTCTCCAATTTTAACAGTAGAATTAATACCAAAAGTATAATCATCATTTAACTCAATATTGGTACCATCAATATTATCAACTCTTTGATTATCTACAGACAAAAACCAATTAAATTTATGGTTAGAAAATTGTTGATACCCTGCAAATCCAGTAATAGTACTATTATTCCAAATCACCCAAGGAATATCCAACAATTTATTTGGGTAAAAATGAATATCCATTGCTGAGTTATGTTTAATTGGTAAAAGTCCTCCCCATAACCCACTTTTTTCTTTTTTATACCCAAAATATAATTCAACAAAATCTAAGCCTTGATTATCATAATTTTCATCTTCAACTTTTACTCCTTTACCCATTTTTTTAAATCCAGCAGGAGAATTACTACCTAATTTTGAATTGAAAAAATATCCGTCTCCAATATCTGAATTTATATTTAATCTTGCTCGATATAAAAAATAAAAATCATCAGAATCGGAAGTTGGTTCGCCCGTTTCAATTATATCCAATCGAGGACGAACACGCGCATCACCACTAATTTCAATTTTAGCAAAAATGCTTGACAATAATATTATTAATAAAAATAAAATCTTCATTTCTTCAAACCTTTCATTTTCATTTTGATTTGATTAACTTAAATTTAATAAAAAATTATGCTATTTTTTTCCACTCACTTTCCAACCTAACCAAGCCATTGGAATATATGCAAATCCAATATCCAAAATATTAAACCACATTGGAGATGGTAACATTGACACCATTGTAATTCCTCCTAAAATAAAAAAACACCCAATACTAAGCGCATAAATACGATGTTGATTAACTGAGATAAATGATGCAATTATCGCCCCAATAAATGTTCCAAAAGAATGGGCTAAAAATGGGATTGCAAATTGAATTGGTTTATACAAATGCATATTCGCCTTTATACTTTCAATATCATTGGGATCTACACCTTCAGGTAATGGGATTAATCCACCCCCAAATGTAACTATTGCCATATTTACAATTCCACCAAAAAATACGCCTACAATTACAGCTAAAATATTTCTAAATATTTTCATTAATTTCCTTTTTTTTAAAACTATGAATGTAAAATAATATTTACAATTAATATCACATCTAAAACATTTACAAGACTATCATCGTTTAAATCAGCAATTAAATTTATTTCTGAATTTCCTAATACCATATTCACTGATTGAATTACATCTAAAATATTAATAATGCCATCTAAATTAATATCACCACTTAATATATTTGATGGACAATAATTTCCATCAGGTGCTAATTGAGGTAATTTATATTCCAAATTATTTACAATTTCAAACATCGCAATATCGATTGATTCAAATAATTCTGGACTACATGGTTCCCATTCATTATCAATTCCATTACAAGTTTGAGGATCATCTAATATTCCCATATCAGAAACAATACACCAATATAAATATTCCATTGCCATGCATTCATAATCACAAGTATAGTCATCATAATGATACCATGCTTCTTCAGGGTAATTATTTGGAATATTTAAGAATTGACCTCCTCGTGCAATATCCATAGCATCTGACATCAGTGAGGAATTAGGGGCTAACCCAAATGCTTCAGGATAAACTTCTAATTGTCCACATGTATTTATTGTATGCAAAACTTCTTCTACTGTTGCATCATCACCCCAATGCCCCGGCTGAGATGGATCAATTTCATTACGGTATAATTCAGCTCCTAAGCAACCATCATAATAATCAAATACATTATCTAGTCCTGCAGACCATTCAGAATTAAATACAGGCATCATTGTATTTAAAGCAATTAATGATGCTTCAACATCAGGGTCATCAACAATTCCATCTTCATTATTATCTAATAATTCTGCAGAAACTGAAGCAACATGAAGTAGTTTTTCATCTGATATTTGGGATTCGGCATATACATTAAAACAATCTAATACATTGACAAATTTTGTAAAACTACTCAAAGCAATATCATTTGAATTATTTAATTCAACTTCAAAACACACTTCATTTTGAGAAAACATAACTAACGGTATTAACATAATAATTAAAAAATTACTCATATTCTTTCCTTTTTATTCTTTAAAATTAAAAATTATTTTTCATTCTATTTATCCAAAATTATACTTCATTATTAATTAATTATTTCGCAGATAATATTTTTCCTTTGACCTCACCAAATCCAACTCTATACCCATTTCCTTGAGCATAACCTGTCATTATTATTTCATCATTATCATTAATAAATTTTCGATTTTCTCCATTTGACAATTGAATTGGCTTTGTCCCTTTCCAAGCTAATTCCAACATAGAACCATAAGAGCCAGGTTCTTCACCACTAATTGTTCCACTTGCAAACATATCTCCAGGGTTCATATTGCAACCGGTAATTGTATGATGTGCTAATTGTTGCGCAAGATTCCAGTACATATATTTATAATTAGAATTACAAATTGTCTCTGGGTTTTCCATTTTTTCAGTTTTAATGTGTACTTCTAATTTCATATCAAAAGTCCATTTATCATTACTTTGTAAATAGGGTAATGGAGATGGATTCTCCTGAATTGGATTTTCAATTCTAAACTCATCTAATGCTTCAAATGGAATAATCCATGGTGAAATAGAAGTCGCAAGGTTTTTGGCTAAAAATGGACCTAATGGTACATATTCCCATTTTTGAATATCTCTCGCACTCCAATCATTCACTAATACTAAGCCAAATAAATGTTCACTTGCATTTTCAATAGAAATCGGTTCACCTAAATTATTCCCAGAACCGACAAAACAACCCATTTCCAACTCAAAGTCCATTAATTTACATGGACCAAAAACAGGGTAATCAGCTCCAATTGGCATTGTTTGTCCTGTTGGTCTGTGAATATCGGTTCCACTCATTACGATTGAACTTGATCTTCCATGATAACCCACAGGTAAATGAAGCCAATTGGGTAATAATGCATTTTCAGGATCTCTAAACATAGCACCCACATTTGTAGCATGGTTTTTAGACGAATAAAAATCCGTGTAGTCTCCAATATTTGCAGGGATATACATCGTAACATCTATTTGTTTATAAAATACTTTTTCTCTTAATGTAGAATTATCTCGTAAAGTCGGATTTGCATAAAATAATAATTTTTGAACTTGAATTCTTACTCTAGACCATTCTTTTCTTCCTGCACTCATAAAAGAATTTAAAGTTGAATTACTAAAATAATTTGAATTTAATAATCCATTTTCTTCAAGCTGAGCTAAATCTAAAACAAATTCTCCAATTGCAATTCCAGCTCTCTTTTTTGAATTTTCATGACTACTAAAAATCCCATAAGGTAAGTTTTGAATTGGAAAATGGCTTTCTATATTATATTCAATAAATGATTTCATTAAAAAATTCCTAATTTTGTTAAATCTTCTCGTGGTTCGTTAAAACTACAACTTCCGTATGATATAAAATCATTTTCTCGAAATTGTTTTATTTCTTTATTTGATAAATTAAATTTTTTCCAAGATAATCCTTCTTCTTCAAACTTAAAATTATTGGATGATTCATCTATTAATGCCTCAATTAATTCAACACGACTAAACCTATATTTTTTTGCAAGCATTCCACCGATAAATATATTAAAGAAACCAAACATTTTAGTTTGCACGGAATCATTATAATGTCGAATTGGATGATGTAATCCTGCTGTAAATTTCATTGGAATTTGATTTTGGATACATATAATAATAGTTTCAGCAATATTTTCTGGAGATGGAAACATATCTGGTTCAACTCCCCCACACCTTAATTTAAACCCAAAATTTGAATTATGATTTATATTAAACTCCGTAATTATTTCAACAGACTTATTCATTTTATCAATCCAATTTTCTTGAGTGGGTAATTCAAAAAAGGATGACATACCTAATTGGTTTTTATTTTGTACTTTATTCGTTTTTTCTAATATAGAATGAAAAGAATAAATATCAAGTATTCGTGATTCTAACCCTGAAAATTCAACTTTATCATTATATTTATCTTTAAACAGAATTAATTGATTAATATCAAGACCTAATTCATTTGATAATAATGATAATTTTAATGGAAATTTTCGACTAAACCCATTCATCATTCCATCAGAAATATTATTTAGATTGATTAATGGAAGAATAAATTGGGATAACATCCATTTATCAGAGCATTTTATATCATTAATATAATTATGTAGTGCGGGTTTTAATTGCAATTTTGCAGGTGGAAAAAGTCCTGCATAATCAATTAATTTTGTCAAAAATAATTTTAAAGATTTTACTGTCATTGTTATTAATTTTATCGTTATTCAGAAGCTATATTTTACAATTATTTACACTCTTTACATATCAATAAAGTGAAAGAATTTGAAACATTATGAAATTACCAGTAGAAAAATTAATAAAATTAGATAATCGGTTTGAAAAAATTATCGATAAATTTGGAATCATAGAACTCGAAAAAAAATCTAATCCATTTGAAGAATTAGTAAAGGCAATTATTTATCAACAATTAAGCGGAAAAGCAGCATCTACAAT